>CAJXPL010000006.1 GCA_913057985.1 uncultured Synechococcus sp.
CACCGACTGGACCGGTGATCGCAAAAATCAATTGGTGCTGATCGGCCGCAACATCGACCACAACAAACTGCGGAAGCAACTCAAGGCCTGTGTGGCGCCCAATGCAGGAAAAGGTTTCAGCTGATTCAGCAGAACCAGGGAATGGTGCTTATTGTGCGTGCCATGGGAGAAACCTCAATGGTCGAACCACTGCTGCTCGGAGCGGTATTTGTTCTCGCCAGCCTGCTGCTGTGGCTTTTGGCTGATTCCGATGATGACAATGGCGGTGGCGGCTTACGCCAGCCGGTGCTTGTGCCCATCCCGGTGCGTCATCACCAACGCTGAAGCTTTCAATTCTTTTTCCTCAATCCTCCGCTGCGGCGGGGAATTTTTTATGCCGACGCCTGATCAAGCGGAAGCAGCGTGACTCTCGCCCCATCCCTGAAGCTGAGGCGACAACGGGTGTGGGGAGGATGCTCCTTTTCGATCGGACAGTGGGCCCGCACCAGCACATCCGCGACACGGATTCGGTACTCCCAAGCATCCCCCAGAAATTCACGGCCCAGCACGCTGGCCTCTCCTTCGGCATCGGCGACGACAGTGATGTCGTGCGGATCCACGAGCACACAACAATCACCGGAGGCTTCGCGGTCCGCCTGGACCCATGGAGCCGATGCATCCAGGTCTCCCAGGAGACAGGACAACTGGCCTTGGCCATGGGCCTGCACTGGAATCAAATTGCGCTGAAGCACAAAGGATCCAACAAAAGGCGTCGCCGGTGACCTCACGATCTCGGGGGGCGATGCACATTGATGCAGCACGCCGTCCCGCATGACGGCAACGCGATCGCAAATCGCCAAAGCTTCTCCGGGGTCATGGGTGACGATCACGCCGCTCGCACCGCAGGCATCCAGTACGGAGGAGAGCTCACTGCGCAGGCGGAGCCTCACCTCCACATCCAGGCTTGAAAAAGGCTCATCAAGCAGAACCACCCTGGGCGCTGGGGCCAGAGCGCGTGCCAAAGCCAGCCGCTGCCGCTGGCCACCGGAGAGCTGGTGCGGGTAGCGCTGCTCGAGCCCCTTCAGCCCCAGCAACGCAAACAACCAGGCCACGCGCTCACGGTTGGGATTCCGCCGGGGCAAACCGAAACTGGCGTTCTGCCAAGCGTTCAGGTGAGGGAACAGGGCGTAATCCTGGAACACCATGCCAACGCCCCGACGTTCCGGTTCCATCCAGATCCCATCTCCAGCCACCATGCGCTGATCCAGCTGCACTGTGCCGCGCCGGGGGCGTTCGAAGCCGGCAATCAAGCGGAGCAGGGTGGTCTTGCCACAGCCGGAGGGGCCCAGCAGGCCCAGCAGCTCCCCTGGCGCCACCTGAAGATCCACCCCCTTCAGGTTCCAGCCGTCAGAGGCGTCGCCGTAGCTGTGCCAGACCCCGTTTAAAGCAACCGTTGGCTCCATCGGGAGCAGCTGTTCCACAGATCAGATGAAGCTTGGGAACCGACCGAGCTTATGAGTGTGACAAATGATCGAAGCCGGTGTGCGGTTTGCACGCCCTGAATCAGATCCCCATCGTTCATCACCAGACTCGTTCCATGGCAATGTCGCAACACCACGTCGCGACAACGGTGTCCGGCCCATCGCTGAAGTGAAGTTGCTGCCCAACCGGAGTGTTGTTCCAAGCCCAACCCGGCTGGCCCTGATCCTGATCGCCTCCATCACTGGCCTGGTTGCGATCTGGCCGGTGTTGACGCTGGTAAGGGAGGCCCTGACGTCTTTGCACAGCGGCTTCAGCGATCTTGGCCCCGATGGCATGCGCCAGATCGTTGGCACCATCCAGCTGCTGCTCGGAACAGCAACGCTGGGCACCTTGCTTGGCACTGCGAACGGTTGGCTGCTGTGCAACTGCCGTTTTCCCGGTCGGGCATGGCTGCGCATCGCCCAGCTGATTCCCCTGGCAACGCCGGCCTATCTCCTCTCGGCGATCCTCGTTGATCTGGGCAGTCGCCACAGCTGGACCATTCACGGCATGGGGTGGGGCATCGCTGTGATGGCCCTGACGACCTACCCCTATGTGTTCCTGCTGAGCACGGAAAGTTTCTCCGTCAGCGGCCAACGTCAGCTGGAGGCATGCCGGAGCCTGGGGGTTGGTCCCTGGTCAGCATTCCGGCGTGTGGCCTTGCCCATTGCACTGCCCGCGATCGGAGCCGGCGTCGCTCTCATGGGCATGGAAGTGGTCAATGAGCTGGGTGCCGTGCAGCTGCTCGGCATCCCAAGTCTCTCCGCGGGCATCCTGGAAACCTGGCAGTCCAACGGCGATCCCGCAGGCGCCATCAGCTTGGCCTTGATCACGCTGGTGATCGTGTTGACTTTGGTGGTGTGTGAACGCAGCCTGCGCAGGCGCAGTCGGCGCTGGAGCGATGGCGTGGCCGGCGGGGATGCAACCGCTTGGCACCTGCATGGATTCCGCGCTGGGGTGGCGCAACTGCTCGCCGTGATCCCTCCGATCGTGAGCCTGGGAACCCCACTGCTGTGGGCCGCCAGCAACTTGGATCAGCTCCAAACCAGCTGGAACGACGATCTGATCAGTCTGAGCGGCCGCAGTCTTTTGCTGGCTCTGGTCGCTGCTGTTTTGGCGGTAACGGCAGCGCTGGTGCTGGCCATCGCCAAACGCTGGTCCAGCGCCCCATGGCTGAAAAGCCTCACCTTCCTGGCCGGAACGGGCTACGCCATCCCCGGCACCGTCCTGGCTCTGGCCCTTTTGCTCACGGGCGCCCCCTGGCAGGTCGCCCCCTTGCTCCTGCTGCTGTGGGGCTACAGCGATCGATTTCTGGCGGTGGCAAAAGGAGGCCTGGATGCAGCCCTGGAACGGATCAGCCCGAGCCTCGATGAGGCGGCGACGGGGATGGGATCACCGTGGCAGCGCGTGCTCCAACGCGTGCATCTCCCCCTCTTGCGCGGACCGATCACCGTCGGACTGCTGCTGGTGTTTGTCGACACGGTGAAAGAGCTTCCCCTCACCTTCGCCCTGCGGCCTTTTGACTTCGACACGCTCTCGGTGCGCGTGTTCCAGTACGCCGGCGATGAACGGCTGGCCGAAGCGATGTTGCCGGCCCTGATGATTCTCGTTCTGGGGCTGGTCGCCGCCATGGCCTTGGTGCCAACCCTGGATCACGCCTCCAGACGAGAGGGCTCGTCACCCCCGCAGCAAACGCTCTGATGCGTTGCGCTGGAGCAAGCCAGCACGGGTGTTGAGACGGAGCGGGAGTGTGGACCAGGAGATCGGCCGTCCCGTGAACACGGCGTAGGTGGTCTCCCGCAGGGTGCCCCTGCCCCCATCGATCTCCAACAAGGTGAAGCTCTGTTGTGCTGGCGCTTCACCACGCAACAGGCGCCGGGGGCCGCTGCCCAAAGCGCCGAGCTGGATCAGATCGAGCTGTCCACGACGGCTGGAGAACCAGGTGTGGTGATGACCACTGATGTAGGCCTGCACGCCGGCGGCATCCATCAAGGCCTGAAGTGCACCTCCCCGCTCCAACACCTCACCGGGGCGATCCTTGCCCAGACCAACCCCAGCCAGGGGGAGATGACCCACCACAAACCGAGCACGAGCTTTTTGTGCCTCGGTGCTGGCCAACTGCTGTTGTGCCCAGATCAGCTGATCCTCAGGAACACGGGCTGAGCTGGCATCCCAGACCAGCCAGAAGATCTCGTCCTGCAGCACCGAGTAGCGAAACGGGAACTGCGAGCCATCCACAAACGTCAATCCCATCCGTGAACGGATCGGAGTCCAGAACCGACGCACAGCGGCACGATCCGCGGGGAACCCCGGTGAACCGTCATGGTTCCCGATCGCTGGCAGCAGTGGAATGTCCGCCGCCTGAAGCCGCTGCAGAACCGACATATCAAAGCCCCGCCACATGGCATCCAGCTGCTGACCCGTGAGGGCTCGCAGCTGACCCGCGACCATGTCGCCAGCACACACCACCAGATCTGGCTGCAGGCCAATGAGCTGATCCAGCCCCTGATCCACGGCAGGGATGTAGCGGGTGGAGCCGTAGCTGCTGTTGAGGTCGCTGATCAACCCAACCCGGAGAACAGCCCGCCTGGCGGCGTTCAAGGGCAGTGCCGCTGCCGTAAGACCGGTGCCAAGCACCAACTGCAGCATCCGTCGACGACTCAGCAACACAACAGCACGGGGTCAGCGGTGGCGTTTCAAACGTTGGCCCAGCATCCGATCGGCCACCAGGGCCCCGCTGGCAACAACATCAGCCAGGGTGGAGAGGAGTCGGTAGCTGAGAACCACCGCGAGCAGCTGCGCCTCCGGCACGGCAGCACCCAAACGCAGCAGCAGGGTGGCCTCAAACACCCCGAGCCCCCCGGGGGCACCAGGCACCACCAGCCCAACGGCGTAGGCCAGGCCAAAGGCCGCAAGCCAGGTGAACGGTGCCGGACTTTGAATGCCGAAGGCCTGCACGCTGCACCAGAACCCGGCAAAGCGGCAAAGCACAAACAGCAGCTGAAGGCTGAGGGGCCGCCAGGGATAGCCACCGCGACCGCTTCCCTCACTTTCCAGGGGCCCACTGCCAACCGACTGCAATTGCGCCGCCTTGGAACGCTCCAGTCGACGCAGAAGGGGCTCGCGCCAGCGGGACATCATCAACAGCGCGGGCCATGGAGCCAGCAGGGCAAGGCCCTGCTGCCATCCCCCAGCAATCACAACAAGAACGGACGCCGCCACGATCAGGAGTGGATCAAGGATCACCCCGGCCAGGGCAGGGCCGCCGCCAATCGCCGGACGCAGCACCCGGACCCGCTCCACCAGATGCCAGATCCCTCCCGGCAGGTACTTGAGCAGGTTGCTCCGCACAAACAGCGGCACCACAGCAACCCCCTGGGGAGGATGTCTCAACCAGATCAGAAGGTCGCGCCAGGCCAAACCATTGATCAGGATGCTGAGCCAGGTAAGACCCAGCCCCAGCACCAGCCACCACCAACCGTTGGCCACCAAGCTCAGCTGGCGAAGTTGGCCCGCCTGCTGGGCCAGAGCCACAGCGATGAAGATCAGGCTGGCCAGCGTGATCCAGAGCTTGGGTTGCCGGAGAACCTTGCCCATCAGGCCCAATCGTCCGTGCTGACGAACGGCGCTACTGCAACAGCAGCCCGCAGCTCATCAAAGGAACACCCGGTGCTGGCCTGGAGAGCCTCAAGGGCATCCGCCTCGGCTTTGACGGTGCAACGGCCATCGGGGCGACGCACCTGTTTGGCAGCGACGGGGCCCCATGGCGTTTCGAGCACACCCTGCCGCCTCGGCAACACCCAGCGTCCCTGGCGCCGCTCCCGCAGGCCGATGCTGCTGCCAGCACTAAGCCAGAGGCTGCGGAGCTGATCGGCATCCCCATCCCGCACCAGCGCCGTCAGCAACTGGCCACTGCGGCCCTTTTTCATCAGCAACGGCTGCACCGCCACATCAATCGCTCCCGCATCACGCAAGCGATTCATCAACACCGCAATCTCCTCTGGAGTGGCGTCATCGATCCAGGCTTCCTGCACCACCAACGACTCCCAACGGGGACCTTCCTCCGCAGTAACGGCTGGGGTGTGCAGCACCAGGCGCACCAGGTTGGGGCGATCCAGTTGGCGGTGGCCGAGGCCAACACCAACCTTGTCAGCCACCAAACGTTCAGGAGCGACAAACTGATCCGCCAGAACCGACACCAGGGCGAGGCCCGTGGGCGTCACCAACTCTCCTGTGGGCAGATCTCCGCCCTGAAGCAGAGGGATGCGGTGACGTCGTGCCAGTTCAAGCACGGCGGGCACGGGCACGGGCAATAGGCCATGGGCGGTTGCCACCGTTCCGCTCCCCGCAGGCAACGGAGAACAGACGATCCTGGCTGGATTGAGGTCGTCAATCGCCGCACAGACACCCACCACATCCACGAGGGCATCGATGGCTCCAACCTCATGGAAGTGAACGGCCTCCACCGGAGTTCCATGCACGGTGGCTTCGGCTTCTGCCAGACGGGTGAACACGGCGAGCACCCGTTGCTTCAGCGATGGCGCTAGAGCAGCTGCATTGATCTGATCACGGATCCCCGACCAATGGCGGTGGGGCGGCTGATCCTCAAGACCCTCCACATCAACGCGGATGCCTCGGAGACCAGCACTGCGCGCCTCCTTCTGGGTGAGGCGATATCGCCCCGTCAAACCGAGGGCCGCCAGAGGCGACTCCACCACGGCCTGGTCCACACCCAGATCCAACAGTGCGGCCAGGAGCATGTCCCCTGCCAAGCCTGTTGGTGCATCAATCCAAAGCGCGCTCATCGCCCTAGACGCGGAGCCGCCTCCAACAGAACAACGGCCTGCTGATCAAGCACCTCCCGCTGCTGACGCAACTGCTGCTCAATCTCCCGCCGGGCGCGGCGCTGCTCCCGCTGGGCGGTGGCCACGTCATGGCCCGACAGTCCCCAAAGCCGTCCCAGCAAAGCGCGGTCATCGGCCCCACCACGGGCCTTGCCAAAGACCACGGTCTCAGCGGCGATGCCGGCCTGAAGCACCCGACTCCAACGGCGTAGATCCTCAAGCGGCATGCGGACGCTGTCCGGCACGGCGAACTCAGTGGCGCCGCTGCTGCGCAGTCCTGCACGCACACAGGCCAGGGTTCCCACCAGAACCTGCTGAACCGGAAGTTGCTCCGCTTCCGCGATCAGAACATGGCCCGCCTCATGCACTGCAATCCGATGCAGACGCTCCTGCCCACCGGGCAAAGCTTCGGCAAGGATGTGTCCGCCCATGCCTTCCCAGGTGGCGGCATCAACGCTGAGGGTGACCAGGGCACCCCCAACCGCCACAACGATCCAGGCAGCAGACAGACCCAGGGCAGGACCAAAAGCGCCGAGGGCGGTGATGCCGGCAACGGCAATGCCAGCCCGAAGTGACCCCGTGGAGCCCTGCCCCGCCTCGGCCATCAGCTGCGAGCGCGGGAGGTGGCACGGCCACGACCTCCCTTGGATTTGCCGCCACGCGTCGGCATCGGAGCAATCACGTCGTGATTTTCGAGGTGCAGTTCCTGGCCCTGGCGGCGCAGGTCAAGGCTGACGAAGTGCCGCAGGTTTTCGAGGGGAAGCTCTCCCTTGATCTGGAGTTTGAAGGGAAGCGGACGATGGCCGTCGGCACGGGCCTGCTGCCGCACCTTCACCACCATTTCGCCGGTTTCAGGCTTGGTGAAGATCAACTCGCCTCGAACGGAAAAGAAGTCGTCCCCTTCCGGCAGGGTGTCGGAGGCATCGGCTTGGTCTGGAGCCAGGGTGCTGGGTTCCCAGACCCCAGCAATCTGCAGATGCAGATGATCACTTTCACGGCTTCTGGGATACACGACCCAGAGGTGGGGTTGATCCAGGGGCAGATGCCGCCGCATCAGGGTGAGCACACGACCGAGCACGACAGTTTCCAGGGGGACCCCCTGGGCATCGGTCAAGGTGCCACGGGTGAGTTGCTCGGGGTCGGTTGGGGCATAAGTGCCGCGCACAAGACCGATGGCCCGGTACTGCAACGGCTCTGTGACCGGGGGAATCGGATGGGCGCGCATTGATGCTGAACCGGGAGGAGTCAAAAGCCCTTGCAAAGACTGTAGCCAGCCCACTGCAATCTCCTCAGACTGAAGTGGCTGATTCGAGATCGGATGCCCAGCCCGCGCCGAATTCTGTTGCTGCTGGCGTCCATGGTGGGGGCTGCACTGGTCGGTTGGGTCGCCGCGGCATCCATGGCCCCGGAAACGCGAGCGCGCAGCACTCGCCAGGCTGAAGATCTGCAGGTTGAGCTGCTGATGCAACAGCTCCAGACCCAGGAGGTACTCAGCGAAGCAGAACGGGGCCTGCTGCTGGAACGCTTGGTGACACTGGAGCGCCTGCAAGAAGCCGAAGTGGTGCTGCAACCGTGGCTGTCTGGCCGCTCGACGCCGCGCGAACTCAGCCTGTTCAAAGCCGATCTGCAACGTCGCAATGGCCAGCCCGAGGCCGCCGGACGCAGCCTCCAACATCTGCTGCGGCTGCATCCGAATGATCTGCAGGTTCTGCAGCTGCTGGTGCTCCTGGACCAAGAGCAGGGACGTCAGCGTCAGGTGACAGCAGAGCTCACGGTCCGGTTCAAGGGCCTGGAGCCTGGCCAGCGTTTGGAGATCGGTTTGCTTTTGGCTGATCTGCTGCGACAAAGCGGATCCGATCAGACCGCGATGGGGTTGTACGGCCAGCTGGCCACGGAGAACAAGACAGATGCAAGGCCCCTGCTGGCCTTGGCTTTATTACGGCAAGAGCAGGGCAATTCGGAGGCGGTTCAAACCCTGCTCAAGCAGGCCCGGGAACGGCGGGATGCCAATGGGAGGCTCCATCCCTTGATCGATGTTGTGGCAGCACAGCTGGGTTTGAGCGCAGCCCGGATCAGCGGCTCAGAACTCTCCAGCGCTACGGCGTCGCCGAAGGGTTCTGATAGGCCTTGAGGGCCGCATCAATGGCGTCGGAGGGTGGCGTGGCGTCGTCCATGGCCGTCGCCCGTCGGATCTGGTTCAACAAATCCATGGGGTTGGCGGCATCCAGAATTGAGCCGCTGCCATTGGTGTCGCCGTAGATCTCGCGTTCCTCGCGGTTCTGAAAGGGAGCTTCAACCTGGGCCCCTGCACCCATCGGAACAGTCGTCACCACCAGGGAAGACAGCAGAGCCTGAGCGACAGCCGCAAGACGGCGAGACATCAGCGGAATCCGAAGTTGGCTGATGCTAAGGGTCTTTGACGCCACTGGATCAGCCGTGCAGATCGCCACCTGGAACGTGAACTCGGTCCGCACACGATTGGATCAGGTGCTCAGCTGGCTGGAGAGCGAGCAACTGGATCTGCTCTGTCTGCAGGAAACCAAGGTGGATGACCCCCTGTTCCCGCTGGAAGCCTTCAACTCTGCCGGTTGGCACGTGCACATCCATGGCCAGAAGGCCTACAACGGCGTCGCCCTGATCAGCCGCGAGCCCTTGGAGGATGTGCGCTGCGGCTTTGTTGGGGAGCTCCCGGATGATGCGGAAGCGAACGAGCTCGGCGCACAGAAGCGCGTGATCAGCGCACTGCTGAATGGCGTTCGCGTGCTCAACCTATATGTCCCGAATGGATCGAGCCTGAAGTCGGAGAAATACCTCTACAAATTGGCCTGGCTCGGCTGCCTGAGGCGTTATCTCGATGCTCAGGAGCAACGCGGCGAGCCGCTCTGCATGGTCGGCGACTTCAACATCGGCCTCGAAGCACGCGATCTTCCTGACCCCGACCGCCAGACCGGCGGAATCATGGCGAGCAATGCCGAACGCCAGGCCCTTCGAGACGCCCTCGGTGAACGGCTTCAGGACGTGTTCCGCGTGTTCGAACCGGATTCCGGTCACTGGAGCTGGTGGGATTACCGGAGCGGTGCCTGGGATCGGGACCGCGGTTGGCGCATCGACCACATCTATCTATGTGACGAGCTGCTGGGACTCGCCCGCAGCTGCGTCATCCACAAAGGCATGCGCGGCAACCAACAACCCAGCGACCACGCCCCTGTCAGCGTCGACCTGGACTGGCCTCCAACCGACGACGACGGGGATGAACCGTTCTTCTGATCCTGTTCAGTAGACCTCGACGCCGGCGGGGAGCGTCACCATCCGTTTGGCCGATTCACCGCAGGTGCGCGGCGTGGGGAGCACCTTGCCGGGATTGGCACGGTTGTCTGGATCAAAGGCAGACCGCAACAGCCCCATCGTTTCAAGGTCGTCGGGGCTGAACATCCAGTCGAGGTAGCAGCGCTTGTCGGCGCCGACCCCGTGCTCTCCGCTGATGCTGCCACCGGCATCAAGACACACCCGCAGGATTGCGGCACCGAGCTCCTTCACGCTCCGCTCCACATTGGGCTGGTCCAGTGAATACAGGATCAGTGGATGAAGGTTGCCATCTCCGGCATGGAAGACATTGGCCACCGGCAGGCCGTGCTCCTGGCTGAGCCGTTCAATCGCCGCAAGCACCGACGGAAGGCTGCTGCGGGGAACGACACCGTCTTGCACGTAATAGGTCGGCGTGATTTTTCCCACCGCTGAAAACGCAGATTTGCGGCCTTTCCAGAGCACCGCGCATTCCGTGGGGTCTTGGGCCCGACGCAGCCCACGGGCTCCTGCCGCGCGACAAAGCGCCTCGGCCCGCTCAGAAGAGGCCTGAACCTCAGCCTCCTGCCCATCAAGCTCAATCAGCAGAACGGCCGCTGCATCACGGGGGTACTCGTCGTAGCCGAAGAAATCATTGACGGCGTTGATGGTGACGTTGTCCATGATTTCCATCCCGGCCGGCAGCAGACCGCTCGCGGTGACCGATCGCACCACTTCCCCTGCCGCTTCCATCGTGGCGAAATCCGCCAACAGCACGTTCACGCACTCCGGAGCCCGAAGCAGGCGAAGGGTGATGGCCGTCGCGATGCCCAGCGTTCCTTCGCTGCCGATGAACGCACCACGTAGGTCCAATTCGGAGGATTCGGCTAGCCCGTTGCCCAACTGCGTGATGGTTCCGTCGGGCAGGACCACCTCAAGCCCCAGAACGTGATTGCTGGTCACGCCGTATTTGAGGCAGTGGACCCCGCCCGAATTTTCCGCCACATTGCCGCCGATGCTGCACACCACCTGGCTGGAGGGATCCGGGGCGTAATAGAACCCTTCTCCTGCAACGGCGCGCGTCACCCAGCTGTTGATGACCCCGGGCTGCACCGTGACCCGCTGATTGGCCAGATCAAGGTCGAGCACCCGACGCATGCGACTGGTCACCACCAGAAGCGCCTGCTGATCCACCAACGCTCCCCCCGAGAGGCCGGTGCCGCTTCCACGAGCCACAAACGGCACACCGTGTTGATGGCAGCACTGCAACACCGCAGCAACCTGCTCGGTGGTCTCCGGCAGCACCGCCAGGGGCGGACAGTGGCGCTCAAGCGTCAGTCCGTCACAGTCGTAACTAAGCAGTTCCTGACGCTTCGCCACGATGGCCCGAGGGGGCAGACATCGGCGCAGATCCCGCTCCAGCACTGACCAGTCGTGGGCCACATCGATCTCGATCTGATCAAAGACTACGCATCAAAATGCGTGGGAAGTGGGCAATTAAGAAACACAGCAAACAGAACCGGTCGTTCCTGAGTTAGGATGTTGCACGGTTTGCATCAGCCCTTTGGCGTCGGTTCCAGTGACAGCTCCCGCGTTGAACACCAGCCACTCCCAGACCATCTTCGGCGCAGCACAGGCCCTGATGCCCGGAGGTGTCAGCTCCCCTGTGCGGGCGTTCAAGTCGGTTGGCGGTCAGCCGATCGTGTTCGATCGGGTGAAGGGTCCCTATGCCTGGGACGTGGATGGCAATAAGTACATCGACTACATCGGCAGCTGGGGACCGGCCATCTGCGGCCACGCCCACCCCGAGGTGATCGCAGCACTGCAGGAAGCGATCGAGAAGGGCACCAGCTTCGGAGCACCTTGTGCCCTGGAAAACACCCTGGCCGAAATGGTGATCGACGCTGTCCCCAGCGTTGAGATGGTGCGCTTCGTCAACAGCGGCACCGAGGCCTGCATGGCTGTGTTGCGCCTGATCCGTGCCTACACCGGCCGCGACAAGGTGATCAAGTTCGAGGGCTGCTACCACGGCCATGCGGACATGTTCCTGGTGAAAGCCGGTTCCGGTGTGGCCACACTCGGCCTGCCCGACTCCCCCGGTGTCCCGCGCAGCACCACGGCCAACACCCTCACTGCGCCTTACAACGACCTCGAAGCCGTTAAGGCCCTGTTCGCCGAGAACCCCGACGCCATCGCGGGCGTGATCCTCGAGCCGATCGTCGGCAACGCCGGCTTCATTCAACCCGAACCCGGCTTCCTTGAAGGTTTGCGGGAACTCACCAAAGAGCACGGCGCTCTGCTGGTGTTCGACGAGGTGATGACCGGTTTCCGGATCAGTTACGGCGGTGCCCAGGCACATTTCGGCGTCACCCCAGATCTCACGACCATGGGCAAGGTGATCGGTGGCGGCCTTCCTGTGGGCGCCTACGGCGGCCGCGCAGACATCATGGGAATGGTGGCCCCTGCTGGGCCCATGTATCAGGCCGGAACCCTCAGTGGAAACCCCCTGGCGATGACCGCCGGCATCAAGACCCTGGAACTGCTCAAGCAGCCCGGCACCTACGAGAAGCTGACGGCCACCACCCAGAAGCTTGTGGCGGGCATCAAGGACGCCGCTCAATCCGCTGGCATGCCGATCACAGCGGCCAGCGTCAGCGCCATGTTCGGCTTCTTCCTCTGCGAAGGCCCCGTGCGCAACTTCGAAGAAGCCAAGGCGACGGATTCGGAACGCTTCGGCAAACTCCACCGGGCCATGCTCGAGCGGGGCATCTACCTCGCACCGTCAGCCTTCGAAGCCGGTTTCACGTCCCTGGCGCACTCCGACGCCGACATCGAAGCGACGATCAACGCCTTCCGCGAAAGCTTCGCGGCTGTGGCCTGATCATTCCGTGCTGGCCTCAGCACCACCTTCACCTCCACTGGTCTGCACCATTCAGACCGTGGAGGCCCGGTGGTCTGGCCGCCCGATTGCAGGCATCCGACAGCTTGAGCAGCAGCAGTTTCGGGTTGAGCGGGGTGAGACCCCTGCCATTGAACCTCGGACGGTGATCGACAGCAGACTCACCCCCCTGGTGGAGCGCTTCAGCAGTTCCGGTGTTGAACAGATCACGGGCTCTCGCATGACCTATCACTGGTCCTACGAAGCCCCGTTAGGAGCGCTCACATTCAATGACTCCGGCGCCTCCAGCAGTCCTGCCCAGGAGAGTCGTGTCGCTGTCAGCGGAGATCTGGTCATTGATTCCCAAAAGGGATTCGAACTCAGCCAGCAATCCCGGCTGACCCAATCAGCTGGGACAAAAACCCTCAGCAGCCTTTTGGAAACGGCCCATGGCTCCTGCCAAGAACAACGCTGAGTCTTTACTGGTGCGGGCTCGCCGGGCCGCCAGCCGTGCCCATTGCCCCTACTCAAACTTCCACGTGGGGGCTGCAGTGCGGTGTGATGACGGCAGTGTGATCGACGGCTGCAATGTGGAAAATGCCAGTTATGGCCTGAGCATCTGTGCAGAGCGGGTCGCTCTTTTCACAGCGATCAGCCAGGGCAAACAACCGATTGAACTGGCCGTGAGCTGCATCGATGCCCAGAGCGATGCGCCTCCAGGATCCCGCATGCCGTGCGGCGCCTGCCGTCAGGTGATGCAAGAACTGCTTCCAGCCAATGCAGCAATACAGATCGACGGGGTAGGCACAAGGCAACTCGAGCAACTTCTTCCTGCTCCCTTTGAACTGAGGCAACCAAACATCAACTGATCATCACCATCACAGCCTTGAAGCGCTCATCCAAGAGCGCGCAGCATCAAAAGACCACGATTCAACCGAACATCAGGATCGCGCCCAACAGGCCAAGGCTTTGTGGGGATCATTGATATCAGACACATCGCTGTAGACGTACTTTTGCCACTCCCGCTCAGGGAGACCGGCAAACACCATCAGGTTGAGCGGATACTGCTCGGAATCGGTGCACCTGCGGAAATCATCCCGAAACAGGAAAGTGGGTTTACCCAGGGCAATGGCGGCACCAAGCTCCACCATGACCCCTTCATCGGGAGGCGTTCCATTCACAATGGCGAACATCGCATCGGCATCACGCACATCCTGTAGATCACGCTGCGCGACGCGATAGGCCCATCCCGGTTCCGCCAGGTTCACCTGACCATTGCGAGCAAAAGGCTCCCAGACCTCCAATCCCAGGGCTTCCAATGCCCCAGTGAACTCCGGCAACAACAGCCGCTTCCATTGCTCCGAGAAGCCATAAGGAGACGCCAAATAAATCGTGCGCGCGCTGTTGTTCATCACAGGCCCCGGGAGGCGCGGTACGCCTGCTCATCTGCACGAGCCTGCTCAAGGTTTTCCCAAGGAAACACCAGCCATTCCGACGACGCGGCAACCTCGGCTGCCACCCACCAATCAGGACGCACCTTGCTGACCCAAACCGCAAAGGACGCCTGCGGCACCTGACCTTTCAACGCCTGCAAGGTGCGTCCGGTTTCATAGACATCATCCACAATCAGCGCTGCTTGCTCGGGTGCTGAGAGGAGGGGCCGATCGATGGCATGGCTGAGGGCTACGGCAAGGCACAGCCCTCCCCGGGGGACCCCATAAACGCCGGTCACCGCAGAACCGGCAAAGCGTGAAGCCAACCGCTGCACCGCCTGATCGAATTGAGCCCAGCTCAGTACCTGCATAGCCGGAGAATGACACATCCACGCTGTGATGCCCCTTGAGCCGAGACATCCCGCCCCAGGAACAAAACCGCAAATGGTTTCGCAGCCATCTGCTCAGCCGGGAACTGGAATTGCAGGAGCTCTATGACCTGCCGCAGGGAGAGCTGGATCTGTTGATGGCCGAGACCGCTGAAATCCGCTCGGACCCTGAAAACCGATCCCGCAGCCATGGGCGCTGGTGCAGCGCCGGCTATGTGCTGGAACTGGCGAAGATCATCGATGCTCGACGAGCCCGGGAGCTAGGTGCTTAGACGTCGCCACTCACCCCAAAAAACGTCCCAGCCATGAGCGACGAGACTGAAAATCCTGCCGGAGCAATTTCAAAACCCGTTTCTGATAACTCACCTTGAGAGGATCTGCAGCAAGCTGCTGCTGCGTGGCTCTAATTTCTCGACGAATTGTGCGATTCCGATAAATATTTTGAATCTTCACCACACTGTCACGTAGTACTTGCTTGGCGGCTCCTGGGTCACCCTCAACATTGCCCCGAAGATGATCCAACATGGAATGATCCAACGACATGCTGAAGGGGTCAGCTTGCTCGGGCATGAACTTGAGAACATTCAGAAGGAAGGCCACACGAGCATGGCGGCTGGGGAAATCCATCGAAGTCTCATCAGCGTTCAGATTCACCTGCTTCCGTCCTGAACTTTGCGCCAAGGTTCGCTTCACCACACCACCCTCTTTCAGCAGAAGGTCATCGAGACCACGAAGGTAGTAGTGCTGCACAGGAAATTGCTGCCCCTGTTCAATTCCCAGACACCTCCCTGAGCCAGACGTGGCTGATGCATGAAGGCGAAGCCGTTGAAGGGCCGATGTTTTGACGATCGACTTCACTTGAGGGAAAACAAAAAACCTCTTTTTCGGAGCTTCAAAAAAACCATCATCCATTGATGCCGTCAACCTCCAGGGCATCAGGAGCGATTCCACCTTCTCCTGACCAAGAAACGAGAAAAGATCCGGATGCAAATATTCATCAGCATCAATAACGGCGACATAATCCTCACGAATCAGATTCTGAACAGAGCTGATCCTCTGACCATCCGACTCATGGAATGCAATTCCATTTCGCGCAAAAATTTCGCGACACAATGGCGCACCTTCCGGGGCAACCACCGGATAAAAAGCATCAACACCAAGACGGCGATGGTGGTCAATGAAAGACTGCAGATAAGGAGCTTCGCCGTCAAATACACGAACTACGATGGCGAAGCTGCTCACTTAATTCAAAGATTTTGACTTAAATTAGCATAAAAACTAGCACAAAATCTATTGAGGCACAGATTTGTGGCAAGAACTTACAATTACTGAGAGGCCATCAAGACCACTTTTGCAGTTACATCACTTCAACACCAAACCTTGCGATCTTCTCATCAACGATAGTTCTCAAACTGCAGAGGAACATCAAGCTCATCTTCCTTACTCTTGACGAGCTGAATCGCGGCTTGCAGGTCATCTTTGCTCTTGCCGGTGATCCGCACACTTTCACCTTGGATCGCCACCGTCACCTTTTTGAGCTCATCGCGCACCATCTTGCTCAACTTCTTCGCAACCTCCTGACTGAGGCCCTTACGCAGCTTCACCACCTGCTTCACCCGGTTGCCTCCGACGGTTTCAGGTGTTTGAAATTCGAAAATCTTGAGGGAGAGGTTGCGTTTGGTCGCTTTGGTTCGCAGCACATCCTCCACCGCCTGAAGCGTCATATCACTGGCCGTGGTGATCACCAGCTCCGTTTCCTCAAGATCGATCTCGGTGCCGGAATCCTTGAGGTCATAGCGGTTGCCAACATCACGACGAACCTGATCAAGGGTGTTCACCAGCTCCTGACGATCAAAGTCAGAGACCACATCGAAGGAATAAGTGCTGGCCATGTCGCAAACCTGTCGATCCTCCAGTTTAGAAACCTACCGATCTCCAGCAGCGTGCTGTCCACCCAAGCCCGTTAAGGTCCCGGAGATTGATTGGATGTCATGACCCCTGCGTTTGCCTGGGCCCTTTGCCTGATGGGAGCCGTCGTGATGGTGAGCATCGTGCTCACCGGTGCCGGACGGGCCAAAGCCAACTTCACCATGGCGGATCTTCAGGCGCCTCGTGCAATGTTTGAACGGCTGCCCGCCTTCGGGCAGCGCGCCGTGTGGGCCCAGGAGAACAGCTGGGAAGCACTGACCCTGGGGGCACCGGCCATGCTGTTGTGTCTGATCAGCGGAGTCAGCAGCCCCACGGCCATCGCAGCAGCGTGGATCTGGCCAGGCATCCGATTTGTTTATCTGTTTGCCTATGTCGGCAACGTCCCACCCCTGAGAGGACTCTGCTGGGCTACGGGGGTGACTGCCGTTGGCATCTGCTACGTGGAGGGACTGCGGGCCGTGATCAGCGCCGCCGGCTGATCAGTCGAAATACAGAAGGCTCACCACCTTTCCCATGTCCTCAGCAGTTCGTGCACTCGCCAGCAGGGTTTCACTGTCGTGAAATGCGAGACAGATCAACTGATCACAGCGGTTGATGATCTCTTGGTTGCACAAACTGCTGGCCATCGGCAAGGGCAGGTCGTCCTGTTCAGGCTTGTCCACAAGGTGCAACACCCGATCGAGAAGATCTCGGATTTCGGGCACCTGCCGATCGAGGCTCTGGGGCAAAAGCACGGTGAGCTTGGAGGGATCCACCTCAAGACACCCTCGAATCACTGCAGCATTCACCCCCTGAGATCCGGATGTGATCAGGGAATGGCCTTCCTGCACCAGGGACCGGGCGACCAATTCGATCAGGTGAACCGCCACGACGGGCACATGGCGGCTGCCGAGAATGGCGATCCTTCGCTGGCTTTTGTCCTGCAGAAGAGCGAGTTCCTGCGCAAGCGTGTCAACCCGATCAAGAGCCGGCAGATCCAGTGACTGACCCAAGGAAAACTTGCCGCCTGATTTCATCGGAAGTTAGCAACCATCAGGCGTGCTGAACCGTCAGATTCAATGCATTGAAGAGCTGATCAAGCTTGCAATGCTCCTCCACAAGACGGAAGGCATAGGTGGCCTTCACGGCTTCATGCAGGCGCACGTGGCCGAAAGCCTGCTCAATCACCCCCACCGTGGCCAGGGTGTCGTGCTCCACCTTGAGCAAGGGCACGTCCAATTCTTCGGCGCGATTGATCAATTGAGGGAGAGGTTCCCCAGCCCCGGTGAGAATCAAACATTGGGTTGAAGCCTCAAGGGCGGCCAGCTGGATGTCGGTGCGATCAGCTCCCGTCACAACAGCCATGTTGCGTCGCTTGCGGAAGAACTCCATGGCGGAATTCACATTCATCGCGCCAATGCTCAGGGTTTCCACCAGCAGTTCCTGCCGTTCCTGGCAACAGATCACCCGGGCATTGAGGCGCCGCACCAACTCGCCGACGGTGACGCTGCGCAGCAAAGGAGAGCGGGGCATAACGCCAAACACCTGCAAGCCCAGGCCCTGCAAGGCAGGAACCACCTGTCGCTCCAAGCTGTCGACCTCTTCTGGAGTGACGGCGTTCAGCACCACTCCAACCAGACGGTCACCCGGGGTCTGCTTGGCCGCGAGCAGCGCATCCACACTGCGGCTGTCCTGCCAGAGGTGCACCAGAACGACCTTGGCATCCAGACCTGTGGCCAGCTGCGGAAGACTGAGGCCGTACAGCAAACCCTCCTGGAGGCTTCCCGCACATTCCAAGAGTGTGAGTCCATCGTCAGACTGAATGCACTGGCGCAGCTCCGCAAAACCTTGGCCAGCGTCCAACTCGCCTTGGCCAAGCCGCTGGGCAGCTGTTGTCGGCGACAGCAGATGCATCGAAGGAATCAAACGCTCAGGCGGCAGATTCAGCGTTTCACCAACAAATCGAACGTCGTCGTCGATGAGTGGTTGAGGCAACGGCCCCTGGTTCGGGTCCCAGTCCAGGCTTGTGGCCAGGGGCTTTCCGAACCTGATCTGCTGTCCGGCACGGGCGAGCTGCTGAGCAATTCCAAGAACAAGGGCCGACTTCCCACTGAACGGCTCACACGATCCGATCAACAGTGTCGTTCCCATGGAGGTGATTGCTGACACCACTGAATCTAGGCCTGTTCAGGAGCATCTCCGCGCTCGATCAACAACCACTGCCAGAACCCATTGGGCAGATCAGGCTCCGATGGTTGGAGATGGGAACAATCCATGAGCCAGGTCACCAGCTGATGGGTGGTAACGGCGAAATCAAAATCTCCCTCGGGATGACCGGGAAAACGAAGCTGACAGACCAGCCTCTCCATCGGTGCAGCAACCCCATTCCAGCGGAGTTCGTAGGGGTGTCCATCGCTTCCGGCCACCGGACGCCGCCCCTGCAGTGCGCCCCGCCCCAGGATCTGCAGGGCTGCGGATAGATCCTGCTCGCGACTGACGCCACCGCAGTAGGGAGCAAACAGAACC
Organism: uncultured Synechococcus sp.; assembly: GCA_913057985.1. Lineage (GTDB taxonomy): Bacteria > Cyanobacteriota > Cyanobacteriia > PCC-6307 > Cyanobiaceae > Parasynechococcus. The sequence continues at coordinate 18,761 of CAJXPL010000006.1, forward strand.
AGTTGGGCGGCATCTGACACGGCTGGTGCTTGATTCGTGCTCCGCTCGTTTCAAGGATGCCCCAAGCTGGCCCCATGGCCCAGTCCCCCTTTCTCGGCAAACGGATCGGCATCACAGGCGCTCGTGGAGCCCTCGGCGCAGCCCTGGCCCGTTGCTTCCGTTCCGCAGGCGCCCACGTCGTCGGTTTCACCCACGGTTCCACTCCGCCAGAGCAACCGGAGGGTCCACACCGCTGGGTGAGCTGGAGCTGCGGAGACGAAGCCAGCCTGGATGAGGATCTCGCGGAGATCGATGTTCTGATCCTGAATCACGGAATCAATCCTCAGGGCGGCCAAAGCCCCGATGTGATCAATCAGGCGCTGGAGATCAACACCTTGAGCAGCTGGCGGCTGATGCAGCGATTTGAGGCCATCAGCAGAGCATCGACGCAAGGCGGTCCGAAGGAGGTGTGGGTGAACACCTCGGAGGCTGAAATCCAGCCTGCCGTGAGTCCTGTTTATGAGCTCACCAAGAGGATGCTGGGACAACTGGTGAGCATCCGCGGCGCGGTGCTTGATGCCACCGGACGAGAAGCCCTGATCCTGCGAAAGCTTGTACTCGGCCCCTTTCGCTCGTCGCTCAATCCGATCGGGGTGATGGGCGCTGATTTCGTCGCTGGCCAGGTGCTGCGCCAGGCCAGCTGGGGATTTCGCCTGGTGATCGTGACGCCAAACCCCCTGACCTATGTCTTGATGCCTCTCACCGAGCTTGGACGGCGGGTCTACAGCCGAATCCTCAGTCGCCCCGATCGGTGAGGATTTCGCATCCATCACTCGTCACCAGAACGGTGTGCTCCCACTGCGCCGAGAGGGAGCCATCGCGGGTCACAACGGTCCATTGATCCCGCAGGGTGCGGCATGCCTTGCTGCCGGCATTGAGGATGGGCTCAATCGCCAGGGTCATGCCAGGACGCAGGGTGACATTGGGAAGCTCATCGGTGCGGAAATTGAACACGGAAGGTTCTTCGTGCAGGTTCCGGCCGACACCATGGCCGGTGTAGTCCTCAACAACACTGAAACCGTTGGCCTTGACGTGGTCTTCAACGGCTCCAGCGATGTCCAGCAATGTGTTGCCTGCTTTTACCTGGCTCAGGCCAGCCATCAAGGCTTCCTTGGCAACGCGGCTCAAGGTCTGTGCTTCCTGGGGCGCGTCTCCCACGCAGATCGTGATGCAGCTGTCGCCGTGGTAGCCCTCGAAGTAGGCGCCGGTGTCCACCTTCAGAAGATCGCCCTGGCGAATCACACGCTTCGGGCTGGGAATCCCATGCACCACTTCGTTGTTGATGCTGGCGCAAATGCTCGCCGGAAAACCGTGATAGCCCTTGAAACTTGGGGTCGCACCCATTTCGCGAATGCGTTTTTCGGCATAGGCATCAATATCTCCCGTCGTCTGGCCTGGCTCCACCATTCCCATCACCTCGCGCAGCACGGTGGCGACGATGTGGCTGGCCTGACGCATGATCTTCACTTCACGGGCTGATTTGATCTCAACACCGCGACGCTTCTGGATGCGCGGACCGGTCGCCGTCACCTGCCCCTGCGCTGCCTGGGTGGATGCCAGAAGATCAGCAAAGAGATTCATGGCTCAGCCCAATATCCGTCACGCTATCAACAGCAACCGAATTGATGCCGGTCATGTCGCTGCTTGCGCGCTTGCGGGAACTGCATCGAAGCGTTGCACCCTTCGTTCTGTCGCCCTTGCTGGTAACGGTGTTCTCCGGTGTCAGTTACCGCCTGGCCCGGGACTGGTTTGGAGCCAGTCGGGACCAGGTTCACTGGTTAATGGTGGTGCACGAGGGGGAATGGCTCGGTTCCACGCTGGAACCGATGGTTGTTCTTCTCAACGCCATCGGCCTGCTGTGGATGCTGATCACAGGCATAGGGCTCCTGATGGAGCGATGGCGTCGAAAGGTACACTCATAGTTTGGCGATTCAACGCGGAGCTGGGATGGCAGCCGATTCGAAGGACACAGCGGTGACCGACGACAACACCGAAACGGCTGTGGAAACAGCACCTGAGGCAGCGGCGAAGGCCAGCAAGGCTTCCGGTGCCCCTGCCAAGAAACTGAGCCCTGAAGCTCTGATTCGCTCCTTTGAGTCGGCTCAGCAGAAGAATGATCTCCCTGAGATCTACGTGGGCGACACCGTGCGCGTTGGTGTTCGCATCAGCGAGGGCAACAAGGAGCGTGTTCAGCCCTACGAAGGCGTGGTGATTTCCAAGCGCCACGGTGGCCTCAACCAGACCATCACCGTGCGCCGGATTTTCCAGGGCATCGGCGTTGAGCGGGTGTTCATGCTGCACAGCCCCCAGGTGGCTTCCATCAAGGTGGAACGGCGCGGTAAAGTACGCAGGGCGAAGCTTTTCTATCTGCGGGAACGGGTGGGCAAGGCCACCCGCGTGAAGCAGCGCTTCGATCGCTGAGGTTTCGACCTCGTTCAATCAGTTGCCAACTTCAACGTTGGCTGAGGGGTACATCGCCTTGCGCCGTTAGTTCAGTTGGTAGAACGCAGGTCTCCAAAACCTGATGTCGGGGGTTCGAGTCCTCCACGGCGCGTCCGATGTTCCCCTCGTGCAGTTTCCCGGTTCTGAGCATGGAGTTGGATCTTCAACCTGGTGATGTTGTGAAGGTGTTGGAGTCAGCCGCCCTCGGCTGGGTCCGTGCCCGAGTGATACGCGTCAAGTCCGGCGGCCGTGTGGTCGTTCAGAGTGATCAAGGGCGTGAATTCACAGCCCGCGGCAATCAGGTTCGGCTCATCGAACCTGCAGGATTCCGTCCCTGAATCGTTAGACGTTCGGCGTTGAGCCGATGTTTTCCCTCATGTCCCGGCGACTCTGTCGTCGGGATTTTTTTGTGGCGGCGCCCGGATGACAAAACCAGGCTGATCCATGGCTCAGTTGTTGACGGAGGGCAGGGCGACAGTTGATACTGATCAGGTCGCGAAAGCGACTCAGATCAGATTCTTCGGAGCGCGTCTCGCGAGTTCTGAATCAGATCTGGGACCGTAGTTCAACCGGTTAGAGCACCGCCCTGTCACGGCGGAAGTTGCGGGTTCGAATCCCGTCGGTCCCGTTCTCACCACCAAGAGCCACGATGGTGCGCGTTCGATTGGCCCCCAGCCCGACGGGCACGCTCCATATTGGAACGGCGCGAACCGCTGTTTTTAATTGGCTCTACGCCAAGCACGAGCAAGGCGCGTTCGTGCTGCGCATTGAAGACACCGATAAGGAGCGGTCCAAGCCCGAGTACACCCAGAACATTCTCGAAGGCTTGCAGTGGCTCGGGATCGATTGGGACGAGGAACCCGTCATCCAGAGCGAACGGGTGGGGCAGCACCGTGATGCCATACAAACCCTGCTCGATCGGGGCCTGGCCTACCGCTGCTACGCCAGCGAAACGGAACTCACGGCCATGCGCGATGCGCAGAAAGCGGCCAATCAAGCCCCGCGCTACGACAACCGCCACAGGTCTCTGACCCCCGAACAGGAGCAGGCGTTTCAGGCAGAAGGCCGTGAAGCGGTGATTCGTTTTCGCATCGATGACGCTGCCGAAATTCGCTGGAATGATCTGGTGCGTGGCGCCATGAGCTGGCGAGGCTCAGACCTTGGCGGAGACATGGTGATTGCCCGCCGCGCCCCGGCGGATCAAATCGGCGACCCCCTCTACAACCTTGTGGTGGTGGTGGATGACGCCGCGATGGACATCACCCATGTGATCCGCGGTGAAGATCACATTGCCAACACCGCCAAGCAACTGCTCCTCTACGAAGCGCTGGGCCTGCCCTTGCCGACCTTTGCCCACGCTCCTCTCATCCTCAATGCCGAGGGACGCAAGCTCTCAAAGCGGGATGGGGTGACCTCCATCAACGACTTCCGCGCCATGGGTTACACCCCTGACGCCATCGCCAACTACATGACCTTGTTGGGGTGGTCCGTACCGGAGGGCATGGAGGAACGGTTCAGCTTGCGTGAAGCCGCAGCCGTTTTTGGTTTCGACCGCGTCAACAAAGCCGGGGCGCGTTTCGACTGGGACAAGCTCAACTGGCTGAATGCCCAGGTTCTGCACGGCTGGACGGCGGACCATCTTCTGGAAGAACTGACGCCGCTTTGGACCGAACGGGGTTGGACCGCTCCTAGCGACAAGAGCTGGTGCCTGGACCTCTGCGCCTTGCTGGGGCCATCCCTCACCCTGCTCAAAGATGGCGTCGATCAGGCGGAACCGTTCTTTGATCGTCCGGAGCTCCAGGACGATGCCCTCGAGCAACTCGCGATCGACGGAGCCAAGGCAGCCATTGCAGACCTGCTTCAGCGGCTCGAGAACAACCCTTGGGACGGCAGCGACGTTGATCAAGCCAAGGCTTGGCTGGGGGATGCCGCCAAAGCAGCCGGTGTGAAGAAAGGGGTTGTAATGAAGTCCATGCGCGCCGCTCTGCTGGGGCGTCTTCAAGGCCCCGATCTGATCACCACCTGGTCATTGCTGGCCCGAATCGGTGAGGACCTGCCGCGTCTGCGCCGCTGCCTCGGCTGAGGCAGGCTCGTCATCCTCAGCTTTGACCAGGCCAAGAGCCTGAGCCAACGGCTGAGCCGTGAGGCCCTGAAGACCAACGGTCATCAGGATGGTCAGGAACACCAACCCCTGAAGGCGTCCTGCCCCCAGGATGCCGGCCTGCTCCAAGCGAATCGCGAAGAGAGAGGCCACCGCTGCGGTGACGATGCCTCGCGGAGCGAGCCAACCCAGGAACAGCCGTTGTTCAAGTTTGTAGGGCAACCCGATGGTGGCCAGACCTACGCCGATCGGACGCACCACGAGCATCAACGACAGCACACAGAGGATGCCGCCCCAACCCAGCGGACTGAGTTCAACCCAGGAGACGTCAGCAGCCAGCAGCGGAAACAGCATCGTGATCGCCAACTGCGCCAGTTCCTGAATCAAACCATCCAATTCAGCGGTGTGGGGGCCTGGACGTCGACCGACAACGATGCCCGCCGCCACCGAAGCAGGCAGGGCGGATTCCGGCAGAAGCCACTCACTGACGCCATACATCAGAAACAGCAAACCCAGACTGAGCTGAAGCGGGAGCCCCTTCAACTGATCGGGTTTGAGCCGTCGCAGCAGTTCTGAAAGCAGCCAGCCGACGCTCGCGCCAATCAGCACACCACCGCCCAATCGATACAGCAGGCCGAGCATCACCTCCCGCCAGCCATGCAGGTTGCCAAGGACAAGCTCCAACAGCAGCAGGGCTAAAACGGCGCCGATGGGCTCAAGCACCAGTCCCTCAGCCTCCAGGACTTCGCCCAGAGGAGGTGCGAGCCGAATTTGACGCACCAGGGGTGTGACCACCGTTGGCCCCGTGGCCAGCACGATGGCACTGAACACAGCCGCAAGCGACCAGCTGAGGCCCGCAAGCCAATGGGCCGCCAACAGACCGCCTCCCAGGGAGATCAACAGACGCAGAGCTGCGATGCGCTGCACCGTGGCCTTGATCGTGTCTCCAGGCAGACGCAGATTCAGTCCGCCATCGAACAGCACCAGGCTGACAAGAAGACCCACCACGGTTCCAAGCCCGGAGCCGAGATCAAGGGGTTCCACCCAACCCAGACCCGAGCGACCGATCAGCAGCCCCGACAGGAGCAGCAACACCACCCCAGGAAATTCCGACTTGGCCGCCAGAAAACGGGCTGCAGCACCCGAGGAAACCGTGACGCCCCAGAGGAGGCCCAGACGCTCAGGCGTCATCGACAGAGGAGAACTGAGGTTCCACGCGCACGCCGATCACCGCTTGGGGGCGTACGACCAGATATTCGCCCTCCAGATCACTGAGGGGAACGTTGACGAAACCGCCCTGGTTCTCGGCATTGACCACCCCTTGGTACCACTCCTGGAAGGTCTCGAGTTTCGGAAAAAACACCCGTTCGGTTTGCCCTCCCACAAGGTGGAGATGGACGGCGTAGCGGCGGGGCGTACGGGACATCAGCGCGGAAAGACATCCATCACGGTCCCCACAGGATGACGGATCGGTTCCGGGTCTGCCCAGAGAAGAGGGCGAAGACAGGCGTTACGCGGGGCATAAAGCGGATGGCGCGGTTGCCCCGAGGCCGTCTGCCCGAGCATCAGAGGATGCGGCGAGTCGGGAACGAAGCGTCGGCGGTGCGGCAGCAAACGCTGAATGGTTCCAAGAACCAGCTGAGCCCGGTCCCATCGCGCCCCATTCGCCCCCCATCCACACCAGAGATCAACCCCAGATGTTCGGGACCAGTGGTTGAACCAGCGGTTCAAGATCGCGTCGTTCTGCTCACCGATGGGGTCCTTCACCCGCAGCAGCGCCGCCGGAGACGGCGACATCCGGGCGAACAGATTCAGCACCAGCAACTCCCGATATCCCCATTGCCTGGCGAAGCCGATCAAACGGCGCAGGGTCGGATCATCACGCTGGCCATCAGCTCGCGAGGGATTCAGACCCACGAAAAGGAGGCACCCTTCGCCGGCACCCAGGCAGCGCCGCAGCCACCAGCGGTAACAGCCATCGCTGCTCAGGGACGCTTCAGACCCCGAGCTGTCGCCGACAGCGTTCAAGGATGCGTTCGCTGGCGTGACCATCGCCGAAGGGGTTAACGGCGCGGGACATCTCTTGATAGGCCGTGGCATCCCCAAGCAGCCGCGAGGTCTCCTCCAGGATCACATCGGGATCGGTGCCCACCAGCCGGGCGGTGCCCGCATCAACGGCCTCCGGCCGCTCTGTGGTTCGCCGCAGAACCAGCACGGGTTTGCCGAGCGCAGGGGCCTCCTCCTGGAGACCACCGGAATCGGTGAGCAACAGGCAGCAACCTTTCATCGCTGCAACGAGACGGTCGTAGTCCAGAGGTTCGGTCAGAACGACTCGGGGATGGCTTCCAAGCAGGGCCTGCAGCGGTTCACGCACCGTCGGGTTGCGGTGCATCGGCAGCAGCAGCGCCGTGTCGGGGTAGCGCTCAAGCACCTGCAGCATTCCTGCAGCGATGTCGTGCAGCCGCTCACCCCAGTTTTCACGGCGATGCACCGTGGCGAGGATCACCCTCTGTTGATCCCAGTTGAGGCCAAAAAACTGAACATCCGGCGCCGATTCCGCCATCAACAACAAGGCATCGATCACGGTGTTGCCGGTCACGGCGATCTCCCCGACCACCCCGGATGCTTTCAGGTTGGATTCAGCCTTGAGCGTCGGCGCGAAATGAAGGGTTGCGATCTGAGAAAGAAGCCGACGGTTGGCTTCTTCCGGGAAGGGATCCAGAAGATTGTCAGTGCGCAAGCCGGCCTCCACATGACCAACCGGGATCTGCTCGTAAAACGCAGCCAAACCAGCGGAAAACGCCGTGGTGGTGTCGCCCTGCACCAGGACCAGCTGCGGGGGGTAGGCCTGAAAGTCTTCCCGCAGCCCTTGCAGCGCAGCACAGGTGACATGGGTCAGGGTCTGACGGGGTGCCATCAGATTGAGATCCTGATCCGCCTGGAGATGGAACAAATCCATCACCTGGCCCACCATTTCGCGGTGCTGACCGGTCAGGACGACACGGGTCTGCAATGCATCACAGGCTTGGAACGTCCGGATGACCGGAGCCAGCTTGATCGCCTCCGGACGCGTTCCCAGAACGATCGTGACGCGGGGCTGTTCAGCCATTCCATCCAGACGGACCGCTGGAGTTTACGGGCGTTAACCCGGAGAGAACAGTGAGAAATCCTTGCCAGTTCCGGCATCGAGACGATCCTGAAAACAGATCCCTCGCCATCAACGTGGCTCAGCCGGTTTTCCCCCCCAGCTTCCCGCCGCGCGCAACCGCCGCCCGTAGCTCAGAAGGACTTCGGGAGGTTCACAACCCGGCGCCTCGATCCGCTGCAGATGGCTCTCCAAGCCTCGAGGAGATCGTGCGCATCGCCCATGATGCCGGCCATTCCGATGTCCACCTGGGGGTTGGGGAAGTGCCGCGCTACCGGGCCCGGGGAGACATGAAGGGCACGGAATGGCCAGTCACCCGCGCCGAAGTCTTTCAGGGATGGCTCCAGGAAATCCTGACGCCACAGCAGATCGATGGCTTCAACCGCGACAAGGAATTTGACGGCTCCCATGCCTTCCCTTTCGTGCGCGTGCGCATCAACCTGATGGATTCACTGCGGGGCCCGGCGATGGTGCTGCGCCTGATTCCGCAGACGATCCTCACCATGGAGCAACTGCATCTCCCCAGCGTGCTGGAGAGCCTCGCGGCCCGTCCGAAGGGACTGATCCTGGTGACCGGACCGACAGGGTCCGGCAAAAGCACAACCCTGGCGGCCATGATCGATTGGATCAACCGCAACGAAGCACGCCACATCCTCACGATCGAAGATCCCGTCGAGTTCGTGCACGAGAGCCGCAAGTCCCTCATACGGCACCGGGAAGTGGGGTTGCACACCCTCAGATTCCACAACGCCCTGAGGGCGGCCCTGAGGGAAGACCCCGATGTGATTCTGGTTGGCGAAATCCGGGATCAGGAAACCCTTTCCACGGCACTGGAAGCGGCCCAGACCGGCCACCTCGTGTTCGGAACGCTGCACACCAATTCAGCGGTGAAAACCGTGGAACGGGTTCTCGGCATGTATCCGCCTGAAGAGCAGGAGAGTGTGCGCCGTTCGTTGTCCGAGTCGTTGCTGGGGGTGATCGCCCAGGGCTTGATCAAAACAACAGATGGAAAACGGGCTGCGTTTCACGACATCCTGATCAACACCGACGCCTGCAAGGACTACATCCAGCGGGGGGCGCTCGATGAGGTGGAGGACATCATGGAGCGCAGCGGGTTTGATGGGATGGTGACCACCAATCAATCGCTGCTGGCCCTGGTGGAGGCGGGTCGCATTGACGGCGATCAAGCGGTTGCCGTCAGCCTCAAACCCAACGAGCTGGCTCAGGCCCTGCGGGGCCGAAGCTAATCAGCCACCGCTGAACACACGCACCAGAAGAACAACAGCGATTCCTGCGGAGAGGCCGATCATCGCCAGACGGCCGTTCCAGATTTCGGCCTGTGGAGTGAAGCCACGCTTCCAGGAGTTCAGCTCATCAGCCTCGACCGGCTCCGGAGCATCGGGTCTGGTTTCCGGTTGGTCCACGACGCAGAGACCGAACAGTGCCTTCAAGCCTAAAAGGCTCACCTAGAAGGGTGGGTCTGGTGTGTAAAGCGCATTGGCCTGATCCAAGGGCCAGCGGGCTGCAACGCCGGATTCAAGAGACGTGCAAGCAGGGTTCTGGCCCAGACGCAGCAAGGCCGCAGCCCCGATCATGGCGGCGTTGTCGGTGCAGAAGGCCAGCGGAGCAATGGAGACCGTTATGCCCCGCTGCTTCCCCTGTTCGAGCATGCTCTGGCGCAAGCGACGGTTCGCTGCGACGCCCCCAACCATCACCAGTTGCTGAACACCGTGGTCTTCAGCACAGCGAAGACTGCGCTGCACCAGAACATCGGCCACCACCTGTTCGAAACTGGCGGCCAGATCGGCAAGAGGCAGCGGCTCAGGGTTTTGCCGCAAAGTTTCCACAGTGCGGAGCATGGCGGTCTTCAGACCACTGAAGGAAAAGTCGTAGGGGTGAAAACCGCCGCCCGGCAATGAAATCCGCCCCTTGGGCAGCCGAAAGCGCGTTGCATCACCCGTTTCGGCAACAGCCTGGATGGCAGGACCTCCGGGGTATCCCAGACCAAGCAGGCGGGCCACCTTGTCGAAAGCCTCTCCAGCGGCATCGTCATGGCTTCGGCCGAGCCGGGTCATCCCACCGTCGTCAGCCACCAGGATCAGCTCCGTGTGGCCCCCGCTCACAAGCAACACCAGATAAGGAGCTTGCGGTGGGGCATCTCCAAGCATCACCGAGGCCAGATGGCCCTCCAGGTGATGAACGCCGAGAAAGGGGCGCTGATGCAGCGCAGCAAGGGTGCGACCCGTCACCGAGGCCACCATCAGAGCCCCGGCCAGACCTGGAGTGATCGTGGCCGCGATGGCATCCAGCTGCCCCAGAGCGATACCCGCCTCATCAACCACGGTCTCCAACAGCCCCGGCAGGGCCTCAACGTGGCGGCGCGAAGCGATTTCGGGCACAACACCACCCCAACGGGCATGCTCCTCAACCTGAGATGCAATCCGCGACGCCAGAACCTCGATTCGCCCATCCGCGTGACGGCGCAGGACCGCTGCAGCGGACTCGTCACAACTTGTTTCGAGGGCAAGCACTGCATGCATCGAAGCGATGCGCCTCCCCTACTGTCCGACTTGTGACATCTTGCCCTTTCGGGGCACCGTTCAGAGGAATTGTTCCGATGCGTCGACTCTTCGCCGTCGTGCTTTCAGCACTCCTGGTGTTCGGCTTCGCCCCCGTCGCCAAGGCGGATGTGGCTGGCCTCACCCCCTGCTCAGAAAGCGCCCGCTTCCAGCAGCGTGCTGCCGCTGCCACCACGCCTCAGGCCAAAGCTCGCTTCGAGATGTACAGCCAGGCCTCCTGTGGTGAGGATGGCCTTCCCCACCTGATCGTCGATGGCCGCTGGAGCCACGCCGGTGATTTTGTGTATCCCGGGATCATGTTCCTGTACGTCGCCGGCTGCATCGGCTGGGCCGGTCGTGAGTACCTGAAAGCAACTCGCGGCAAGAATGCTGCCCAGTACGAAATCTTCATCGATCGCAGCATCGCCATCAAGAGCCTTCTGGCTGCTGCCACCTGGCCTCTGGCTGCCTTCGGTGAATTCACCAGCGGCAAGCTGCTCGAAGACGACAGCAAGGTGACTGTTTCACCACGCTGATTCAAACGACTTCAACCATTGCTCCCTCAACAATGAACAAGTTTCTGACCGCAGCTCCAGTGGTTGCAGCCATTTGGTTCACCGCCACCGCAGGAATCCTGATCGAGTGGAACCGCTTTTTCCCCGATCTTCTCTTCCACCCGATGTGAATCTGGGTTGACTTTCCAGAGGCAAGGGAACCTTCGGGTTCCCTTTTTTTTGTGCCTGCCCCCGTTGCAAAAGTCAGGGTTGCGACGATCAGCGTTGCAAAAAGCAGCTCCGCGTTATCCCAGCCCCATCAGCGTCTCCACTCGGTTCAACGCTGCTTCGAGATCGTCATTGATCACGACAGCATCGAATTCCTGTTGGGCCTCGAGCTCCTCGCGAGCGCGCGTCAAGCGGCGCTGAATGGCATCCTCCGCATCGGTTCCGCGCCCACGGATCCGGCGCTCCAATTCTTCAAAGCTGGGGGGAGCCAGAAAAATCTGAAAACCGTCCGGAAAACTGCGACGCACCTGGCGGGCACCTTCCAACTCAATCTCCAGAAGCACGGGGCGCCCCGCCGCCATCTGTTCTTCCACAGGACCTCGGGGGGTGCCGTAGCAATTCCCCGCGAATTCCGCCCACTCGAGAAAACCTCCCTGCTCCACCAAGGCCTCAAACCCCGCACGGCTGTGGAAGAAGTAGTTGATGCCGTTCTGCTCCCCCTGGCGCGGAGAACGGGTGGTGGCCGACACCGACAGCCAGATCTGTGGGTGCCGTTCCAGCAGCTGGTTCACCAGCGTTCCCTTGCCGACTCCACTGGGGCCGGTGATCAAGGTGAGCTTTCCACTGGTGGACATCGCGGCGTCTGCGTGGGTCAGCAGAGTAGGAAGCCCCAATGCCCCACCCGGTGCTCCCGGTGATCGCCTCCACCAGCCTGCAGCCAATGGATCTCACCACGCTGCGCGCGGTGCTCTGGGATCTGCGCCCAAAGCTGGTGCCCAGCCGCTTCGAGAAGGCCCAACAACCGGAGCCGGCAACGATTCAACTGGGATGCCGCAGCCTCAAGGGGATGGTGTGGCTGGAACTGAGCTGGCAAGCGGAGGCCCCTCGGCTGGTAGAGGTCAACCCTCCCCCGCGCAGCGGCAGCGGCAGCACCTTCGCCCAACAGTTGCAACACAGCCTCCGCCAGCTGGCTCTGGTGGAGCTCCACCAGAGTGGTTTTGAACGGGTGGTGGAATTCCGGTTTGCCCAACGCCCTGGGGAACCGATCCAGCGGGTGCTCGTGCTGGAGCTGATGGGACGGCACAGCAACCTGCTGCTGCTGGATGAGCAGCGCCGGATCATTGCCCTGGGGCGACAGGTCCGGGACCATCAGTCCCGCGTGCGCCCTCTATCCACCGGTGATTCCTACAGCCCACCCCCGATGCTGCGGGGGTTGGCACCGGATCCAACGGAGGGCTTTGAACGCTGGAAGGAGCGGCTCTCTCTCGTTCCGATCCCCCTGCGCAAGGCCCTACAGCAGACCTATCAGGGGATCAGCCCAGCCCTTGCTCTACAGCTCGCCGGCGACCATCTGAACACCCCGGTGGACAGCCTGGATGCACGCCACTGGTGCCACCTGTTTGAACGCTGGTCGCTTTGGTTGGACCAGCTCGAGCGTGAGCAGTTCGCCCTGGTGGTGGAGAACGACGGTCGTTACCGGGTCTGGGGGTCTCCCCAGGGTGAAGTGCATCCACAGCCCGCTCTGGCGCTCACCCTGGGATCCCTGCACCAGCAATCCCAAGAGCAACGGGCCCTGGCACGGGTCAGCCAAGACCTGCGTCAACGCCTGGAGCGTTGGCGCAGCAAAGAACAGGCAGCCCAGCAGGACCAACACCAGCGCCTGAAGGCCACCGACGGGCACGAGGCTCTTCAACGCCAGGCGGACGCTCTCCTCTGCCTCGGAAACCCAAGCCGCGACCAGGTCGATGAAGCCCAGTCGCTCTATCGCAGGGCCAAAAAACTGCGGAGATCGCGCCCGATCCTTGAGCAGCGGCTGGAGCACCATCAGCAACGGCTTGAGCTGATCAGCGCGAGCGAAACCTTCATCGAAGATCAACTGGGTGCCACCTGGCAGGACGGCCCGGCGCGCCTCGCCGCCCTGAATGATCTGCGGGAGGAACTCGATGAGCTGTTACAGCCCAAGGAGCGCCGTCGCAGCACGCAACAGCAGCGTCAACGGGACCAGCCCAAGCCGCTGGAACTGAACACTCCCGGAGGTCTCAAGGTGCAGGTGGGGCGGAATCACCGCCAGAACGACTGGATCTCGCTGCGCCAGGCCCGCAGTGGTGACCTGTGGTTTCACGCCCAGGAATGCCCAGGCAGTCACGTGGTGTTGAAGAGCTCCAACGGGCTGGCTGAGGAATCCGACCTGGCGATGGCAACGGACCTGGCGGCCTATTTCAGCCGCGCGCGGGGCAACACGCGGGTGGCGGTGGTGATGGTGCCCACCGATCAGCTGCAGCGCATTCCCGGTGCCGGCCCGGGCACCGTGCGTCATGGACAAGCTGAAATCCGCTGGGGGGATCCCCAGGGTGCGGAAGAGCGGCTGCTTGCCCCTAGCCTGAGCCCACATTCGGGCTGACCTGTTGCGCCGCCCGCCCTGCGTCCGTGTCTGAGCGCCCCGAAGGTCCCCCAGCTCTGCAGCCACCACCGCCCATTCGCATTGGGAGGGCACCTGGCGATGCCGATCTGCCCAATGAGGTGGAAATGCCTCTGGTGGATCACCTTGAGGAACTGCGTCAACGGGTTCTGCGCAGCTTGCTGGCCGTTGTTGTTGCAGCGCTGACCTGCCTGCTGGGGGTTAAACCTCTGGTGCGCCTGCTGGAAGCGCCAGCCAGCGGAATTCATTTCCTTCAACTGGCACCGGGAGAGTTTTTATTCGTCTCGCTGAAGGTGGCCGGCTACGCCGGCCTCACCCTGGCCCTGCCCTATGTGCTGTTTCAGATCCTGGCCTTTGTGCTGCCGGGCCTGACGATCCGCGAACGACGCCTGATCGCCCCTGCCGTTGCTGGCTCCGCGGTTCTGTTCATGGCGGGCCTGGCCTTTGCCTGGTGGGCCCTGGTGCCAGCCGCCCTTCGTTTTCTGGTGAGCTACGGCGCCGATGTGGTGGAGCCGCTCTGGTCGATCGAGCGTTATCTGGATTTTGTTCTGCTGCTGATGCTGGCCACCGGGCTGGCGTTTCAGCTCCCTGTTCTGCAACTGCTCCTCGGGGCCCTGGGGCTGGTGCGCTGGAGGCCGATGCTTGGGGCCTGGCGCTGGGTTGTGCTGGGTTCAGCCCTGGCTGGAGCGGTGCTAACGCCATCCACCGATCCGATCACGATGCTGCTGCTGGCTGGAGCGATCACGGCACTGTTCCTGATCGGCGTCGGCCTAGTGGCCCTGACCGAATCCTTCAGACCAGAAACTCCTTGATCAGCGTTTCCGCTTCCGGCCCTGTCGCCTCCAGCGGAAGACTCAACGCCTTACCAAGACGGGGTTTGTCGCGGGTGGAACCGAGCCATTGGCGCACCTCACCCGCCAAACCAAGACGATTCACAACATCCAGCACCTCACCGAGATGCTGCCGATAAGCCTCAAGGTCCATCGGAAACGACTGTTGCTCGAGATAAGCCCACATCACCTGGAGGTACAAACGACGGCGTCGAACCACCAGCTGAAGGTCGTAAGTCGCCCGCCAGCGCTGGCGTAGACAGGCCATCACCTCGTCGACACTGAGCGGCGGCTCGGGCACGGCTTTGGCGAGATCAAGCACAGAAGCAGGGGCGGCAGGGACAGGTAGACGCCTGTCGTTGCAAAGCTTGACAGGCACTTAAGCATCCATAATGGTCGCCAATCCGAGCTGGATGAACGTCCGCCATGACCCAACTCTCCTCGAGCGATGTGCCCGGAATGGGTCGTCGGCAGTTCATGAATCTGCTGACGTTCGGCTCCGTCACCGGTGTGGCCCTGGGAGCCCTCTACCCAGTGGCGAATTACTTCATCCCCCCCAAGGCCGCGGGCAGTGGCGGTGGCACCAGCGCCAAGGATGAGCTGGGCAACCCGATCACAGCCAGCGGCTGGCTCTCCAGCCACCCCGAGGGCGATCGCAGCCTGGTGCAGGGCCTCAAAGGCGATCCCACCTATTTGATCGTTGAAGGCGAAGACGCCATCGGCAGCTACGGCATCAACGCCATCTGCACCCACCTCGGTTGCGTTGTTCCCTGGAACAGCGGCGCCAACAAATTCATGTGCCCCTGTCATGGCAGTCAGTACGACGCCACCGGCAAAGTGGTCCGTGGCCCTGCCCCTCTCTCCCGGGCCCTGGCGAACGTCAGCGTGGAGAACGACAACGTGTTCGTGAGCCAGTGGACCGAGACCGACTTCCGAACTGGTGATAAGCCCTGGTGGGCCTGATTTTTCCCTTCCCTACGCCTGCATCCCCTCACCGTCCCATGCGTCGTCACCTCTCGCTTTTCCTTGGATCGCTGGTCATCGGACTGGCTCTGTTGATCGCTCCGGCCGCCAGCTGGGCCTATCCCTTCTGGGCTCAACAGAATTACGACAGCCCCAGGGAAGCCACCGGCAAGATTGTTTGCGCCAACTGCCACCTGGCCAAAAAGCTGACCCAGGCTGAAGTGCCCCAATCGGTCCTCCCCGACAGCGTCTTCACCGCCAGCGTCAAGGTTCCCTACGAGAACGGTCTCCAGGAAATCGGTGCCGACGGCAGCGATGTGGGTCTTCAGGTGGGCGCTGTTGTGATGCTTCCTGATGGCTTCACCCTGGCTCCTCAGGACCGCTGGACTGACGAAATCAAAGAAGAGACCGAAGGGGTCTACTTCACCCAATACAGCGACGAGCAGCCCAACATCCTGCTGGTGGGTCCGATTCCTGGTGATGAGCACCAAGAGATCGTCTTCCCTGTGCTGTCCCCTGATCCCGCCACCGACAGCAACATCCACTTCGGCAAATACCAGATCCACGTGGGTGGCAACCGCGGCCGCGGCCAGGTGTATCCCACCGGCGAGAAGAGCAACAACACCGTCTACACGGCTCCTGCCAGCGGCACCATTGCCTCCATCGAACCCGGTGACAACGGCGCCAGCGTGGTCAGCATCAAGGCTGCTGACGGCAGCAGCGTGAGCGAGACCATCCCGGTTGGTCCTGAAGTTCTGGTCAGCGTTGGCGACAGCATCGAAGCCGGTGCTGCCCTGACCAACGACCCCAACGTGGGCGGCTTCGGCCAGGTGGACGCAGAAATTGTTCTCCAGAACCCCGTTCGGATCTATGGCTTGCTCGCCTTCTTCGCGGCTGTGGCTCTGGCCCAGATCATGTTGGTGCTGAAGAAGAAGCAGATCGAAAAAGTTCAGGCTGCTGAGGGCGTCTGATCGCTATGGCTGTTGAAGCCCTGTTTCCCCTGGCGACCTTCCAGTCGCCAGGGGAATTTTTGCCTCACACCCAAAACTGGTTCCTTCCCCTGCGTTGGTACGGGCTGCTGATTGCAACAGCCGTCTTGATTGGACTGAACCTCTCCAGCCGACTGGCCAAGCTTCGACAGTTGGAGAACGGCCTGGTCAGCGATCTCCTGCCCGTGCTCGTGCTGTTTGCCGTGATCGGAGCACGGGTTTACTACGTGGCCTTCGAGTGGCACAACTACGCCTCCAACCCGCTCAAGGCCCTGGCCATCTGGGAAGGAGGGATCGCCATCCACGGTGCTTTGCTGGCGGGAACAATCACACTGATCCTGTTCTGCCGCTGGCGCCGGCAACCCTTCTGGGATGTGCTGGATGTGTTGGTTCCCTCCGTGGCCTTGGGACAGGCCATCGGTCGCTGGGGCAATTTCTTCAATTCAGAGGCCTTCGGCGTTCCAACTGACCTGCCGTGGAAGCTGTTCATCCCGGCGCAGAGCCGCCCTGTGATCTACAGCACGTCGGAATTTTTCCACCCGACGTTCCTCTACGAATCGATCTGGAACCTGCTGCTCTTCGGACTGTTGATGCTGCTCTTTCGCCGGGGACTCAAAACTCCTGGGATGCTCCCATCGGGGGCCATGAGTTGTGTGTACTTGGTGGGATACAGCCTTGGCCGTGTCTGGATCGAAGGTCTGCGGATTGATCCTCTCTGCATCGGTTCGCTTCCACCTGCTTGCGACGGGGGAATCCGCATCGCCCAATTGATGAGTTGCACCCTGGTCGCGCTCGGCGTCCTAGGGCTTTGGTGGCTATATCAACGGAAGCGACCCCTGCCTGATCCATCAGGCCAACGCAGTTGAGTCACGTTGTCAGTTTCGTCGGCGCAGGCCCCGGTGCTCCAGACCTGCTCACTCTTCGCGCGGCTGACCGTCTGAACAAAGCCGACGTGCTGATCTGGACGGATTCACTGGTCTGTCCAGCCATCGCCGATCTGGCGCCGGCGGATTGCGAACGCATCCGCACCAGCACGACCACGCTTGAAGAGCTGATCCCGCTGCTCATCGACCGGCAGCGCCAAGGCAAACGGGTGGTGCGGCTCCACGATGGAGACACGGCGCTCTACAGCGCGATCAATGAACAGATCTGCGCCCTAAGCGACGCCGACATCCCTGTGGAAGTGATTCCCGGGATCAGCGCCTACCAAGCGGCAGCCGCCGGACTCGCCAGCGAACTCACCCTGCCAGGCGTGGTGCAAACCATTGTTCTCAGTCGCGCTGGGGGTCGCACCGGCGTGCCGGAACGGGAACAGCTGGATCGGCTGGCCGCCCTGCGCGCCAGCCTTTGCATCTATTTGAGTGCACGACACGTTGAAGAGGTGCAAACCACCCTTCTGGAGCACTACCCCGCCGACACGCCCGTAGCCATCGGACATCGGGTGAGCTGGCCTGATCAGATGCTCACCGTTGTCCCTCTCAGGGAGATGGCTGCGGTGAGTCGGGAACGCAATCTGATTCGCACAACGCTTTATGTGGTGAGTCCGGCCCTTGCCGGTGGTCCCCAGCGCTCACGGCTTTACTCGCCTGACCACGACCACTTGTTCCGTCCGAAACCCCAATAGGCGGTGGTTTAAGATCGATTTGTGCGGGCGATTAGCACAGTGGTAGCGCACTTCCTTCACACGGAAGGGGTCACTGGTTCGAATCCAGTATCGCCCATATTTTTTGGTGGGATTTATTCCCTTGGTTGCTGACTGCACTGTTGGATCGGCCTAGGTTCAACTTTGAACGAGGTCGATCGACCCATTGATGAACCAGCGGAGTCTTGCGGACGACCAGGGCAAAGCCACGGGCCTGGTTGAAGCAGGGCGACAGTTGGCCGAGGCGCGGGCTGCTGCGAGCCTGAGCCAGAACCAACTCGCCAGCCAGCTGCACATGGGCGAGGAGCAACTGGCAGCACTGGAACGGGGCGATCAAACCGAACTGCCTGAACCCGTGTTCATCAAGGCCATGGTGCGCCGGATCAGTTCGCATCTGGGTTTGGATGCTGATGCCATGGTTCAAACCCTCGGCCCCCTCACCACCAGACCGCCCAAACGGGCGACTCCCGGGGCAACACCGCGGGGCATCGCTCCTCAGAACCGGAGAACATTCAATCCACTTCCCCTCGTGGCCCTCGCCGGGCTTGCTGGCCTTGGCTTTGTTGTGTGGAGCAACGCCTCCGAGTTGACGCGCTTCGCCCAGGGGTTGAAGCCTGCCAATCCAACCCTTGAGCCAAGCGAAACCGATCTGGAGCTGGAGGTGACCAAGGTTGCAGATGAGCGCGATGCCCTCATCGTTCCAGCGCCACCAACGGCAGACCTGGGCCTCACGATCAGCAGCAGCGAACCCAGCTGGATCGCCCTACGGCGTGAGGGAGTTGTGGAATTCGAAGGGCTGCTCAACGGTGAGCGCAGGATTGACAATCCCGACCTGGTGGAGATCTACGCCGGCCGGCCTGATCTGGTGCAGCTCAGTTCTCCCGACGCCGAGACACGCACCCTTGGCGCTGTGGATGACATCCGCTGGATCCCGCTCAGCCCTGCACCCTGACGCGCAGATTCACTCCAACCGCCTCCTTCACCACCTCAGCGCAGCCTTCCAAACTCCACTGTTCAAGACTGACGTTCTGGTTGACCCGCTCAGGCACGATCTCCAGATCCAGACTTCCCTTCACCGCATGAATGCGGAGTGCTGAGATCACCGGCTCAGGCCTGCGATCCAGAGCCGCGGCCAAGCGCAGCAGCAGGGCCATCTGATGAACACAGCGACGGTTGTCTCGAGTGGCCACAAGCTGCCAGGACTCATGGCGTTTCTTCGGCAGGCTGCGGCGGTGATAGCGGGCAATGGCCGCCACCATCAAGTGCTCCGCCTCGGAATAGCCCAGCAGTTCACCATGACGAATCAAGTACCAGGTGTGCTTGTGGTAAGCGCTGATGTTGATGTGCTGGCCACAGGTATGGAGCATGGCGGCAGCCCAAAGCAGTTCACGCCCTTCGCCACTGTCGTCATGCATCACGCCTCGCGTGGCGTCGTAGAGGCTTAGGGCATGGCTGGCAACCCGTTCAGCCCTGATCTGGTTCACCGCAAAGCGCTGCACCTGATGGAGCACAGTGCGCTGCCGAATGCTGCTCTGAAAGCTGAAGCGGTCTTCCAGAAGACCCTGGCGAAGCATCCAATCAACGATCAAACCTTCCCTGAGCGCCCGCTCACTGAGCACGAACTCCTCCACACCCAGCATCTTCATGGTGGTTTGCAGGATCAGCGCACCGGGAACGATGATTTCGGCCCGACGATCGTTGATGGGAGCCAACTCCCGTCGCTGCGCAGGGGTCATCGTGATCAAACGATCAACCACCTGATTCAGGCTCTGCCGGGTGACGCGGTACCCATGCAATTTGCGGGGTGGGCGCTCCTCTTCACTCGCCGCAAGGGAGCCAATCGCCATCGCCGTGCCGCTGGTGGCTACCAAAACAGGAGTTTCACCGGGTTTGATCCTGCGACGCACTTTGTCGACCGAAGGTTCAAGCGACCCCTGAATGAAGGCCTGCAGGAATGACCGCCGTTGAGGGGGCATCGGATCATCCCGAACAAAGTCCCGCTGGAGTCGCACAGCCCCCACACGGGTGCTGGTCAGGGCGCGGGCATCACGACCATCGGCAAGAATCAGTTCCGTGGAGCCTCCTCCGATATCGAGCAGAAGATGCGGACGGTCTCCAAACGGCATTCCTGAGAGGACGCCCAGATAGATCAACCGTGCCTCCTCGGGGCCGCTGACCAAATCCACCTCCATCCCCAGCTCGTCAAGGATGGTCTGGAGGAAATCGCGACCATTGGGTGCTTCTCGAACGGCACTCGTCGCCGCTGTGACGATCTGCTCAACCCGGTGACTGGCGGCGAGATCTCTGAACTGGCGAAGGGTTTCCAGCCCCCGTTGCATCGCCGCCGCGGTCAGCTCACCGGTCTCAGGATCACGCTCCCCCAGACGCGTGGTGGCCTTTTCGGCCTGGATGATTCGAAACGTGCGCAGCTTCGGATCAACGGCTGCCACCAGAAGATGAAAGGAATTGGTCCCGATATCGATGGCGGCGATCGGACGCTGATCAGCGTTCACTGCATGCGACGCGCTGTTGTTCTGTTCCGTTGGCTGGGCTGGGGCCTTGGCATCCAGCATCAACGTCAGAGCGGCAATGAAATCCACTCTGCCACTGACGGCCGAGGCCATCAGACCCTGACTAGGGTTCTTCAAATCCCGTTGATTGTGATCAGCAGCTCTGCCCGTCTTCAGCCCTGGATCGAACTGCTCCGCTGGAACAAACCCACCGGCCGGCTGATTCTGCTGATCCCAGCAGGCTGGGCCCTCTGGCTGAATCCAAGCGCTCCCCCCAGTGTTGTGCTGATCCTGCAGATCCTGCTGGGGGGCCTGGCGGTGAGCGGAGCAGGCTGCATCGCCAATGACCTCTGGGACCAGCGCTTCGACGGCCAGGTGGAACGCACACAACATCGGCCTCTGGCCAGAGGTGCGCTGCAGCGAGGGCCAGCCTTCGCTCTGCTGCTGATCCTGCTGGGCCTCAGCCTGGCTGTTGTGCTGAGTCTGCCGGCCACCAGCCTCGGGCTCTGTCTCGCCTTGGCATGCACGGCCGTGCTGCCGATCCTCGGCTATCCATCGGCAAAGCGGTGGTTCGCCTTCCCCCAGGCGGTCTTGGCGCTGTGCTGGGGCTTCGCGGTGCTGATCCCCTGGGCCGCAGCAACGTCCTCCTTGAGCGGGAGTCCTCCACTGGTGTGCAGTTGGCTGGCAACCGTGGTCTGGACCTTCGGCTTCGACACGGTCTATGCCATGGCCGACCGACGTGACGATGCCAACCTCGGCCTGCGCAGCAGCGCCCTGAGCCTCGGATCCCGCGTGGTTCCTGTGGTTCGGGGCTGCTACCTCGTGACAGCCATCACCCTTGCCATAGCGGCATGGTCGGCTCAGATCCCAGCACCGTTCTGGCCTCTCTGGTTGCTTGCCGCCGTCTTCATGCAGCTCAGCTGCAACCCCTTGAACAAACAGGATGCCTCCATGGGCACCTACGGGAAGCACTTTGCCCAGCAGGTGCAGGCAGGGACGCTGCTCTGGCTCGGCCTGGTTCTGGCCAGGGGATGGGGAGCCTGATGCGCATCACCCCGGCTCCTCCGCTCGGCACTGGAGACCGTGTGGCCTGTGTGGCCGCCAGTTCAGCCCTGCAGGACGACATCAAGCTGCAGGAGGGCATTGCGGTCCTGCAGAGCTGGGGCCTCGATGTTCAACCCCAGACCTTGGCCAGCCGACGTTGGGGCTACTTCGCAGGGCGCGATGACACGCGCCATGCCGATCTGCATCCGGCAGAACCGGCAGCGCTGCTCGCCTGTGCCCGCGGTGGATGGGGGGCTGCTCGGCTGCTGGAGCAGCCCATCCGCTGGCAGAGCGGCTGGCTGTTGGGCTTTTCCGACGTGACAGCTCTGCTCTGGGCCCGCCAGGCAGCAGGGTTTGCGGGGGGCATCCATGGCCCCTTGCTCACAACACTTGCGGAGGAGCCGCAATGGAGCCGAGACCGCTTGCGCAACCTGCTCTTCGGCAACACCATTCCTGACCTGCAAGGTCGGGGTGGCGGCGGCGGGGTGGGAAGCGGTCCCCTGCTCGTGGCCAATCTGACCGTGGCCACCCACCTGTTGGGAACCCGTTTCATGCCCCCCCTCAGGGGAGCCGTTCTGGTGCTGGAGGACGTGGGTGAAGCGCCTTACCGCATTGATCGGATGCTCACTCAGTGGAGGCTGAATGGCAGCTTGGAGGGCCTGGCGGGTCTGGCATTTGGCAATTTCGAAGGGTGCGCCGACGAAACCAGAGACGCCTCCGAAAGCTTCAACCTTGAGCAGGTTCTTGAGGAACGCACGGCCGATCTCGGCATTCCCAGAGTGATGGACCTGCCCGTTGGTCACCGATCCGGAAACGCAGCCCTGCCCATGGGGGCGATGGCACGCCTGGACGGCGAAAACGGCCGGCTCAGCCTGCTGACCTGAGGGCGAGCACTGCCTCCGCCACGGTGAGGTCAAACGGTGTGGTGACCTTGATGTTGGCGGGCCCGGCATCCAAGACCTGCACAGGCCACCCCAGACGCTCGTACAACGACGCATCGTCGGTCACCGTCCAGCCCTGGGCAACCGCCTCAGCGTGGCCGCGACGCAGCTGATCAACGGCAAAGCCCTGCGGCGTCTGCGCAGCCCAGAGCTCCGATCGATCCGGCGTATCGCGAATCACACCATCAGATCCCACGCGCTTGATCGTGTCGCTCGCCGGCGTTGCAGCAATCAGCGCCGTGCCGGCCTCCACCACAGCTGCACAGCGATCAAACAACTCCGGTTCAGCCAAACAGCGGGCGCCGTCATGAATCAAGACGTGCCGAGCCTGCTCCGGCAACCCCGCAAGACCACAAAGCACCGACTCCTGCCGCGTGCTGCCGCCCTGGATCCAGTGCACCGGCTTGCTGGGTGCATCCAGCACCGCAAGGATGGCCTCTCGATCGACCTCCTGGCCGACGATCCCGATCCATTCGATTCGCTCGGAACGCAGGGCCGCCTCCAGGGTCCAGGCAATGACGGGGCGTCCGGCCAACGGCAGCAGCAGCTTGTTGCGATCCGCACCCATGCGCCGACCGCTTCCCGCCGCAGCAATCAACAGATGCACAATCGACTCCTGCCCCAGACAGGCGTAAACGACCTCCATACAATCAGCTCGCACCATGGATGGCGGCGCTGCATGCGAGTTCTTGCCCTGAGCCCGGGTTCGCTCGAAGACCAGCTGGACCGTCTACCGGCTCTGGCCGACATCTGCCAGAAGCTCAACGCCAGCCTGCAGGTGGCCTGTGCCCCCCAGCAGGCAGCTCCATGGAAGCTTCTGCCGTGCCTGGACAAGCTGTTGCCGTTCAGCTTCGAGGCCAACCCCACCCTTGCGGACTGGGCCAACCTGCTCGGTTGTGTGCGCGAACCCGACTTTCAGATCTGCATCAACTTCGCTGAAGGGCAGCAGGTGAACCTGATGCTGTCGATGAGCCATATCCCCAAACGGTTGGCGGTTGAGGGATTTGCCTGCACCGACCAGGTCAGCGTCGGTCCCGGCTGGACGGCGCAGCGTCTCAACCCCTTTCTTCAAGCCCTGGGCCTTGATCTCAAGGCCGATCAGTTCCGCCTGCCCCTGGCGGCAGAGGCTCTTGAGGAAGCCCGTGAAGCACTGCCCAGCGGTGACGGCCCCCTGCTGCTGCTGTCGCCATCCGGCCAGGGGAATGACTGGCCTGCAGCGGAATGGCACCAGCTGCCTAAGACGATCAAAAGCCGCCTACCGACGCTGCGCAGCATGGTGCTGCCAGCCGAGCTCAGCCTGACCAAACGGGCGGCTTTGGTGGCCAATGCCGATGTCGTGCTCAGCAGCTGCCCGGTGTCCCAGCGCCTGGCGACCTATTGCGGAACCCCCCTGGTTGCCCTTGGAGCCGAGGCCGCAGACCTTCCCGAGCGCCAGGAGATCCGCTGCCTCAGCCGCCCGCAGGAGCTCGCCACGCTGCAGAGCAGTGATGTGCTGACGGCCCTCGGTTTCTGAGGAGACGTCCGATGAGGCGGCGCCGAGCCAGGGGACAGCTGAAGCTGATCACGGCTCCATGGCGGGGGCCCATCAGTGCCCTCAGTGCTGTGATCTTCGCGGGTGCCCTCGGTTATCGGATCACGGAGGGATGGGACTGGGGCGATTGCCTCTGGATGGTGCTGATCACCATCAGCACCATCGGTTTTGGAGAAGTCGCCCCGCTTTCACCTCCAGGCCGCCTGGTCACCGTCTTGATTGTGGTGGGTGGCTTGGTGGTTGTGCAACTGGCCATCCAACGCGTTCTCGGGCTGAAGGAGTCGGGATATTTCCGCAGACTGCGGGAGTTCCGCTTTCTCCGCATGCTGGAAGGCCTTCACGACCACGTGATTCTTTGCGGCTACGGCCGGATCGGACAGGAGATTGCAGCCCAACTGCAACGGGACGCGGTGCCCCTCGTGGTGATCGAAACCGATCCAGAGCGAAAGGCCGTGGCAGACGAGAATGGCCTCTGGGTGCTTCAGGCCGATGCAACCCTCGATGAAACCCTGCTGGACGCAGGTCTGGAACGCTGCTGCAGCCTCGTGGCAGCCCTACCCAGCGATGCCTCCAATCTTTACGTGATCCTCAGCGCCAAGGACCTACGACCGGATTGCCGCTTGATTGCTCGCGCCAACAGCGATGAAGCCGCCTCAAAGCTGCGGCTGGCGGGCGCCACTGTGGTGGTCAGTCCCTATGTGGCTGGTGGCCGGGTGATGGCCGCTTCGGCACTGCGACCGCTGGCCCTCAACTTCATGGAGCTGTTGGCGGGCTCCGACTATAAAATCGAGGAATTCCAGCTGAGTCACGACCCTCTGCACCTGATGGAGATCCGCGGGCGGAGCCTGGCGGAACTTGAGCTGGGCCGGCGCAGTGGGGCCATGGTGCTGGCGATCCGGGAGAACGGAAAGCTGATCGCCAATCCAGGCGGCGACACCCAGATGGCACCGGGGCAACTCCTGATCGTGCTGGGGAGCAAAACCCAACTCGCCACCTTTCAGTCGTTGCTTGGGGAGGCCGTCGACACGATTGAAACCATGCCGGGTTGAGCTGAATGACGACGGCTCCGTACGATCCTCCGATCAACGGTTCCTCCATGTCTCCCAGCGCTTCTCTTGCCGGACAGACCGCCCTGGTGACGGGAGGAGGTCGCGGCATCGGCCGGGCCATCGCTCTGGCCCTGGGCGAAGCCGGTGCAGAGGTGGTTGTGAACTACTCCAGTTCCGCCGCCGCAGCCGATGAAGTGGTTGCTGCCATCACTACGGCTGGGGGCAAGGCCTACGCCCTGAAGGCCAATGTGTCGGTTGAGGCCGAGGTGGATGGCCTGATCAAGACGGTGCTGGAGCGCAGCGGCCGTTTGGATGTGCTGGTGAACAACGCTGGCATCACCAGGGACGGCCTGCTGATGCGGATGAAAACCGACGACTGGCAATCGGTGATCGACCTCAACCTGAGTGGAGTGTTCCTCTGCACGCGAGCCGTGGCACGCCCGATGCTCAAGCAGAAGAGTGGTCGGATCATCAACATCACCTCCGTTGTGGGGCTGATGGGCAACGCAGGACAGGCCAACTACGCCGCCGCCAAAGCGGGCGTCATCGGTCTCACCCGCAGCACCGCCAAAGAGCTCGCCAGCCGTGGCATCACCGTGAACGCTGTGGCTCCGGGTTTCATTGCCACAGACATGACCAAGGACCTCGATACTGAGGCCATCCTCAAAGACATCCCCCTGGGAACCTTTGGCACCCAGAAGCAGGTGGCCGGTGCCGTGCGCTTCCTTGCCGCCGACCCGGCCGCGTCCTACATCACAGGCCAGGTGCTGCAGGTGGATGGCGGCATGGTGATGGCCTGAGCCTGAGGATCAGGAATCAAGCGGTTGAGCCAACTCATCCCGCAGGCGGCGGATGCGCTGGAGCAGACGTAACCGTCGACTGCGGGCTGTAGCGGTGAGAAAGATGCGCAAGGGCACGTAAACCAGGGCCATCGAACCGGCTAGCCCCGCCATCAGAACAAAAAACAGCGCACCGGATTCACCCATGACCGGACCCTAATCAGTTCATTTGAGAGCGGCATCCGGGCAGTCCCCAACCATTCGGCTTTCCCCACCACAACGCCTCTCCACGAGGGCCACATCGCTGTGGGACAGTGAGCAACGGCGTGCTTGCGACTATGGCCAAACTCCTTTCCTTCTCTGACGAATCCCGCAGCGCCCTTGAGCGGGGGGTTGATGCACTCGCCGATGCGGTGCGCGTCACGATCGGCCCCCGCGGTCGCAACGTTGTGCTCGAGAAGAAATTCGGCGCACCCGACATCGTCAACGACGGCGACTCAATCGCCCGAGAAATCGAACTGGACGACCCGTTCGAAAACCTTGGCGCCAAGCTGATGCAGCAGGTGTCCTCAAAGACCAAGGACAAGGCCGGCGACGGGACCACGACCGCAACCGTGTTGGCTCAGGCCATGGTGCGGGAAGGTCTGCGCAACACCGCTGCTGGCGCAAGCCCTGTGGAACTCCGCCGAGGCATGGAGAAGGCCGCTGCACAGGTCGTGGCTGGACTGGGCGAGCGGAGCCAGGCCGTCGCCGGCGATGCCATTCGTCAGGTGGCCACGGTGAGCTCCGGGGGTGACGACGAAGTCGGTCGGATGATTGCGGAGGCGATGGACAAGGTGAGCACCGATGGGGTGATCACGGTTGAGGAATCGAAGTCTCTGGCAACGGAACTGGAAATCACCGAGGGCATGGCCTTCGACCGGGGCTACAGCTCCCCCTACTTCGTGACGGATGCCGACCGTCAGGTCTGTGAATTTGAAAATCCCCTGATCCTGCTGACGGATCGCAAGATCAGCACGATCACGGATCTGGTCCCCGTGCTGGAAACCGTTCAGAAGAGCGGCTCTCCCCTGCTCATCCTGTCTGAGGAAGTGGAAGGCGAAGCCCTCGCCACCCTGGTGATGAACAAGAGCCGTGGGGTTCTGCAGGTGGCCGCTGTTCGGGCACCCTCCTTTGGCGAACGCCGCAAAGCAGCCCTCGCCGATATCGCCATCCTCACGGGCGGAACGCTGATCAGCGAAGACAAGGCGATGACCCTCGACAAAGTGACCCTCGAGGATCTCGGCAAGGCGCGCCGCGTCACCATCAGCAAGGAGAGCACCACGATCGTCGCCACCGACGACCATCGCCAGGCGGTGAGCAAGCGCGTCGGCGCGATCCGACGTGAACTGGAGGCCACCGAATCCGACTACGACCGCGAAAAGCTCCAGGAGCGGATCGCCAAGCTGGCCGGCGGCGTGGCTGTGATCAAGGTCGGTGCACCGACGGAAACTGAGCTCAAGAACCGCAAACTGCGGATCGAGGATGCCCTGAATGCCACCCGGGCCGCCGTCGAGGAGGGCATCGTTGCAGGAGGCGGCAGCACGTTGCTGCAACTCTCGGACAGCCTGGACGCCCTGGCTTCATCCCAGAACGGCGACCAGCGCACCGGCGTTGAGATCGTGCAGCGGGCACTGACGGCGCCGATTCATCAGATCGCCACCAATGCCGGTCAGAACGGTGATGTTGTGATCGCGGGCATGCGCAGCAGCGGCCAGGGATTCAATGCCCTCAGTGGTGCCTACGAAGACCTGATGGCTGCTGGCATCGTTGATGCCGCCAAGGTGGTGCGCTTGGCCGTGCAGGATTCGATTTCGATCGCTTCTCTGCTGATCACCACCGAGGTTGTGATTGCCGACAAGCCGGAACCCCCTGCACCAGCTCCCGTCGGAGACGGAGACCCCATGGGTGGCATGGGCGGAATGGGTGGCATGGGCATGCCCGGAATGGGCGGCATGGGCATGCCCGGGATGATGTGATCAGCTGATCATTCCCTGGCGATAGGCGATCACCTGGAGGTCCACTCCGGTGATCGCCGTCCCCACCACAACGGTGTTGGCTCCGGCCTGCAATGCCAACCGTGCATCCGCTGGAGAAGCAATTCCCCCCTCACAGATCAGACGAACCGAGCTGGGAAGTTCAGCGCGAAGTGGGGGGAGCAGATCAAACGCAGGGGGGCGCTGTTGTGCCGTGTCTTCTGTGTAGCCGTAGAGCGTGGTCCCAACCCAGTCACAGCCCAGCTCGGCTGCGAGCAAACCGTTCTCGAGCGAATCCACATCAGCCATCAGCGGAGCTCTCAGCTCATCACGGCTGCGCTGGATCAACGCGGCCAGGTCCTGCCCTGCAGGCCGCGGACGGGCTGTGGCATCAATCGCGATCACATCGGCCCCCGCAGACCACACCGCCTGAATTTCTTTCCAGCCCGGGGTGATGTACACAGAGCTGTCCGGGAACGTGCATTTCCAGAGGCCGATGATCAAGGCATCCGGACAGCGCCGACGCACAGCACCGATGTGTTCAGGGCTTTCCAAGCGCACACCCACAGCACCATTGCGCAGGGCTGCATCCGCCATGGCTGCGATCACATCGGGATCACACATCGGCGAACCCTGGGGGGCCTGCACCGAAACGATCAGGCCCTGATCCAGGGATTCAGGGTTGGGAATCATGCTGTTCAGGACGCCTTGGGGAAAGCGTCATCCTCCCGGCGGGGAAGCCAACGCCGCAGCGAACGGGGCGTGCTGATCGGCGGGGCAGGCACAGGTGCCGCCGCAAGGCTGCGTTGAAGCGGCTTTTCTTCAACTGCACTCTCGTCCTCTTCGACGATCGGTTCTTCTTCAGCGACCACCCCGTTCTGCATCACCTCGCTCTCAATCAACACGTCATCTTCAGGCGCAATCTGCTGCTCTTCTTCAACGACCACCTCGTCCTCAGCAACCATTTCAACCTGACCATCCACCTCGTTCTCAACCAAAACGTCGTCTTTAGGAGCAATCTCCTCCTCCGCGACAGGCATCGGCACGGAACTGAACCCATGCTTCGAAACTGAAGGTTCCGGCAAACTCAGATCAAGCTCAGCTGCTCCGTCAAAGCCGTAACGGTGAACCCACTGACTGATCAGACCCGCGAGCAAGGCCAGATCACCTGAGGTTCGGGCCTCCTGGATCTGTTGGGCCAGAGCGTTCTGTCGAGGTGATGGCTGCTGGAACGGAGAA
This sequence comes from uncultured Synechococcus sp., assembly GCA_913057985.1. Classification (GTDB taxonomy): domain Bacteria; phylum Cyanobacteriota; class Cyanobacteriia; order PCC-6307; family Cyanobiaceae; genus Parasynechococcus. The sequence continues at coordinate 47,719 of CAJXPL010000006.1, forward strand.
GAGAGCACGGATTCAGGAAAGTTTGCGGTTGAGCAGAGGGCGAATCGCAAGAAACAGCCCGATGGTGAGGACCAGAAGGATCAGCAGACAACTGGTGCCGGTGACATCCCCATAGGGGGCCTCCAGCAGAACAGCCGAAAGGTCCAGAGGACCCTGGTAAGCCGCTCGAATGGGTTCTATTGCGAAGGTAAGGGGATTCAAGGCCGCAAGCCAGCCCAGCCAGGTCGGCATGAATGACAACGGGGCCAAGGCCGTGCTGGCAAACAGCAACGGCAGGTTGGCCACAAAAATCACAGCGATCAACTCGATGTGCCCCGGCAAAGCGAAGGCCAGTCCGAGGCTGAGGGCCGTCACAGCGAAAACCAGAAGCAGCAACGTCACCAGCACCAGGGCCAGGCCACTGATGCCGGGCCATCCGTAACCGAGCACTGCTGCCGTGCCCATGATCGCCAGACTCTGCAGCAGGCTCAACGCCGTGATGTAGATCACCGATGCCAGCACGATCGAACTGCGGCTTCGCAGGGGTGCCACGAGCAACCGGTTGAGGAAGCCGAATTCACGGTCGAACATCACAGGCAGGCCAGCATTAAGAGCCCCGCTGAATGCCGTGAACACGATGACTCCAGCGCCAAGGAAACGGCCATAGCTCATCCCACCTGGCAGAAGGCCTTCAGGGGCATTGGCAAAGAGCGCACCGAACAGAATCAACCAGATCAGCGGTTGCAGAACCCCCGCGATCAAGGTCGAAGGGCGACGCATCAGCTGAAGGAACAAGCGCCGGGTGAGCGCCCACGTCTCCTGACTGAGCTCTGACAGGGCTCCGGGTGGCTGCTGCTGGAGAGCAACGGATGCAGTTGGGGAGGTCATCGTTGGCACTCAACGCATGGATTGACGCTTTTCCTTTTTGACGTCGCGCTGGCCAGCAATGGCCAGTTCGGCGTCCATCAAGGTGCGTCCTGTGGCCTGAAGGTAGACATCATCGAGGCTTGGACGACTCTGAGCCAGCGCAAAGACAGGGAGTCCAGCCGCCTCGAGGGTCTGGCGCAGCTGATCGATCACGGCCCCTCCCTCAATCACCAAGTTGAGGGAAAAGCCCTGGGAGCGGTTCACCACCACCTGACGCACCCCATCCAAGGGTTCGAGAAGGGCACGCACCTGGGTCGCCTCATCGGCATTGCTGAACTCTCGGATTCGCAGAGTCACGCGATCACCCCCAAGCCGTTGTTTGAGCTGATCAGGGCTGCCCTCGGCAATCACACGGCCGGCGTCGATGATCGCCAACTGATCCGCCAGAGCCTCCACTTCTTCGAGGTAGTGACTGCTCAGCAGAACAGTGGTGCCCTCATCAACCAGCTGACGCAGCAGCTGCCAGATGGCACTGCGGCTCTCGATATCCAGTCCCACGGTGGGTTCATCGAGCACGAGCAACCGGGGGCGATGCAGCAGACCGGCAGCCAGATCCAGCCGGCGACGCATCCCACCGGAATAGGTGCCGCAGCGACGGTCAATCCAGTCCCCCATCGCGAGTCGTTCAATCAGATCAGCGATTCGCGTCTCGCTCTCGTTGCGCGGCAAGTGATAAAGATCGCCCTGCAGCTGCAGCAGTTCTCGGCCGCTGAGGATCTTGTCGATGGCCACCTCCTGGGCCACATAACCCATGAGCTGGCGCACTTCTCGTGGCTGCACCAAACCGTCAACACCCCCAATAACCACTGAGCCGCTGTCGGGGGCGAGCAGGGTGGCCAGAATGCGCATGGCCGTTGTTTTGCCGGCACCGTTCGGGCCAAGCAGCCCGTACAGGCATCCTTCAGGAACGGTGAGATCAAGCTCATGCAGAGCCGGTACCGAGCCGTAGGCCTTGGAGATCTTGCGCAGTTCAATCAACGCCATCAGGCACCGTCAGGGACTTGCTCGGCCAATCCAGGGAATCTAGAGAGTGCTCATTGCACCGCCGTTGGCAGGGAGAGAAGTTGCATCACCTGGTGAGCAAAGCCTGAGGCCAGATCCGTCCGGCTGAGAATGAGAAGCAGGCACAGACCAAACAGATAAAGGATCGACCAACGGAACAGGGCCTTGGCATGCACAAGGCTGTCGGGATCCAGGGACAGCCGATCGACGAGCTGCAGCAATCGGCCGTTGTAGGGCAGCAGCATCACGCCATAGAAGGCGCCACCTGAAGGCAAAGCAAACACGCCCAAACCGCTGAGCAGAACGGTGATCCAGCCGTAGGTCTTGATCGCCCGCGCCGTCACCACAGGACCCTTCACCACGGGCAGCATCGGGATCCCGACAGCGCGATAGTCCTCGCGCAACAGCAGGGCCAAAGCCCAGAAATGGGCTGGCGTCCAGACCATCACCAAAGCGAACAGCCACCAGCCCCCGAGGCCAACATGGCCCGTGGCGGCCGCCGCCCCAACCAGGGGCGGAATGGCCCCGGCGACACCACCGATGACGATGTTCTGGGACGTCCGCGGCTTGAGCAAGGCTGTGTAGAGCAGCACGTAACTGCAGAGGCCGAGCAGGGACAACCCAGCAGCGAGACAGTTCACACCGCTTACGAGAAGCATCGCCGCCGCGAGGGTGCAGGCGATGGCGCCGATGAATGCACTGGTGGGCGACAGCCGACCAGAGGGCAGCGCCCGACCACTGGTGCGGGCCATCCGACCATCGAGATCCTGCTCCCACAGGCAGTTCAGAACACCTGCGGCGGCTGAGGCAAGCGCCCCTCCCCCGAGGGTGCAAACGAGCCGCGGTGAGGACAGGGGCCAGCCTTCACTGAGCGCCATTCCCCCCAACGTGGTGGCCAACAACAGCGGAATGAGGCGGGGTTTGGCCACTTCCAACCAGGCCGGAAGTTTCACCCGTTTGCGGGAGGGGACTACCTCCTCACGGGTCGGACGAATGGTTGCAGCGAGTTCAGCCATGACAGGCCTCCAACGAGGTGTCGTCGATGACGACGGAACGGGACGGTGAGGGGCGGTCCGGGGAGCGGACCAAAAGCGCCGCCAGCAGGGCGATCAACAGGGCAGCCACGAGCTGATGCGCCACGGTCACCGCGGGCTGCGACAGACCAAGGCGAAGGGTGAGGACACCAAGGGCCACCTGAACCAGCACCAGGAGCACCACCCCGCCCAGCCAGGGCCACTGCTGGCGAGCCCAACCACCCGCCAGGAGTGCAGCCGCGGCGAAGGCGAGCAGAACAACAGCCACCGGCATCGCTGTCAGGCGATGGGAAAGCACCAGATGACAGGCATCGCCACCAGCGAGGCAACGCTGCCCTGCCCATGCGGTGGCCATGCGACCACCGAGCAGACACTGCACGAAGACCGACAACAGACCAAGCAGTGCCGCGATGCGCCACCAGAGCGGAGCGACGGCAACAGCGGGATGAAGCAAGCGTTGGGTCAGACCACTCAGGAGCGCCACGAGGGTGAGCGCGAGAGCCAGGTGGGCTGTCACCACAGCGGAGGGCAGCAACTGGGTCACCGTCAGCGCACCCAAACCGCCCTGCATCGCCACCAAAACCATCAGACCGATGGCCAGCCAGGGCAGCCATCGCGGCAGTTGGCGCCGCTGAAGCGTCGTCGCCACAGCCATCACCACGAGGGCAATGCCGATGACGAAAGCATCAAGGCGGTGAAACCACTCAAGGAACACCTGCACGTTCATCTGGCGACCCGGCAGAAACGAGCCGAAGCACAGGGGCCAGTCCGGGCAGGCCAAGCCGGCTTCCATCACCCGGGTTGCTCCACCGATCACCACCAAAGCGATCACGGCAACCACTAGATGAGCCGACAACAACCCAAGACGTCGACGCAATGTCGACATTGAGGAAAGCATCATCGAACAAGCTCCATCCGATGCACCCAAAAGGGATTGCTTGGACCGTAGCGATGCAGAAGATGACGTCACGCTGTGTGGACGTCTGCAACACAAATAAGGGAAAATCATCCCCTTTTCCTGACAGAAATAAGGCCTTAACAATCACTTCATGGAGAACCGCAGCCAGGCCCATACGCTGTTGAAAACCAGGGATTGATCAGGTGCAGATCCCATCCGCCATTCTCACGTTGGTGATCGGGATGGTCCTTGCTCTGGGCGGCCTATGGATCGGCCAGAACATCAACCTTCTCCCCATCGATGCGAGCGCCAACGCGCCGATTTACGACGAGCTTTTTAAGGTTCTATTCACGATTGGCAGCATTCTGTTTATCGGAATCGTTGGCCTTCTCGTGTTCAGCCTGATTCGCTTTCGGCGACGCAGCGGCCAGCTCGGCGACGGCCTTGCCATCGAAGGAAACCTGCCACTTGAAATTTTCTGGACAGCTGTTCCTGCTGTTGTGGTGCTGTTTGTTGGTCTATACAGCTACGACATTTACGACCGGATGGGTGGCATGGTGCCTCTGGCTCATGACCACATGGGCGGAGCCCACGACGAACAGATCTGGGGAGGCATCAGTTCAGGCTCGATTGAATCAGCCGCCGCAACAAATGCCTTACCCGTTGAAGTGACAGCCATGCAATTTGCCTTCCTCTTTCATTACCCAGAGGGAGACATCACGTCAGGTGAACTTCATGTGCCAGCCGATCGACCGATCACTCTGCGGATGGAAGCCAAAGATGTGATTCATGCCTTCTGGGTGCCTGAATTTCGCTTGAAGCAGGACGTCATTCCCGGCCAACCAACCCAGCTGAGTTTCACACCCACACGCACCGGCCGTTATCCAATCGTGTGCGCCGAACTCTGTGGGCCCTACCACGGTGGAATGCGCTCCACCGTTGTGGTGGAAAGCCCGGAGGACTGGGACAGCTGGTACAGGGACAACGCCAAAGCCGCACCTGAAGACGAAACGCTCACCATCGCGAACGCCTGAGATGACCATCAGTTTGCCCCCGGAAACGTCCAGCCCTCCACGGCTTCAACCCAGCGGCTGGTTGCGGTATTTCAGCTTCAGCGTTGATCACAAGGTGATCGGACTGCAGTACCTCGTCTGCGGCTTTGTTTTTTATCTGATTGGCGGGGCCCTAGCCGGGGCCATTCGCACGGAACTCACCAGTCCCGTGTCCGACTTCATGGCACGTGATGTCTACAACCAGGTGCTGACGCTCCACGGCACGGTGATGATCTTTCTCTGGATTGTCCCCGTGGTGAATGGTGCTTTTGGAAACTATTTGATCCCCTTTTATGTGGGTGCAAGGGACATGGCCTTCCCGCGCCTGAATGCCGTGGCGTTCTGGCTGATCCCTCCAGCTGGTTTGATGCTGATCACAAGCTATTTCCTCACGGGGGCTGCGCAATCGGGCTGGACGGCCTATCCACCTCTGAGCATCACCACACCAGCAACGGGCCAAATCATCTGGATCTTGAGCGTGCTGCTCCTAGGCGGAAGTTCGATCTTCGGAGGCATCAACTTCATCGCCACCATTCTCAAACTGCGTCGCCCCGGTTTGAAACTAATGCAGCTCCCCATGTATTGCTGGGCGATGCTGGGAACCAGCATTCTTGTTGTTCTCTCAACACCGGTTCTGGCTGGAACGTTGGTGTTGCTGAGTTTCGACATCGTTGCCCATACAGGCTTCTTCAACCCCACCCTTGGGGGAAACGTGGTGGTTTACCAGCATCTGTTCTGGTTCTATTCGCACCCAGCCGTTTACATCATGGTCTTGCCGGCCTTCGGCTTGGTGAGCGAAATCCTGCCGGTTCATGCCCGCAAGCCGCTGTTCGGCTACGTGACGATGGTGTATTCGATCATGGCCATCGTTGTGTTGGGCCTGATTGTGTGGGCGCACCACATGTTCACCAGCGGCACACCTCCCTGGATGCGCCTGTTCTTCACCATTGCAACCGCATTCATCGCCGTTCCCACCGGCATCAAATTCTTCAACTGGTTGGCAACACTCTGGGGCGGCCGCATCAGCCTCAACAGCGCCATGCTGTTTTCCTGCGGTTTCATCGTGAACTTCGTGCTCGGAGGCATCACAGGGGTCGCCCTTGCGCAGGTGCCATTCGACATTCATGTGCACGACACCTACTTCGTCGTCGCGCACTTCCACTACATCGTCTTCGGTGGATCGGTGTTCGTGATCTTCGCCTCGATCTACCACTGGTATCCCAAGTTCACCGGCCGGATGCTCAATGAAGATCTCGGCCGCCTGCACTGTGCTCTCACGTTCATCGGCTTCAACCTGTGCTTCGGCCCCCAGCACTGGCTGGGCCTCAATGGGATGCCGCGACGCGTTGCTGAATACGACCCCCAATTCACCCTGATCAATCAGATCAGCTCCGTCGGAGCCCTACTGATGGCCATCAGCACCCTGCCTTTCCTCTGGAATGTGATCCACAGCGCCCTCAGCGGTCCTGTCGCAGGCGACAACCCCTGGAAAGCACTCACGCCCGAATGGCTGACCAGTTCTCCGCCACCGGTCGAAAACTGGATTGGTGAGGCCCCTCTGGTGGAAGAGCCCTACGGCTACGGCGTCCCACCGGATGAGCTGGACCTGACCGCAACCAGCGGTCGTGATCTCTGGAGCAGCGGCAAATGACCACCACAGTTCCCACGAAGGATCAGAACCACAGCCATGGGGAGCATGCCGAGCATCCCGATCACCGCATGTTCGGCCTGGCCACATTTCTTGTGGCGGACGCCATGACCTTCGCCGGCTTCTTTGCGGCATACCTCACCTTCAAAGCGGTCAATCCCCTACCGGATGGAGCCATCTATGAACTGGAGCTCCCCCTGCCCATCCTCAACACCGTTCTGCTCCTGGTGAGCAGTGCCACCTTCCACCGGGCCGGCCAGGCGATCCGACAGGACGACCACGGCCGCTGTCGACGCTGGCTGCTAATCACCGCAGGCCTGGGCCTGGCCTTCCTGGTGAGCCAGATGGTGGAGTACTTCACACTCCCCTTCGGTCTCACCGACAACCTTTACGCCAGCACCTTCTTCGCCGCCACGGGATTTCATGGTCTCCACGTGACCCTCGGCGCCCTGATGATCCTGATCGTCTGGTGGCAGGCGAGGCAGCCGCAGGGCCGTGTGACTGCAGCCGACCACTTCCCCCTGGAAGCAGCGGAGTTGTACTGGCACTTTGTTGATGGGATCTGGGTGATTCTTTTCGTGATCCTTTATCTGCTCTGATCCCTTGCCTTGATTGGCGAGCGTGGCCAGAATTCAGTTGAATTAAGTCCTGAAATGCTGGTCGGCAAGGAACTGCTGGACAAGGCCAGATCGCTCAGCAATCGGCCGGAAGATGACATCGCCCGCGGCTGCGGCTACGTCGGCCCCAGCGGACGACTGCTGAAAAAGAGTTTCTATCGGGCTCTGGTGGAGGCGAAAGCGGCGGCCCAGGGATGGCAATTGCCGAAAAGCAGCAGCAGTTCCTCAGGCGGAAGCCGAGGTCGCCAGGCCGAATTCCGAACCCGTGTGCATGGCAACGGCAACCTGCTGATCGGCCACGCGTACACCCGTCGGCTCGGCCTGGAACCCGGCCAGGAGTTCAAGATCGAGCTGCAGCGGGACTCCGGAATGATCGTTCTGCAGCAGATGGATCAAGACCAGCCGTGAGCCGCCAGCCAGCTGGCTGACAGCTTCTCGGTCTTGTTGTGGCCATCGGTGTTTCCGTCATCGGCAGCGGCGGCATGCAGCAGCCGCTCGGCGTAACGGGCCAGTTGATCGGCCTCCAGGTTCACGCTGTCCCCGACAGCCAGGTGTTTCAGAGTCGTCGACTCCCAGGTGTGGGGGATGACGGCGAGGCTGAAGGTCGTTCCATCGGCTGAACAGTCAGCCACCGTGAGGCTGATCCCATCCACCGCGATGCTGGCCTTCTCACAGACATAACGGCCGAATCGGGGATCCGACCAGCGGATCGACAGGGCCCAGGAGTGGGGGAGGGTCTCCACGCAGGTGACTTCTCCGGTCGCATCCACATGACCGCTCACCAGATGACCTCCAAGGCGGTCGCTCAGTCGAAGCGCTGGCTCGAGATTCACCGCACCACCACGGTCCGCTTTGCGTCCCAACGTGGTGCGGCGCAGGGTTTCCTCACTCACATCGGCGCGGAAACCATCCGCGATCAGCTCTGCTGCCGTGAGGCAAACGCCATCCACAGCAACGCTGTCGCCAAGGGCCAACGGGGCAAAAGGAGCGCAGCCCCAAACAACCACCGCCCCGGCACGGCGCTCGATCCTTCCAACTGACTGCACCAGCCCCGTGAACATCGCTCCCAGCGGCTCTCTGGCCATAATCGGATAGAGCTGCGCCGCCGACATGGTCGAAATGAGCGTCGCCGGAATTGCCCTCGATGCCGCCAGCCGCACACCCATGGTGCTGCTGCGGGATCCCAGTGGCCGCCGTCAGGTGCCGATCTGGATCGATCAGGCGCAAGCCCACAACATCATGGCCGGACTGCAGGGGGGAGAACCACCACGCCCCCTCAGCCATGACCTGATGGCAGCACTGTTGGTGGCTGGGGGGCTCGAACTGGAACGCGTGATCGTCCACGCGATTGAAGACAGCACCTTTCATGCGGTGTTGAAGCTGCGACCCGATCTGGACGAAGCCGAGTTGGCTGAAAACGAAGTGCTGGAACTGATCGAAGTGGATGCCCGACCCAGCGACGCCATTGCGCTGGCGATCCGCACGGGCAGCGGCATCTGGATGCTGGAAGAGGTGGTGGCGGAAGCCTCGATACCGGTGGATGCGGAGGCGGATGCAGAAGATCAAAGTGCCTTCAGCCGTTTCGTCGACGACCTCAGCCCTGCGGCATTGGTGCGCCATCTGCGCAACCAAGACAGCGAGACGCCCTCGGAGGAGTGAACACCCGCGCCTTCGGCAGCGGCCGCTCCGTCAGCCTGTTCACCCTCGGCACGATGCGTGCCCTGAACTCGGCGGCCCAGATGGCCGAGGTGCTTGACGCGGCAGCGGCAGCTGGGATCAACCATCTGGAAACCGCCCCGGCCTACGGACCTGCGGAACGTTTTCTGGGAGAGGCCCTTCGCCAGAACAGCCGCACAGACTCTGACCACTGGGTGATCACCAGCAAACTACTGCCAGGGCTGAGCTTCGAGGAAGGACAACGCCGCCTTGATCAGATTCTGGAGCGCCTGGGCTGTCCACAGCTCGACAACCTCGCGGTCCATGGCCTCAACCGGGAGGAGCACCTTGACTGGGCCCTGGTGGGTGATGGGTCCAGGCTTCTGGACTGGGCCGTCAGCAGTGGCCGCGTCAGCCAGGTGGGCTTCAGCAGCCATGGCAGCAACCCGCTGATCGATCGGGCGCTGCGCAGCCAGCGCTTCAGGTTCTGCAGCCTGCACCTGCATTGGCTGGATCCCCAGCGTCTGCCCCTGGCCCGTTGGGCCCTGGCGCACGGCCTCGGAGTGATGGCGATCTCCCCTGCCGACAAAGGTGGTCGCCTCCAGGCTCCCAGCCCAACACTGGTGGAGGACTGCACCCCCTTTGCCCCCCTCGAGCTGGCCTACCGATTCCTGCTGGCACAGGGCATCAGCACCCTGACCGTTGGCGCCTCAGCTGCAGGGGATCTTCAACTCGCCGCAACCCTGGCGCAAGGGGATGGGCCCCTCAGCCAGGCCGAGCAACAGGCTCTGGTCACGGCAGAGCGGCGGCAGCAGGAACGGCTTGGCCAGGAGCATTGCAAGCAGTGCCAGGCCTGCCTTCCCTGTCCGAACGAGGTTCCGATCCCCGAACTCTTGCGGCTGCGCAATCTGGCCATTGGCCATGGGCTTACCGAATTTGCGCAGGAGCGCTACAACCTCATTGGCCGTGCTGGCCACTGGTGGGAAGAGCACGACGCCTCCGCCTGTGAACGCTGTGGGGAGTGCCTTCCCCGTTGCCCGCATCACTTGCCCATTCCTGATTTGCTGGCGGACACCCACCAACGCTTGAAGGCTTCACCGCGACGGCGGCTCTGGAGCTGAATCACGCCAGCGCTCTTCCAGGGCGCTCCGATCTTCGGGCAACAGCGGTGGCAGCGACCAGCAGCGCGACCAGGTGTCTGCGGACGGAAAGAGCAGAGGCCGCAGACGCGCCGATAGGGCGGTCTGGTCCACCATCAGCCCTGGCGATGCAATCGGAGCCCGCCATCCCTGCTGCACCAAGCGGCGACGCAGAGGATCCCGCCATCCCTGCTCGACCCAGCGCTGGGGAACCGGTTCACGACTGGCCTCCGGCCTGAGCAGAACAGTCCAGTGCAAGGGAGCGCCGGAGGCAGGCAGGATCGCCCGAAGACGGGGATCACGCCCCAACAGAGCGATGCAGCGGCTCAGGGGAAGAACCACCACCTTGGCCTCACCCTTGAGCAACCAGTTGGTGGCTTGACGGTCGTCATAGGTGAGAGCCTGGCGACGCAGCGCAGACAAAGCCTGGACTCCTCCCAAATGGTCCGCCAGGCTCATGACAAAGCGGGGGCTGGCGGGAAGCACTACACGCCCTGCCATGGCGGAATCCAGCAACAGGGGCCACCCCTCCTGGGTCATGGCCGGGTCATCCCGTAGCAGCATCACCCAGGGGCTGACAGCCAGCGGCAACACCCGATCCTGAAGAGCACCGAGGCTGGCCAGCAGAGCCTTGGCCTGACCATCCAACTGGCTCAGGAGCGGTTCAGAGGCAATGGGCTGGAGCGTATCCGCTGGATGGGCATCAAGCCATCCATCACCGATCACCAACACATCGGCACGCGCCTGATCCGCCGGCCTCCAGTCCTGCTGGGCTGGAGCCAACGTCAGGCTCCAGGGCTTGGGCAAGGCATCAGCCCACGCTTTCGGCAAAATCCCAGCCGGAGCCATCAGGGTTGGCGCGGATGTCGCCGGACGACAGCCCGCCAGCAGCACGGTTCCCGTCGCCCCGATCATCTGGAGCACTTGGCGCCGGCGCAGGGGACCCAACCGCTCTCTCCAGACGTTCATGGGCTTGACGTTACGGGGCGGCTGAGCAGCTGCTCCAGGGCGTGCTCACAATCCAGCACCAGATCGGCACAAGAGCATCCACGCAACTGGGCGAGCAGCAAAAGAGCGCCGGCCCCCACCCCTTCTTTCACATAGCCCCGTTCGTAGTCCCGTAAGGGTTGATGGGTGCTGCTGTGAAAACGCACGCCGCAGGCCAGAACGGAGAGGGCAGCAGCCAGGTGGCTCGCAGTGGCATCCACCAACCCGCCGAAGGGGGACTGACCTGCCAGATCCGCACCCTCATCAGCGAGCCAACCGGTGGTGCCGATCAGCACCTGGGCCGCCAGCTGGTCCCGCTGACGGGCGGGCAAAGCCTGCATCGCCAAGGCCAGAACAGCCAGCATCTGGCAACCGCCCCCCAGCAACAACGGTTGTCCCGCGGACACCGCACCCACCACCACCCCTGCGGTAAAGGCCTGAAAAGGGTCACCAACAGCAGCCAGGATCTGCTCGGCCGAAGGATGCGCACCAAGCGAAGCCCGCTGAAGCCCTCGGACAACGAGATCTTTCTTGAGTTGCTGCGGCGGATGAAGAGCACTACCGCTGATCAGATGGGCAACCTCCACGCCGAGGGCCGTTAACACCGCTTGAGCGGTTGTGGTGCCCCCTGGAACACACTCCGCCACCACCAAGGGGCGTTGCAACCCCCGCCCCAGCAGCTCTCCCTGTCGCCACAACTGCTGCACCCGCGGCAATGGCATCGCCGCACCACTGGACAGGCAGGCCGAGGGGCCTTGGTCCAGGGGCTCGATGTGCAGGTGAGGAAAATCGGGTTTCTGAGCCAAGCCGAGGGCCGCCACCTGCGGCCTCAACGTCAAGCGTCGCGCCGCGACATGGCTGAGCAGGGCGGGGGAGACGCCAGCGGGCAGAGGCGGCAGAGGCCAACGGCGCTGCCGCGCCGGCCCGTGAATCAGTAGCTCCGCATCAGCCAGGGCGGTGTAGCGCCGCGAAGCCACGGTGGAGCCAGCGGCTGAAATCCCTTCATGCTCAGCCGTTTGTGTGGCCGCCAGAACGAGCAAAAGATCCAGCGGTTGATCGTTGGAGGTCCAGGGACGAAGTGCCGCTGCGTCCAACCTGCGTGCACCGAGACCTCCCAGCTGCTGGCAGCCCTCAGGCAACAGCGAGGCTTCAGAGGGGATCGAGGGCAATGAGTCCATGCAGCAGCCTCGGGGGCTCCGGAATCGGTGATTTCAGGCGGGGAAAGATCCAGTACGCCAAAGCGTGAAGAGACAGCACATAGATAACCTCCTGAACCACCACCAACAGCAACGCCATCAACTGCACCTGGGTCAGATCCGGTGTGATCGGCAGATGCAGTACCGCGATCAAGCGCTCGAGCAGAGCGGAACCGGCCCGGGTGATCACGACCCAGAGGTTTTCTCCCACGAGCAACGAAAGCACCAGAACTCGCACCAAAAACCCTGCCGTTCCAAGAACAACGCCCCCCGACCAGCTCAGCCACCAGCTGATCCCCCGGCACCAGCTCCAGCCCAGCCAGAGCGACAAAAGTCCGTAAGGAAACAGCAGCAGCGGTCCACGCAAAGGACCCATCAAGGCGGTGAGCAGCAGCACAGAGAGCAGCAGACCCTCTGCACCGGAACGGTTGCCACGACGCAACTGCAGCAGGATCAGGGGCAAGGGAAGGGCCAGACGGAACAGCGCACCACCCACCGGCAAGTAGTACAGAGCCAACCAGATCAGCCCAGTCGCGGCCGCGAGATATGCCCCCTCAACCAGCCTCAGAGCCTGCTGGCGGCTCAACCGGGGGGTCGCGTCGGTCATGGTTCAACCCGCTCAATCCGTTCCACCGCAAAGCCAACATCCGCCTCACGCAGGGCGCGGGTGACGGCTTCAGCAGGAGCGGCAGGGTCGGCTCCGGCCAAACGGATGGTGATCCGGTAGGGCGCTTGGGGCAGACGTTGGGATGACACCGTCCGTGGTTTTGGCTGCGGAACAGGATCAGGAGCATCCGTTGCCTCAGGCAGGGAAACAGCCTTGGCCGCCGGCGTGGAGGGAGTCGCAGCGGTAGGGCTGGCAACCGATGGGCTGACAACTGTTGGGCTGGCCTTCACAACCGGTGCGGGCGCAGCTGCCTGAGCCGGCCTGGCTTCAGGCACCGCGAAGGAGCGTTCCAACTGTTCAGCGACCGGTGTGCCGGCACAGGCCTGCAGGAGCCCCACAGGCAGCAGCCAAAGCAGACGGGCCATCAGCTGTCAGCCGGCTTGATCACCCGCACCGCACTGGCCCTGAGCCGACCGGTTTTGGTGGTGGCGGGGGGTTTCTTGGCCGCTGATTTCTTGGCGGCTGTTTTTTTCGCGGCTGGTTTTTTCGCGGCGGTTTTACGACCGCCCTTCTTCGATGCTGCCTTGGCGGCAAGCAGTTCCACCGCTTCTTCAAGGGTCACATCGTCAGCGCCCTTGCCTTCCGGCAGCGAGGCATTCAACTTGCCCTGTTTGACATACAGGCCGTAAGGACCGTCATAGACCTGAATCGTTTCATCACTGCCCTCCGGCTTACCGAGGTCCTTGAGGGCGGTGCGTCCACCCCGACCCCGTTTGGGCATGGCCAGCAGCTCAAGGGCACGGCTCAGCCCCACCGCCAGAACATCGTCATCCCCCTTGAGCGATCGGTAATCCTTCTCGCCCTTGCCCTTGTCCCAGACGACGTAAGGGCCAAAGCGGCCAAGCCCCGCCTGAATGCGCCCACCATCGGGGTGTTCACCGAGAAGACGCGGCAAACGGAGCAGTCCGAGGGCATCCTCCAGGGTGAGATCCTCCGGCTTCTGCCCCTTGGGCAGAGACGCACGTTTGGGCTTGGGGTTCTCATCACTCACCTGGCCCCGCTGCACGTAAGGGCCGTACTGACCGAAGAGCAGGTAGACCAGATCCCCCGTTTCCGGATCCTCACCGATGGCTTCGGGGCCGTCGGCCTTCTGTTTGAGGATCAATTCGGCCTGCTCTTCATCCAGGTCAGCCGGAGTGATCTCCCGGGGCAAGGTGGCCTTGATCAGCTCTTCCTCACCGTCGTCGCTGACCCGTTTGGCCTCCAGGTAGGCGCCGAAGCGGCCGATGCGAACCACGGAGGACAAGCCCTCCAGATCGATGGTGCGGGATGCACCGGGGTCAATGTCCCCTTCCCGTTGCTGGACCTGGTTTTCCAGGCCCTCATCACCCTTGTAGAAGCCCTCCAGGTAAGGCAACCACTGCACCTTGCCGTGGGAGATCTCATCGAGGGTGTTCTCCATTCGAGCGGTGAAGCTGGTGTCCACCAGTTCAGGGAAATGCTCCTCGAGCAACGCCGTCACAGCAAAGGCGGTGAAGCTGGGGGTGAGGGCGTTGCCCAACAGCGTGGCGTAGCCGCGATCCACGATCGTTCCAATGATCGAGGCGTAGGTCGACGGCCGGCCGATGCCTTCCTTCTCCAGCATCTTCACCAGCGATGCCTCACTGAACCGTGCCGGCGGCTGGGTCTGATGGCCAAGGGGCTCAACGGTCTTCGGCTCCGGTGCATCGCCAACGCTCAACGCCGGCAGCAACACTTCCTGACCCTCAAGGGCCGCATCGGGATCATCACTGCCTTCCACGTAGGCGCGGAAGAAACCGGGGAAGTCGATGCGCTTGCCGCTGGCCCGGAAACTGGCCTCGCCTGAGCTGAGATCCACCGAGAGCATCGTGAGCCTGGCTTCAGCCATCTGGCTGGCCACGGTGCGCTTCCAGATCAGCTCATACACCGCCAGATCTCGCCCATCCAGACCGGTTTCACCGGGGGTTCGGAAGCTTTCGCCGGATGGACGAATCGCTTCATGGGCCTCCTGGGCATTGCGGGCTTTGGTGCTGAACTGCCGCGGCCCTTTGCTCAGATACTCCTTGCCGTAAAGGCTCTCCACGCAGTTGCGGGATGCGTTGATCGCCTGATCCGACAAGTGAACCGAGTCGGTCCGCATGTAGGTGATGAAACCGCGTTCGTAGAGCCCCTGGGCACAGCGCATGGTTTCCCGGGCTGAAAGGCGCAGCTTGCGATTCGCCTCCTGTTGAAGGGTGCTGGTGGTGAAGGGAGGCACCGGCTTGCGCACGGTGGGCTTCTCCTCCACCGCATCCACAGTCCAGGCGCTGGTTCGCACGGATTCAGCCAACGCCTTGGCCTCGCTCTCACTGAGCAGCCGCACGGCACTGCCCGCCTTCAGCCCGCCGGTGCTCTCGTCGAAGTCGTTACCGGTGGCGATTCTCTGGCCACCCACATGGGTCAGCTTGGCTTCAAAGGCACTGCCCGACTGCTCAAGCTGGGCCTTGAGGTCCCAGTAACTGCCGCTGCGGAAGGCGCGGCGGGCCCGTTCCCGTTGAACCAGGAGCCGAACCGCAACGGACTGCACCCGCCCGGCGGAGAGTCCCCAGGCCACCTTTTTCCAGAGGAGAGGGGACAGGGTGTACCCCACAAGGCGATCCAAAATCCGCCGGGTTTCCTGGGCATGGACCAGCTCCATGTCCAGGTCGCGGGTCTGATCCAGAGCCTTGCCGATGGCCTCCTTGGTGATCTCGTGAAACACCATGCGCTTCACCGGTACCTTCGGCGCCAGCAGCTGGAGGAGGTGCCAACTGATGCTTTCGCCTTCCCGGTCTTCGTCCGTCGCCAGCAGCAACTGATCAGCACCCTTGAGGGCGTCCTTGAGTTCGCGAACCGTCTTCTTCTTGTCCTTCGGGACCACGTACAGCGGCTCGAAATCCGCGTCGGTGTTCACACCGAGGTTGGCCCATTTCTGCCCCTTGGCCGATGCCGGAATCTCGCTGGCGTTGTTAGGAAGGTCGCGGACATGCCCCATCGAGGCTTCGACCTTGAATCCCTTGGGAAGGAAGCCACGGATGGTCTTGGCCTTCGTGGGGCTCTCAACGATGACGAGGGTGTGCGCCACTAGCGGCAGGTGAACCGTTCCCCTTCTTTATCGCACCGAGCAGCGCTCTGCATGACCGTCGGCGCGTCAAGCGCCGCTACAGTCGCCCCAGCGCAACGGTTCCAGGCTGCCATGCCCGACATGGGTGCTTTCCTTCTCGCCACCCAGGCCACGGCTGCCCCTGGTGAGCTGCTGAATCTCTCTCTCAACGCCTCCGCCGTACTGCCCGAAGCTGCAGTGCTGCTGGCGATGATCGCCACCCTCTTGGTGGACCTGGCCGGCGAAAAGGTCGCCGCACGTTGGGTGCCGCCCATTTGCTACCTGGGTCTGGGCACCTCCCTGGTGCTGCTGGCCCTGCAGTGGAACGCACCGTTGGAGCCCTCGTTCCTTGGAGCCTTCCTCGCCGACAACCTGGCGGTGGCGTTCCGGGCTGTGATTGCCTTGTCGACGCTTCTGTCGCTGCTGATCAGCTGGCGTTACGCGGAGAAGAGCGGCACACCCGTTGGCGAGTACGCCGCCATCCTCCTCGCCGCCACCCTCGGCGCCATGCTCCTTTGCGGGGCAACGGATCTGGTGAGTGTGTTCATCTCGCTGGAGACGCTCTCCGTCGCCAGCTATCTGCTGTCGGGCTACATGAAGCGGGATGCCCGCAGCTCGGAAGCAGCACTCAAATATCTGCTCGTGGGATCGGCGGCCGCTGCTGTTTTCCTGTACGGCTCTTCCCTGCTGTACGGCCTGAGCGGCAGCACCAGCCTCGACACCATCGGCCTGGCTCTGCAAACCAGCACCACACCTCTGGCTGCTTTGGCCCTGGTGTTCGTCTTGGCCACCGTTGCATTCAAGATCGCAGCCGTTCCCTTCCACCAGTGGACGCCTGACGTCTACGAAGGCTCACCAACCCCTGTGGTGGCATTCCTTTCCGTGGGTTCCAAAGCGGCCGGATTCGCCCTGGCCCTTCGCATCCTGGTGGGTTGCTTTGGTGCCTTTGACGATCAATGGAAATTGCTGTTCACCGTTCTGGCGGTGTTGAGCATGACCCTGGGCAACGTTGTTGCCCTCGCCCAGACCTCGATGAAGCGCATGCTGGCCTACAGCTCGATCGGCCAGGCCGGCTTCGTGATGATCGGCATGGTCTGCGGCACCGAGGACGGTTTCGCGGCCATGGTTCTGTACATGGCGGCCTACCTGTTCATGAACCTGGGGGCCTTCGCCTGCATCATCCTCTTCTCGATCCGCACAGGAAGTGATCGAATTTCTGATTACGCGGGGCTTTACCAGAAGGATCCCCTGATCACCCTCGGCCTCAGTCTTTGCCTGCTTTCTCTGGGTGGCATTCCGCCAATGCTGGGTTTCTTCGGAAAGATCTATCTGTTCTTTGCCGGTTGGGCGAACCACGAATACCTGCTGGTGGTGGTTGGCCTGGTCACCTCCGTGGTGTCGATCTACTACTACATCTCCGTCATCAAAATGATGGTGGTGAAGGAGCCCCAGGAGGCCTCCGATGTGGTCAAGGCCTACCCCGAGGTGAATTGGTCGTTGATGGGGATGCAGCCGCTTCGGGTTGCCCTGATTGGATGTGTGGCGATCACCGCCGTTGGCGGGATCCTCTCCAATCCCCTGTTCCAGTGGGCCAACAAAGCGGTAGCAGGAACGCCATTGCTTCAGCAAGCCATCGCCCTGTCCAGCCTGAAGGGTCTTGGCTGAGGCTGTGCAGCAGCCGGTTGCTGAGCTCAGGGGGATCAGCAAGATCTACGGATCTGGAGATCTCGAAGTCAAAGCCCTTGATCAACTGAATCTCACCGTTCAGGAGGGGGATTACCTGGCGGTGATGGGGGCCAGCGGCTCAGGCAAGAGCACGGCGATGAACATCCTGGGCTGTCTCGACCGTCCCACGAGCGGCACCTACAGGCTCAACGGGATGGCTGTTGAACAGCTGGACGACGATGCCCTGGCGGACGTGCGCAACCGCTCACTCGGATTTGTCTTCCAGCAGTTCCATCTGCTCGGCCATGCCAGCGCGATCGAGAACGTGATGCTGCCGATGGTCTACGCGGGAATCCCGAAGGACGAACGGGTCGAACGCGCCCAAGCAGCCCTCACCCGGGTTGGTCTGGCGCAGCGCCTCGAGAACAAACCCAACCAGCTGTCCGGAGGACAGCAACAACGGGTGGCCATCGCCAGGGCCATCATCAATCGCCCCAGTCTTCTGCTGGCGGACGAACCCACCGGAGCCCTGGATTCCAGCACCACCGCCGAGGTGCTGGAACTGTTTGATGAACTGCACCAGCAGGGCATCACCCTGGTGATGGTCACCCATGAAGACGATGTAGCAGCCCGAGCGCAGCGGATTGCACGGTTTCAGGATGGTCGGGTGCTGACGGGATGCCCACAATGAGTGGGATGCCCCTGCGGTAATGGAGGAGACCCCCAAGGCTCTTCGGGTTGCCCTCGTGGAGGATGACCCACGGATTCAGCAGTTGATCTGCGCAGAAATCACCGATGAGGGGCACGACTGCATCAGCTTCGGGTCCGCGGAAGACTTTCTGGAGGCAATCGGCCCGAATCGGTTTGATCTGGTGCTGCTGGACCTGATGCTGCCAGGCATGGACGGCTTGGCCTGCCTGAAACAGCTGCAGCTCCGGGCCGCTTCCCAGCCTGCGTTGAGGGTGGTGATCGTGACGGCTCTCAATGATGACGACAAGCGGCGCGAAGCTCTCTCCAATGGAGCAGAGGCGTACGTGCTTAAGCCGGATCTGTTCGAACAGCTGCCGCAACTGCTCCGGACGCCTCCGTTGGCCTGAGCCTCAAACGCAACCGCACGATGGTTGTCGTTCCCTCCCGGGAGGACTGCTGGTGAAGGCTGAGAGTGCCACCGCATCCCTGAACCAGTTCACGCGCCAAGGCAAGTCCCAGACCAGGCCCTTCCACCGTGTCGCCATCCCGTTCAGGCTTCCCCCGGAAAAAAGGTGATGACCAGAGCTCCAGATCCTCTGGACTCACAGGGGGATCGAGGCTCTGACTGGCGAACTCCAGGATGCAGTGGTCCTGGATGACGTGGTCCTGGCCGTCGCCCTCAGCAAGGCTGAGCTGGATTGGCATGGATCGATTGGCGTGCTGGCAGGCGTTATCCAGCAACTGATCCAACGCCAGCATCAAGGCCCGAGGGTCGGTTTGGACCACCAGATCGTTCCCCCGTTCCAGACCCAGGAGTGTGAGGTTCGGAGCCAACTCCCGCGAGGTGTCATGCCAGTTCTGGAGCAGCGGCCCCAAGCGGTGGTCAGCGCATGAGACCAGATCCGGATCCACCTCCAGGCGCGTGAGCAGCGAGAGATGGCCGAGCAACTTTTGAATCCGAGCCATTTCCTCTCGGGCCATCGTGAGGCGAGAGCTGACGGCGTTGGGAAGGTTCTTCAGCCGAGCCATCCGTTGAAGATTTCCGATCACGATCGCCAGAGGCGTTCGCAGCTCATGGGTCAGATCGGTCATAAAGCGCTGCTGCTGAACCAAAGCCCGCTCCTCGGGACTGAGGTCGCGAAACGACACCAACAGAAACGGCGACTGAATCAACTCGACCGGCCGCCAACGCAACAATTGCACCTCGGATCCATCGCCATTCGGAGACAGCACCTGGCAGCGGCTCTCACCAGACGAGCGCGGCAGAGGCAGCTGAGGATCCAGAAGCTGAAGAGCTGCCTTGGCGTGGGAATCCAAGGGCCTCAGCATCAGAACATCCGCCAAGGTTTGATTCACCACCTGAATCGGCACGCCACCAACAAACAGTTCGGCTGAGGCTTGATTGGCCCAGTGGATTCTGCGATCCACGTCGACGATCACCATCGCTTCGCTGGCCGCATCGAAAGCGACCTGAAGCATTCCCAGGGACTGACGCAATTGGGCAATCAGTTCACTGTCCCTCGAATCACTGTCCCTCGAGTCACTGTTCCTCGGCGATGACGACGAGAAGGATGAGCTGTTCATGCCGGACGGCCCATCTCAGCTCGATTCCATTAACGGTCGCAGCGTTGCGGCGAACGACCAGCTGCCGTCATCGTGTTTCTCAGCCACGATGAAATGTTCACTTTCAATGGCATGCCCATCCGAGCAAAAGGTTGCCAGTTTCAACGGGTGATTCAGCACCTTGGACACCTCGGTCAATTGGAAGCGGGCAAACCCGGCGTGATGGGAATCGCGGAAGCTGGGCGGCAGGATTAGACCGAGGGATTGACCGATCAGGGCGGCTTCGCTCCAGCCGTAAACAGCATGAAAACGGTCATTGATTTCCTGCACAATCCCCGAGGCATCGGCACGCACGAAGGGGAGGTCTTCCTGCTCACGCAGGAATCGGATTTGATCCTCCGTCCAGGCTCCTGGTGTCGACATAGCGGAGAGCAGCCGAGTTCAATGTAGGGACAGAATCCGTGAAATTACTTTCAGTGCCTAGACTGGAGTGAGGTTTTTAGGCCGGATGTCCCTGGAATCCCAGCCCCGTCTCCGTGTCCTTCTAGTCGACGACGAACAAAAACTCACCGATCTGCTTCGTCTCGAACTTGATGTTGAGGGGTACGACGTTGATGTCGCTTCGGATGGAGCCAGCGGCCTGATTCGCAGCCGGTCGGAACCCGCCCCTGATCTGATCATCCTGGATTGGAACCTGCCGGACTTCAGCGGCATCGACATCTGTCAGCGCATCCGAGCGGGCGGGATCACCATCCCCATCCTGATGCTCACGGGGCACGACGAGATCACCGATCGGGTCAAAGCTCTCGACGCCGGCGTTGATGATTACCTAATCAAGCCTTTTTCAATTGATGAACTGATGGCGCGACTGCGGGCGATGCACCGCCGCGCCGAAACGTTCTCAGGCCCCGTTAGCGGATCCGACCTCAACGAAATTCTCAAGGTCGCCGACCTCAGCATGAACACCCGCACCCGGGATGTGAGTCGTGGGGATCGAGCCATCCGATTGTCGGTGAAAGAATATGACCTGCTGAATTTCCTGATGCGAGGTGCTGGAAGGGTTCTCGAACGTCAGGAGATCATGCACGGGGTATGGGGAGAGAACTTTTATGGAGACGACAACCTCCTGGACGTCTACATCCGCTATCTGCGGCAGAAAGTCGAACTGGATGATGCACCAACCCTGATCCACACCGTCCGAGGAGTCGGATTCATCCTTCGAGACCAGTCAACCTGAGTTCTGCGCTAGGGCTGCTTGCGTTCAAGGCTCCGCACCACCTGGCCAAGCAGCAGAGCAACCGAATCGTTGTCGAGGCTCATCGCGGAGGACATATCCAGGTCTCCAGGATCAACGGCCTGCCAACCAGCCCGCGATGGTCTGCGCAACTCGAAATGCAGGTGCGGCCCCGTACTGAGACCTGTGCTGCCAACGCGTCCAATCACCTCTCCCTGGCGCACCTGCTGCCCGGGTCGCACATAAATCTCCGAAAGGTGGCCATAGAGGGTGCGGCGCAATGGATCGGCATGCTCCAGTTCGATGGCGACGCCATAACCGCCTGCAAGGCCACTGCTCAAGACCTGCCCCGAAAGCGCAGCCACCACCGGAGTCCCTTCTGGTGCTGCGAAATCCCGACCGGCATGCATCAGCCAGCTCCCCAGGATCGGATGGAGACGCCAACCAAAGCCACTGCTCTTGAACGCGTCTCCAGCCACCGGGAAGAGCAGTCGGCTGTCGCCGTTGCCAAGGCTCGGGAGGGGACGCGGCGTGACAGCAAAGACGGATTCCAATCGGAATGTGCCGCCATCACGGGCGAGAAGCGCTGACACGGGCACATGCAGCGGTTGGCTGGAGGGGATCAGGCGAACCCGGGCCGGAGCGGGTGCCTCAGGCGAACGCCTGGCCACACCGGAGGCACACTCCCGACGGGACAGAGCACCACTGCGGCAGGTCTCTTCAAAACGGCTTCGTTCCATGGGAACCACCGAGCCACCGCCCCGGAGCAGCTTGCGCTCTTGGGACGTGATCACCCGTTGGCGAACCAGACCATCGAGCGACTGATCAAAACCCTGCGCAGCAGCGGTTGGAGCCAACATCCAGATCAGCGCGAACCAAGCCAGCAAGGGACAAGACGACTGTACCAAGGAATCCTATGGATGGGACACCCACTCAGGGCCAGCGGCGCCAGGTTTCAGTCCTTGAACCCTGACGCAACCGCAGCCCTCCATCGCGTTCCAGGCCAGCAATCCTCCAGATCTGACCGTCTTGAGGATGGACGAGCTGATCGGACCAGAGCCTGGCCTGAACGCCATCGAGGCACCAGGCCCCATCGCCTCCAAGGCCGTGACAGTGATCGAAGGCCAGCAAAACCTCCGCCGTCCACCGGATCGGATCCGCAGCCTGCTGCCCTTGAAGCCTTCTCAGGGCAATGGCATGACCAGGAACTGCATTCCTCACATTCAGGCCCAGGCCGATCCGCAGCAAACGCAGCTGGGAGCCCCGCTGCACCACCCCAGGCAGAAGGCCCGCCAATTTGCGGCCATTCACGAACAGGTCGTTGGGCCATTTGATCTGAACCGAAAGGCCCTGCTGCTCAAGCCGGTGCACCACCGAAAGGGCCAGCGCCAAGCCAAGCAAGCCGGCCTGACCGGACCCTTGGCTCTGCCAAGGCAAAGCAGCACTGATCCAGACACCACCTGGCGGAGAAACCCAGGATCGGCCCCACTGGCCGACACCCCGGCGCTGGTGGGTGGCAATGACGGCGCGAGGTCCCATCAATGAAGGCTGATCGCGCAACCAGGCCCCCAGCAGCTCCTCCGTGCTGCTGCACACAGGCACAAGACGGATGGACCAGTGGCGTGCCGAGGCACCAGCGAGGCGGCGATACGTCGCCATCAACCGGCCGCCACCGAAGTGTGGGAATCGATGTTGCGGCATGCGTGGATCAGTCATCCATCGCATCCGCGAGACGCGATGCAGCGTCCACCAACTCATTCACTGGCCGTACAAGCGCCATGCGCAGCCACTGGCGACCGCCGCCACCAAACCCAGACCCAGGGGTCAAGGCGACACCACTGCGCTGAAGCAGTTCCCTCGCGGCATCTTCATCACTCCAGCCCCGACGATGGGCCGCATCAGGCAAGGGAAACCAGAGGTACATCGCCATCTCTGGACAGGGAACCGACCAACCGCGTGCCCTGAGGGTCTCGACCACACGATCCCGTCGTTCGCGATAGGTCGGATGCAATTGCCGCGGCCAATCGGGGAAGCGTTGCAAGGCCTGAATCGCACCCTGCTGCAGAGCCAGGCTCTGGTTGAAATCGATGACAGCCTTGGCGCGACGCAGGGCGGCAATCAGCGGTGCCGCACCAACTGCAAAACCAAGTCGGAATCCCCCAAGGCACCAGCCCTTCGAAAGGGAGAAGAATTCAATGCCGCACTCCCTCCAGTTCGGAGCCTGCAACAGCGAAGGAGGCTCTCCATCCAGGGCAAGATCCACATAGGGATTGTCGTGAGCGATCACCACGTCGTGCCGAGCTGCAATCGCCGTGATGCGATTGAGATCCTCCTGATCCCCCAGCCGGGCTGAAGGGTTGTGGGGATACCCCAAAACGAACAACTTCAGTTGATCCCAGAGCTGGGGGCTGATGGTCGTCAGGTCCGGCCGCCAGTCGTTTTCAGGGGCAAGGGAAAGGGCCGTGTTCCGGGCTCCAGCCAGATGCAATCCACCGGTATGGGACGGATAACAGGGGTCCAGATGCAGGGCGACGTCACCCGGATCCAGCACCGCCAGCGGCAGATGGGCGGTTCCTTCCTGGGATCCCACCAACAACTGGACCTCTTGATCAGGATCGACTGCAACGTCGAAGCGATGCCGACACCAGTCCGCGACGGCGGCATGAAAAGGCCTCAGTCCGGCTTGAAGGCAATAGGAGCTGCTGCTGGACTCCATGACAGCTGAGGCCATGGAGTCCAGCAACGGCGTGGGAGGCCGAAGATCAGAGGATCCGATGGAGAGATCCACCAGATCCGGAAGAACCGAAAAAGACGCTTCGAGCCGATAAGCCTGTTTGGCGGCATCAACACGGGCAAAAACAGCGCTGCCCAGGGAGGCAAGCCGCTTAGAGGTTGGCATCCAGGAAGGACTGCAGCTGCGGTTTGGCGATGGCACCTTCGTGCCGCGCCACCACTTCACCGTTGCGGAAGAGGATCAGTGTGGGAATGCCCTGAACCTGATAAGCGTCACGGGTCTGAGGATTGGCATCCACCTCGAGCTTGCCGACGCTGACGCGATCGCCGTAGTCGCTCGCCACCCAATCCATCAACGGAGCGATCAGTCGGCAGGGGCCGCACCAGGCAGCCCAGAAATCGACGAGGACCGTGCCGGAAGCCTTGAGAACTTCACGTTCAAAACCAGCGTCGGTGAAATCGGCAACAGCTCCAGCCAAGGCACTCAAATGACTGAACTGATCCTATGGAAAGCCTGACGAATTTCCTGGGTTGATCAGAGCTTGTCGATGGATCGTTTCAAGTCTTCGAGTTCAGCATCCACCTCTTCCACCTGCACGGGCTTCACGGCCTCGGAGGTCTCAGATGCGGGAAGAGCAACAGCTTCCGGGCCTCCCTTCAGCTGAGCGCGCAACGCCTCGAGATCATCATCAACACCGCCACCGCTTTCCAACGCCGCGAACTGACTCTCCAGATCAGATCCAGCTAGCTCAGCCGCAGCCTGGCCGGTGGCCTCCAGGGCCTCCACCTTTTCCTCCATTCGCTCGAAGGCCGCCATGGCGGAATCGGTGCCGATGCTGCCGACGGCACTTTGCAACTGCTGCTGGGCCTTGGCCGCCTGGGCCCTGGCCTTGAGCATGTCCTTCTTGGTCTTGGCCTCAGCGATCTTTCCTTCGAGGGCAACCAGTTTCTTCTTGAGCGATTCCACCTGACCGTCTTGGGCCTGCACCTGGGCCGTCAGCGAGGTTGCCGTTTCCTGGAACGTCTTGCGGCGGGTCAATGCTTCCCGAGCCAGGGATTCCTCACCCTTCTTCAACGCCAGCTCAGCACGCTCGTACCAGGTCTTGGATTGAGCTGCAGCCTGCTCAGCCTGGCTGGTCAGTCGCTTCTGACTCGCGATCGCCAGGGCAACGGCCTGACGCAACTTGACCAGATCCGCCTGCATGTCAGCAACGGATTGATCGAGGATCTTGGCCGGATCCTCCATGCTGCTGACGGCAGCGTTGGCGTTAGCACGAACCAGCCTGCTCAGCCGATCAAAGAAACCCATGACTTGGCCTCAGACGAGCTGAGATTAGCGAGGTTCCTGCAGCAGTTCTGCCTAGGATCAACCCATGGCGGTTGCACCTGAATCCCAACGTCGTCGCCTTCCGGGCTTGGAGCTGCTGCAGTCAGCTGAGCCAGCGCCGGCGGAACCCTTGAAAACCTGTCTTGGCGCACTTCAGAGGGAGTGGCGCAAGGACGACCACCTGGCAGCGCTGTGGCAGGACTGGCCGAGAGTTGCGGGAGCGCAACTGGCACCGCACTGTCGCCCCTTATCGCTGCAACGCGGGGTGCTGACCGTGGGAGCCAGCCATCCTCAATGGCGCCAGGCTCTCCTCTACAACAAGCCCCAACTGATCAACGCCCTGCATCAAGCCGGCCACGCGGTGCGTGATCTGCGCATTCAGCAACACCACTCCCTCCAATCCCCGGCGCTGGAGAGCGAAGCCAGCATTTGGGCTCAGCATCCGAGCCGCACCGATGTCCATGGCATGGGGACATGCCCGGACTGCGGCCGACCAGGACCCAACGGAGAAATCAGGCTCTGGGGGCACTGCGGTTTTTGCCACAGGCAAACTTTTAACCCCTAAATCTCAAAGAAAGTGAGCTTGTTCCTTCCCAAACACAATGCCATCTTTCTGCACATTCCAAAGTGCGCAGGGCAATCAATTGAAAAAGCGCTCGGATTCAAGCACCATCACAAATATCACAAAGTCAACGATTTACCAGAGAATCTAGAAAAATACTTTCGATTTACCTTTGTAAGACACCCTGTACAACGCTTCATATCAGCATGCAAATACAATCTGAGAGTGGCCATTTCAACTCGCCATCAACTCGAGCAATCAAACTTCGAATCCCTAAGCCCAACAAAGAAATACCGATTGCACCTCTTGAACAGCAAAGCAACTTTTTCTTCATTCACAAACGATCTTATCAGCGGAAATTTACGCCATATGTTGACATTCATGCCCCAACAGCATTGGCTTAGCGCAGGCAAGCCACAGTTCATAGGTAGAGTGGAAAATATTGATACTGATTTTTTACTTTTATCAAATGTCTTTGGTAAAAGTTTAAAATTGAAACGCACAAATGAATCCAATAAAAATTTTGAACTCGGAAGCCTATCGCGTAAGGATTTTCGAAGGATTGCAGCCCACTACCAAGACGACTTCAAAACCCTCGGGTACTCCCCGAGATATTCAACTTTTGATCAATAGCGTTCCGGCCTTGGCTTCTCCCAGTCGGCATCGACGCCATCGGCCATAAGGGTTTGTGCCCGTTGCTCAAGGCGAATGCGGTCCAGACGCCACACGTCGTAGATCCCGATCTGTCCCAGCAGCACAGGCTGCAGGTTCCTCCAATGATCCCGTTCTGCCGTGCCGCGGTCGATCAGCACCAGCACAGTGCTGGATGCACGAGGACTACCGAGGGGATATCCACTCCAGCCGCGTCGCTGTTCGTGGGCCAGGCGATCCGCAATGTTGACCAACGCCCCATCGGATTGGCCTTCGTAAAGGATTACCTGCCCTGTGTAGAAGTGCAGCGAAGGCTTCATGGCGCCAACCATGACCATGGGCTCTCCACGGCGCTGGTGCGACAACATCAGTGAGGCCGCGTCACGCACGGGCTGCTGACGCAGACGATCAGCGAGTTCGGCGATGGGAACCAGAGCCGTGAGATGAAATCCAAGCAGACAACCCTGCATGGCCAGAAGGGCTTGAGCAGCAGCACGACGCTGAAGCAACAGACCGGCTCCAAGCACGGCTGCAGCGCTGAACCAAACCGCAGCCCACTTCAACAAACCGCTGGCGAGCAAATCCACCGACAGCGTCGGCATCTCCGGATCCTCGATCAAGGGAACCCAGAGCGATCCCTGCCAGAACCCAGCAGCCAGGACGGCGATCAAGGCCAGGCAAGTTGCCCAGGCCATCCGTTGCCAGCGCGATGGGCCTACCGTAGCCTGGGCCACCAACAGGGCCGCCGCGGGGGTGGCGGGCAACCAATAACTGGGGAGCTTGGTGGCTGCGGTGGTGAACAGCAGCAGCACCGCCAACAGCCAGCACGCTGCAAATTGATGCAACGAATGCTCCGGAGCGGTCCGAGATCGGGGCACCCGCGCCAGTCCCAACAGCAGGTAGGGCGTGAAGGGCAGGGCAGCCCCGAGCATCACCGGGCCGAAAAACCACCAGGGCTGCAGGTGATCGTTCACCACGGAGGTGAAGCGTTGAAGGTTGTGGTAGCCGAAAAAGCTGTCCCAGAAGGGCTGTCCTTCCACCAGCAACTCCAGGGCATACCAGGGAAGGCTGATCAGAGCGGTGAGCAGCAACCCGGGCAGCGGGCGCAGCCGCCGCCAGGGTTGAACGAGATCCCTTCGCAACGCGCCGAACATCAGCAGAGCGAGCCCTGACAGCACTACAGCGACAGGCCCCTTGGCCAGCACTGCGAATCCGAGAATCACCCAGGCTGGCCACCAGGCCACCTCTTGGGGGGAGGCAAAACGCCTCCACTGCAACAACAGGCTGAGACCCAGCAGGCCACACAGCAGGGCATCACTCACCGCGGTGCGGCTCCAGACGAGCACCAGCGGCGAGAAGGCAAAGGCCAGCGGTGCGATCAGTGCCGTCAAACGCGGACGGACATCGCCGGAGAACGGCCAGCGCAGCACCGTATCGGCGAGGCCAAGCATCAGTCCGAGCGTGGCCAGGGCGGAAGGAAGCCGTGCCGCCCAACTGCCGAGAGGATCCCAAACCTGGCGTCCGGGCAAGGCATAACCGAACCCCATCAGCCAGTACACCAGGGGCGGTTTGTCGTAACGGGGCAAGCCGTTCACCCGAGGCGTCAGCCAATCGCCGGTGTCAGCCATGGCCCGTCCGGCTGCGGCAAACAACGGCGGAGTTTCATCCACCACACCGGTGGATCCCAACCGCCAAAAGGTGATAACGAGTCCCAGGGTCAGCACAAGTGCCAGAACCTGGCGTCGCTGACGTCCTGAAACATTGACCGACAAGGGACCCTCAGCTCCTGCGATTGATGCTGACATCCGCCGTCAGTCCTGTTCGAACCCAAGCTTCAACACGCTGACTGAAGACCTCACAGGAGGCGTGCTCTTCAGCCCAGCTGCGGCAGAGGGAGCGCTCGATGCTGTCGACGCGCCGAAGAGCCTCCGTGATGGCAGCAACATCGTCGGGCGGCACCAACCAGCCAGTGCGACCGGAACAGATCAGCTCCCCCGGTCCTCCACGGTCATAGGCGACGACCGGAACACCACAGGCCAGGGCTTCAACCACAACATTGCCGTAGGCCTCATTCCATTTCGGTGTGTTGATCAGAGCGCGGCAGTGGCCCAGCTCCTGCTGCAGCTCCCGGGTCGATCGAAATCCACGCCAGTCGATCGTGCCCTTGGGAACACTCGACTCCACCTGCCACGCATAGGCGTCGTCCTCACGCAACCCCCAAACCAGAAGCTGTTCTCCCAACGCAGCAGCGGCAGCAGCAGCATCCTCCAGCCCCTTTTCCGGAGCGATGCGGCCTGCCCAACCCAGGGGGCCATTGGTCTGCCCTTGGAAGGTGTAGTTGCTGAGATCAAATCCGTTGCCCACAACACTGGGCGGAGAAGGCAGCCGGAAATCAGCGGCCTGGCGGTGGGTGTGAAAAGCAAGGCGACGTGAATCCCAGGCGGCGACGGCTTCGATCACATCGCACATCACCGCAGCCACATCCCCCATGCTCACGAGATGAAAGAGCCTGGCGCTGACCCGTTGCGTCAGCCACAGCGGCAGCCAGTCGTAGCCACCGTTGATCACGGCGTCGGCGGACTGACCCACATCGAGCGCGGCCTCCCAGAGAGCCGGCAGAAGCCCATTACGGGGTATTTCGACCGGCGCATGCTCGGCGGCGTGCTGCCAGCTGGGCTGGTTCACACCCTCCACCTCCAGCAACTCAACTCCGCTGCAGTCGGCGGGGAGCGTGGAGCCCTTGGCGGCCACAAGCGTGAGCCTGTGGCCCCGCCGCACCAACCCCTGAACAAGCGATCGGAGTGTGAGCTCCACGCCACCACCCTCGCCGCTGCCGAGGGCCCCGATGGGCGTGTTCACGATGACGAGATGAAGCGGAGCAGCCGTCATGAAGAGGCGTCCGTGATCGACAGCGGCTCCCAGAACCGGCGCCGTTGACTCACAAAGATCACCGACACAAGCACCATCACGACACCGATCCACTGGAGCAGATCAAGGCGCTCTCCCAGCAACCACCCACCGGTGGCCAACGCAAACACCGGCGTGAGGAATCCAAGGCTGCTGAAGCTGGTGAGGTCGCGCTGATTGGCGAACCAGAAAAACAATCCGTAGGCCAGGGCGCTTCCGAGCAGGCTCGCGTACCCCATGCGCGCCCAGTCCGTTGCCGTCCAGGCCAAACCAGCATCCGTGCGCTGCAGGGCATGAACCAAGAGCAGGGGAAGTCCCCCAAGCACCATGTGCCAGGCCGTAACGCTGACCGGATCACTGAGGCGTGAAGCAAAGCGGATCAACACCGTGCCAGCAGCCATGGCAACGGCCGCAAGCAACATCCAGCCCTCCCCGGGCTGAAACACCTGCTGCACCACCGGCGGGTCTGCCAGCAACCACCAATGTCCCAACAGCTCAGCCGGTAGGCCGATGCAGACGATTCCAGCCAAACCGATGGCCAGCCCCATCCAGCCGATGGGATTGATCGACTCCATGAACAACGCGCGTGCCATCAGGGCCACCAACAGAGGTTGGCAATCAATCAGGACGGAACCGAGACCCGCGCCTGTGCCCTCCAACCCCCGCGCCAACAGACCTTGAAACAAGGTGGCATCCACCAGGGTGAACAGGAGGAACCAAGGCCGATCACGGGAATCGATCGCCAGGCCTCGGCCGGTGCACTGCCCCCAGAGCAGAAGAGCCAAACCGGCGGGCACAAGGCGCAAGCCAGCTACCAGCCAAGGCCCTGCACTGGCGAGCAATGGCGCCATGGCGGTCATCGCCGTTCCCCAGAGCGCGAAGGGCAACACCATCAGAAACCAGAGTCGCAACGACGGCATGGATGGGCGCTTGGGTGCTCTTTTTAAGATCTGGAGCGATGCAGATGCGCAACATGATCTGGCCCTGGCGGCGAAAATCCCGACGACGGATGGCGCGCATCGTTGTGGATGGCCCCATCACGGGCGCCACGCGGCAGCGGGTGCTGAAAGCGCTGCGGGAGGTGAAGCAAAGGGAATTTCCAGCGTTGCTGCTGCGCATTGACAGCCCAGGCGGCACCGTTGGCGACAGCCAGGAGATTCATGCGGCCCTGTTGCGGTTGCGGGAACAGGGCTGTCGCGTGGTGGCCAGCTTCGGCAACATCTCCGCTTCCGGCGGCGTCTACATCGGCGTCGCAGCCGAGAAGATCGTCGCCAACCCGGGCACGATCACCGGGTCCATCGGGGTGATCCTGCGGGGGAACGACCTCTCCAAGGTGTTCGAGCGAATTGGGATTCGTTTCGACACCGTTAAGAGTGGACCGTTCAAGGACATCCTGTCCCCCGATCGCCCGCTCAGCGATGCGGAGCGCGCTTTACTTCAGGAGCTGATCGACAGCAGCTACGGCCAATTCGTGGGTGTCGTGGCGGAGGGACGAAATCTTGAGGTGGAGGCGGTGAAGCGCTTCGCCGATGGTCGGGTCTTCAGCGGAGAGCAGGCGCAGGCCCTGGGCTTGGTGGATGAACTCGGCGACGAAGACCATGCCCGGCGTCTTGCGGCGCAGCTGGCCGATCTCGACGTGGACGACATTCGTCCCGTCACCTTGGGCAAGCAACGCCGCAAGCTCAGTGGCCTGCTGCCGGGGTCCCAGCTCCTGCATCAATTGCAGCAGCGCCTGTCGATCGAGTTGATGGGGAGCGGTCAGGTGCTTTGGCTGTACCGCCCATGACCAGCTCCCCCCTTGTTCTGAGAGGCCTGCGTGGCGCCACCACCTGCACGGACAACAGCACGGAGGCCATCCAAGCGGCAGTGAGTGCCCTGATGGATGCCCTGGTGGATCGCAATGGTCTGACCCCAGACCAGCTGGTGTCGGTGACCTTCTCGGTGACGGCCGACCTGGACGCCTGTTTTCCAGCCGCCATTGCACGGCGACGGCCCGGCTGGGACACCGTGGCACTGCTTGACTGCCAGCAAATGGCCGTCCAGGGGGATCTCCCACGCTGCATCCGTGTCCTGGCCCACGCCTGGATTCCGCAGGGCCACCAACCGGTTCATCCCTATCAGGGCGATGCGCAGCGGCTGCGGCCGGACAGATCTGGTCACAACTGACAGATCAGCCTCCGACCCCTGAGATCACCGCCCCGTGGTTGGACTCAGGAGAATCCCACCAACGAGACGCTTCCTATGGCCCGTTCCACCACCAGACGCTGGCTTGCGGGAGCCGGCACTGCGGCGGCTCTGCTGATTGGCTCAACACTGACCGGAGCTCCCGATCAGATCGCCCACGCCCAGGGCACACCGGGACTGCTGGAATTCCGCTGGGACACCGACCGCGATTACCGCAAGCTGTACTACTGGCAGAGCTCCAACATCGAGAGCGACCGCGCCGATTGGTTCCTGACCTTGCGTGAAAAGGACCGCAAAACCGCGATCCTCAAACTCACGGTCACCGTGCCGGACTATTTCGACGCCAAACTGAAACCGCACCGCATGCGCCTGTGCCGCACCAGCGTGGGCGGAATGATGAGCCGGAGCAAGTGCCTCGAAGAGATCCCGGCCGTCATCCAGGTCAACGAAGACCAGACAGCGATTGAAGTCTTCCCCGACACACCCTTGCCTTCAGATGGCGACTATTCGCTCTGGATCAAGCTGTTCAATCCCACTGGCAAGCGGATGTATCAGTTCAATGCCCTGGTCCAGGCCCCCGGCGATGTGCCGATGTCCGGCTACCGCGGCAGCTGGCTGATCGATGTGGACTGACTGATAAAATCCCAGATTCAGATCGGCCGGTAGCCAGGAGACGTCCATGACCAAGCGCACCCTCGGGGGAACAAACCGCAAGAGGAAGCGCGTCTCGGGTTTCCGTGTACGGATGCGCTCCCACACCGGACGTCGCGTGATCCGCACCCGTCGCAAGCGCGGCCGCGCCCGTCTCGCAGCTTGAGCGTTGGGGATGAATCCGGAGGGTTCATCCCATCCTCAGTTTTTTCCAAACGGAATCGGTTAATGGTCCTTCCCGCCTCCATGCGATTGCGCGGGCATCGATGCTTCAACCGTTTGCACCGATCCTCCAAGCGCCAACACGGAACCTTGATGGTTCTGCGCGTCGCATCAGCTGATTCCAATCTGCTTCGCCGGGAGTTGCGTGGCATTCAGGAAAGAACCTGCCGCTGCGCCTTGGTGATCAGCAACAAGGTGAGCAAGCGTTCCGTCAAGCGGAATCGGCTCAGGCGGCTTCTGCATGACCACCTGCGTCGGCGCTTTGAACAGCGAAACGACTTGGCAGGACGGTGGTTGTTGATCAGTCTTCGCCCGGAAGCCGCGGAAGCCGAACCCACACAGTTGCTCGAAGAATGCGAAAGTCTTCTGAGAAGCGCCGGACTGGATCCATGACCAGCATTCAGGAAGATGTCCACTACGACGGTGGGCCAGCCCGCGGGGATCTGATCTTCAACATCCTGCTTGGCTTCACGCTGATCGGCCTTCCCTTCACCATCGGAGCCGTTGTTCGGGCCCTGTGGCTGCGCTTCCGCATCACCAGTCGCCGCATCTCGGTAACGGGGGGCTGGATGGGCAAAGACAAAACCCAGGTGGTGTATTCACAGATCAGCGAAGTGCGCACCGTGCCCCGGGGCTTCGGTGCCTGGGGAGACATGGTGTTGGTGCTCAAGGACGGCGCCAGGCTCGAACTGCGCTCGATGCCCCGATTCCGGGAAGTTGAGGCCTACATCCTCCAACGCATCAGCAGCCGTGCGACCAAAGCCCAAGAGAAAACCACTGAAGGTTTCGCCGCCTGAGTGCAGCTGTTCATGCACACTGGCCTCACAACGTCCCGCCCCCCCGTTTCTTCAACGTGATCGGATACATCTCCGACAACCTGCTGATTCCAATCCTGGACTTCTTCTACGGGTTGGTTCCGAGCTATGGCCTGGCCATCGTCGCCCTCACCCTCGTGATCCGGATCGCGCTCTACCCCCTGAGCGCAGGATCGATTCGCAGCGCTCGGCGCATGCGCATCGCCCAACCGGTGATTCAGAAACGTCAGGCTGAGATCAAAAGCCGGTATGCCAACAATCCTCAGAAACAGCAGGAGGAGCTGGGCAATGTGATGAAGGAATTCGGCAGCCCCCTGGCGGGATGCCTGCCGCTGCTGGTGCAGATGCCGATCCTGTTTGCACTTTTTGCAACCCTGCGGGGATCACCGTTCGCCGATGTCCCTTACACCTTGAACATGAAGGTGTTGCCGGCCGACCAGATCGCTGCCGTTGAACCCAAACCCTTCAACAGCGCCAGCCATTCCATCTTCATCGGTGAAACCGACCACGTGCCGGTGATCGCCAGCCTGCCGCGGGGCACCAAGATCGGCGTTGGCGACAGCGCCACCGTCAACCTTCACACGAAGGACGGCCGCGCCTTCAGCGACGTGCTCACGGATGTTGAGAACCCTGGACGCTTCTCCCCCACATGGGCAGTGACCAAAGGTGATGACATCGTCAGTGTTAGCGAGGACGGCACGATCACGGCCCTCGCCGCCGGTGACGCCACCGTTGAAGCGAAGATTCCGGGCCTGGCAGCCCGCAGCGGCTTCCTGTTCATCAAAGCTCTGGGTCAGGTCGGCTTCTATGCCGACGGTGCCATCAATTGGGACATCGCCATTCTCGTTGCCGGCTTCGGCATCACCCTGTTCATCTCCCAACTGCTGTCGGGCATGGGCATGCCTGCCAACCCTCAGCAGGCCACGGCCAACAAAATCACTCCGGTGATGATCACGGGGATGTTCTTGTTCTTCCCACTCCCCGCCGGCGTTCTGCTCTACATGCTGATCGCCAACATCTTCCAAGGCCTGCAGACCTTCATCCTCACCAAAGAGGCACTGCCCGACAACCTGCAGAAAATTCTGGATCAGCAAATGGCCCAGAAAACAGTGACGGTCTCTGCCACCTCAGGCGGCTCACGCCTTCCCTTTGAACCGAAGGGCAAGTGATCGAGGCACTGGAGCCTGTTCCCCTCCAGGAGCTCCGGGCCCTCGGCACCGCGAAAGTCTGGGAGGTTGAGGGTGAGCTCGATGAGCTCCCCTCACTCACACCAGTGCGAGGCCATGTTTCCGCAGAGCACCGCGGCAACGTCTTGGCGGTTGAGGGGAAACTCAACACGATCGTCACGCTCTGCTGCGATCGCTGCCTGAATCAGTTCAATCAGAAGCTCAGCTGCACGCCTTCCGAGCTGATCTGGCTGGGAGACGAGCAACCTACGGCCGACGAGCTGGAGCTTTCCGGAGAAGTGGCCGAGATGGAAGGGCTGGTGGATGTTCTCGATCCACGCGGTCAATTTGACCCCCAGCAATGGGCCTTCGAACAGCTCAACCTGCTGTTGCCAGTTGTCAACCACTGCGGTGACCACTGCCCAGGCCCACCCGGCCTCCAGCAGCAGCCCGTGATCCCGGATACCAAGACAAAGGCTGTGGATCCCCGCTGGCAGGCCCTGCAGCAGCTTCAGCAGCAGATCGATCAGCCATGAGCAGTGCCACCTGGGGACATCAGATCGACCTTCTGGTGCGGGCGCGCACACCCCTGATCTGGGTGCGGAGCAATGAGGAAGCCCGGGTGGAGGGCCTGCTGGGAGAGGCTGCTCAGCGGCTTGCACGCCAGCTGGTCTGCTGGAACTTCATCGATGGCATCAGCGGGCCGGTGAATGCCGATGGCCAGGGGAGCCGTCAACCGATGGCCATGCTGCAGTGGCTTCAGCAACGGGATGCGGGCAGCCCAACCCTTCTGCTTGCCAAGGATTTTCATCGTTTCTGCGATGACCCGGGCGTTGCCCGGATGCTGCGCAATCTCGAAGCGTCCCTGCGCAGCACCCCGCACACCCTGGTGTTGTGCTGCGGGCAATGGACACCCCCCGGTGATCTGGAAGAAAGCCTCACGCTTCTCGATCTCCCCCTTCCCGACAACAACGACCTGCGCCGGCTGATCAGCAGCATCGGCACCAGCAGCGGCAGCCCCCTGCCAGCTCCTGTCCTGGATGAATTGGCTCAGGCCTGCAGCGGGCTCAGCGAGATGCGTGTACGCCAGGTGGCCGCCCGGGCCCTGGCCCGCCGCGGCCAGTTGGGATCTGAGGATCTGCAGGACGTTCTGGACGAAAAACGCCAGACCATTGCCCGCAGTGAGGTGCTGGAGTTCTGTCGCAGCGATGCAGGCACCGAAGCCATCGGAGGCCTCGATGGTCTCAAGACCTGGCTGAACCAACGGCACCGGGCCTTCTCGGAAGATGCACGGCGTTTCGGACTGCCTCTGCCCCGTGGCGTCCTGCTCGTTGGTCCTCAAGGCACCGGCAAATCCCTCACGGCCAAAGCCATTGCCTGCAGTTGGTCAATGCCCCTGTTGCGACTGGATGTGGGACGGCTGTTCGCGGGTTTGGTGGGGGCCAGCGAGGCACGCACCCGCGAGATGATTCAACGGGCTGAAGCCATGGCACCCTGCGTGCTCTGGATCGATGAGATCGACAAGGGCTTCGGCGGGGATGGCCGCAGTGACGGCGGCACAACCCAGCGGGTTCTGGCCAACGTGCTCACCTGGATGGCGGAGAAACAGTCACCGGTGTTCGTGGTGGCCACCGCCAACGGCGTTGAGAAGCTGCCACCGGAGCTGCTGCGCAAGGGACGTTTCGATGAGATCTTCATGCTCGATCTGCCCAGCAGCGCTGAGCGCCACAGCATTCTTGAGCTGCATCTGGAACGGAGACGACCGGGGCTGAAGCTTCCCCTGGAAACAGTGGTGAGCCGCAGTGAGGGCTTCTCAGGTGCCGAGCTGGAGCAGACCGTGATCGAAGCGATGCACCTGGCCTTTGCCGACAACCGTGAGTTGACGGAGCCTGATCTGATTGGAGCGGCCTCCCAGCTCATCCCCCTCTCCCGCACCGCCAGCGAACAGCTCGAGCGGCTGAAGCAGTGGGCTGCCGGAGGCCGTGCCCGCCCCGCCTCTGTTGCTGCAGGTAACGAAGCCTGACGCGGCGTAACGAACACCAGCCTTGAGCAAGGCGCTGGCCGGCGCGCTCCCTACGGTCCCAACAACAGCAGCACCAACGTGGAGAGCCGCAACGACATCGCCACTCAGCTCTGCGTTGCCTGCCTGGGTGCCGGCGTGATCACGACCATGGCCGTCGCCCAGGGGCAAAGCCCCCTCACCGCCCTTGGCATCACCCTGTTCTCGGGCATCGCGGCGGTGATGGTCGGCCAGGTGCTCTGAAACGGACTGCCATAGGCTGCCGGCGCTGACGCCCCTGAAACCGTGCTCGATCAGCGCCTTGTGCGTGACAACCCCGAAACGATCGCCCAGCAACTGGGGCGTCGAGGAAAGGCTGTTGATCTCACCAAACTGCAGTTGATTGCCCAGCAGCAGCGCGATCTGGAGCAACAACGCAGCAACCTGCAGGCGGAAGGAAACCGGATCGGCAAGGAAGTCGGCCAACGCATCAAGTCGGGCGCTGATCCCAAGGGCGACGAGGTCGCCGAACTCCGCCAACAGGGCAATGCCATCAAGCAGAAGGTGGCGGTGCTGGAGGAGGAGGAAAAGCAGCTCTCCAGTGAGCTCAAGCAGCAGCTGCTGGGTTTCCCCAACCTCCCTTCAGAGGCCTGCCCTGATGGGCGCAGCGAAGACGACAACGTTGAAGTGCGCCGCTGGGGAACCCCCCGGGTTGATGACAGCCTCGACGAGCACTGGCAGATCGCTGAGCGGTTACAGCTGTTCGACACCGAGCGCTCCGTCCGCATCGCGCAGAGCCGTTTTGTCACGCTGATGGGCCAGGGGGCACGCCTGGAGCGTGGCCTGATCAATTTCATGCTCGACCTCCACACGAGCAAGGGCTACCGCGAGGTGCTGCCCCCTGTGCTGGTGAACAGCGCCAGCCTCACCGGATCGGGACAACTGCCCAAGTTCGCCGAGGAAAGCTTCCGTTGCGCGGAGGACGACCTCTGGCTGACACCGACCGCGGAGGTGCCCGTGACCTCCCTGCACCGGGACGAAATCATCCCGGCAGATCAACTGCCCCTTCGCTACGCCGCCTACAGCCCCTGCTTCCGCCGTGAGGCCGGCAGCTACGGCCGCGACACCCGTGGCCTGATCCGCCTGCACCAATTCAACAAGGTGGAGCTGTACTGGTTTGTGCACCCCGATCACTCCGACGAGGCGCACCAACAGATCACGGCCGATGCAGAGGCCGTGCTTCAGGCGCTGGAGCTTCCCTATCGGGTCTTGGACCTCTGCACCGCCGACCTCGGCTTTTCCGCCCGCCGGACCTACGACCTTGAGGTCTGGCTGCCGGGGGCGGGGGCCTACCGGGAAATCTCCAGTTGCAGCGTCTGTGGCGATTTCCAGGCGCGACGGTCCTCCATCCGCACCAAGGAAGGCAAGGCCACAAAGTTGGTTCACACCCTGAATGGCAGTGGCCTGGCCGTCGGCAGAACCATGGCGGCCCTGTTGGAGAACGGCCAACAGCCCGACGGCAGCGTCCTGCTGCCCAAAGCGCTGGTGCCCTACGTCGGCCGCGAGCGACTCCAGCCAGAATGATCCGACTGGAATCCTGACGGACATATGAACGTGTTGGCCGCCCTTCTGGTGCTCGCCCTGCTGATCGTGGTGCATGAGGCCGGCCATTTCCTCGCTGCCACGCTCCAGGGCATCCGCGTCAGCGGTTTTTCCATTGGCTTTGGCCCGGCCCTGATCAAGCGGCAACGGCGTGGGGTGACCTACGCCCTGCGGCTGCTGCCCCTGGGTGGTTTCGTCGCCTTCCCTGACGACGATGAGGAGAGCACGATCCCGGCTGATGATCCGGATCTGCTGCGCAACCGGCCCATCCCCCAGCAAGCCCTGGTGGTGGCTGCAGGGGTGTTGGCCAACCTGGCCTTGGCACTGGTGGTGCTGTTCGCTCAGGCAGCGTTTGTCGGCGTTCCCGCCGCGCCGGATCCAGGGGTTCTTGTGGTGCAGGTGCAACCGGGTGGCGCTGCCGCCCGCTCCGGGCTTCGTGCCGGTGACCAGATCCTCAGCCTGAATGCCCAACCCCTTGCTGCAGGACAACGGGGCGTTGAAGCGATGGTTCGGGATGTGAAAGCAGCACCCGAGCGAGCCATCCGTGTGGAGCGAAAGCGAGGAGACGAGACGTCCACCCTTGAACTCATCCCCGACGATCAAGAGGGCACAGGAAAAATCGGCGCCCAGCTGCAGGCCAACATCAGTGGGGAGATGCGCCCCGTGCGCAATCCCGGTGAACTGGTGCTCACCACCGGCACGCAATTCAGCCAAATGCTGCAGCAAACCGTGCGTGGCTACGCCGGCCTCCTGACCAACTTCCGCGCCACGGCGGGGCAGGTGAGTGGCCCCGTCAAGATCGTTGAGATGGGCGCTCAGCTCAGCCAGCAGGGGGGATCAGGCTTGGTGCTCTTCTCAGCCCTGATCTCCATCAATCTGGCGGTGCTCAATTCGTTGCCGCTGCCGCTGCTCGATGGCTGGCAAATGATGATGCTGGCGATTCAATCCGTTCGGGGGCGTCCGGTATCCGAACGGATTCAAATGGCCTTCGTGCAATCCGGTTTTCTTTTGTTGGTGGGGCTCACGCTTGTGCTGATCGTGCGTGACACCAGCCAGCTGCCGGTGGTCCAGCAATTGATGGGTCGCTAGGAGGGTGATGGCGCCCATGTATCGTTAACGATTCGTTCACTCGCTGCCCTCAGCTGCATGGCCAAGAAGTCGATGATCGCTCGCGATGTGAAGCGCAAGAAAACGGTTGAGCGCTATGCGGCCAAGCGCGCAGCACTGATGGCAGCCTTCAACGCAGCCGAAGATCCGATGGATCGCCTGGAGATCCATCGCAAGATCCAGGCTCTGCCCCGCAACAGCGCACGCATCCGCGTGCGCAACCGCTGCTGGGCAACCGGCAAGCCCCGCGGCGTCTATCGCGATTTCGGTCTCTGCCGTAACCAGCTGCGTGAGCGCGCCCACAAAGGTGAACTGCCCGGCGTGGTCAAGTCCAGCTGGTGATCAGCTCGTCGCCACGGCGTCGTGAGGGGGAGGCTTGGCCTCCCCTTTCTTGTGAAGAGCAGCCATGAAATGTCAGACTTGGGATTGACAAAAGGACATAAGACGTCGTGCAAGGACAAACCCAGTCGATCTCCTTTGACGGACGCGAGATTCGACTGACCACCGGGCGCTTCGCCCCTCAGGCGGGAGGATCCGTCTTGGTGGAGTGTGGCGACACCGCCGTGCTTGTGACCGCAACCCGTTCAGGCGGACGAGAAGGCATTGATTTCCTGCCGCTGATCTGCGATTACGAGGAGCGGCTTTATGCAGCTGGCCGCATTCCCGGCAGCTACATGCGTCGTGAGAGCCGCCCCCCCGAACGGGCCACGCTCACGGCCCGACTGATTGACCGCCCGATGCGGCCACTGTTCCCCAGCTGGCTTCGTGACGACCTGCAGGTGGTGGCCACCTGCCTGTCCCTTGATGAGCGGGTCCCCGCCGATGTTCTTGCAGTGACGGGTGCATCGATTGCCACGTTGCTGGCGGGCATCCCCTTCAACGGCCCGATGGCCGCCGTGCGGGTGGGACTGCTCGGGGATGACTTCGTGCTCAACCCGAGTTATCGGGAGATCGAACGGGGTGATCTGGACCTGGTGGTCGCCGGCACCCCTGACGGCGTGGTGATGGTTGAGGCCGGCGCCAACCAACTGCCCGAGCAAGACGTGATCGAGGCGATTGATTTCGGCTACGAAGCGATCTGCGAACTGATCAAGGCACAGGAACAGCTGCTGAAGGATCTGGGCATCACCCAGGTGAAGCCGGAGAAGCCGGAGGAAGACAGCACGGTGCCGGCCTATCTCGAGAAGCAGTGCACCAAGGCGATCAGCGCTGTACTCAGCAAGTTTGATCAGAGCAAGGACGAGCGGGACACAGCCCTGGAAACCGTGAAGGGCGAGGTGTCCGAGACCATCGCAGGTCTCAAGGACGACCACGCCGTTCGCCAAGCCCTGGCCAGCAGCCCGAAACTGCTCGGCAACAGCTTCAAGGCGCTGACCAAGAAGTTGATGCGCCAGCAGATTCTCAAAGACGGCAAGCGTGTAGATGGACGCGGCCTCGACGAGGTTCGCCAGATCAGCGCCATGGCCGGCGTCCTGCCGCGCCGGGTGCATGGTTCTGGTCTGTTCCAACGCGGACTCACCCAGGTGCTCTCCACCGCAACCCTGGGCACCCCCAGCGATGCTCAGGAGATGGACGATCTCCATCCCAACACCGAGAAGCTGTACCTGCACCACTACAACTTCCCGCCCTACTCCGTCGGTGAAACGCGGCCGATGCGCTCCCCCGGTCGTCGTGAGATCGGCCATGGCGCCCTGGCCGAACGCGCCATTCTTCCGGTGCTTCCCGAGAAGGACACCTTCCCCTACGTGGTGCGCGTGGTGAGCGAAGTGCTCAGCTCCAATGGCTCCACCTCGATGGGTTCCGTCTGCGGCAGCACCCTCTCGCTGATGGATGCCGGTGTGCCGCTGAAGGCTCCGGTGAGTGGCGCAGCCATGGGTTTGATCAAAGAGGGCGATGAGGTGCGGATCCTCACGGACATCCAGGGCATCGAGGACTTCCTCGGCGACATGGACTTCAAGGTGGCCGGCAGCGAGAAGGGCATCACCGCCCTTCAGATGGACATGAAGATCACCGGCCTCTCGGTGAAGACGGTGGCTGAAGCCGTCAACCAGGCACGTCCGGCACGGCTCCACATCCTCGAGAAGATGCTCGAGGCGATCGACACCCCGCGGGACAACCTGTCTCCCCATGCCCCACGTCTGCTCAGCTTCCGGATTGATCCAGAGCTGATCGGCACCGTGATTGGCCCCGGCGGACGCACGATCAAGGGCATCACCGAGCGCACCAACACCAAGATCGACATCGAGGACGGCGGCATCGTGACCATCGCTTCCCACGATGGTGCTGCAGCTGAAGAAGCCCAGAAGATCATCGAAGGCCTGACCCGTAAGGTCAACGAAGGCGAAGTGTTCTCTGGGGCGATCACCCGGATCATCCCGATCGGCGCCTTCGTGGAGATCCTCCCTGGCAAGGAAGGCATGATTCACATCTCGCAGCTTTCCGAAGCTCGCGTCGAGAAGGTGGAAGACGTGGTGAAGGTGGGTGACGAGGTGACCGTGCGGGTGCGCGAAATCGACAACCGCGGCCGCATCAACCTCACCCTGCGGGGCGTGCCCCAGGCCGGCGACGCCGCCGAAGTGGAGCCTCAGCCCACCCCGGTGGCACCGCTCAGCTGATCAGGTCTCAGACCTGAAAGCCGGGATCGATCTCGGCCATGGCCCGCGTCGCACGCTCTCCGAGCTCGGCGTGGGCTTTCCCATGGCTGGCGATCAGACAACCGGCCTGACGCACATCGCCGGTGTTGTAGGTGAGGTCGGCCTGATCGGCATGGGTGAAGCGTCCACCGGCCGCCAGCAGCACCGCCTCTGGAGCCGCCATGTCCCAATCCTTGGGGGCGCTTTTACCGGAGAGGGAAACGTAGAGGTCGGTTTCGCCTCTCAGAATCGTGGCCACCTTGAAGCCAACGCTGCCCACGGCTTTGGAACCGCCGAGCTCGAGGGAATCAATCAGCTTTACGAGTCGGTCGTCGCGGTGGCTGCGGCTGGCCACCAAGATCAGATCTGAAACCTCGGTTCTGTCGCTGAAGCGAACCGGCGACCGCTCACCCTGACGGTCTTCGCACCAGGCACCTTCACCAACAATGCCGATCCAAAGTTCATCGGCTTCCGGCAGCAGCACAACACCAATCACCGGCCGCTTGTCGCGCACCAGAGCCAGATGAACGGCGTATTCGCCTGTGCCCTGCAAGAAATCCTTGGTGCCATCCAGGGGATCGAGAATCCACAACCACTCCGCCGGCAGCGGTTGACCTTCAGTGAGCTGCTCCTTGGCGGTCTCCTCACTCAGCAGCGTCCAGTCGGCATCGGGGAACGCGGAGGACAGCCCATCCAGCAACCACTTGTTCACGGCCAGGTCAGCCGCAGACACGGGGCCCTCTCCACCTTCATCAACACTCAAGGCCTTGGGAAAACCATGCGGGGGCTGCTCGCCGCGGGCATAGGCCCGCAAAATATCGGCGGCGCCCCAACTCAGGCGACGCAGTTCCGTCAGCAGCGCCTCCTGGTTCACGCCAGCGGGGAGGACAGCAGAGCTGGGCATCATGATCAACAGAGGCGCTCGCCATTGTGATGCAGCGGGATGAACCAAGCGGCGGCAGCCTCTATCTGGTGGGAACCCCCATTGGTCACCTGGGGGACCTGTCGCCACGAGCCCGCGATTTGCTCCGCAGCGTGGATGTGATCGCCTGTGAAGACACCCGCCACAGCGGACAGCTGCTCAGCAGTCTTGGAGCCGGCGGCCGAAAGCTGTCGTTTCATCAGCACAACACCCGCTCCCGCTTGCCCCAACTGCTGGAGCTGCTGGCGGAGGGGCAAAGCCTGGCTGTGATCAGTGATGCCGGACTGCCGGGCATCAGCGACCCCGGTGAAGAGCTGGTGACCGCCGCGCACCAGGCTGGCCATCCCGTGATCTGCATCCCTGGCCCCTGCGCCGCCACCACCGCTCTGGTGAGCAGCGGCTTGCCCAGCGGCCGCTTCTGCTTCGAAGGATTTCTGCCGACCAAAGGCAAGGAGCGGCGGGCACGCCTGGAAGCCATCAGCAACGAACCCCGCACCACCGTGCTCTACGAAGCGCCGCACCGCCTGATCACACTGCTCGAAGAACTGGAGCATCACTGCGGCGGCAGCCGTCCCCTGCAGGTGGCACGGGAACTGACCAAACGCCACGAAGAACAGGTGGGGCCAACGGTGGAGCATGCCCTGCTGCACTTTCAGCAGCACCCGCCCCAGGGGGAATGCACGGTTGTGCTGGGGGGAGCAGCGCCGGCAGAAACGGAAGAACCCGACGACGATGACCTGATCAGGCAACTGCAGGCGTTGCAAAACGAGGGTGCAAGCGCCAGCGACGCCGCGCGGCAACTGGCCCAGACCACAGGGCTGTCCAGGCGAAAGCTCTATGCCCTCTTGCACCAGGGCACGTCAAACTGAGCCCGTCGACGGTTGTGCTGTGTTGATTCGCCTTCGTCTTCTGCTGATCAGCCTTGGCGGTGGCCTGCTGCTGCTGCTGCTCCTCTGCCTTGGCGCCCAGAACCTTCAGGATCGCCACGCGCTCCAGCTCGGAGGGCAACGATCCGTGCCGCTTCCCACGGGATTTCTCGTGGGCATTGCTCTGGTGATCGGCGTGATCAGTGGCGGGACCGCGACGGCCGTTTTGCTTCCCGACCAACGCGATCGCTTCGATTAAGAGCAATCAGGTAAGAGCAATCAGCGGCGCTGCTCAGGCATCCAGCGCAATCAAGGTTCCGTCCAACACCAGTCGTGTAATACCCCGGGCCAACAGGTAACTGCTGGTGCGCTGAAACACAGCCGTATCGGGAACCTTGATCACCCGCTGACTCCGCCCGCACTGGCGCTTGGCCGCGCGGGGGCTGGCAAAGAGGCACAACCCCTGCCGTTCCTGCTCGGCATCGTCGAGGAGGCCCAACTCGGGGAACTCCTTGAGGGGGCGCGCATCCAGCTCAACCACCTTGTCGACCAGCATGTAGGCGCTGTCCGGCAGCAGGTCGACACTGAACGGTTGGGCTTGATTCAGTGGACGATCACTGAGATTTCCCACGCCAAGCAGGGGAACAAGCTCCGTGAACGTTTCAACGCTGCCGTTGTCATCGTCTTCGGCGAGCTCCTCCTCAGAGTCTTCGCCGAAGTCATCCGCGTCATCCAGGGCCAGGCTGCTGTCGTCTGCCTTGAGGGAGTCAACTTCTGGTTCTTCCGGCTGAGTGACGGTTGGCGTAGGAGGAGTGGCCAACCCTTTTTGCCTGCTGGCCTTTAGCGCGGCATAAGCATCAGCTGGCAACAGTGCTTTCACCGTGCGACTCACGGTGTTGGGGCTGCAGCCAAAGGCCTCAGCCAAAGCTGATGTTGACTCGCCGGCCTTGTAACGACCGACCAGATCCTGCTTCTCGCTGTCGCTGAGAC
Organism: uncultured Synechococcus sp.; assembly: GCA_913057985.1. GTDB lineage: Bacteria > Cyanobacteriota > Cyanobacteriia > PCC-6307 > Cyanobiaceae > Parasynechococcus. Next base: position 92,092 of record CAJXPL010000006.1, read on the forward strand.
GACGCGGGGCCATGGATGCCGATCAAGAGCCCATCACCTTAGGTGGCGCAAGGCTTCCAAATCCAGCCCGCCTCGAAGCAGCCTGCCAAGATGTGGTCGCTTGCTCCCTTAGCTCAGCTGGATAGAGCAACTGCCTTCTAAGCAGTCGGTCGATGGTTCGAATCCATCAGGGGGCGCTAGTCCTACCAACGGTTCTCAGTGAAAGCTGGGAGCCGTTTTTATTTTGCGTGCTCAAACTGGTGCTCAAAAACGGAGCCAAGTCGCAATTGTTCCGCCCGTTGTCGTCCCCGAAATGCCAGACCACCCTTTGCGGCGATGAATCTGATCCGTCCTGAAAATCCCCTGAGTGAGGGATGCGGTCTGCAAGACATCAGGCAACGATGAAGACATGACTCAGAAAAACTCCCCTGCCGTGTCTGCATCAACTACGTCGGTAACAACTGAGGACTGCCTGTGAAACTCCTCGACTCACCCATCTGGAAGTACGTCACAGCATTTGCATATGCCCTAGCCCTTGGTTCAGTCCCAGCCGTTTTCGTCAGCACTGCTGTCGTCGGCTTTGTTGGCAACTCGGTGTGTGACCAGCTCGCCCTTGAGTGGCCTCAAAGCATGAAGTGCGACGAGGCAGTCACAGCAACCCGCAACGACTTCATCCCGTTCTTTTGGTTGGTCTTCACAGCACTGATTACCACCTACGCCATCAAAAACAGCAATGACTGAGCTGATCGCATGACTAGACCACAAATCCCAACCCACTGGCATCCAGACACCTACGCCGTTGATGAGATCAATAAGGTGATCTGGAAGCAAGGCAGCCACGCCTTAGCACTAAATATCAAGCACAACGGTCAGCCTGTTCCTGGCTACACGACCAGCCTTTGCACCGCTGAAGAGCTTGTTGGGGTTAGGCACCGCATCAATCTTGAGAAGGCCAAGCGAGTAAGATCTGAAGGTGTTTTAGCCTCACGCATTCGAAAACCCATCGAAGACAAAGACAAACTGCTTTTGGAGTATCGGAGCCTTTGTAGCAATCACTTTTCAGGCGGAGAATTTAAGAAACCTTGGCTGACCACTGCGTTAGTCGGCGCACTGACTTTTGGTGGATTGTGGGAACTGGCACTAATCCTCGCAGTCATCAGGCTCTGGCTTGAGCATTACCAAGGTCGCGAGTGGGCACGCCTAGGAATAATTACAAGCCTGCTTGAAAGATGTGAGATGACCAATGAAGACTTAGCTCTTTCAGAAAAGCCTTTGACCAGCGCAGAAAAGAGGGAGCTTGATGCACTTAAAAAACTTTGGCAAGACTAAGGGTTAAGGACCACCGAAGCGGCCCTTACCTGCTACTGAGCCCGCTAGCCCACCGTAAGAACTAGCTGGTTTTATAATAACAAATTTGGCTATTATAAGTTCATTCATAAACCGCTAATTCAGTAGTGCCAAAACGTCAGCTTCCGTTGCAGGCTGATCTGGTAATCAACCATCTCCGCTGGGAAGCAATGGTTGAGCGTCAGCGTTCAGCATTTGATAATGATGACGACGCACCGCGTCATGATTTCTGCCCAACGTCAAACCCACAATCACGCCGAAAGGCAGTGCAGGTCTACGTATGACGGACATCCAAACCAAATTCAAGGAAGCACAGGCCAGCATCACTTCTGTAGAAACAGAGGCGCGGGCTATTGAATCTGAACTGAACGCCATCCCAGGCGTGAAGGGAAGATTGCCTAACCGTCAGTACGGCACTGCTGTTAACACCGCAGTTCTTGCTCAAAACATGACCGTAAAGGCTCTAATCAATCGCCACCGGCCTGACATCGCTGCATATCTTGGATTACAAGATGGCTCTGATGTAAGACAACAAGAAGAGCGTGAAGCACAAAAGCTTCGGGCCGAAGCATTGAAGATGCAAACAGAACGTCTTGCTGCTCAAAACCAGCAGGCGCGCCAAGACCGTGAAGCACGGCAGAGCTTGGCTCCATGGCAACGCGGTTACAGGAGCTTCTGATGCTGAGCCGACCTCATCCCGCACTTGGTTGGCTGCACATCAGCCCAGCTGACACCAGACGCGTCATGGATCGTTTGCTGCGTGATCGTGATGCTGCTGTTGAAGCGGATCCAACTCACACCGGTCTGCCGCAGAGTTTTATCGACTGGACTTGGCAGTCTTGGTTGCCGGGCAACATGCACCGCTATCAGGCTCAGGTTGAGGAACACATCCGTTACCTGGATCTCAAGATCGGCAACTTGAACAGCAGCCTTGAGCAGATTGCTGGTGGCGTTCTTGATGACCGTGACGCTGCTGCTGATTTGCGTGATCGGCTGCAACGGGAACTTGATGCCAGGGAGACACCATGAGCTTGATCAACGACATCTGTGATGACGGCCCTGTTCTGTCACCACGGCTGTCCCGACCTAAGGGCATCACCAAGCGTCAGGTAGAGCGGTGCATCCACCAGTTGTCGCCACACTGGGATGACGAACAGCTTGAAGCTGTCGTATCAATGTTCAAAGCCCACGGTCTGCTGTGAACGGCCTAAAGCCAGACAAAAAGGTTGTAGCGACCAACCTGGCGATGTATGCCGAAGGTGGCAATGGCATTTGGAAGAGTTTCTCAAGGGATTCAGTAATTCAGGTTCTGGTAATGCCATATATCGGAAGATTCCAGAAGCCATGCCAGATCTATTACTATCAAACAAAAGCCCCCATAGCGAAAAAATACGGAATCGCAGCTAGTGCCGACAAACGTGCAAAGACGGGAAACAGGTGGGGTCACTACATGCAAAAACTATCAGTATTTGATTGCGAAACACGTGCAGAAGCTATTGCTATAGAAGCCTCACTAAGCCAGTTCCTCACTGCAGGCTGGACACAAAGTGAATACGCAAAATGGGCTCAGGTCACAAACATGAGTAGCTGTGAACTGGCACGTGAGGGCAAACAAGAATTTGACTCGATTTTTCTTGACCTGCAAAAACAATATAGGGAGCTTGGCAATGAAGGATTCATACGAAAACATTTGGCCTATCAAGTCTCAACGTTTGAACGTCTTGCAGATCAGCTCTTAAAAGGCGACCTGAAGATTGTCGCCAATAGTTTTGATGACTCCATTGGATGGTTTGCAAAGCAAGAAATAGATAACCTGGCGCCAAGCACACTTTCCGGCTTAAAGATCCTCAAACTCGAAGAAGCTCCAGAGCAATTTCAAAAGCAATTCGGCTTCAAGCTCATCCCCGATAGCGCCTGGCACTAATGGCGATCACTACCAAACAGCAGCGCCAGCAACGCCGTAACGAGGCTCTTCAGCTGATTGCTGATGGTGTTCCGCCCACTGATGCAGCGACGCAGCTGACGGTGAAGTGGGGGTGCAGCAGGCGGACAAGCCTGAGAGACATAGAAATCGCCCAAAGTGAGCTTGCTAATGCCCTGAACTCAGTTGAGCTTCAGCACATGGTGGGCTGGCTGGCGACGCAGTATCAACGCCTAGCCGCCAAGGCTGAACGCGACGGCCAGTACGCAGCGGCCTGCGGATGCCTTAATTCGCTGAGGGTGATGTTGGTGCAGCCGCAACTAGATCGGCAATTTGAAGCGCACTTCCGTGGCCGCTTTACGCACCATGGGCACCGCCGGTAGTAACTGTCATCAATGACATCACTGCTATCAATGCGCACACGAGATACCAATGCGCACACGCGGTACCAACTGAGCACCAGACTGAGCACAGAACGCAACGGATCACAGCAAGAACACTGTGACCAACTGCGATTCGGAGCAATTAAGCGACTGCTAATGCAGCAATCGGGCTCTGTGATTGGGGTAACCGCTACCAGTCATCGTCACCGTCCTCCATTCGGTAGGGCAGTGTCTGCGTGACGGGAAGAAAATCAGGCTGATCTACTGCAACAGCTGGCGTCTCTGATGTTCCCGGCGATATTCCCTGGGAACTACAGTAATTCCCGTTCAAGGCAGCGGGAACAGTCTCGGGAACTGACAAGACCTCAGGCTCTGACAGCTTTCTCTCTCTATTACTTCCTTCTGAATAGAGATCTCTATTAGAGGTCAGCCGCTGCAGCATTGAAGGCGACAAAGAATAACTGCCGGGTCTTGGCTTGGTTAATTCCTTCTTCGCCACCATTGCGCCGAGAGTGTTGTCCACCGTCTTTTGTGAGCGCCGATGAGCTGCCCAGACCTCATCCACAATCGATTTGCGCCGAAGACTGCTCCTGCCGTTCTGATGCGCCCTATAGAGGACATCAATAATGGCTTCGGAGCAAGTTCCGACTGACTCAACCTCCGGTGACAAAAGCAATCCGCCATTCTCACGATTGAGGCTGAAAGTCAGCTTTCGGTGTGGATCAACAGTGGCGGCACGATCTTTTTTGAACTCAGCAGTTACACCAACAGAGTGACCGTCAGGAGCACGATCCAGGCTGATGACCATAGAAGGATCTTCAGCCCAGCTTTTTGCACCAGCGTGGGTGCCGTTGCCAGTGCCATCGTGCGACAGCAGACAAATGCTGTGGTTAAGCGGCTGGCAGATGCCTTCACGCATGTAGCGCAGCAGCTCCCGCACAGCATCGTTGTCGGAATAACTCCAGCCCGCTGCAGAGCTAACTGACTTGGCTGAATCAATCACCGTCCAGGCGATGTTGTTCTGCTGAACAAACTCCCTGAGACGAACGACACCGTTGATGTCGGCGCACCATGAAAGGTGGCCTTGATCAGCAGCTTGCCCCCAAACCCAGATCATTTGATCGGGGTGGCCTGGCTTGAACAGAGGATCATCAGGATCAACGCCAAGATCATCCAACGCCTTTTTCAGCGGGCCTATGCCGCTGTCGGTTGCAATAACCAGCGTCTTCAGTCTTTCGCCAGGAGTCGTCCGATCTAGGAATGGCTCACCCTTTGCAGCGGCAAGCGCCAAGGCAAGCGACAGCGATGTCTTGCCTGTACCGAAAGGGCCATAAACCAAGCTGACATCACGGCTGGGGATCCAGCCATCTTTCAGATAACCAAGCTGCTCAACCTTGCTCAGATCAACGCTGTCGCTGGTCTTCCTGGCAACGGCAACTTCAGTGGCCGTAAAGGCTTTGAAAAGCTCACGGGTGATCTGACCATCACTGACGCGGTACTCAGTTTTGAGTTCAGAACGACACTGCATCTCAGCGTCTCTGTCCTGTTTGAGGATGGCGTTCAGCGTTGCCCTCACCATGTCGGTGAAGGTGTTTTGAACCGGCTCAACGCCAATATCAACACCCTCTTGCTGCTGGTTGAACAGCTCTTCGTAGCTCAGTTCTGGCATGGCGGATCTATCCCAACGATGGTGTTCAGCAGTTCGGGGTCAGCCAGTTCCGTTCGGCAGGCTTCCAACACCCCAGCCAGTTGCCAGCTGACATCTTTGGCGGCACGTTCCACCAACGGCATCAGCTCTTTCACCGGTGGCATGGATGCCGCAAATTGCCGCAGGATCGGCAGCAGATCTTGGCCACGATGATCTGCCCGTTGAATCAGATCGCGGATGGCTTTCCGCTCCTGAAACGACAGTGGCGTTTCCAAATAATCAGGAACACCGAGCGCATGATCAGCCAGCACCAGATACCGCTTGATCTCTGCCACCACCTCTGATGGCTTGGTCTTTGCCGTTGGCGAAACAACCTGCTTTCGCCCATGGCGTTTGCCGGTATACGGCACCAAAACGATGCAGTTGTTGCCCAGGCCAACGTCATCAGCGATGACTTTGAACCGCTGGCTGGCGACAGTAACGATGCCGTTGGCATCAGCTGGTGGCAGCGGAAAGCTTTTGCCTTTCCAGTGGATGATCTTGTCGCCAACAGTGCCGCACTTGTTTGGCCTGCCGCAGATGCAGCGATTGCTCCGCGTTGCTGGAACAAAATTGCCCCGTTGAGCACCAGAACGAGCACCAGCACTACTGGATCCAGAGCTGAACCCTGTGCCTGGCTTGTGTTTTGACGATGAAACCGACTGCTGATTTTGCAGTGGTGGACTTAAAGTTGAATCATCCTTGGCAGGGAGTGACTCAAGCCCAGATTGGGTTTGGGTCATTTTTTTGCCCCCACTAGATCAGCAACGACCTCATCAGCGCGGCGAATCAGTTGACCACGCTCATGGAAGGCTTCACGGACAGCATCAACATTCCAAACGATGCTGGCTGTTCGGCTAGCGCCGAGAATGTAGTGCTCGCGAGGCAGCAAGAAGCCACCGTCATAATCAATACGGCAGCGTTTTAAGTAAGAACGGCTAACGGCCAAATACCTTGCGGCATCTGCCGTTTTGAGCCAAAGCTCAGGCATGGTGAACCACAGAACTGGTTAGAGTTCTTCCTGTGATTCACCGTTCGGGTCTTTCCTACTGCAACCGGAAGTTGTTGCAGCGGTCCCCGTATTACGAAGGAACGATTCCACCTCTGGATGAAGCTTTAAGCAAGAGACTCAAAGCAGGCGGCGCGAAACCAACGATGACTAGCGCAGTATAAGCATGATCAAGCAGATGCAACCCCTTGATTGAACTGTTCAAAGACTTTTTCTGTTTGATCAGGATCAATAAATTCGGAGTAATACCGCAAGTGAGTGGCATGCGTATGCCCCATCGCACTGGCAACAGCGCGGGTGGGGACAATCATTTCCGTTGATTGATGCACACGCCAGGCGAAGCTATGGCGAAGAGCATTTGGGGTCATCCTGGGCTCAATCTTGACTAGATCTTTCCAGAATTGCGTTGCCTTTACCTGCTCACTGAAAGCGTCACCCACATCACGGAAGAATCCTTTTTCCGCAACCTTTTCAATTTGATCGCGCAAACGCTTGGGCAGCTTTACAAAGCCAGAATGATATTGAGCCAGCATGTCCATGGCCTCATTCACTGGCCTGCCATCGCATTTTGCATACATCGCCAGGCGTGGCTCTTTGGGTGGTGCAGAACGTGTTTTTGCATTGGCCTTCGCCTGCATCCCAACCTTCAACTGCAAGCCTTTAGCCGTCTCTGTCGGCATCAACAGAGCAAGCTCACACTCGCGCAAACCAAAGTATCCGACCAGGCCAACCGCAAGCCTCAACTGCTTTTTGCCGTTTTCCTCAAGCCAGTCAAGGAAGCCTGAGAACTGCTCATCCGTCAACGGAATGGTCTTGCGCCCAACCTTGCTATCAACTGGACGAGTGCCAATCAGCTCGCTTTTCAGAGCAGCTGACAGCTTGGGACGGTAGCGATTGCTGGCACCACATTCTTCAACAGCAAAGTTCAAGAAACGTGTGACATCTTCAATGCCACGCTTCCGGCCTGAGCCACCAGCCGATGTAACTACGATCAGCTTGCCGTTTTTGTCCTTCTTGTAAAAGTGCTGTTCGGCGTAAGCACGAATAAACGCTTCGTAGTTACGGGGCTTCGGCGCTGTTTTTAGTGTATTCAGCGCCTTGGCGACACGCTGCTCAATCAGCTTGAGCGAGTTTGACCTGAGGATTGGCCTAAGTGATGCCAAGAACCGCTCAGCGGCGTTGTCCCAGCCTTCAGCGTTGAAGGCACCCTCACCGTCTTCACGCTTGTCACCAGACCATCCTTGGCGCTCAGCAATGGCCTGCTTCAGGCTCTTGCTGGCGTCCTCAGAAAGGATTTTCCGTATATCCCTGACCCACTCACGAATGGTCAGCGCATATTCGGCAGCCCATTTCAGGTCCGCCGGAAGATAGTTCTGCTGTCGGGTGCCGTCGTCAAAGATTGTCGTCAGCTGGACCTGTGAGCGCCCTGAAGGCAGCTTCACCAGAAAGCCATTGCCGTTGTCGGCCTTGATGTCGGAACGCAGCTTCTTGACCCACGCAGGCTGCTTCGCACGTTTTTGAGCACCAGCGGGCATTTTGAGCACGAAACGGGTGGTGGCTACAGACCGACTGCCTAGAGGGCAACTGGCCTCGCCTGTGCTCAATATTGTGCTCAAAACGGGCACAAGTGTCTACAAGCTGGCCCAAGCGACCGTGCTCACTTATTTAGCCAGGCTAGTTTTAGCAACGGTTCTGACTGGGATCTTGGCGCTAAAAGCCGGTTTCCTAGCAATTTCACCGATTGCCTTCTAAGCAGTCGGTCGATGGTTCGAATCCATCAGGGGGCGTCACCAAAACCCAGCAGCAGGGCTTCTCATACCGAGACTAGCCCTGCCGGATTTCGTGCATTAAGGATGTTTGGGCATCTTCCGTGCTGCTTCCGTGCAGCTCGGTAGTTTCCGTGCACGGGGGAGACGCACATGCCAAAGGAGCGCGCTGACGCACAGCCTTGGGAAGCGGCTTTGAAGCGTGCGATCAAGACACAGCACAAGTGGGGCTATTCGCTACGACCAATGCGCGGGAAGGTGCAGGTCGAGCGGTATTGGAAAGACACCGGCAAACGCCAAGCCGCAACCTTGCCCATTGAGTGGCGGCCTGGCTGCTAGCGAGAAGTCCTCAATGCTCTTCACGGCATCAATGCCGCAATCGCCAAGGGGCTTTCGCCTAAGGAGCAGTCCGGCTGACTTTCGACCTCACCGCAGGGCCGAAGGTGCAAACGAACTGGCGGGAGATTTACGGCAGCCAAGCGCCTCAGTTTGAGAACGCTGGTTGCGGTATGGCACGCAGGGCTTTAATCCTTGAAACTCAGCGACCTCCTGAAAAGCCA
>CAJXPL010000007.1 GCA_913057985.1 uncultured Synechococcus sp.
GGAAGCCTGTGCATGCCACAAGGAGTTGTTCGAGATGATGGGTGCCTGACTCAGGCTCACGCTCTGAAAGTGCTTTTGCGGCCCCTGCCTTGGGCGGGGGTTTTTTATTTCCTGAGCAGAGGTACAAAAAAGCCGGGTCATCACACCCGGCCCTATGCGCAGATGAACCTGTCTATCGGGTGACAGGTGACGAGCAAGGGAGCAGCAATACCCATCCCTTCACTGCCTGGTCTTACCGGTGGGGGATTGGTTGCGCGGGACGCTGCGCACTGGAAGGAGAGATACCGCTGCTTGATCAACTGTTGGCGGGCTTGGTCAGCTTGTAGAGGTTCAAGGCGAAGAGGGCCATGCCGAAGCTGCCGAAGGCGATGAGCAGGTCTTGGGTGGTGAAGGCCACAGCTCTCGTTACAAAACTTCGTTGACTAATGTAACGGAGGCGCAGGGATGCGTCGTCAAGTCGTTTCGAGGGGGCTGTGGGCGGTCCTCTTTTTTTATGACCTACCCCTTTGGTGCCATCAAGACAGACCTCGAAAAAGTCTTTCGTCTTCCTGATGTTCCACCGCTTGATCAGCCTCAGAAACAAGACGCTGCCGAGCTGAGCGAGTCAGACCTGTCGACGGTTCTGTGTGAGCACCCAGGCGTCTGAGGCGTCCATACTCTTGGCCCAGCAAGGGATTGACCCATGGCGGTGCTTGGACGTCAGGCCATTCTTCAGGCGGTTGACGACGGCCTGATCGCGATCACGCCCTTCGATGCCGACCATGTTGGGCCTGCATCGGTGGACCTCACCCTCGGCTCCACGTTTCGAGTGTTCCGCAAGGTGCATGAAGTGATCGAGGTTCGCGATCACACCGACTACCGCGAATGCACCGACAAGCTGGAGATCCCTGATGGCGAGCACATCCTGATCATGCCGGGGGAGACCGTGCTGGGGATCACCCGCGAACGGGTGAGGCTCGGCGCAGGTCTTTGCGGTTGGCTTGAGGGCCGCAGTCGCTTTGCTCGCCTGGGGCTGATGGTGCACATCAGTGCACCGTTCATGGGGCCGGGGATCGACAGTCAGCAGGTGCTGGAAATGAGCAACTTCGGTCCGGCTCCGCTGGCGGTGGTGCCGGGCACACTGATCTGCCAGTTCATCTTTCAGCGCATGGATGGTGAAGAGCACTACGCGGGCCGCTTCGCTGGGCAGAGCCAGAGCAGTTTTTAGGAGGGTTGCCTTTCGTGATCCTGATTGCCTCCTTTGAGAGGAATTAAGTAACTCAACGTTGGTTTCGAGCCGTTAACTCCCTGCACCGCAGCGGGTTTACATAACTCATCGGAGATGTATATCCTCCGCAATGTTTTCCCTTCCGATTTTCTTTAGGTTCGTCCTGTTGGCGTTCGTCGGGGCAACCGTTGCATCTGTGGCTAACTCCAAAAAAGACTTTGCCTTGCTTGCTGGTGTTTTTCTGTTGGGTCTCGGAGCCTTAGAAGCAGTCCTTGCTTTCTTTGGTGTCTAAGCCTGGCGACTAGCCTTGCTTTGGCAAGCGAAGCCACGCTCTTGGAAGCTGGCTTCGCCGCTCCTTGAAGGAGTAAATCAACAGGAGAACCATGGCGGCATTGGGCGCCATTCCCTGGTGACTTCGGCCTGGGCGAATCAGGTGCTTACTGAATGGAATGAATGGTGCTGGCCCAAAAAAGGGGAACAGGTGTTAATTGTTCCCCGGTGGGAGTTTTCGGGCTTGAATCTCGAAGATCGGCTTGGTCAACTCAGAGGTCTTCTTCGGCTTCTCCTTTGATCTGGCAATCACTTGTTGGGTAAGCCACGCAAAGCAGGGCAAATCCTTTGGCGATCTGTTCGTCGTCCAAAAAGCTCTGATCCGATTGATCCAGAGAGCCACTCGAGAGCTTGCCTGCGCAGGTGGAGCAGGCACCAGCTCGGCATGAATAGGGCAGATCAGCACCAGCTTCTTCTGCCGCATCAAGGATGTACTGGTCGTCGGCACAGGCAAAACTGGAAGAGCCTTCCGATGTGGTGATCGTAATTTGATACGAAGCCATTGGTTTCAATCAATGCATGCATCAATCAAAAATCCAATTGGATGCCTTCGCTGATGCATTCAAGGAAGACTTCGGGATCGATGTAGCAAGTCATACCGGATTGATTTTGATGTTCTTGATCACTGATTTTGCAGGTCAGTCTTATTGCTGTTGAGGGTGTTTTGATTCAACCGCTCAACTCAGAAAACCCCGCTTGCACTCAAGCAAATCAGGGTTGTGGCGAGCAGCACCCAGCCCACCAGCTGAAGCCATTGCGTGAGTGGTGTTCCCATGGCTTGTCAGTCGAGTGGGTCGTCCCAAAGCGGTGGTTCATCAAATTCTTCCAACAGCGAATTGGCTTCCAATTCCTTGCCGGCCAGCAGCAGTTGAATCACTTGATTCCAGATGAATCGAGTCAGACGTTTTGCCTCCTTACCCTGATGCCCGGTCTCGAACTTGATCGGAGGCACATCATCTGTGTCGTCGTGAAATCGTGAGATGAGCGACACAGGGCTGGGCGCATCAACTGCTCCGTCGTAACGCTCCTGGTTCGACGGTTGAAGTATCAACTGACTCCGTTTGTTCGCACACGTTGAAAGCCAAACAAGGCCTCGCCATGGGCAACCCAGCGGCGCATGCTCGAAGCATGCAACCCAAAACATCGGAAGGCTTAGAGGTACTCGCGGCTGTTGTTGTCACCGCCGGCTTGGTGGCGGGCAACCTGGTGTTGTTTTCGCCGTTGCGCGTGGACAACCGCGTGCCGCCTGCCCCGGCATCGCAAACGGCGGAACGCCCTTAGCGCTTGAACACGCCGTTGCAGTCGCCTGGAGCAGGTTTCACAAAGCAGTGCCCCTCAACAGACCAGTACCCCAGGGCAGGAAAGGCCAGGCCTTGGGTCCGGGCTTCGGCATTGACGGCATCAACGCCTCGGGCCTGGATCAGCACGTTGCCCTCGCCATCCACCAAGTCCAGGAAATCCGTTTCCTCGGTCTCGGCTGTTGGGTTGGCATGCCCAAGTAGGGGAACAACCACCAGCACACAGGCCATGAGTAAGGAGCGCAGCATCGGCCTGGAAAGGGGGAACGAAGGATGAGTTGAATCAGCCGGCTTGATGGGCGGCGAGGGCACGCACTACGTCGCCCCGAGTGATCACGCCGACGGGGCATTGGTTGCCGTCCAGCACAAACAGGCGTTGCGTGCCCCGTTCATGCAGCTGGGATGCCGCCTTGGGCAGCGCTAACGCCGTATCGCAGCTATGGGAGTCCTTGCGCATCAGATCGCTCACCTTGGTGCCGAGCACCTGGTGCACCTGCTTGTCCCAGTTCAAGGGATTGCGCAGGTAGATCACGCTGTCCAACAGCATCACGTAGGGGCCGGCATCAACACCGCTCTCCCGAACCATCAGATCCTGCTCCGTCAGCTCGCCGATCAGACGACCCTCGGCATCCACCACCGGCAAACCACTCACGTGGTGGTCGCTGATCATCTGCACGGCCTGCTGCAACGGGGTGTCGGGCGTGACCGTCAGCACCGGCTGGGTCATTACATCAGCCACCGTCAGCTGCAGGACCATGATCAAGGTTCAGCTCCTCACATTCTGAGCGTTGTTTCTGTCTTTGCGTTCGATTGCCAACGGGCTCACCGTGGCACGAGCCGTTGCCGGTTTCCCGCTGATCCTTGCCCTGCAGTTCGGCTGGCAGGGCTGGGCCTGGTGGTTGCTGCTGCTGGCCGGGTTCAGTGATGCGGCCGATGGCTGGCTGGCCCGGCGCGCCGGGGGTGGCAGCAGCTGGGGCGCTCGCCTCGACCCCCTCACCGACAAGGTGCTGATCGCGGCACCGTTGCTCTGGCTGGCGTCGTCGGCTGTGCTGCCGCTCTGGGCGGTGTGGTTGTTGCTGGCCCGTGAATTGCTGATCTCGGGTTGGCGCTCCCAGGCCAGTGATGGTGGGCCGGCTTCGCTCTCGGGCAAAGCCAAGACGATCCTTCAGTTCCTCAGCCTGCTGCTGATGCTCTGGCCCTCCGGCTGGATCGCTGCTGCCGGGCTTCAGAGCCTGGGCTGGTGGCTGTTCTGGCCCTCCCTCGCCCTGGCTCTGAGCTCAGCTCTGGGCTACATCACGCCCCGATCAGCGCATCGTCAGAACTGAAGTCTGGCGCTGCGGTTGGGTTCAGGGCGTAGTCGTTGCTGTAGCTGTCGGCCAGGCCCTTGGCCAGGTCGAAGCTGGGTTGCCAGGCCAGTTCGCGTTCCACCCGGGTGATGTCGGTGAGGAAGTGATTGAGCCGCAGCGGGAAGGCCTTGCGGGCCTTGGGGTCCAGATCGCTGGGGTTGAAGCTGCGCAGCTCGAGGCCATCGGGATCGCGGCCGCAGGCCACGGCGGCGGCGCGGATCAGGCCCCGGAAGCTGATGCCCTGTTTGCCAGAGCAGTTGTAGATGCGATTGGCGGCAGCATCCACCTCAATGCACCGGGCCATCGCTTCCGCCAGATCCTCCACATGGCCCAGTTGGGTGATCGTGCTGCCGTCACCGGGCAGCGGAATCGGGCGGTTGTGAACGATGCGATCGAAGAACCAGCGTTCCACCGGGTTGTAGTTGCCCGGGCCATATATGTAGGTGGGCCGGAAGCTGGTGAAGGGGATGCCCTCCTTGCGCAGCCAGGCTTCGGTGTCGGCCTTGCCGGCGTGACGGCTCTGGGGATCGGTGGGGCTGGATTCATCCAGGGGCCACTGCTCCGAATCGGCGTACACCCCGGCTGAACTCACATACACAAAGCGATGGCTGGGGGCCCCGGTGATGGCCACCACCCGGCTGCTGTCCTCCTGCTTGCGTCCGGAGCTGTCGACGATCACATCGAAGCTGCGACCCTGCAGCGCGCTGAGGCCTTCATCGCTGCTGCGATCGCCACACAGGTGTTCCACGCCGGCGGGGACGGGGTTCTTGCCGCGGGTGAACAGGGTGAGTGCATGGCCCTGGGCCTGCAGGCGGGCCACCAGGGGCCGGCCCACGAAGCGGGTTCCCCCCATCACCAGGATCTTCATGCACTTGGGCCCGAAAAGCGCAGCCATTGAAGCGTGGCGCTGCAGGATGGAGGGTCTCTGGTCCGACCCCGATGGAGATCATTCCCGCCATTGATTTGCTCGATGGAGCCTGTGTTCGGCTTCACCAGGGGGATTACGACCAGGTGACCCGATTCAGTGAGGATCCGGTGGCGCAGGCCCTCAGCTGGCAGAGCCAGGGGGCAACCCGTTTGCACCTGGTGGATCTCGATGGCGCCAAACGGGGTGAGCCGATCAATGACGCAGCGGTGCGGGCCATCACCGCCGCTCTCGACATCCCTGTTCAGCTCGGTGGTGGTGTGCGCTCGCTCGAGCGCGCCGAAGAGTTGATCGCCTGTGGCCTGGATCGGGTCATCCTCGGCACGGTGGCGATTGAACAGCCGGAGTTGGTTCAGGAGTTGGCCCAACGCCATCCCGGCCGCATCGTGGTGGGCATTGATGCCAACGATGGCCGGGTGGCCACCCGGGGCTGGATCGAGCAGAGCGATGTTCTGGCCACCGATCTGGCCAAGCAGTTCAGTGCCGCCGGCATCGCGGCGATCATCACCACCGACATCGCCACCGATGGCACCCTCGCCGGCCCCAACCTGGAGGCCCTGCGAACCATGGCGCAGTGCAGCGCCGTTCCGGTGATCGCCTCCGGTGGCATCGGCTGCATGGCCGACCTCCTCTCGCTCCTGCCCCTGGAGCCCCTTGGTGTGACTGGGGTGATCGTTGGTCGAGCCCTCTACGACGGCCGTGTCGACCTGGCGGAGGCCATCGCCGCGTTGGGCGAGGCAAGGCTTCAAGACGTCACCGCCGTGGCGGCAGACATCGCCTGAGCTGGCCTAGGGCCTTATGGTTGAAGAAGCAGGCCTCTTCTGTGGTAAGTGCAGCCGCTGGCAAGAGCAGCACGCCGTCCCCCGCGGGCAGCTTGCAGGAGGTGTTTGAGCAATGCCGGCGGCTGGGGATGCGCCTCAGCCGTCAGCGGCGCATGGTGCTCGACCTGCTCTGGAGCGAGAAGAGCCACCTCAGCGCCCGCGACATCTTTGAACAGCTGAATCTGAGGGGCCGCAGCATCGGCCACACCTCGGTGTATCAGAACCTCGAAGCCCTGCAGTCGGCTGGGGTGATCGAGTGTCTCGACCGCGCCAGTGGTCGCCTCTACGGCTACCGCAGTGATCCCCACAGCCATCTCACCTGTCTGGACAGCGGTTCGATCGAAGACATCGACGTTGTTCTCCCCGACGACCTGTTGCGTCAGATCGAACAGCGCACCGGCTTTCGCATCGAGTCGTACACCCTGCAATTGAACGGCCGGCGCACCCTGGAGAACTGAGCAGAAGCTCGTTACCTTGAGCCCAACTGTTTCGGGCTTAACCCTTGGTCTCCCCTTCGCCGGTGCGGATGTTGCTGCTCGCCCCGGATCTGCTCGGGGAGTCGCTGGCGCTGAAACTCACCTCCGCCCGGGACGATTGGGAGGTGGTGCTTCGCCCTGAGAGCCTGACGGGTTCCCCGGCGTTGGTGATCTGGTCGATCGACACCGTGGCCTCATTGGCGTCGCTTCAGCAGGAGCTGTTTGCCCTTCAGGAGCGCTGGCAGCCCGCCCCGGTGCTGCTGCTGCTGCCCAGCGAGCTACGCCTGTCGCGGGAGCAGCTGCTGGAGCTGCCTGCGGCCGGCCTGCTGCAGAACGTTGATGTCCAGGGCCTGCAGAACGCCATCGAAACCCTGTTGCAGGGCGGACGGGACATTCGTCTGGAGGTTGCGCCGGAGACGCCAAGCCAGCAGCCGACCATGGGTCTGGGCCAGTGGTTGCTGGTGAGTGGCCTGCAGCAGGTGAGCCGCGACCTGCAACGGGTGGAGGCCCTGCTCAATCCGCCCCCGGAGCAGCCGTTGCTGTTCCTGCTGCTGCAGGGGCGCCGCCGTGAATTGCGCTTCGCCAAGGGCTTGCTGCTCTGGCTCTGGGGGCCACTGCAGATGGGCCTCGAGCATGCAGAACCCCTGGGCCCCTCCGTGTCCAGCGATGGATCAGCCACCACCACGGCGATCAGCCTGCGCGAACGCAATGCCGTTGCCGTATGGGATGCCATCCGCGGCCGCATCGATGCATCGGTTCAGGCTGGATTGACCAATTCCACCGGCCGTTTGCTGGCGATTGAGGGTCTGCACCCGGATCGCCGCCGGGAGTTGCTGCTGGCCCTGTTGCAACAGCTTGATCAGGTCTTGCAGCGCCTGCGCAGCCGACGGGAGGGCACGGGTATCGCTCAGGCCTGGGATTTGTTGCAGCCCGAGTTGCGCCAGCAGGCCCTCACCGCCCTGGCCGGCAGTTACGTCCAGATCCCCTGCGACGGCGAGCTGCAGCCGGTGGTGGCTTCGCTGCTTAGCCGTGCTGATCTCACCGGCGCCGACGGCGAGCTGCCCGATCCAACCGGAATGCTGGCGCCGCTGGTGGCCGATCAACCGATGCTGGTGAACGGCCTGCTGCTGCCGGCCGATGACCCCAGGGCCTTCCTGCAACTGGAAACCCTGGTGAGCAATTGGTTGGTGAGGACGGCGGAACTGATTGGTGCCGAATTGCTCGATGCCTGTGGTGACTGGCCGGAGCTGCGCCGTTACCTGCTGCGGGACCCCCTCCTGGCGACCCGGGAACTCGACCGGCTCAGGAACCGTTTGAACACCCAGCTGCGCTGGGCGGATTGGGTGGAGCGCCCCATTCAGCTCTACGAAAGCCAACGCACCCTGTTTCAGTTGCGCTCTGGTCGCATCGAACCGCTGCTGCTGACGGAGCCCCGCGACAAGGAGCTCAATCAACTGGGTTGGTGGCAGCGGCAAGTGGCCTTGCTCCTGGAAGCCCGGGATGCCCTCGCACCCCAGGTGCAGGCCCTGGTGCGCCGCATCGGCGACCTTGCCGTGATCCTGCTCACCCAGGTGCTGGGGCGCGCCATCGGTCTGGTGGGGCGGGGCATTGCCCAGGGCATGGGACGCAGCTTCGGCCGCGGTTAGGCCCCTGGGTCCACAATGGCGATCCGCTGCTTCGGCTTGATGCTTGCTTTGGTGCGCTGTCTGATCACCGTTTCGATCGCGCTGCTGCTCCATGTCGCACCAGCCGCCGCTGTGTTGAACAGCGACAGCTACGACGGCAACATCTACGCCCTCTACGCCGGCAATGGCTCGTTGGTCCCTCCCGCCAGCACCTTGGAGGAGTCCCTCGCTGAGGGACGCACAGCCGTGATCGTCTACTACCTGGACGACAGCGCCGTGAGCAAACGCTTCGCTCCGGTGGTGTCGGAACTGCAACGGCTTTGGGGCCGCAGCATCGATCTGCTGCCGCTCTCCACCGATCCGCTGCAGGGCCGGGAATCCTTGGGCGCGGGTGATCCAGCCACCTATTGGTCTGGAACCATTCCGCAGGTGGTGGTGATCGGCACCGATGGCCGGGTTGTGTTCGACCAGAACGGTCAGGTTCCCTTGGCGGCGATCAACGACGCCATCAGCGCTTCCACCGGTCTTCCCGCTCCGGATCTGGGACGCATTGACCAGGAAGGCAGCTTCAACGAAGTGAACATCGAAGTCACCGCCAACTGAGACGCCCACCGCCATGGCGCCTACGCTGCCGGCCAGTTGTCCCGGTCGCTGAGCCGGATCCGCTGTGTCGCTGCTGCTTGCTCCGCTCGGCCTAGGACTTGCTGTGGCCTGGCTGGAGCTCCGCCATCGCCTCAGGCCCGCCTCACCGTTGCGGATGACCCCTCGCGACTGGCGGGTTGATGATCTGGGCGGGCGGCTCTGTATCGAGGGTGTGCTGGAGATCAGCAACCCTCACCCCCGCATGGAGATTTTTGTGCCGGAGCTGCGGGTCGAGCCCGTGCTGTTGGGGTCCTCTGATCCCGCCGGCCTGGAGGTGACAACGTGGATCATTGCCGACCATCCCGACGAGGAGACCCGCGCAGACGGCTACTGGGCGGCCTACATCGTCAAAGGACTCAAAACCACGCGTGCCCAGGTCTCGATCGAGATCACCGGCCCGACCCCATCCGCTCGGGTCGACAGCCTCTGGGTGGATGCCCATTGGGTGAATTACGGACCCTTCGGTCGCTTGCAGCGCCGTCAGGGCGTGCTGGTGCCCTTGAGCCGTCCTGAACCCCTGCAGCCCGATCAAGCCCACTTCCGCCAGGGGGAAGGCTGCCGCGTCTTGCCGCTGCGCACCCACCTGCTCGGTCCCCTGGACGACGCCATCGACGTCCTGAGCACCTACGCCGCTGATCTGGTGCAGCCCGGCGACATCCTCACCATCGGCGAGACCCCCGTGGCTGTGATCCAGGGTCGCTACCGCCATCCCAGTGAGGTGGAACCCGGCATGGTGGCGCGCCTGGCCTGCCGTGTGTTTCACCCCACCAGCAGCCTGGCCACGGCCTGCGGGATGCAGACCTTGATCGATCTGGTGGGGCCCACCCGGGTGCTGGCCGCCTGGCTGGGGGGTCTGCTGATGAAGCTGGTGGGCATCCCCGGCGGCTTCTATCGCCTAGCCGGTGACCAGGCTCGCTTGATCGACGACATCACCGGCACCACACCGCCCTATGACCAGACCATTGTTCTGGGGCCATCCCGGGCTGAGCAGTTTTGTCGTGATGCTTCTGCCGAACTCGGGGTCGACGTTGCCATCGTTGACGTCAACGACCTCGGCCGAGTGAAGGTGCTGGCCTCCAGCCCCGGCTGTGATGAGGGCTTGCTGGGCCGGGCCCTGCGTCCCAATCCCGCCGGCAATGCCAATGAGCGCACCCCCCTGGTGTTGGTGCGGCCAGGCCTGGAATGAGCGATACATTATGAGCAGTTGGGGTTGGAGGGTGTCCGGTGACAGAACCCAAGACCACCTCCATCCGCATTGAGCCCCTCAATCCGGCCCACCTGGCCCAGTGGGTTCAGGATGCGCCGATCGATCAGCTCTCACGGTTTCAGGGTTTTCTGATCGGTGAATGGCTCTCCAGAGTCGAGCAACGCTTTCCCGATCTGCTCCCCAGCCGCTCGCCCCGTTGCCTGATGGCCCTCGCGGGGGATCGCCCGGTGGCCAGTGTGGTGGCCCGGCCGTTCAACCGCCGCGGCAGCTGCTGGATCCTTCATTTGCCGGAGCTGCTGGGCCCGCTGGATGATTACAGCCATCGCACCATTCAGCAGTCCCTGCTCCAGCAGGCTCTGCAGTCCTGGACTGCTCAGATCTGCAGCTGGGTGATCCGCTGCCCGGCCACCGATGCCGATGCCATTGCCCTGTTGCGGGAGCTGGGCTTTCAACCGCTTCGTCCGTATCAGTGCTGGTGTCCACCAGGGGCTGGGGTTGATCCAAATGGCACCGATCAGTTGCCAGGGGGTCTGCGCTGGGCGGCCTTGAACCGCCGCACCGCGCAGTTGCTCTGGCCGATCGAGCAGGGCGGCAGCCACAGCCACCTGCGTCAGATCACCGACCGCCATTGGCTGGATCTGCTGGACCGCAACGGCCCCGGCTGCGGGGCGCTGATGGCTGGAGATGCTGTGTTGGCGGGCTGCATCCGCCTTCCCGATGCGGGAGAGGCAGGGTTCCTTGAACTGATGCGCGACGTCGCCTGGGATCCCCGGCTGGATCAGGCCCTTCCCCAGGTTTTGAACGGGATCGTTCAGCGCGGCCGCCCCCGCGGGCTGCTCACGGCCTTTGACGATGCCCCCCTCGGCCGGATCCTGGAGGCGGAGGGCTGGACCCGCGGCGACGAGCAGCTGCTGCTCGGACGCAGCATGTGGCGGCGTCAGTCACCCCAGCGCAACCTGCAGCTGACCCGATCGCTCGATCAGGTGCTGGGCCGATTGCGGCCTCAGGGCACACCCTTGCCCACACCAAGCCTGGGTGATCGGCACTGATGCGGCCGCGTCCCTGTTCGATCCTCAGCCTCGATGTGGGCCGGCGGCGCATCGGCCTGGCCGGCTGCGATGCCCTGGGCATCAGCGTCACGCCCCTCGCTGCCCTGCGTCGTGGTCGCTTTGATGCGGATCTTGTCGTTCTGCGGGCCCACTGCCGTGAACGGTCGGTGCAGGGGCTTGTGGTGGGTTTGCCTCTGGATGCCGCGGGCCAGCCCACGGCCCAGGCGGAGCATTGCCAGCGTTACGGCCTACGGCTGGCTGCCGCCCTCGATCTGCCCCTGGCCTGGGTGAATGAACACAGCAGCACTTGGGCGGCCGGTGAACAGTTCGGGCTGACGGGCGATCGCAGCGGACGTCTGGACAGTGCAGCGGCTGCCTTGCTGCTGGAGCAATGGCTGGCGGAGGGTCCGGAGCTCAAACCGGCCCAACAGAGTGCGTCAAGGTCGGGCGCCGGGGCGGGCGATGGTGGATCCTGAGCCCAGTCAGAGCCGCGTCGATGTCTGAGTCGGGCCCCGGTAAGAGCAGCGATCACCCCACCCTGCTGGTCCGCGACCGCGAGGGCCATGACCTGCTGTGCTTCCTCGAGCATCTGATCCCCATTGAGGGGCAGGACTACGCCCTGCTCTCGCCGGTCGACACACCGGTGTCGCTGTTTCGGCTCAATGACGATGCAGAGCCGGTGCCGATCACGGAAGTTGCCAGCAGCGAGCCGATTCTCTCGGTGGCTGATGTGGTGCTCCAGGAGCACGACCTGGTGCTGGTGCGATCGGCGATCACCCTCACCGTCAGTGGCGAACTGGAGGAGCCGGATCAGGACGAGCTCGACGAGCTGGAAGAGGACGACGACGTTGAAGAGGACGCCGAGACCTTTGAGCTGCTGGTGAGCTTCATGGTCGACGCGGAGGAATACGGCCTCTACATCCCCCTCGATCCCTTCCTGGTGTTGGTGCGGATGGTGGATGGCCAGGCGGTGCTGCTGAGCGACGATGAGCTCGACCGCGTTCAACCCCTGATTGAGGCGGAACTGGAGGAGCGTGAATGGCCGGATTGACGGCACAGCACTGGTTGACCCCCGATTGGGATCCCCACCTCACCATTGCCCAGCTTTCGATGCCTCACCTCACGGCCCACGGCCTGAAGGCCGCCGTGATCGACGTTGACCGCACCCTTCTGCCCGGTCGTGACGTAACCCTGCCAGGGCCGGTGCGCGACTGGCTGGTGGATGCCGGCCGCCGCCTGCAGTTGCATCTGTTCAGCAACAACCCCTCCCGCGACCGGATTGCTGCCGTGGCTGATCAGCTGCAGGTCAGCTTCACCTTTGGTGCCGGCAAGCCCCGCCGTGGCGCCCTGCGCAGCGTGGTTCGCGATCTCGCGCTGCCCCCGGAGGCGATCGCGATGATCGGCGACCGCCTGTTCACGGATGTGCTCTGCGGCAACCGGATGGGGCTTTACACGGTGTTGGTTCGACCGGTTCGAGACGACGGCAAGCCCTGCCGCCATGACCGGGTGCAGCGGTTTGAACGCGCCATGGCCCGCGTGATGGGGGCGCCTTCAGCATGACCCTGTGGGTCGTGAAAATCGGCACCAGCCTGCTTCGGGGGGAGACCGCCACCACGATTGATGGCTACGCCCGCTGCTTTGCAGGGGCCATGGACCGCGGTGACCAGGTGGTGCTGGTCACCAGTGGTGCCGTTGGCCTGGGCTGCCAGAAGTTGGCCCTCACCAACCGACCCGACACGGTGGTGGCCCTGCAGGCGGCTGCGGCCATCGGCCAGGGCGCACTGATGGCGCTGTACGAACGGGCCATGGAACGCCATGGTCGTTCCGTGGCGCAGGTGCTGTTGACCCGCTCCGACCTGGCCGATCGGCGTCGGTATCAGAACGCTTCGGGCACTTTGCGGCAGCTGCTGAGCTGGGGGGTGCTGCCTGTGATCAACGAGAACGATGCCCTTTCGCCGGCGGAGTTGCGCTTCGGCGACAACGACACCCTCTCGGCGTTGGTGGCCGCCGCCGTTGAAGCCCAGCAACTGATTCTGCTCACGGATGTTGATCGCCTCTACTCCTCGGATCCGCGGGTTGATGCCAACGCCGAACCGATCTCGGATGTTCGCCACCCCCGGGAGCTGGACTCGTTGGAACAGGGGGCTGGCGACGGGGGGCGCTGGGGCACCGGGGGCATGACCACGAAGCTGGCAGCAGCCCGCATCGCCACCGCCAGTGGCATCACCGTGCAGCTCGCCGATGGCCGCGACCCCGCGCGTCTCGAGGCTTTGCTGTTGGGCGAACGGGGAGGAACGGTGTTCCATCCCCACCCCGAACCCCTGGGCAACCGACGCAGTTGGCTGGCCCACGTGCTTCGGCCTGAGGGTGAACTGCAGCTGGATGCGGGGGCCTGTGCTGCGCTGCAGCACCGTGGTGCGTCTCTGCTGCTGGTGGGTGTGACGGCGGTGCGGGGTGAGTTCGCCGCCAATCAACCCGTTCAGTTGCTGGACCCTGATGGAGAGGACCTGGGCCGTGGCCTCTGTTCGATGGACAGCGACCAGCTGCGGGCCGCGATGAATGACCCATCGCCTGGGGAGTCCTCCCCGGTGGTGGTGCATCGCGATGGTCTGGTGCTTCGCAGCCGTTAACCACGTCTACGATCCGCCGGACTGCCCTGGCCTCCATGCGTTTCAGCACCCTGATCAAGGTTCTGCAGACCGGTGATGCAGGCCTGCGTTGGAGCCAACCGGGCTTGGACCCATGGCTTGAGGGTGCCGCTTCACTCGATCAGGCCTCAGCCGCCCAGCTCAGCTTTCTGGAGAAGGGCAACGCCCTCACCGCGGCCTTGGGCGCCAGCGGCGTGGGTGCCCTGTTGCTGCCCGATCAAAAGGATCTGATTGATCTGGCTTCGCAGCGTGGCATCGCCTTTGCGGTCTTCGCGGATCCGCGTCTGGCCTTTGCTGAAGCCCTCGATCAGTTGCATCCCCGCCGCCGGCCCTTGGCGGAGATTCACCCTTCGGCGGTGATCGATGAACGGGCTGTGGTGGGCCCCGGTACAGCGGTGGGCCCGCGGGTCTGCATCGGGGAGGGAAGCCGTCTTGGTGCCGACTGCATCGTTCACCCCGGGGTGGTGATCTACGACAACGTGGTGGTGGGTGATGGCTGCGAGCTGCACGCCAATGCCGTGCTCCACCCCGGCAGCCGTCTCGGGCGTGGCTGTGTGGTGAACTCCAATGCCGTTGTCGGCTCTGAGGGCTTTGGCTTCGTGCCGACGGCCAAGGGTTGGCGAAAAATGCCGCAGACCGGCCAGGTGGTTCTTGAAGACGGCGTTGAGGTGGGTAGCGGCACCACCATTGATCGCCCTTCCGTCGGGGAGACCCGCATTGGTGCCGGTACCAAGATCGACAACCTGGTGCAGATCGGCCATGGCGTCACCATCGGCCGTGGCTGTGCCTTCGCCTCCCAGGTGGGCATCGCCGGCGGCGCCCACATCGGCCAGGGGGTGATCCTGGCGGGCCAGGTAGGGGTCGCTAATCGTGTTGTCGTCGGCGATCGCGCCATCGCCAGCTCCAAGAGCGGCATTCACGCTGATGTGGACCCCGGAGCGGTGGTGAGTGGTTTTCCCGCGATTCCGAATCGCCTCTGGCTGCGATGCGCCACCACCTTCAGCAAGCTGCCGGAGATGGCCAAGACCCTGCGGGAGCTCAAGCGGGACACCCCTCAGTAACCTCAGCGGTCGACCAGCCGCACCGCACCGTCATGGCTCAGCACCGCGTTGTTCTCCTGCCCGGTGATGGCATCGGCCCCGAGATCACCGCTGTCGCCCGTCAGCTGCTGGAGGTGGTGAGCCAGCGCCATGGCTTTTCGTTGAGCTTTGAGGAGCAGCCGATCGGTGGCAGCGCCATCGATGCCACCGGTGAGCCGTTGCCCGCCAGCACCCTCGAAGCCTGCAAGGCAGCCGATGCGGTGTTGCTCGCTGCCATCGGCAGCCCCCGTTTCGATAGCCTCCCCCGCGAGAAACGCCCGGAAACCGGCCTGCTCGGCCTGCGTGCCGGCATGGAGCTGTTCGCCAATCTGCGGCCGGTGAAGATTGTTCCGGCCCTTATCGATGCCAGCAGCCTCAAGCGTGAGGTGATCGAGGGGGTGGACCTGATGGTGGTGCGGGAACTCACCGGGGGGATCTACTTCGGTCAGCCCAAGGGACGCATTGAGACCGAGGGGGACGAGCGCGGCTTCAACACCATGAGCTACTCCGCCTCGGAGGTTGATCGGATCGCGAAGGTGGCCTTTGAGATCGCCCAGGAGCGGCGGGGCCGGCTCTGCTCGGTGGACAAGGCGAATGTGCTCGATGTGAGCCAGCTCTGGCGGGACCGCGTGGATGCCATGGCGCCCAGCTATGGCGCTGTGGAGGTGAGCCACATGTATGTGGACAACGCGGCGATGCAGCTGGTGCGTGATCCCCGCCAGTTCGATGTGCTGCTCACCGGCAACCTCTTCGGCGACATCCTCAGCGATGAGGCGGCGATGCTCACGGGCTCCATCGGCATGCTGCCCTCCGCCTCCCTCGGCAGTGAGGGCCCTGGTTTGTTTGAGCCTGTGCACGGTTCAGCTCCCGATATCGCCGGTCAGGACAAGGCCAATCCCATGGCCATGGTGCTGTCGGCCGCAATGATGCTGCGCATCGGCCTCAAACAGGCCGCGGCTGCCGATGATCTTGAGGCCGCTGTGGATGCCGTTCTGGCCGGTGGGTTCCGCACGGGTGATCTCATGGCAGAAGGCTGCACCCAGCTGGGTTGTCGCGCCATGGGTGAGCAATTGCTCAAAGCTCTGTAAGCCAGAGATTGGTGCAATCGGGCCCTGATCTGGCAAGATCGCCGGGCCCGTAGTCCCTGCGTCGATGTCGAAGCGTCATCCGGTTGTCGCTGTTACCGGTTCTTCCGGAGCTGGAACCAGCACCGTCAAGCGCGCGTTCGAGCACATCTTTGCGAGGGAAGGCATTACCCCTGCAGTGGTGGAAGGCGACAGCTACCACCGCTACGAGCGGATGCCCATGAAACAGGCCATGGCGGATGCCCTGGCCAAGGGTGAGAATTTCTCCCACTTCGGCCCTGAGGCCAACCTCTTCGACAAGCTCGAGGAACTGTTCCGCACCTACGGCGAAACCGGTGCTGGTCAGAAGCGCTACTACCTCCACAGCGTTGAAGAAGCGGCTGAACACAACGCCCGTCTTGGCGTCAACCTCGAGCCGGGTCAGTTCACGCCTTGGGAAGACATCCCGACTGGCACTGACGTGCTGTTCTACGAAGGCCTCCATGGCGGTGTGAAGGGCGAGGGCTACGACGTAGCCGCCCTGGCCGACCTCCTGGTGGGTGTGGTGCCGATCACCAACCTTGAGTGGATTCAGAAGATCCACCGCGACAACGCTGAGCGTGGTTATTCCGCTGAAGCGATCGTTGACACGATCCTTCGCCGGATGCCTGATTACATCAATCACATCTGCCCGCAGTTCAGCCAGACCGACATCAACTTCCAGCGCGTTCCCACCGTGGACACCTCCAACCCCTTCATCTGTCGGAACATCCCGACCCCGGATGAAAGCTTCGTGATCATCCACTTCCGCAAGGGTTCTCGTGAGAAGTGGGGGATCGACTTCGGTTACCTGCTGAACATGATCCACGACTCCTTCATGTCCAGCCCCACCAGCATCGTGGTGAACGGCGGCAAGATGGGCTTCGCCATGGAACTGATCCTCACTCCGATCATTCACCGCATGATCGAAGAGAAGAACAAGCTCAGCTGATCGCTTCTCCTATCAACAACCGTCTCTACAATGGGCCCATCTGAGTGATCAGGTGGGCTCTATTTCTTTGTCAACGCCCTCCTTTGAAATTCGCGGAGCCTCGGGGACGCCCTCATCTCCCCGCTGGGATCGCATTGACAGCCGCTCGCTGATCGCCCAGGCCCGTCGCATTTATTTCGCCTATCTCTCCAGCACCCCTGCGGGGCAGGAGCCTCTCGGTGTGGTGGTGGATCCGCGGGAACCCGATGGTCGCGTGGTCTTCGAGACCCCTGTTCTTCTGCCGGACGAAGAGTTCATTGCCATCGATCTGATCCGGGGGCGCACGAGCCGTGGTCGGACCCGATGGAAGGGTTGATCCTGGCTTGGACCGGCCTGCTGGGCGCCTGCGTCGGCAGCTTCACCAACGTGGTGGCCTGGCGCTTGCCCCGCCAGGAATCGGTGGTCTTTCCCGGCAGCCACTGCCCCAAATGCGGCCATTCCATTCGCTGGCATGACAATCTCCCGGTGCTCGGTTGGCTGCTGCTGAGGGGGCGCTGCCGCGACTGTGATGTAGCGATCAGCTGGCGTTACCCCGCTGTGGAGGCTCTGAGTGCCGGCCTCTGGATCTCGGCGCTGTTGGTGTGGCCTGGTGCTGGTGGGGGGCTGCCTGATCTCTTGCTCCCCTGGGCTGGTTTCCCCCTGATCGCGCTGCTGTTGCCGCTGGTGTTGATCGATCTGGATCACCTTTGGTTGCCGGAGCCCCTGTGCCGCTGGGGAGTGGTGCTGGGCCTGCTCGTCAGCACCGCCGCTGGCATTCCTGTTCTGGCCAGTCATTTGATCGCCGCGGTGCTGGCCCTGCTGCTGTTGGAAGGCCTCAGTGCCTTGGCCGAACGGTTGTTGGGACAGCCTGCGCTGGGCCTTGGCGATGCCAAGTTGGCGGCGCTGGGTGGGGCATGGCTGGGCCCCGGGGGCATCGCAGCGGCGATGGCCCTTGCGGTTGTCTCGGGAGCCTTGGTCGGAAGCACCGCTCGTCTCAGCGGCCGGTTGGGCCCCAGGGAACCGTTTCCCTTCGGTCCCTTCATTGCCCTGGGCATCTGGCTGGTCTGGTTGACCGGTCCGCAGTGGTGGTGGAGCACCTGGGTGATGCTGTTGGGCGCTTGATTCCCCAGCGTCTCTTCCCAGTCCGGCTTTTAATGGTGTTAGCTGACGGCCCTGTGTGTCTCTGTTCGATTGGTTTGCTGATCGCCGCAAGGGTCAGTACGTCGCCAACGTCAAGCAGGAACCCGATGAAGGCGATGGGCTGTGGAGCAAATGCCCGGAGTGTGGTCAGGTCGTTTATCTCAAAGACCTGAAACTCAATGCCAGTGTTTGCGCCAACTGCGGCCATCACCACCTCATCGACAGTGCTGAGCGCATCGCAGTGATTGCGGACCCCGACAGCTTCCAGGTGCTGAATGCGGATCTGTCACCTGTGGATCCCCTCGGATTCAAAGACCGGCGCGCCTACGCCGACCGGCTGCGGGAAAGTCAGGCCTCGACGGGGCTGAGGGATGGTGTCGTCACCGGGCTCTGCCGGGTGGAGGGCATCCCCATGGGCCTGGCAGCGATGGACTTCCGCTTCATGGGGGGATCGATGGGCTCGGTGGTCGGGGAGAAAATCACCCGTCTGATCGAGGAGTCCACCGCCCGCAAGTTGCCGCTGCTGATCGTTTGTGCCTCCGGCGGTGCACGGATGCAGGAGGGGATGCTCAGCCTGATGCAGATGGCGAAGATCTCCGGAGCGCTGGAACGCCACCGCGAAGCCGAGCTGCTCTACATGCCCTTGCTCACCCACCCCACCACGGGGGGTGTGACCGCAAGTTTCGCCATGCTGGGCGACCTGATCCTGGCGGAACCGAAGGCTTTGATTGGTTTTGCTGGCCGCCGGGTGATTGAGCAGACCCTGCGGGAGAAGCTGCCTGACAATTTCCAGACGGCCGAATATCTGCAGGAGCACGGCTTCGTGGACACGATCGTTCCTCGCACCCAGCTGCGCTCCACCCTGGCCAATCTTCTGCGCCTGCACGGCTGCAAACCGATGGAGCTCACCAGCGCATGATCCGAGCTGGTTGTGTTCTGATCCTGGCCTTGCTCTGCTGGGTCTCCCCCGTGCTGGCGGGCCCCGTGGAATGGATTGAGGTGCCTGCCACTGACGCGGGCCAGCAGTGGTGGGACCGCGGCAGTGTGCGCATCGATCGGGATGGATACCGCACCGTGCTCAGCCGCTTCACCCCAGCGGCCACTGAGGATGGAGAGCAGCCCTCCGGCGAGCTCTATGTGATGCAGCTGGACTGCTCCCAGGAGCTGTATCGCGACAAACAGGTGAATGGTTTGCCGCGTTTTCGTGCCCAATGGCAGCCTGCCGGCGATGAAGGGCTGATCACCTCCGTGATTGAGGCTGTCTGCACCGAACCCCTCTCCAGCTGAGATGTCTCCAAAACCCCTTGGTGTTGCCATAGCCGGTCTCGGCTTCGGGGAGAAGGTGCACCTGCCGGCCCTTGCGGCAGCCACTGATCTCGAGGCAGTGGCGCTTTGGCACCCGCGCCAGGAGCGTTTGGATGCCGCCACGGCTGCCCATGGCTTGAAGGGATTCAGCGACTGGGATGCTCTGCTGGCTGATCCCGCGGTGGATGCGGTGATCATCGCCACACCCCCTGCACCCCGCTTCGACCTGGCCCGTCGGGCCCTGGAGGCGGGCAAGCACCTGCTGCTGGAGAAGCCCATCGCGCTGCATGCCGATCAAGCCCGGGAGCTGCAGCGGCTGGCCCTGGCACGGGGGCTCTCAGTAGCTGTGGACTACGAATACCGGGCTGTTCCCCTGTTCATGCAGGCTGCACGCCTTCTGCAGGCCGGTGCTGTCGGCATGCCCTGGCTGGTGAAGCTCGACTGGTTGATGGGCAGTCGTGCCGATCCCCAGCGCGGCTGGAACTGGTATGCCCAGGCGGATCAGGGCGGCGGCGTGATCGGAGCCCTCGGAACCCATGCCATGGACATGCTGGCCTGGCTGATCGGTCCCCTGGGGGCCGTCCAGGCCCTGAACAGCGTTTCGATCAAGCAACGCCCCCACCCCGATGGTGGTCTGGCCGCTGTGGATGCCCCCGATGTGTCGCTGCTGCAGACCGTGGCCCATTGGCAGGGGAGGCAGGACCTGCCGGTGCCGGCGCAGGTCAGCCTCAGTTCCGTGTCTCGCAACGGTCGCGGGTTCTGCCTGGATGTGGTGGGGTCGTCGGGATCGCTGCTGCTCAGCAGCACCAACCAGAAGGACTACGTCCATGGCTTTGAGCTCCAGCACGCCCCGCTCGGTGAGCCCTTCCGCGCCGTGGAAGCCGATGCCGACTTCGCCTTTCCGGAAACCTGGGCGGATGGCCGCATCGCCCCTGTGGCCAGGGTGCTGGGCTGGTGGGCCGAGAGCATTCGCTGTGGGCAACCGATGCTACCTGGACTGGCCGAGGGCGTGGCCAGTCGTGTGGCCTGCGATCAAGCAGCAGGCGGCACATTAGATCTTGCGTAACACGCGGTAAAATTGCCGGCGATTCGTCTTTGACGACCCCAACCCTCCGAGGATTTATCCATGGCGCTTGTTCCGCTTCGGCTCCTGCTCGACCACGCCGCTGAGAACGGCTACGGCATTCCTGCGTTCAACGTGAACAATCTGGAGCAGGTCCAGGCCATCATGGAAGCGGCTGACGAGACCGACAGCCCTGTGATCCTCCAGGCCTCCCGCGGCGCCCGCAGCTACGCCGGTGAGATCTTCCTGCGTCACCTGATCCTGGCCGCAACCGAGACCTATCCCCACATCCCCGTGGTGATGCACCAGGACCACGGCAACGCCCCTGACACCTGCTACTCCGCTGCCATCAACGGCTTCACCTCCGTGATGATGGACGGTTCCCTGGAAGCCGACGCCAAGACTCCCGCCAGCTACGACTACAACGTCAACGTCACCAAGCAGGTGGTGGACTTCGCCCACTCCGTGGGTGTGAGCGTTGAGGGTGAGCTGGGTTGCCTGGGCTCCCTGGAAACCGGCAAGGGTGAAGCCGAAGACGGCCACGGTTTCGAGGGCGAGCTGTCCAAGGACATGCTGCTCACCGATCCCGCTGAGGCTGCCGACTTCGTCGCCAAGACCAAGTGCGACGCCCTGGCCATCGCCATCGGCACCAGCCACGGCGCTTACAAGTTCACCCGCAAGCCCACGGGTGAAGTGCTGGCCATCAGCCGCATCGCTGAGATCCACAAAGCCATCCCCAACACCCACCTGGTGATGCATGGCTCCTCCTCCGTTCCCCAGGAATGGCTGGAGATGATCAACAAGCACGGTGGTGCCATCCCCGAGACCTACGGCGTTCCCGTCGAGGAAATCCAGGAAGGCATCCGCAACGGTGTGCGCAAGGTGAACATCGACACCGACAACCGTCTCGCCTTCACCGCTGCTGTGCGTGAAGCGGCCATGGCCGATCCTTCCAACTTCGACCCCCGCCACTTCAACAAGCCTGCTCGCAAGTACATGAAGCAGGTCTGCCTGGACCGTTACCAGCAGTTTTGGGCTGCCGGCAACGCCAGCAAGATCCAGCAGCAGAGCATCACCTACTACGCCGGCCTCTACGCCAAGGGTGCTCTTGATCCTAAGGCTGCCGTCGCTGCCTGATCATCACGATCAATTGATACATCCACGGGGGGCCGAAAGGCCCCCCTTTTTTGTGGCTCTGAATCCGGCCCCTGAACCTGGCTTGTTCAGGGGATGTTGACCTTCAGTTCCATCCGATTGTTTTGGCGTCGGTTCTGCGGTTCGATTACTAGCTCCTGGGGATCGGCGATCACGGCGATGGTGTGCTGCCCGGGAGGGAGCGGCCAGGCAAGGTTGTAGCTCTCGCTTGCTCCCGCACTCATCCAGGGGATCTGCAGGTAGCGGTGATCGCTGAAGCGATCGTCGACGACCACAGCCACCCCCACATCACTCACATCAAGGGCACCGGCATTGCTGACGCTGAAGTGGATTTTCGCATCCCTATAGGTGAGCGTTTGGATGGCGAGATCACTGCAGAGCGACTCGATTGTCTGCAGTGGGTAGAGCGCCAGCTGTTCGATGCTTCCAAGGCGGGTGTTGGGGTGATCGTGGAGAACATGCCCCCCATAGGCCAGATCGGTGCTGCAGCCGTGCAGATGCAGATGATCGCCGGCTTTGGGCACGGTGACGCGCCCCCGTTCCGGCTCACGGTCGAAGAAACCACAGCAATCCCATTGCATCGATCTGCCGAGATAATGGATGGGCCCCTCGGGTTGCTCAGGCGAGAGCGGCGCCAGACGGTAGTGCTGGAGCATGTCGTAGATGCTCATCTCAGCTTGGCTCCCGTCGCTTGAATCACTCGAAAACTCTTGGTTGCGGCGTTGTTGCCCCATGCAGAGTTTCGAAGCGACGGTGATCACCAGCTCGTCCCATTGGGCCAGCAGGCGGATGCCGTAAATGGGTGCATCTTCCAGGGCCCCGCGCTGGCGTTCCTGTTCGATCGCTTTGCTGATCACCTCTTGGATCGGCCGATGCTTCATCTGTTGAAGCGGGCCCAGCTCCACAGGGTGACGAAGGGCCGTGACATTCCCGGTGAAGCAGACGTAAGGAAAATGACCGCTGCCATCGCCCGGTTGCAGCCGGACGATGCTGCCGTTGTGGGCGATGCATCGCCAGATGTCCGAGTTACCGGAAGCGTTGCGAAGAAAACTGAGTTCCCCGTTCTCCAAACTTGAGGTGGTGCCAAGCCCCAGCACGTCGCCTTTCAGAGGAATCCGTTCCAGCGGCAGATGCTCGCGGATGTCCCCCTGGATCAGATCGGACACTGTGTTCGCGATGGTGAGGTCGGCCATGGGGGTGAGGCTGCACTACTCCATCGCTAGCCGCAAAGGCCCAGACGCACCACGGTTTCAGCCTGCGATCAGGCCATCAGGCTGAGCAGGCCGTGCTTGCCGTCCAGCTGTGCCTGCGCTCCCAGGGGCAAGGCCTGGTTGGGCCGTCCATGGCCCAGCGGCAGATTCAGCACCAGCGGAATGCCCAGATCGCCCAGGCGTTCCTCCAGGATCTCGTCCATCGTGAAATCGCCGGGAAGGATGTCGTCTTCAGCCCAGCTGAAGCGGCCGCAGGCCACCCCCGCCAACTGCTGCAACAGGCCTGCGCTGCGCCATTGGGTCAGCATCCGATCAACCCGGTAGGGCGCTTCGCCCACATCTTCCAGCACCAGGATGGCCCCCTTCAGGGAGGGAAGCCAGGGCGTGCCGATCAGGTGGGTCGCCACGGTCAGGTTGGTGACCACCAAGGGTCCGCGCGCGATCCCCCGCCGTCGTGGCTCGCCCAGCAGGGGCGCCACCGGACGGCCACAGAGCAAGTCCACCGTGCGTTGCCATTGCGCCTCTGTGCCGCCGCTGGATCCATGGATGGCCCCCAGCAGGCCAGCGGCCCACTGGGCCAGCAGCAGGGAGCTGGTGTCGGAGAACCCCAGGCTCCATTTGGGATGGCGCGGAAAACGAAAACCGGCTTCGAGCACGCGGGCGGCCCCCCAGCCCCCGCCAAGGGTCAACACGGCATCCACCGTTGGATCGTTCCAGGCTGACCTCAGATCTTCAACCCGTTCCTGGTCGGTTCCTGAGAAATAGCGCCATTGACGGGTGACGGCTGCGGGAATCTCCAGATGCCACTGCTGTTGATCACAGCGTTCGCGCAAAGCTTGGAGGTCCGTGTCCGGATCCATCCAGGTGCCGGGGTTCACGGCGCGGATGCGTGATCCAGGTTTCAAGGGTTTCAGCCTGCGCTGGGCCGCCATGGCCCTGGGGGAGAGCAGAGCCGTGATGATCGTGGATGCCCCTGAGATCAGCAGCGTCCGGCGGGTTGGCATCAGCCCAGCAGGGCCTCCAGCATGCGCCGGCCGTCGGTTCCTCCCGTGGCAGGATCACAGGCCCGCTCGGGGTGGGGCATCAGGCCCAGAACGCTGCCGCTGGCATTGGTGATGCCTGCGATGTCGGACACCGACCCGTTGGGGTTGTTGCCGTAGCTCAGGGCAATGGCGTCGTCGTCCTGCAGCTGTTTGAGCGTGTCATCGCTGCACTGGTAGCGGCCTTCACCGTGGGCGATCGGCAGGGTCAGGGCCCCGTTGTTGTACCCCTGCATCCAGGCCGTGCGCTGGCTCACCACCTTGAGGGGTGCGTCTTCACAGATGAAGTGCAGATCCCGGTTCCGGGTGAGGGCACCGGGGAGCAGGCCCAGTTCCGTGAGCACCTGAAATCCGTTGCAGATGCCGAGCACGCGACCGCCCTCGGCGGCAAAGTCGATCAAGGACTGCAGGGCTGGTGCGAAGCGGGCAATGGCGCCGCAACGCAGGTAGTCGCCATAGCTGAACCCGCCCGGCAGAACGATGGCATCAAAGCCGCTGAGGTCGGTTTCCTCATGCCAGACCCGACGCGTGCTCATTCCAAGGCAACCCTCGGTCGCCCACTGCACATCCCGGTCGCAGTTGGAGCCGGGAAAAACGATGACCCCGATGCTCATGACTGCTCCAGCTCCAGGCTCCAGTCTTCGATCACCGGGTTGGCCAGCAAGCGATCACTGAGCAGTTCCAACCTGCGGCGGGCCTCGGCCTCATCAGAAGCCTCAATCTCCATTTCAACGGCTTTACCGATCCGCAGCTTGCTGAGGCCTTCCACCCCAAGTCGTTCAGCGGCACCACGCGCGGCTTCTCCGGCTGGATCGAGTACGGAGGGGCGCAGACGCACGAGGACGCGGGCTTGAAAACGCGGCACGATCAGCAACTGGTCTGATCAAATCCTGACAGACACCAAACCCTGAAGAGATCCGGTGCGCCTCAACGGCGTGACCATCGCCCGGCCCCATGGTGAAAAGGAGGCCTTTCGCCAGCGTGCTTCCGAGTCTGTGTCTGTGTTTCGCATTCAGCTCTGGACCGCGGCTCTGCTGCTGATGGGCAGCTCTGCAGCTGGAAGCTCAGCAGCAGCGGCTTCGATGCGCTGCCGGATCGCGCAGCAGGCCTGGAGTCCCTGTCGGATGGTGGCGTCCAGTCCTGGAGAGAGCTGGGTGTTGACCTGGAAGCAGCAGCGCGTCGAATTTGTCCATGACGGCAGCGGCCAGATGATGATGCGGGTTGGTGAGGGCGCGGACTGGCGGGCGGTGCAACCCTTCTGGACGGCGGACCACAGCCTCTGCTGGGGTTCTGTTTGTGCCACGGGAGACGTTCCGTTGGAGTGAAACCGGGGTGATAGATCTGAATTGAGGGCAGATTCCCCATGGCAGTTTTTTCTCTCCCTTGTTCCAGCTGTGGAACACCCGTTGAGATTCCGGGGCGTTACGGCTTCAAGTTGAAGAGTGCAGGCGTCACCAACACGGTGTGCACCCGCTGCCGGCAGGGCGCATTTCTGGCGTCACGACGCGACAACCTCTCCAGCCCGATCGCCCTTGCTTCCAGTTCTGATCGTCGTCGTCTGATCCCCTTCACCGCTGCTGTGGCGGCCTTGGCCCTGTTGATCGGGGGTGTTGTTTGGCGCTCAGCTGTGCCGACGGCTCAGGAGGCTTTGCCGGCGAGTGAATCTCCCTCCAAGTAGAGCGTTCTGCTTGGGAAGGCAAAGTCGATGCCTGCTTGGGCGAAGGCCTCCATGATTCCGAGGTTGATGGCTTGCTGCTCGTTCAGAGCGACCGTGAAATCGCGGGTGTCAATGTAATAAACCAGTTCAAAATTCAAGCTTGAATCAGCAAATTCGGTGAAGTGGCAGCGGTTGAAGGTGCTGTGGGCCTGAGCGTCGATCACGGCCTGAACCATCGTCGGGATTGCCTTCATCTGCTCGAGCGATGTGCTGTAGGTGACGCCAATGGAATAGATCATCCGGCGTTGCGCCATTTCAGCGAAATTGAGGATGGTGGAGCCTGTAAGGGATGAGTTACTCATCACCACTTGTTCGCCGCGCAGGCTGCGCAGATGGGTGGAGCGAACCCCGATGCGTTCCACCGTTGCCGAGGTGGAGCCCACCGTGATGAATTGCCCAACGGTGAAAGGCTTGTCCAGAAGAATCATCAGGTAGGCGAACAATTCCTGGGCCGGTTCTTTCAGGGCCAAGCCAATGCCGATGCCGCCGGCACTGAGCAAACCCCAGATCACCGTCATCTTCACGCCCAGGCTCTGCAGCAGCACCAAGGTGCCGATCGCCCACACCACGGTTTTCAGCAGCGGGAGCAGGCTTTGGAGCAGTTGTTGAAGATCATCCGCGCCTGCACGGCGCACCAATCCGAAAAGGAATCGCGCTCCGATTCGGTTGACCAACCGAATCAGAATGATCGTGCCAACAATGCGCAGCGATGTGTCGTAAGCCCTTGCAATGTTGTTGGGCAAGCCCAAATCATCCTGAGCAAGGATCAGCGTGACCATCAAGCCGAAAGGCACCACCGAAGCGGCGAAGGCATTGAGCACAAAGTCGTCGAAGTCGGTTTTGCTTCGCTTGGTGAACCGAGGAAAAACTGTCTTACAAAGAAACGCCAGTGTCAGAGTGATGGCTGAACCGATCAGCAGCTTCGCTAAGAAATCAGTCAGATCCATCGCTCACACCGGAGATACCGCGTGATTGTCGACGGCCTTTCAGACGCTGGCAAGCGAGATGGGGCTCAAGCGCGCTGAAACACCAAAGTCAGATTGTTGGCGGGCATGGAGATCACGTTTTCGGTGTTGAAGCCAGCCTTGGCGGCGATGGCTGTTACGTGATTCAGCTCCCGCAATCCCCATTGGTGGTTGCGTTCCCTGAGGGATTGGTCGAAGGCGGCATTGCTTGCACTGGTGTGAGCACCATTGCGCCTGAATGGGCCATAAATGATCAAGGGGGCTCCGCTGGGCAGCAACAGGGCGGATTCCTCGAGCACGGCATCCGTGCAGCTGGCTGGGCTGATGTGCAGCAGGTTGATGCACACAACAGCCTTCACGGCCCCTTGGAGGTTCTGTGGCAGGGGCCAGGGGCGGTGTTCAACATCGAGGTTGAGGGCTGCTGGCATCACCTGGCTCAGACCCTGGTGCTGGATCCAGGCGTTGATGCTGGCGCGATGGTTTGGATCCGGATCGCTGGCCTGCCAGTGCAGATGGGGAAAGCGCTGCTGAAAGCAGACGGCGTGCTCACCACTGCCGCTGGCCAGTTCCAGCACGGCTCCTGAGCCAGGCAAGAGCTGCTTCAGCAGATCTCCGATGGGGCCGCGGTTGCGTTCCGTGGCCGGGAAGAAAAGCCGTTGGTCCATTGTCAGCTCGGGCAGGGGGCAGCGCTCTGGCTGCAGTGGAGGCGCAGTTCGGCCAGCCAGGCTTCCAGGGCTGCCAGGGCGTCCGGTTGCAGGCGGTAGTAGATCCAGCGGCCGCTCTGCCGATCCGTCAGCAGCCCCGCCTCTCGCAGCACCCTGAGATGGAACGAGAGCTTCGACTGGGAGAGGTTGAGCTCACCGGTGAGGTCACAGACGCATCGTTCCCCCTGTGCCAGCGCATGGATCACGTCGAGACGGATCGGGTCGGCCAGTGCTTTGAGCAGCTGCCTCGACTGCTCCCGGTTGAGGGTGTTCTGGATCACAAGAGCAGTTTCCCCCGCTCTGTTTGGATCAACATAATTTGATTGATCAAAGGAACTCGCATGCGGATCGGCATCAATGGCTTTGGACGGATTGGTCGCCTGGTGTTTCGGGTCCTCTGGGGACGGCCCGGCATCGAACTGGTGCATGTCAATGATCCCGCTGGCGATGCAGCAACGGCGGCCCACCTGCTGGAGTTCGATTCTGTGCATGGTCGCTGGGATCGAGGCATCACCAGCAGTGCTGATGGATTCAGCGTGGAGGGATCCGCACTCACCTGGTCCAGCGAGAAGGACCCCACCGCCGTGCCCTGGAGCAATCGGGGGGTGGAGATGGTGCTGGAAGCCAGCGGCAAGATCAAAACGCCGGAGACGCTCAATCCCTATTTCGATCAGCTGGGCCTCAAACGGGTGGTGGTGGCCTGTCCCGTGAAGGGTGTGGTTGCCGGTGAGGACGCGCTCAACATCGTTTACGGGATCAATCACCACCTCTATGAACCGGCGCGCCACAAGTTGGTGACGGCCGCCTCCTGCACCACCAACTGCCTGGCGCCTGTTGTGAAGGTGGTGCACGAGAGCTTCGGCATCGAGCACGGCCTGATCACCACCATTCACGACATCACCAACACCCAGGTGCCGATCGATTCCTTCAAAAGCGACCTGCGCCGGGCGCGCTCCGGGCTCAGCTCACTTATTCCCACCACCACCGGCTCGGCCAAGGCGATCGCGATGATCTTCCCTGAGCTGAAGGGCAAGCTCAACGGTCATGCCGTTCGTGTTCCCCTGCTGAATGGATCGCTCACCGATGCGGTGTTCGAGCTCAAGCAGAGCGTCACGGTGGAGCAGGTGAATGCTGCGTTCCAAGCAGCTGCGGAAGGGCCTCTGAAGGGAATCCTGGGTTACGAGGAACGCCCGTTGGTGTCTTGCGATTACACCAACGACAACCGCAGCTCGATTGTCGATGCCCTCTCGACGATGGTTGTCGATGGCAACCAGTTGAAGGTGTTTGCCTGGTACGACAACGAATGGGGCTACAGCTGCCGCATGGCCGATCTCACCTGCCACGTGGTTGATCTGGACGGATGAAGCTCTCCCCTCTGCAGCAATACGGCATTGTCACCGCCAACTACTGGGCCTTCACGCTCACCGATGGGGCCCTGCGGATGTTGGTGGTGTTCCACTTCCATCAACTCGGCTACACCACCCTCGAGATCGCCTTTCTGTTTCTCTTTTATGAGTTGTTCGGGGTGGTCACCAATCTCTACGGCGGTTGGATCGGTGCCCGCTACGGGCTTCGTCTAACCCTCTGGGTGGGGACGCTGCTGCAGATTCTTGCGTTGTTGATGCTGATGCCCGTTGCCGCCAGTTGGCCGAAATTGTTGAGCGTGATCTACGTGATGGCCGCTCAGGCCATCAGCGGCATCGCCAAGGACCTCAACAAGATGAGTGCCAAGAGCGCCATCAAGACGGTGGTTCCGGAAACTCCGGAGGATCAGCAGCAGGGGCAGCAGCAGTTGTTCAAGTGGGTGGCGATCCTCACGGGTTCCAAGAACGCCCTCAAGGGTGTGGGGTTCTTTCTCGGTGGGGTGCTGCTCACCGCCTTTGGCTTCAATGCTGCCGTGGGCTGGATGGCGGCAGGTCTTGCTCTGGCCTTTCTGCTCACCCTGGTGCTGCCTGGGGAGATCGGGAAGATGAAGTCCAAGCCGGCCTTTTCGTCGCTGTTCTCCAAATCCCAGGGCATCAACGTGTTGTCTCTGGCGCGCTTCTTTTTGTTTGGTGCCCGGGATGTCTGGTTCGTGGTGGCCTTGCCCGTGTTCCTTGAGGCCTCCCTGGGCTGGAGTTTCTGGGAGATCGGTGGTTTTCTCGGTCTGTGGGTGATTGGCTACGGCATCGTCCAGGGATCAGCGCCTGGCCTCAGACGTCTCTGGGGGCGGACCGCGTCCCCGGGAGCATCTGCTGTGCAGTTCTGGAGTGCTCTGCTTACCGCCATTCCCGCCCTGATCGCAGTTGCTCTTTGGCGTGAAGCCGATGTGGCCGTCGCCATCACCGCTGGCCTTGCCGCCTTCGGAGTGGTGTTCGCAATGAATTCATCGATTCACTCCTACATGGTGTTGGCCTATACCGATGCGGAGAGCGTCAGCCTCAACGTGGGCTTCTATTACATGGCCAATGCTGCCGGACGCTTGGTGGGAACCTTGCTCTCGGGGGCGGTGTTCATGCTCGGCAAAACCGAAGCCGCGGGCATGCAGGCCTGTCTTGGCGCTTCATCCCTGCTGATGTTGTTGTCCTGGCTTAGCAGCCTCAGACTGCCGGCTGTGCGAAACGCCACTTGATCGAGGCATGGGCGATGGATAGGACGGGGGCAAACTCTGAATTTCTGCTGAATATCGCCGCGTTGGTAGGGATTCAGACACCCGCGAGCGGAGATTTTCTGCTGAATGGATGCATTCGATTCTGAACTAATGCGTGACGAGCCTGGCAGCCCCGATTGTCGTTTGGTGATCGATGCCAAACGATCCTTGGAGGATGTGCTGCGTTTGATCGCTGATCTGCCTCATACCGACCACATGCGCCGGCAGCTGCTTTCGGTGTACAACCAGCTGGAGGGCATGCACGATCTGAAACGCAGTGGTGGCGCCAATGTGTCGTTTCGTTCCGCCGATTGGAGCTCTTCGGCGAAGTGATGCTTCGTCTGCGGCATTGATGACCAACGAGATCAGCTGATCGGTTTGAACAGATGCTGTTCGAGGTTTTTCACCAACACATACACAGGGGGCACGACGCCCAGCGACAACACTGTCGCCACCACCAAGCCTCCAAAGATCACGGTGCCAAGCGACTGCTGGCTGTGAGCGCCGGCGCCATTGGCCACCACCAGCGGCAGGAAGCCCGCCAGGGCAGCGATCGCGGTCATCAGGATCGGCCGCAGTCGTGATTCGGCGGACTGCACCGCCGCTTCTGTGATGCTCAGACCTTGCTCGAGTTTCTGCTCGGCCACCTCCACGATCAGGATGCCGTTCTTGGCGGCGAGGCCGATCAGGGTCACAAGGCCAACTTGGGCATAGATGTTCAGATCGATGGAGCGCATCGCCAGGAAGGCCAGGGCGCCGAGCATGGCCAGAGGCACAGTGGCCAAAATGATTACGGGCGTGATGTAGCTCTCGTACTGGGCTGACAGCACCAGGTACACAATCAGGACACCCAGCCCGAAAACCAGCACGCTGGCGTTGCCGGCGGACAGCTGCAACGCGGCTAACCCGGTGAAGGCGGAGCCGATGTTGGTGAAGTCGGCGGCATTGAACAGCGCTTGAATTTTGGCCAGGGCCTGACCACTGCTCTTGCCGATGGCTTCCACCCCTTGGATCAGCACCGTTCGGTTGAGGTTGTAATGGCTGATCACCGGTGGAGCGCTGCTCAGCTCGGC
This sequence comes from uncultured Synechococcus sp., assembly GCA_913057985.1. Lineage (GTDB taxonomy): Bacteria > Cyanobacteriota > Cyanobacteriia > PCC-6307 > Cyanobiaceae > Parasynechococcus. The sequence goes on from CAJXPL010000007.1 coordinate 30,729, forward strand.
ATCGGCGAACTGAGATACCTGCACGAGCCCTCCCTCGCGATCTCGCACGTAGTAACTGAGTACGTCGTTGATGCTCTGGCGTTGATCCGGTGTGCCTTGCACGTAGATGTTGCGCACCTGACCGCTTTCGTAGGTGAGACCGGAGTAGTTGCCGCCGGTGAGGGCAGCGATGGTGTCCATCGCCTCCTGATAGTCGACGTTCAGCGCCCCTATCACCTCGCGATTGATCGACAGCCCGACCGCGGGTGAGCTTGGGTTGAACTGGGTGTAGAGCGTGGAGAAATCCCCACTGGCACTGCCTTCCTTGATCAGTTGATCAGCCAGATCCGAGAGTTCATTGAGGTTGTATTGACCATTGCTGAGGTCGTTGAACTGGAAGTAGAAACCCCCCTGAGGGGAGAAGCCGGGCACCGCTGGCGGGCCTGATGCTCTTGCCAGGCCCTCGCTCAGCTGGATCAGCTTGGCGTTCAGCCGCTTGATGATTGCGTCGGAACTGTGGCTAGCCCCTTTGCGCTCCTCAAGGGGCTTGAGCCCGAAGAAGAAGATGCCCTGGTCGGGGCTGGAGCCGTTGAAGCCGGAGCCGTTGATGATCGAGGCGTTGGCCACGTCATCTTCTTCACTCAGCACCTTGGCGATCTGCATGCCGAGCTGTTTTGTTTCCACCAGGGAAGCGCCGTTTTGCAGCTGAAAAATGCCCAGGCCGTAGCCCTGGTCTTCATCGGGGATGAAGGCGGTGGGCAGGGCGGTGAAGGCGAAGCCGGTGAGCATGATGCCAACGGCCAATCCGCCGAGGATCAGTTGGCGCAGGGCGATCAACCGGGTGAGCAGGGCGGCGTAGGCCCGTTGCAGGCGGTCAAAGCCGGTGTTGAACGCCGTGAAGATCCTGGGCAGGTTGGCCCCTGCCAGTGCTCCGATGCCGACGCCAGCCAGGTAGGTCCAGCTGCCAAAGGCCGCAGCGCTGAACCGTCCAAAGGCCAGCCCCACAATCACGCCCACCACGATCCAGGCGCGGCCCCGTGGTTCGGCCGGTTTTTCTCTGGGCAGGATCAAGCCCGAGAGCATCGGCGAGAAGCTCAGGGCGTTGAAGGCCGAGATGGCGATGGAGAAGGCGATCGTGAGCGCAAACTGCTTGTAGATGATGCCGATGCCTCCGGGGTAGAAGGCCACGGGAACAAACACCGCCATCAGCACTAGGGCTGTGGCCAGAAGGGCACCAAACAGTTCGCCCATGCAGGCCAGGGCCGCCTCACGGGGTTTCATCCCCTGCTCGATGTTGGTGGACACCGCCTCAATCACCACGATGGCGTCGTCCACCACCAGGCCTGTGGCCAGCACCAACCCCAGCAGGGTGAGTTGATTGATCGAGAAGCCGAATACCTTGAGAAAGGCGAAGGTGCCGATCAGGGAGATCGGGATGGCCAGGCTGGGCACCACGGTGGCGCGCCAGTTCTGCAGGAACAGAAACAGGATCACCAGCACCAGCACGATCGCCAGGCCCAGGGCGTCAATCACCCCATCCACCGACGCCTCGATGAACTGGCCGATGTCATAGATCTGGTTCACCGTCACTCCGGGAGGCACGAGGGAGCGGAAGTCATTGAGTTGTTCCACTACCGCATTGGACACATCCAGGGCGTTGCTGGAGGGGGTCTGATACACCGCAAGAGTCAGTGCCTCATGGCCGTTCTTGTCGATGCCCTGTACAGCGAAGCTGTTGGTGCCGTAGCGCACCTCTCCCACGTCCTCGAGCTTCAGCAGGTTGCCCGAGGGGGAACGGTTGACGATCAGGTTGTTGAAGTCCTCCAGGGAGGTGAGGTTGCCGTTGTTCTCCACCACGATCGGGTAGGTGTAGGCCTGATCGCCTGATGCCGGCGGCCCTCCGACCAGGCCCCCCACCGCCACGCTGTTCTGGGATTGCACCGCGTTGAGAACGTCTTGTGCGGTGAGCTTGTTTGCGGCGAGTTTGTCGGGGTCGACAAACAGCCAGAAGGCGGGATTAGCCCCACCGAAAACGCTCACCGTGGCCACGCCTTCAACACGCGACAGGGGGTAGTAGAGCTGCTCGTAGACCAGGCCATTGAGGTAAGCGGCGTCGTACTGGCCTTCCGAGGAGCTGATTTCGTAGGCGAGCAGGATTGAGGGGTTGCTCTGTTTCACCGAGACCCCAGTAGCCGCAACCTGATCGGGCAGCTGCGGCATCGCCAGGGAGACGCGGTTCTGCACGTTGACCTGGTCGATATCGATGTCGGTGGTTTGATCGAAATAGACGTTGATCGAGCTGGAGCCCGTCATGTCGCTGGTCGACGCGATGTAAGACACTCCGGGCACCCCGTTGATCTGCTGCTCGATCGGGTTGGTGACCGCCTGCTCAGTCACCTCGGCATTGGCGCCGCCGTACACCGCGCTCACCTGGATCAGCGGATCGGCGATGTTGGGCAGGTTGGCGATCGGCAGGGTGGGGATCGCGATGAGTCCCACCAGCACGATCAGGATGCTGCAAACCGTTGTGAGAACAGGCTTCTTGATGAAGTTGTCGGAGAAAGACATCGGTTCAGTTCGCTCCGGTTTTCACATGCACTGGCATCCCGCTGCGCAGGCGGCTGGTGTTGCTGATCGCCACTTGATCACCAGCTTTCAGCCCAGATTTCACGGGGTAGGCATTGTTCTGAAGATCGCCTAGCTGCACCTTGGTCTGCACCACGATCGGGGTGTCTCCCGGCAGGCGCTCGAGCTTTTTGATCGCTTGCTCTGAGGCATTGGGGGAGACCTTGATCTTCGGAAGGGCCTTGTTCAGGGGAACAACCCGGTAAACAAAAGGTTGTTGCGCCTGCATCATCACGGCCTGCACCGGCACCGCCAGGCTGGATTGGCTGCCGGTGATGATTTTGGAGGCAACGAACTGGCCGGTTTTGAGCTTGCCGGTGAGGTTGGGAAACTCCGCTTTCACCATCAGCGTGTTGGGGGCGTTGGTGCTGCCGCTGACCGCGTAATAGGGCGACACGAAGCTCACCTTGCCCTCACCGCTCACCGGTGGTGCGGTCTGAGACACCAGCTTCACCGTTTGGCCTACCTTCACCGCCGAGGCCTTGGATGCGGGAATCTCCATCAGCGTCCACAGGATGGAGTTGTCGACAATTCCGGTGATCGTCTGCCCGGTTTTGACGTAGTCGCCGAGCTTCACCGAATCCAGATCACCGATCACCCCATCGATCGGCGCCCGTACAAATTTGTAGCCCAGCTCGGCGGCATCGGAGCGGGCGTCGTCTTTGGCCTGCTCGGCTGCTGTTGCGTAGCGATCCCGCTCTTTCGCGGAGACGGCACCCTGCTCGTAGAGGTACTCGTAGCGTTCAGCATTGAGGATGTCTTTACGGGCTTCGCTCCGGGCAGCGTCGAGGGCAGCACTCTGTTGAATGTTGTCCAGCACCAGGATCACTTGACCCGCTTTCACCTCTTGTCCAGCGGTGGCCAGGATCTGAACGACGGTGCCGTCGATCTGGGGCTTCACGGCCACATTGCTGGTGGATTCCAGTGGACTGATTGCTTCAATCTCAGGGGAAAACGTTGTGGTCTCGATTCGGCTGGTCTGGATCGAGAGAAACGTCTTGGTTGGTTTGGTGCCACATCCGCTGAGGCTCAGCACCACCATGAGCAGTGCTGCCTTCATGGTGGATCGCATGACCATGGCGGGCAGTGGACGGCTGGGATTTTTTGAAGTTAGAGATGTTGGTTGTGGATGTCGGTGTTCTGATGCGAATCGTGAATGTGTGGGCGCTCTGATGCTGCAACTCTGTTCATCGCCAAAGGGCCTGGTGGTCAGCCCTCTTGCTACGGAGCAACCCGTGAATCTCCAGCACGTGGATTGCCAAGGTGATGGATGTTTCGGCAATAAGGTCAGGTGTAGCCTTTCGCTGTCCTGAGAGATGTTTGAAAACGACCGACGTCCGGCTTGGCTCAACTGGGTCTTTCTTGGGATGTTCCTCTGGTCGTCATGGCAGCTGTTTGGTTTTTGGTCCCAGCGGCTGAGTGGTTGAAGGGCTTTAGACCAACACGCCGGTCAGACGCAGCGTTCCCCACAGGTCGAAGACGCAGAAAATCAGTCCGATCACGATGATGTCCCAGGCTTTGTGGCGGATGGCCCAGGGGGCAAGGAATAACTCAGCAATCCCATGCAGTGCCGTCCCAATGGTGATGTGCTCCAGCACCAGCAGACCATGGGCCACCAGGAACAGTGCGCTAGCGATACACCGCATTAGGACTTGCCAGGAACCGAGCAAAGCCTGCAGGACTGGATGGTTGTTCACCTTAAAGCGTGCTGCTGTCTGGACTCCAGCCCGCTGCAGATGACACTCCCCGTATTTCTCGGAATATGAGGTGCAAGATCGATCGCTACGTTGAAGTTCTCGCCCCTTTGTTGTCTCTGATGCGCCTTCAACAATCGATTGCTGGTCAACTCAAAAAGCGCAAAGAGTTGCTCTACAACCTCGGAGCGATTTCGTCCTATGCCTCAATGCTGACTTTCTTCTGGCATGGCGTCAGCATGCTGGTTGCCAAGGAACATCCCAAGCACACCTTGGTTGTATATGCCGCTCTCACATTTTTTACAATCGTGGTGATGGCTCCCTACAAGTGGGACAAAAAGTGGATGCGGATCAAAACCTCGATTGGGATGTTGGTGTTTGGCATGTCACTTTTGATCTATTTGTTCTGCTGGTTTGCGTATTGATTTGGAGTGCATGGATTGTAATGGCTTTGGCCTAATCGCAACCCATCGGTCTGCCTGAGGGCGGCAGATCGATGGGTTGATTGGGTTCACAAGCCAATCGTTTGTGAAGGATTCGCTTGATCAGTCCTTGTAGGGATAGTTGTTGGGAACAAAGAATTGCTCGTTGAAAGGAGGCCGTTTGTAGCTTCCTTGCTTCGGGCGCTTGGGCATCTTGATGGGTGGCGGTGTCATGTCCTCATAGGGCACCTTGCTGAGAATGTGGCGCAGGCAATTCAAGCGGGCACGGCGCTTGTCATTGGCCTCCACGGTGAACCATGGGGCTTCCGGAATATGCGTCTTGGCAAACATGGTGTCCTTCGCTTTCGAGTACTCCACCCAGCGGTTGCGTGACTCTATGTCCATCGGACTCATCTTCCAGCGACGCTCTTCGTTATCGATGCGTTCCTGGAAACGCTTCTCCTGTTCGTCATCGTTGATGGAGAACCAGTATTTGAGAAGGAGGATTCCGTCCTGCACCAGCATTTGCTCAAATTGTGGGCACGAGACATAAAACTGCTCCACCTGTTCGCGTGTCGCGAAGCCCATCACCTTTTCCACACCGGCGCGGTTGTACCAGCTCCGGTCAAAAACAACGATTTCTCCAGCACTTGGAAAATGCTCCACGTAGCGCTGGAAGTACCACTGGCTTTTCTGATGCTCTGAAGGCGTGCCCAGGGCCACCACCCGGCATCCCCTTGGGTTCAAGGGCTCCGTCAGCCGTTTGATCGATCCTCCCTTGCCTGCGGCGTCTCGCCCTTCAAACAGGATGATCATGCGAAAGCCGGTGGCTTTCACCCAGTACTGCATTTTGACCAGTTCCGTCTGGAGTTTGGCCAGTTCTTTTTCGTAGACCTTTTTGTTCAGCCGTTTGTGCTTGTTGGAAAACCCCTCCTGCAGTTCCACCATGATTTCCTGCGGACGGTCAACATCGCCATCGCTGTAGTGATCGATGGCCTCGAGAACGGCTGTCATGTCGTGGTCGCTGGACTGGCTCATGCTTGAGGTGGATCGCCAGTTCAGTTCTGCCAGTGATGCCATCTGACCGCACGATCCCAACCGGGTTTTTACGGAATGTCTGGCTCTTTCGTCTCATTCAGTGGAAGGTTGATGATCACGGCAAAGCGGCCCGGATCGCCGTTCTCCTGGCGAAAACTGAGCCGTCCAGCGTGGGTGCGAACCACGTGGTTCACGATCGCCAGTCCCAGGCCGCAATGGCCTTGACGCCCTCGTGCTGAATCAAGACGCTGAAAAGGTTGCAGGGCCCGTTCCCAGGCATTGGTGGGCATTCCCTGCCCCTGGTCCCACACTTCAATGGCAACCTCCGCTTCCTGCCTGCGCAGCCGAACGACAACCGGTGCGGTGCCATGGCTGAAGGCGTTGTCGATCAGGTTGCTCACGGCGCGGCCGAGGGCAACCGGTCGAATCCGTAAATGGATCGGACTGAGCTCGAGCTTCAGTTGCTCCTTCGGGTGCCCCGCCACGGTTTCAGCCAGCCACTGATCCAACGGACAGGCAACGCACTCCTCCCGCTCACCGCCTCCGGCGTACAGCAGAAACTGGCCTGTAATGCGCCCCAAAGCCTCCAGATCGCTTTGGCAGCGGGTTCGTTCCTCGGCGTTCAGCTCCGGCATCGACAAACGAAACTGCAGCCGTGTGAGGGGTGCTCGCAGATCGTGGGCGATGCCAGCCAGCATCGTGGCGCGCTCTTTTTCTCCCTCAGCCAGGCGGCTCACCATTGCATTGAAGCGCCGGGAGATCCGGCGGACTTCTGCTGAACCTTCTTCGGGGACAGGATCGCGGTCGATGTCTTCACCCACCCGAGAGACCGCGTCCTCAAGCTTGCGAAGAGGACGGGCCACATCCAGCAGCAGGTACAACACCCCGGTCATCACCACAGCGCCCACCAGGGCCAGCAGCAGCAGTGTTGGTGGCGGCGGCCAGGCGCGTGCCATGGGCAGGGGGGTGCGCAGCCAGACCGGTTCCAGCGGAGAGAACAGTTCAATCCACACTTCTGGTGTGCCTGCCCTGCTGGGGGCAGCTCGGAGCACACGGCAGTGCGAGAGCCGCGAGCAGAGCACCTGCCTCAGCTCCTGGCGCCGCTGCGCCGAGGCCTGCGTTTCTCGACCTGGAGCTGCTGGTCGTTCGCTGACTTGAAGTTCCAGACCGGTCAGTTCGCTGATCAGTGCAGGGGGGTAACGCTCCAGGGTCAATTCGGCCAGGCGGATGTTCAACGCCAGGTCCCGCCCCAGTTGCAGCGTCTGAATCCGCTCCAGTTGCCGGCCGAACAGCGCCTGCAGCAGCAACAGGGCCAGCATCCAACAGGCCAGCAGGGCGGTTCCCCAGGCACCGAAGCGAGCCAGACCTCTACTCAGTCCCCGTTGACGAGGCATCTCAGCGGGATCTCGGCGTGCCGTCTGGCACGAACACGTAGCCGTAGCCCCAAACCGTCTGCACGTAACGGGGGCGGGTGGGATCCGGTTCCACCAGCTTGCGCACCCGCGACACCTGAACGTCCATGCTGCGGCTGTCGGTGTCGCTCCCCGGGCCTCGGGCCAGTTCAATCAGGCGTTCCCGCGAGAGCGGGCGATGGGGATGACGCACAAAAGCGGCCAGAAGGCTGAACTCACCGCTGGTGATCACCACCGGCTGGTTGTTCTGCAGCAAGGTGCGGGCGGAAAGATCCAGTTGGTTGTCGCCAAAGCGGATGCATTCCCCACCTTCCACCGGTGTTCCCGCCGGCATGGCATTGCGCCGCCTGAGCACGGCTTCAATTCGGGCCGTCAGTTCCCTGGGCAGGAACGGTTTGGCCAGATAGTCATCGGCGCCCTGTTCGAGGCCGATGATCCGATCAACCCCATCGGCGCGCGCTGTCAGCATCACCACGGGTAGATCATCACCGGCATCCCGAAGCCTCCGCAGTGCCGTCAATCCGTCGTCGCCGGGAAGCATCAAGTCGAGGACCACCAGATCTGGGCGTTGGCATTCCAGACGTGCCTCGAATTGCTTCACATCGCAGAGGCTGCGCACGTCGTAGCCCTGGTCGATCAGGTAAGTGCCGACCATCTTTCTCAGCTCCGGGTCGTCGTCCACCACCCAGATCATGGTGTCCCTGGCCATGCCCATCAGCGTATGGGCTGATGGTATTAAGCGGATTGGCCTCTGTCCCACCTCGGTAGGACCCAGTCACAGCTCAGCAGCCGCCGGTCATGCATCAGTCATCGTCAGAGCGGCTCAGGCTCCATAGGCTGGTGGCATGACTGCGCCAATCGTCATCCGTGTGCTCGGCCCTTTGGCATTGGCGCTGAGTTCGATGGCGTTGCAGGCCGCACCGGGCGACAAGACCATGCGTGTCTACAGCACCAGGATGGAAACCCTGTTCATCCGCTTGGATGTCAACGGAGACGGTCGATTGGATGCCTCGGAAGTGCAGGGTCGACGTGCCCTGAGCCGTGTGCTCAAGCGGCAGAACAATCGTTCCTATCTCCTCTTGAAGGACCTGCGTCTTCAGGATTCATCGCCCAGTGGCCCACGCCTGAAGCGCCATTTCCGAAAGGCCGACCTCGACCAGAACCATCGCTTGAATCGTCAGGAAGCCAAGCGCATTCCCTGGATCAGTCTCAATTTCAATGCTTTGGATGGTGATCGGGATGGAAGCGTGACCCTTGAGGAGTTGTGGAACCATCAGCGCTCGCTGGCGCCGCCTCAGCGCCTGCCTTGAGTGGGGGGAGAGACCACCAGGCGGATGATGCGAATCAACCTCCAGAGTGCACCAAGCAAGAGGATGCCCGCCAGAAGCGCGATGGCAGCGATCAGCACGATGGCGGCGAGCCCGAGCATGGCTTCCAGCAGTTGCTGAACGCCGCCGATCAGGTCATCAATGGCCTTGCTCAGCAGCAGCATGATGTCCACCTGCTGGGGCAGCTGATTCAGCAGCACTGCAATCCCTGCGGCAGCAGCCAGCATCAGCACAACAATCGTCAACTGACGCAGGACGGGGCCATAGGGGAAGCGACGACGGGGGCGGAAGACACGTCGTTGATCGCGTGTACTGCTTCGGCGCGCCTTCCTCATGGCATCGGTGTGATCAGGGTGCCGTCACTGCGGCGATTCTGAAGCGTGTTTCCTGCACGTCAACGGTCGGACTGCGTTTCAGGCTTGTCCACCGGTGCCGGTGCTGGCGATGTCTCCTTGGTTCCCTGGGGCAGAGGAACAAGCCAGGCGGTGGCGATGGTGCATGCCGCCAGAGCAACCCCAGCCAGGAGGGGTGGTCCGAGGCGTTTCTGCAGAGGAATGCGATCGACGATCTCCTGATGCTTCAACGGGCGGTCCTCGGGGAACGTCCAGGTCAGCTTCACCCGGTTGTCGAGCCGCAAGCGATCGAGGCAACGCACCAGATCAGCCAGTTCGGCGTCATCGAGTTTGAGCTGCAACGGCTCGACGCCCTCTCGGCTGCTGCGCAGTTCCAGCCGATGGTTGGCTTGATCCGGCGCGATGCTCACAAAACCGTCTTCCAGGCCAAAGCGGCGCTGCACGCCGGACAAGCGATGCCTGGCGTAGGGCATCACCGCTGCCATCAGAGCCTCGAGATGATCCCGGGTTCCTTCCAGTTCCGGTGCTCCGATCAACTGCAGCCGCCAGGACGACAGGATGCCGATCGCCTCATTGGACTGTCCGGCGGAGAGGTCGGGAAAGCCTTCCACCACCAGCCGTGCTGCGGTCTGTTCGTATTGGTATGTCGTTTTCAACATGGTCGGCCTATGGCGTGGGGTCGAGCAGGGTTGCGCGGAGTCGATCGATTCCACCTGGGCCTGCGCAGAACGCCAGGGTGCTGATCAGCTGGCGGTGCAAAGGGCCAGCCGGCTCCATGGTGAGCAGGCGAACAACGGCTTCCCGGCGCGGATTCATTCGCTCTTCGATGAGGTCTCGCAGGCGCTCGTGGAACAACTGCCAACGCTGTTGGGTGAGCTGCTCCGGTTCGCGGCTCGAGAGGAGTTGGTGGAGCATGGGGTAGAGCCGATCTGCCATGGCACACACCAGACAGATCAGGGATTCGGCATCCACCGGGTCGAGCTGGTCCCGCCGGGTGGTGCGCCGAAGCGGGTTATGACAGCGCCGCTTCCAGAGTTCAACCCGGTTGGGGAATTGCGCCTGGAGGCCCATCTGCTGGCTGGTCCAGACCATCGCCTCGCCACCATTGAGATCAAGAGCCTCAATGGTCAGCAGCAACAGGTCGAGACGCTCGACGCCCCGCCGGCTGAGACGCGCGCCGTCGGTGGGTGCGCTGGGGGCTGGAGCTTCAGTCATGGCTGCGATGATGCCAGGGGCACCGCCATTGCGTCACCTGGATTTGGATCTTCAGTCGCACATTCGCTCAATTCCAGATTTTCCCAAGCCTGGAATTCTGTTTCGAGACATCAACCCCCTGCTGCGGTCGCCTGAGGCCATGGCCGAGGTGATCCGCCAGCTGGGTGCGTTCTGCGACCAGGTGAAGCCTGATCTGATCGTGGGGATCGAATCCCGGGGATTCATTTTTGGGGCACCTTTGGCCAGCGACCGACGGCTTGGCTTCGTGCCTGTGCGCAAGCCCGGAAAGCTCCCTGGTGAGGTGGTGGGCCTGGACTACGCCCTGGAGTACGGCACTGATCGGCTGGAGATTCAAGCCGATGCATTTGAGGATTCACCCCGGGTGCTGGTGGTGGACGATCTGCTGGCCACCGGTGGCACGGCTGCGGCGACGGGACAACTGGTGGAGCAGGCTGGCGGTTGCCTTGTGGGCTTTGCCTTTGTGATCGAGCTTGAGGGGCTCGGAGGCCGTCAGGCCTTGCCCGCAGGCCAACCCGTAGAAGCGTTGTTGCGTTACGGCTGAGTGTTCTGCCAGTCGAAGACGTCTTCCAACTGCTGCAAACTCAACAACCCGAAGCTCCACAGCACGATCGGGAGGGGGGCTTGTTCCAGTTCCGCCTGGCGTTGCCCCAGCTCCATGGCGCTTGGACTCAACCCCAAACGCCGCTGAAGAAATTGCAGCAAGGCGTCCGTTGCTGGGGGTTGCCGCTGGCTGGACATCACCATGGTCGCGACCCGCGCTTGGCTCAGTTTGGCAAGGCCCGCCAGAGCTGCATGGGGCCGTCACTCATGGCCCGCAAGCTGAGCTGGCGCAGCCCAGAAAACTGTTTCAGCAGCAGCAATGCAAAGTGCCGCAGGGGAAGCAACAGTGGTTGGCGGTTGGAGAACACCCGCACCAGAAGATCCGTCGCCACACCCACCTGGAGCACATCGAGCCAGCGGCTCATCCCGTAGCGCCGAGCGATTGTTGTGGCGCTGCCGCCCCGCTCCACGGCGCGCAGCAACCCTTCCACATCACGCCAGCAGAGATTGAGCCCCTGGCCTCCCACGGGATGGCAGCGATGGCCCGCTTCGCCGATCAGCACGCCCCGTCCACGATGAAAGCGGCGAGCCAGCAGCCATTGTTGGGGGAAGGCTCGGGGTTGATCCAGAAGGAAATCCGGTTCAATCCCCTCCGGCAGAACAGCGGCCAGCTGATCGAGAAAGGCACTGCGCTGCAACGTGCTGCGCTGCTGGCAACGCTGCCAGGGTGCACTCCACACCACCTGGAACCTGCCCTGCCCCAAGGGCAAAACGGCGAGAGGGCCTTCCGGGCGAAACAACTCGCAGGCTCTGTCGTGGGGGAGTCCCCGCAGGACAACCTTGGCGGTGAGACACCCCTGGCGATAGCGGATGCCCCAGTGACGGATGCCCCAGGCCTCTCGTGTGGGGGAGCGCGGTCCATCAGCCGCCACGATCAGAGCATCAGCGCTTGGATCAGGGCATGGTTCGGCCAAGTGCATCACCACGTTGCCATTGGCCTCCAGCCGAGCCAGCAACAGCTTCATCAAGGGTCGGTGATCGAGGATCCAGCCAATGCCGTCGTGGTGTCGATTGGCTGCTGCCAGGTCCTCCTGGCCGAAGAGAACGCGGTCGTTGGTGGCCCCGTCCCGCAAATCCAGGTCACGGAACGGCACCAAGGCATCGCGCAGGCCGTGCCAAAGCCCCAGGTTGGTCAGCAGTCGGCGGCTGGAGTGTGTGATGGCGTACGCCCGACTTCTGGCTTGAAGTTCCGATGCCGTTAACGGGTCAAACAGGACCACGCCATGACCACGGAGGCCGAGGGCAAGAGCTGTGAGGGCGCCGGTGGGGCCAGCGCCCAAAACATGAATCTCTGGAGGGGATGGAGCCATTCAGGGAGTCTGGCCACCCATCCCGATCCAGCGCGAGGCGATCAGCCCAGGCCGAGCAGCCCGTGAACGAAGGATTCGCCACCCAGGGCCAACTCAGTGGCCAGCAGGGCAATGAAACCGAGCATGGCCATGCGGCCGTTCAGCTTTTCGGCGCGATCGTGGAAACCCCAACCCTGGGTTGCTTCAACCACTTCCATGCGGGGTTCCGTGGCGAAGGCGTTGAGGCGGCCGCCGTCTTCCGTGGTGACCTGTGCACCGCGCACAACAGGAGTGGTGGGAGAGGACTGGGACATCGATGCCGCCGTTAGATTAATAAGAAGTGTAAACCACGTTTAAGAAATGTTCAGCAGTGGCTGCTCGACGTCGGCTGTTCAACGCCGGCTGTTCAGGCGGAGTTGGCAGAGCTCCTCAAAGGCGGGACGGAGCAGGAAGGGGTACTCGCCAACCCACATCCGCATGCCCGGCAGCCAGGCATCGCTGAGGGCTCCGATCTTTGAGAAATCCTTGCGCTCGCTCAGTACCAGGCAGCGGATCAGGCTGCCGCGGCGGATCGACTGGTGCTTCTTCTCCATCGGAAAGGCCACCCTGCCGAGGTAACCCTCCTCGTCTTCAAGTTCGAGCAGCATCCAGGTGCGTCGGTTCTCCACGAGTTCCAGCTGCCCTCGGCTGTCGGCCTGCTCGTGGCGGTTTTCCACCCGCTCACGCGTCATCACGTCCGCCACCTCGCCCTCAAACAGGGCAGCCGCGGGATATCGCCGCAGGGTGGCGTTGCGCTGGCCGGCCTGAACGATCGGGCCCCAAAGCACATACAGAAAGAACACAACGCTGATCACCAGCCAGACGGGGCCCCAGCGGCTGCCGAGCTGCGCCTGGTTGTAGATCAGGAACGTGATCACCCCACCGATGGCGGCGATCATCAGGCGCTGCAGCACCTCCTGGGGGTTGCCGAGGGCAAAGCGGAACTGATTGCCGGTGGCAACGGCTGGGATCAGCCGTTGCAGTTCACCGGGGCGGAGAGGGATGAGCATGGTGTCGCCTTCAGATCAGGCGTTCAAGGCCATACACAAGGCTGCCGAGGCTGCCCACCTTGCGCACCGTGAGCAGCACCCCGGGCATGTAGGCGGAACGATCAATGGTGTCGTGACGCAGGGTGTAAGTCTCCCCGGGGGCACCGAATATCACTTCCTGGTGAGCCACCAGGCCCGGCAGCCGCACGGAGTGCAGCCGCAGGCCGCTGTCCCGCTGTCCGCCGCGGCAGCCCGCCAGGGATTCGTGCTCGTCCACTTCCCCGGGATTGAAGCTCTTGCCCAGCTCTTCCATCAGCTCAGCGGTTTTGATGCAGGTGCCGCTGGGGGCATCCGCCTTGCGGTTGTGGTGCAGTTCCGTCAGTTCCGCGTGGTCGTAGAAGCGTGCCGCTGCGGCTGCGGCTTGCTGCAACAGCACCATCCCCACGGAGAAATTGGGGATCACGGCCCCACCCACGGACGCTTTGGCCGAGAACTCGGTGAGGTCGTTGAGTTGTTCAGGCGAGAGCCCAGTGGTTCCGATCACGGGGTGAACGCCGTAGGCGATCGCCGCGCGGGTGTGCTCATAAACAACGGAGGGGTGGGTGAAATCCACCAACACGGCGCCGCTGCCGCTGTCCCGCACCGATTGACTCACAGCGCAGAGACAGCCTTCGAAATCAGCCGTCACGGCCACCTCCAGCTCGCCAAGGCCCAGCTCCAGACCCACGTCTGCCCCTTCTTTGCCGGGGGTGTTGTCGATGGCGCCTTCCAGGCTGCAGTCTTCGGCTCCCACCACAGCCTTGATCACCTCGGCGCCCATGCGCCCTAGGGCACCGGCAACAACGACGGGAATCGGAGCGGTCATGAAAGCGCAGCAGACGCTTCAAAGCCTATGGGTCGGCTCGTGTAACGGCCGATCAGAAATCCTCGCGCCCTAAGGGCCAGTCGCCGTAAGGTTCTTCATATTGCTCAAAGCGCGCTGATGTTCACACAGGTCCGCTCCGCCGACCGCCGCGTTGCTCCTGTGGAGGGCCAGAATCACAAGTCCGTCATGAAGGCGGTTTATGTGGTGCTGGAGCCTCAGTACCAAAACGCTCTCACCCAGGCAGCGACGGCTCTCAATGCATCGGGTGGCGATCTCGGGATCGAGCTGAGCGGCTATCTGATCGAAGAACTCCGAGACGACGACAACTACGCCGGCTTCTGTGCCGATGTGGCTGAGGCTGATGTCTTTGTGGCCTCCTTGATCTTCATTGAAGATCTAGCTCAGAAGGTTGTGGACGCCGTCGCCCCACACCGCGACCGACTCAAGGCGGCTGTGGTCTTCCCGTCCATGCCGGAGGTGATGCGGCTCAACAAGCTGGGCAGCTTCTCGATGGCCCAGCTCGGTCAGAGCAAGAGCGCCATCGCAGGCTTCATGAAGAAGCGGAAGGAAGCCGGAGGTGCTGGTTTCCAGGACGCGATGCTCAAGCTGCTGAACACGCTGCCCACCGTTCTCAAGTACCTGCCCGTTGAGAAGGCGCAGGATGCCCGCAGCTTCATGCTCAGCTTCCAGTACTGGCTGGGCGGAACCCCCGACAACCTGCGTAACTTCCTGTTGATGCTGGCGGATAAGTACGTCTTCCCAGCTGCAGAAGGTGAGGAGCGCCCGGCAATGGAGGTGGCGGAGCCCGAAGTGTTCCCCGACCTCGGCATCTGGCACCCCCTGGCTCCGTCGATGTTCGAGGACCTCAAGGAATATCTGAACTGGACCTCCAGCCGCACCGACCTTTCTGAGGAAGCCCGCAAAGGGCCGGTGATCGGTTTGGTGCTGCAGCGCAGCCACATCGTCACCGGTGACGATGCCCATTACGTGGCCACCATCCAGGAGCTGGAGTTCCGTGGCGCTCGCGTGATTCCGATCTTCTGCGGCGGTCTCGACTTCTCCAAGCCGGTCAACGCTTTCTTCTACGACCCGCTGAATCCCGAGCAGCCCCTGGTGGACGGCATCGTCTCCCTCACCGGTTTTGCGCTGGTCGGAGGTCCGGCCCGTCAGGACCACCCCAAGGCGATTGAGTCGCTGAAAAAGCTCAACCGTCCCTACATGGTGGCGCTTCCCCTCGTCTTCCAGACCACCCAGGAGTGGGAACAGAGCGACCTTGGCCTGCACCCGGTGCAGGTGGCCCTGCAGATCGCCATTCCGGAACTGGATGGCGCCATCGAGCCCATCGTTCTCTCGGGTCGCGACGATGCCACCGGCAAGGCGCATACCCTGCAAGACCGGGTTGACGCCATTGCTGAGCGGGCCATCCGCTGGTCATCGCTGCGGATCAAGCCCCGCAACGAGAAGAAGCTGGCGATCACCGTGTTCAGCTTCCCTCCCGACAAGGGCAACGTCGGTACGGCGGCTTATCTCGACGTCTTCGGCTCCATCCATCGGGTGATGCAGGAGATGAAGGCGAAGGGCTACGACGTGCAGGACCTGCCTTCCACGCCTCGTGAGCTGTTGGAGGCCGTCATCAACGACGCCGATGCCATGCAGGGCTCTCCGGAGCTTTCAATCGCCCACCGCATGAGCGTTGAGGAGTACGAGCGCCTGACGCCCTACTCCGAACGGCTCGAAGAGAACTGGGGCAAGCCCCCGGGCAACCTCAACAGCGATGGTCAGAACCTGCTGGTTTTCGGTCGCCACTTTGGCAACGTTTTCGTTGGCGTTCAGCCCACCTTCGGCTACGAGGGTGATCCGATGCGCCTGCTCTATTCCCGCAGCGCCAGCCCCCACCACGGCTTCGCGGCTTACTACACCTATCTCCAGAAGATCTGGAAGGCTGATGCGGTGCTGCACTTCGGCACCCACGGCTCCCTTGAGTTCATGCCCGGCAAGCAGATGGGCATGAGCGAAACCTGCTATCCCGATTCACTGATCGGTGCGCTGCCCAACCTCTATTACTACGCCGCCAATAACCCCTCCGAGGCCACGATCGCCAAGCGGCGGGGTTATGCCTCCACCATCAGCTACCTCACCCCTCCGGCTGAAAATGCCGGTCTTTACAAGGGCCTGAAGGAACTGGGTGAGCTGGTGGGCTCCTACCAGCAGCTGCGTGAGGGTGGCCGCGGCATTCAGATCGTCAACACGATCATCGAGACGGCACGTCAGTGCAACCTCGATAAGGACGTTGACCTTCCTGAGGAGGATGCCTCGACCCTCGACCTGGAGGGACGTGATGCCCTGGTGGGCGCCGTTTACCGCCAGTTGATGGAGATCGAAAGCCGTCTCCTTCCCTGTGGTCTTCACACCATTGGAAAACCCCCCACCGCAGAGGAAGCCGTTGCCACCTTGGTGAACATCGCT
Source organism: uncultured Synechococcus sp. (assembly GCA_913057985.1). GTDB lineage: Bacteria > Cyanobacteriota > Cyanobacteriia > PCC-6307 > Cyanobiaceae > Parasynechococcus. Next base: position 47,064 of record CAJXPL010000007.1, read on the forward strand.
GCTCTCGAGCGTGAGGAGGATGGGCTGCGCTCACTCCCCGGCCTGCTGGCTGAGGCGATGGGCCGCTCGATCGAAGACATCTACAAAGGCAACGACGAGGGCGTCCTCGCCGATGTGGAACTCAACCGCACGATCACGGAGACATCTCGCGCTGCTATTGGCGCCATGGTTCGCACCCTCACCGGCCGTGATGGTCGGGTCAGCCTGCGCAACAGCTTCGGTTGGTTCTACGACCTGCTGGCCAAGTTCGGTTTCAAGCTCCCCTCTCCTTGGCTGCGGGCCTGTTGCAGTGCTGGCTTCGTGCAGATCGATGCCACCGAGCTCGACAAGCTCTTTGCCTACCTGCGCTTCTGCCTTGAGCAGGTGTGCGCCGACATGGAGATGGAGAGTCTGCTGAAGGCTCTTGATGGTGAATACATCCTTCCGGGCCCCGGTGGTGATCCGATCCGGAATCCTGGTGTGCTGCCCAGCGGCAAGAACATCCACGCCCTCGACCCGCAGGCGATCCCCACCCGTGCCGCGGTGGCTGCAGCCAAGAGTGTTGTCGACAAGTTGATTGAGCGTCAGCGCGAGGAGCAGGGCACCTGGCCCGAAACCATCGCCTGCGTGCTCTGGGGAACCGACAACATCAAGACCTACGGTGAATCCCTGGCTCAGATCCTCTGGTTCGTTGGCGTCAAGCCGATGCCGGACTCCGTGGGTCGGGTCAACAAGCTTGAGTTGATTCCCCTGGAAGAACTCGGCCGCCCCCGCGTTGATGTGGTGGTGAACTGCTCCGGTGTGTTCCGCGATCTGTTCATCAACCAGATGGCTCTGATCGATCAGGCCGTGAAGATGGCTGCAGAGGCCGACGAGCCTCTGGAGCAAAACTTCGTTCGCAAGCACGCCCTCGAGCAGGCGGAGAAAGAAGGCACGAGCCTGCGTGATGCGGCCTGCCGGGTGTTCTCCAATGCCAGCGGTAGCTATAGCTCCAACGTGAACCTCGCAGTGGAGAACAGCACCTGGGAGGAGGAAGGTGAGCTGCAGGAGATGTACCTCTCCCGCAAGACCTTCGCCTTCAATGCCGATAACCCCGGTGAGATGAATCAGAAGCGGGAGGTGTTCGAGAACGTGATGAAGACTGCGGATGTCACCTTCCAGAACCTCGATTCGGCTGAGATCTCCCTTACCGATGTGAGCCACTACTTCGACTCCGATCCCACCAAGTTGATCGCTGGCCTGCGTGATGACGGCAAAGCTCCCACCAGCTACATCGCCGACACCACAACGGCCAACGCGCAGGTGCGTTCGCTGAGTGAAACCATCCGCCTGGATTCACGCACCAAGCTGCTGAATCCCAAGTGGTACGAAGGCATGCTCGACTCCGGCTACGAGGGTGTGCGTGAGGTAGCCAAGCGGCTCAACTTCACCCTGGGTTGGAGTGCCACCAGCGGTGCCGTTGACAACTTCGTCTACGAAGAAGCCAACGAAACCTTCATCAACGATCCTGAGATGCGCAAGCGTCTGCTGGAACTCAACCCCAACAGCTTCCGTCAGATCGTGGGCACCCTGCTTGAGGTGCATGGCCGCGGATATTGGGAGACCTCGGATGAGAACATCGAGCAGCTTCAGGAGCTGTACCAGGAGGTTGAGGATCGGATTGAGGGTGTTGTCACCGACTGATTGTCGACCAAGTGTTGAACATCAAAGCCAGAGTTCCTACCGGGCTCTGGCTTTTTGTTGGCGATGAATGATGGGCAACTCAGGCTTTCAGGGCCTTGAATTCTGCATCTCTTGCGGCTCGGCTGATCTCTGCCGTTTTGAAATCAATTCCAGCCCATTGTTGATACATCGATAGGCTGCGTTTTCTCCCTAATCCGAAGGGTTTAAGTTCTCCAGGCTGATCATTGAAGCAGCGGATTGATGCCGGCGCATTGTTGAGACTTCCAAGCAGTGTGTGTACGCGTTTGAGTGCGCAAAGGTTGTAATGGTGCCAATTGCTGTGATCGCCCCAATGGGTGGCTGCATGCTCTTGATCTGTTTGTTCTGTCTTGTAGAGATGAAACAGCAGCAGGCGATTCGGGGCGTAGATGTTGAAACCCGACTTCCAGAGTCGTGCCGACATGGCAATCTCTTCCCCATAGAAGTAAAGCTCGGGGTCGTAGGGCACTTCGCTCACGATTGAGCCAGGGCCGAACAGGAAGCCTCCGGCGATAAACGCCCCGGGGATGGGGCGATCAGGTTGTTTTTCTGGAAGTTGAAACCGGCGGCTGCCGTCACAGGCAGGGTTGATGTCTGCAAACGGCACGGCTGTTGAAAGCCGTTCGGGTAAATACTGAGAACGGCACGCGCATCGCTGCATTCCTTCCAGGTTTTCAGAAGCAGCTCATCCCAGTGCTCCACGGCCCGCATGTGGCTGTCGATCTGCAGCAGAAAGTCTTCCCCGCCGTAAACACCCTGAGCTTGTCGACGGGCCCAGCAGGCTCCGCGGCTTTCCGCGGCATCGAACCGGATGACCTCCAGCTGTGGATGATCCGGAAATGCGCTTGTTCCCCAGTGGGGCGGGTCATCAGCCGCCAGTTGCAGGTAGATGCCGAAGCGCAGGCGCTCTGGCTTGGCAGCCCGCTCGATCAGGTTGTGCAGTGTGGCCGGGAGATCCGGATCCCTGTAGGCCGCGATCTGAACAAAGATCGTGGAAATCACCAGAGGGCGGCCGCCATGCGCAGCGTCTGGCTGATGGGCCCCACATCGTGCACCCGCAGCACGGCAGCACCCGCCTGGGCGCAGCGGCAGGCCACGGCAGCAGTTCCCCAGAGACGCGCTTTGGGTCTGGGTTCATCCAGAACCGCACCGATGAAGCGTTTGCGCGAAGGGCCGATCAGTACCGGTCGCGGTCCTGCTGTGAGTTGTTCCAGATCCCGCAGCATCTGCAGGTTCTGCTCGTGGGTCTTGGCAAAGCCGAGACCCGGATCCCAGATGATTTGGCTTTCATCAACGCCGGCTTGAATCGCAGCTTCACTGCGCTCCAGCAACGCCGCTTTCACATCTGCCACGACATCGGCATAGGTCGTGAGCTGATCCATGGTTTGGCTGTCACCGCGGCTGTGCATCAGCACCACCGGACAGCCCGCATCGGCGACCACCCGCAGCAGATCGGGATCCCGCCGGCCACCGCTCACATCATTGATCCAGTTGGCCCCTGCTTCTAGTGCTTTGGCGGCCACCGGCGCCAGAAACGTGTCGATGGAGATCAGGGCATCAGGGCAGTGCTGCCGGATGGTGTTCAGCGCTGGTAGCAGCCGTCTCAGCTCCTCTTCAGCGCCAACCTCCTCCGCCCCAGGCCGGGTGCTTTGCGCACCCAGATCCAAGACGTCTGCACCCTTGTTGAGTTGCCGCTGGGCCTCAGCCAGGGCTCGTTCACTGGCCAGGAATCGTCCCCCATCGCTGAAGGAATCGGGGGTGACGTTGATCACCCCCATCACGGCTGTGCGTTGCCCCCAACCCTGAGGCCAGCCGCCTGAATCAGGCAGCTTGGTAGTTGGCAATCCGTCCAAAGCTTTCGGGCTCCAAGGAAGCACCCCCCACCAGCACCCCGTCGATATCGCTCATGCCCATCAACTCATCAATGTTGCTGGGTTTGACGGAGCCGCCGTACTGAATCACCAGATCGGGGGAGCCCACCCAGCTACGGATCAGACCACAGATGCGGTTGGCTTCTTCGGCTGCGCAGGTCTTGCCAGTGCCAATCGCCCAGATCGGTTCGTAGGCCACCACCAGTTTCTCGGCATCGAGACCCTCCAGGCCCTGCTCGATCTGACGGCGGATCACCCGTTCAGCTTCGCCCCGCTCGCGCTGCTCATCGCTTTCGCCAACGCAAACGATCGGAATCAGACCGTTGGCCTGGGATGACCTGGCCCGGTGGTTGATCTGTTCGTCGCTTTCACTGAAGTATTTCCGCGGTTCGCTGTGGCCCACGATCGTGTGGGTCACCCCGTGCTCCTTGAGCATGGCTGGGGAGATCTCCCCGGTGAAGGCTCCCTGGCCTTCCCAGTGCACGTTCTGGCTCGACAGACAGACCCGGGAGTTCTGGCTGAGCTCCGCCATCGTCGACAGGGCCGTGAAGGGTGGTGCCAGCACCAGGTCGCGGTCGTCAGGGGTGTCCGCAACCAATGGCAGGAAGGCTTCCATGAACTCCCGCGACTGGGCACAGGTCATGTGCATCTTCCAGTTGCCAGCGATCACCGGTCTGCGCACGCCTTGCTTCCCCATGGAATGTGGCAGCCAACTTACGGCCCGGTCGCGTTTTCGCTGCCGACAACGGACTCCTCCCCAGCAAGCACAACCCGATCTCCCGCGGAAAGCTGACGGCCCCGACGGGTTTCAACGCTTCCATTGACCTCCACTTCACCCATCTGGATGCGTTGCTTCGCTTCACCGCCGGTGGAGACCCAACCCTTCCATTTCAGGAACTGATCCAGCTTCATTGGGCAGAGTTTTGAGCTCACCATTGATACTGTGCCGCGATGCTGACCCCATCCCAGGCCGGTTTTCGCCGGCTGCTGCCGTTGCTTCGCCCCCACCTGCGGGAACTGCTCTGGGGGGGCTGCTGCATGGCGATTTACGTGGGCAGCTTTCCATTGCTCGTGCAGCTGGCCGGAGACTTGTTTCCCGCGCTGGGCTCAGGTGATCTGGCTCGGGTGCTTCAGCTGATCGGGCTGGCGTTGCTGATCTTTGCTGTTCAGAAGATCGCTCAATTCGGTCAGGACTCGCTTCTTGCCGGGCCTGCATTGCTGGTGAGCCAGGACTTACGGCGTGATCTGTTCCGCCGCCTGCAGACCGTTGAGCTGGGGGCACTGGAGAAGCTTTCGGCCGGTGATCTCACCTACCGCTTCACCGAAGACGCCGATCGCGTCAGCGAGGTGCTTTACAAGACCATTCACGACACGGTCCCCAGCGTTCTTCAGCTCGTTGCGGTGCTGGGGATGATGCTCTGGCTCGACTGGAAACTGACGCTGGCCATCCTGCTGCTGGCGCCGGTGATCGTCTGGCTGATCAGCCTGTTTGGTGCTCGCGTGATGGCGGCCACGGAACGCAGTCAGAAAAAGGTGAGCGAACTGGCCGGTCTGCTGGGTGAGGCCATCGAAGGTTTGCCCCTGGTGCGTGCTTTTGCCGCCGAACCCTGGCTGCAGGACCGTTTCGAGACGGAAATCGATCAACACCGGCAGGCCCGCCACCGCACCTACAGCCTCGTGGCGCTCCAGCATCCGGTGGTGGGCATCATCGAGGTGGTGGGTCTGTTTGCCGTGCTGGCCCTCGGAGCCTGGCGAATCCAGAGCGGTGATCTGAGTATTGCCGGGCTGAGCAGCTACCTGACAGGGCTGATCGTGCTGATCGATCCCATTGCCCACGTCACCAACAACTTCAACGAATTTCAGCAGGGTCAGGCGTCCCTGCGACGTCTGCGGGAGATCGAGCGCGAGCCTCAGGAGGCTGCGGATCCAGCTGAGGCGCAAGCCATCGGTGCACTTGAGGGTGATCTGGTCTTTGACCAGGTGAGCTTTGGCTATGACCCAGCCCAGCCGGTGTTGCGTCAGCTGAATCTGCGGGTGGATGCGGGCCAGGTGCTGGCCATCGTTGGCCCCTCCGGTGCGGGTAAAAGCACCCTGCTGTCGCTTTTGCTCCGGTTCAACACGGCGCAACAGGGCGAGATCCGCCTCGACGGCACCGACATCAGCTTGATGCGCGCCCGTCAGCTGCGTCAGCAGGTGGCCCTGGTTCCGCAGCGCACAACCGTGTTTTCAGGAACCATTGCCGAAGCGATTCGGTTCGGCCGTCGTGCGATGGATGACGAGGTGCGCGATGCGGCGCGGTTGGCCAATGCGGATGATTTCATCCGTGCCTTACCCCAGGGGTATAACACCCAGCTCGAAGAACGGGGAACCAATGTTTCCGGTGGCCAGCTGCAGCGGATCGCCATAGCCCGGGCGGTGCTGGGCAATCCAGCGCTGTTGCTGCTGGATGAAGCCACCAGTGCCCTTGATGCTGAAGCCGAGGCGGCGGTGCAACTCGGACTGAAGCAGGCGATGAAGGGACGAACCGTGTTGGTGATCGCCCATCGTCTGGCGACGGTGCAGGAGGCTGATCGGATTGTTGTCCTGGAGAAAGGCGCTGTTGTCGATCGAGGAACCCACGACGAATTGATGCAGCGTGGTGGGCGTTACCGCGAATTGTGCGAACGGCAGTTCATTCGAGATCGGCAGAAGTCCTGAATCCCTTTACGATCTGGCCGCCGGTACACCGCTATCCCGGCGATGAACGATGACTGATTCCGCAGCCCAGAACCCTATCTTGACCTTTGAGGGCAAGCGCTACGACCTCAATACGCTTCCTGATGAGCTCAAGGAGCTTGTGCGTGGTATGCAAGTTGCCGACGCTCAACTGCGGATGCACGAAGACACCCTCAAGGTTCTGGCGGTGGGTCGTCAGAGCTTGGCCACACAGCTCAATGAAAAGCTCAAGTTTGTGACTCCTTTGCCCGATCAGGGTTGATTGACTGCCAACAAAAAAGGGGGGCTCAACAGCCCCCCTTTTTTAGTGCTCTTCGTTGTGCTCAGTCGCTGAAGCTGTAGGCCTTGGTGAGTTTGAACACCGTTCCTGAAAGCAGGATCAAAGCCACAAGGTTGGGTAGAGCCATAAGGCCGTTCAGCGTGTCGGCAATCGACCAGATCACGCCGCGATCGCCAGCCACTGCGCCAATCACGACAACAGCAACCCAAACCAGGCGGAAGGGCATCACGGCCGACTCACCGAATAAATAAGTGGTGCAGCGCTCGCCGTAGAAGCTCCAGCCGAGAATGGTGGTGAAGGCGAAGACCACCAATCCCAGGGTGACCACCACGCCGCTACCGGCGATGCCGGTGTTGAAGGCAGCGATGGAGAGGTCTGCGCCGCTGAGTTTGCCGCCGGCTGCATCGAGGATCAGGTTGGCTTTGGTGGTGATGATCACCAGGGCAGTCATCGTGCAGATGATCAGGGTGTCGATGAAGGTGCCCAGCATGGCCACCGTGCCCTGGCGAACGGGATCATCGGTTTTGGCAGCCGCGTGGGCGATCGGAGCACTGCCCAGGCCCGCTTCATTGGAGAAGATGCCCCGCTTGAAGCCCATCAGCACCACCTGACCGAGGGCCCCACCGGCTGCGGCTTGGCCAGTGAAGGCGTTGGAGAAAATCGTGGCGAAGGCTTCAGGCACGCTGCCCAGATTGGCCAGCAACACCAGCAGGCAGGCAGCGATGTAGAGGATCGACATCAACGGAACAATGGCGGAGGCCGCCTGGGCGATGCGCTTGATGCCCCCGATCACGACAGCGAAAACCAGGGCTGCCAATACGACTCCGGTCGCCAGCTTCGGGATGCCGATCAGGCTCAAGGCAGACGACACCTCAAAAGCCTGCACCCCATTGCCGATGCCGAAGCCCGCCAACATGCCGAAGAGGGCAAACAGGCCGGCCATCCAGCTCCAGCCGCTGCCGAGTCCGTTGCGGATGTAGTACATCGGCCCACCCACGTGGTTGCCGTCTCCATCGGTTTCGCGGAACTGAACCGCGAGCACCGCTTCGGCGTACTTGGTTGCGATGCCGAAGATCGCGATGATCCACATCCAAAAGACGGCACCAGGTCCACCAACGGCGATGGCCCCCGCCACACCGGCAATGTTTCCCGTGCCAATCGTGGCCGACAACGACGTCATCAGCGCTTGGAAGGGGGTGATCTCCCCTTCCGTTTGTGATGGAGCCGGCCGCAGCATCATCGAGATGCCATAGCCCAGCCGTTGTAGCGGAATGAACCGCAGGCCCACCATTAGAAGAATGCCCGTCGCGGCAATCAAAAGAACGGTGGGCCATCCCCAGACGATGCTGTTGATCGGGCCATTGATGGCCTGAATGGTCGACTCGACTCCGCCCATGCCTTTCAACAGGTTTGGGCGGATGGTCTCATAGCCGGCTTGCACCGGCAATCAACTCAGAGCGATTCGAGATCTTCAAAACGGAAGGTCTGGCTGCCGGCGGGGGTATCGCCATGGGCTTCGGTGGTCACGACCCGCTCGGTCAGCACCCAGGGGCCATCTCCAGGAAGAGCAGCAAAGCTGTCTTTGAAGCTGCTGCGGCCGCCCCGGGCTTCTCCCGTTGCCGGGTCGGCGTACTGACTGGTGTAGGTGTGGCTGAGGTAGCCCGCACCCGTGTCGGTGACATCGGTGGTGTAGATGGTCACGACGGTGCCGTGGATGTGGCGGTGAACCATGGTCACCACGTCATCTTTGATGCGGTATTTGTCCCCGGCTCCCTTGCCGCCGACGAGCACTTCGGTTCCTACTTCGTTGGTGTCACCGGCGGTGAAGGTGTTCTCACCGTGGGTCTGCTCGAAGCTGCGACGCACGCGATGGATCGCGACTTCCCAGAGCTGGGAATTCACCGCCTTGAGGATCTCTTCGTTTTCAATGCCGTCCACTTTGGCTTTGAGATCGGCACCGATCTCAAAGGTGCCCTCGACCCGTTGATCGCCCTGTTGCCAGATGCAGCGGCCGCGATAGCCGGAGAATTCAGGCGCCCAGGTATAGCGGTTCTCATAGGCGCGACGGAAGTCATCACGCAGATCGCTTCCAGGCTTAACGGGAACGGAGGCTGTCACAGCGTTGAGGTGGCTCCCGCAACCCTACCGGTGGCCTAACGCTGCATGGCGTGCACGTCCTGCAGGGCATGGATGCTGAGCCTCGGCTGTTGCTGGAGCGCCGAGATCGCCTCCACCGCTGCCCGTGCTCCCGCGAGGGTCGTCACCGTTGGAACGGCGTAATCGAGCGCTGCCCGACGCAGGTATTTGTCGTCATGGGCAGCTTGGCGGCCAATCGGTGTGTTGATCACCAACTGCACCTGATTGGAGCGGATCTGATCCTCGATGTTGGGGCGCCCCTCGTGCACCTTGAGCACCGATTGCACCTTCAATCCCGCGTTGGCGAGCGCCTGAGCCGTGCCTGATGTGGCCGTCACATCGAACCCGAGTTCGATCAGCCGAGCGGCGATGGGCACCAGCGCCTGCTTGTCGCGGTCGTGGGTGGAAAGGAACACCGTCCCCTGGGTGGGCAGCGCTTCTCCAGCACCGAGCTCAGCCTTGGCATAGGCCATGCCGAAACTGTCGGCGGATCCCATCACCTCTCCCGTGGAGCGCATTTCCGGCCCCAGCACCGTGTCGGCCCCCGGGAAGCGCCGGAACGGCAGCACCGCCTCCTTGATCGACTGAAGCGGCGGCTTCGGCTCGTTGGTCATGCCGCTCTCGGCCAGGGTTTCGCCCGCCATCAGTCGGGTTGCCAGGCGAGCGAGAGGTTGACCTGTGGCCTTGGCAACGAAGGGGACCGTCCTGGAGGCGCGGGGGTTGGCTTCGATGATGTAAACCACTTCCGAGCTATCGGTGTTGCGCTGCACGGCGAACTGGAGGTTGATCAGACCCCGCACCTCGAGCGTTTGCGCCAGGGAGCGACTCCAGTCGCGAATCGTGTTCAGTGCCGCCTCGCCCAGGGAAACCGAAGGTAAGCAGCAGGCTGAGTCGCCGGAATGGATTCCAGCCGGTTCGATGTGCTCCATCAGCCCACCCACGATTACAGCACCGGTGTGATCGCAGAGGGCGTCCACGTCCACCTCAACAGCGTTTTCGAGGTACTGGTCAATCAGCACCGGATGGTCGGGCTCCACCTGTACGGCTTCGCGCATGTAGCGGTTGAGTTCCTCTTCGTCGAACACCACTTCCATGGCCCGTCCGCCCAGGACGTAAGAGGGACGCACGACGACCGGGTAGCCCACTCGTGTGGCCACGGCGCGTGCTTCCTCTTCGCTGCGTGCCAAGCCGTTGCGGGGTTGGCGGATGTTCAGATCGCGGAGGATGGCTTCGAACTGCTCGCGGTCTTCGGCCCGGTCGATCGATTCAGGGGAGGTGCCCCAGATGCTGGTGCCCGTGGCGCGCCCCTCATCGCTGTCCAGCCAGCGCAGCAGAGGAATGGCGAGTTTCAAAGGCGTTTGTCCACCGAATTGGACCACCACGCCATCGGGACGCTCCGCTTCGATCACATTGAGAACGTCCTCCAGGGTGAGCGGTTCGAAGTAGAGGCTGTCGCTGGTGTCGTAATCGGTGGACACCGTTTCCGGATTGCTGTTCACCATCACCGTGGTGATCCCTTGATCCTGCCCGGCAAAGGAGGCATGGCAGCAGCAGTAGTCGAATTCGATGCCCTGCCCGATTCGGTTGGGTCCACCGCCGAGGATCATCATCTTGCGGCTGTCCTCACGACGACTCACCTCGGATGAAGCGTGAAGGGGCTTGAGGGATCCGTCGGCCTGCAGGGTCTGCAAGGGACGCTCGTAGGTCGAATAGTGATAAGGAGTGGAGGAAGCGAACTCCGCTGCGCAGGTGTCGACGGTTTTGAAGACGGCGCGAACATCAAGCTGATGGCGCCGCTGACGCACCGACAATTCGTCGCTTTTGGTGTGCCAGGCGATCTGTCGGTCTGAAAAACCCAGCTGCTTGGCCTCAAACAAGCTGTCGGCATCCAGTTGATCCAGGCTTTTGCCCTTGATCAGCCTGGCCTCCGCCTCAATGATCCGCCGCAGTTTGGCCAGGAACCAGGGGTCAATCCTGCTGATCCGATGAATCTCCTCATCGCTGCGTCCGCACACCATCGCCGTTCGCACGCTGAGGATGCGCTCCGGAGAGGGGGTCCTCAGCTGACGATCCAGCTCAGCATCCGTGAGTTCCGGTTCCTCCCGGTCGCCTCCCCAGCCCGAGAATCCGGTTTCCAGGGAACGCATGGCTTTCTGGAACGACTCTTCGAAACAACGGCCGATGGCCATCGCTTCCCCCACCGATTTCATTGAGGTGGTGAGCATCGCCGGACTGCCTCGGAATTTTTCGAAGGCGAAGCGTGGAATTTTGGTGACGACGTAATCGATCGTCGGTTCGAAGCAGGCAGGCGTCTTGCCGGTGATGTCGTTGAGGATTTCGTCGAGGGTGTAACCGACGGCGAGGCGAGCGGCGATCTTGGCGATCGGGAAGCCGGTGGCCTTGCTGGCCAAGGCCGACGATCGGCTCACCCTGGGATTCATCTCGATCACCACGACGTCGCCGTTGTCGGGATTGATCGCGAACTGGATGTTGCTGCCGCCCGTCGCGACACCGATCTCCCGAATGATGGCGATCGATTGGTCGCGCAACCGTTGGTATTCCCGATCCGTGAGGGTCTGGGCCGGAGCCACCGTGATCGAATCCCCGGTGTGCACCCCCATGGGATCGAGGTTTTCGATGCTGCAGACGATCACGACGTTGTCCGCCAGATCACGCATCACCTCAAGCTCGAATTCCTTCCAGCCCAGAAGCGATTGCTCGATCAGAATCTGAGACACCGGACTCGCTTCAAGCCCGCTCTTGCAGATTGCTGCGTATTCCTCGGGGTTGTAGGCAATGCCCCCGCCACTTCCCCCCAGCGTGAAGGCGGGCCGGATGATCCGGGGGAAGCTTCCGATCGCGGCCCCGACGGCTTCAGCTTCTTCTTGAGATGAGGCGATGCCCGAAGGGCAGACCTTCACCCCGATGCGCTCCATGGCCTGCTTGAACAGCAGACGGTCTTCCGCTTTCTGGATCGCTTTGAGATCGGCACCGATCAACTCAACGCCAAAGCGATCGAGGGTGCCGTTTTCCGCCAGGGTGACCGCCAGGTTGAGGGCGGTCTGCCCTCCCATGGTCGGCAGCAGAGCATCCGGGCGCTCCTGCTCGATCACCCGTGTCACCACGTCCGGCGTGAGCGGCTCGATGTAGGTGCGATCGGCCATTTCCGGGTCGGTCATGATCGACGCCGGATTGGAGTTGATCAGGATGACTTCATATCCCTCGGATCTGAGGGCTTTGCAGGCCTGGGTTCCGGAGTAATCGAACTCACAGGCCTGGCCGATCACGATCGGACCAGATCCCAGCAGGAGAATGCGACGCAGATCAGACCGCCTCGGCATGTGAAATCGTCCTTGGCCAAACAGATCAAGCCTCTCACGCGGCCTCGCCCCAACTGGGGGACTTGGCCTCGCTACGGTGAAGGGAGATCAGCACCAGAGTTGCAATGAGTGAGCTCCAGCGCCTGAAGGGGCTGCTGCCACCGGAAATGCAGAGCTGGGTGTTTGTGGAATCAGCTGCTGCAGTCGATCCTCCATTGATCACCCTTGAGGAAATCGGCCGGGATGAAGTGGAGATCCAGGTGGATCTCGACGAATGGGATGCCCTGGCGTTGGATCACCGCAATTTGCTGTTTTGGCATGAAGTTGGTCGGATCCAGAACGACACAATTCCCCGGGACGGTTGGGAGATGGCTGCTCTGGCCATCGGTCTCGGAGGTGCCATCGGTGAATTGTGGGTTCAGGACGGCCTGCTGCTGTTGATGGCCCTGGGCCTCTCCGGTTTTGCGGGGTATCGGCTTTACCTGAAGAACAATTCCGAAAAACGCCTGCAGGACGCCATCAGTGCAGACGAGCGCGCCATCGATCTGGCCTGCCGATTTGGTTACAGCGTGCCGAATGCCTATCGCAGTCTTGGGGGCGCGTTGAAGGAGCTGGTCGAAAAGACCCGCAAGAAGCGCCGCCGCAGCTATTACGAAGACCGGCTTGAGGCGCTGCGCAAGAGTGCCAGCAAGGCCAGAGCTGAAATGGCCCAACAGGAGGGCTCACGCAGCTCCGTTACCAGCGAGAACGTTTATGGATAGCGAAAAGCTTGCTGAACTGGTGGCCGATGCCTGCGATGACCGCAAGGCCACCGACATCCGTCTGATTCGTGTGGATGAGGTGTCCAGCCTGGCGGATTGGATGGTGATCGCAGGCGGTCAGTCCGACGTTCAGGTGCGTGCCATTGCCCGGTCGGTTGAAGACCGCCTGGAAACTGAGGCAGACCTGCTCCCCTTGCGCAAGGAAGGGCTGAATGAGGGGCGCTGGGCGCTTCTTGATTACGGCGATGTGATCGTTCACGTGCTGATGCCCGATGAGCGCGGCTACTACGACCTTGAGGCGTTCTGGAGTCACGGCGAAAGCCGAACCTTCTTACCGTCGGTGAAGTAGCCGCTTGATCCATGCCAGAAGCGGTGTCCTGCCCCGTTCCACCGGAGCAGCGGCCTCTTGAGGAGTTTCAACAGCTCTGCAAGTCATGGTTCTTCTCCTGGCCAGCGGGTCAGGAACCTCGCCTGAGCCAACGCCTTGCAGGCTTCTGGCTGCTGATGTTGCCGGTGTGCAGCCTGATCGCCAGTGGGAGTTGGACCTTGAAGCAGGATCCGCCCCGGCTCCTGGTCGCAGCCGCTGTGGCCGCTCTTGTGCTTCCCCTGCTGTTGCTGGTGCGGCAATGGCTGGGCTGGACTTACGTCATGCAACGGCTTCTGCGTGAGTCCGTCGACTACGAGGAATCCGGCTGGTACGACGGTCAGACCTGGGAAAAGCCTCTGTCTTGGCGGGAACGCGACCTGCTGGTGGCCCGCCATGAGGTTCGTCCGATCCTGGGTCGTCTGGGACGGGCCATGGCTACCTCAGCGGGTTTGATGCTGGCCGGTGCCAGTCTCTGTCAGGCTCTCTGAACCAATCGGGGTTCCGATGACTTTGCCCTCGGGCTTCAGCCCTGCAGCCCGGACCGGGTCAGCCCCCCTTGAGGTCTGTTTGCGGCGCGGATCGATCACGGAATCGGTGCATCGCGTTCATGCCGTGGTTTGTGACGGCCGAGGACGGGTGTTGATGTCGGCAGGAAACCCCGGCTTGGAAAGTTTCATTCGTTCGGCTCTGAAGCCCTTTCAGGCCCTGCCGTTTCTCAGCAGTGGAACCGCCGACCAACTGGATGTTGATGAACGGGGCATCGCCATCAGCTGCGCCTCCCATGCGGGCACCAATGCCCACGCCCGGGAAGCCTTCCGGTTGCTCTGGAAAGCGGAGTTGGACAGCGCTTCACTTCAATGCCCTGTGCCGAATGGGGCTGACAGTCCGCTTCAGCACAACTGTTCCGGAAAGCACGCTGCCTTCCTGGCCACCAGCCGAAAGATGGGCTGGCCGATCGAGACCTATCTCCAGCAGGACCACCCTCTCCAGGTCGAAGTGAAGCGCAGGGTCGCTGAACTGATCGGCTTGCCTGCGGAGGAATTGGTTGCCGAGCGGGATGACTGTGGCGCTCCCACCCTGGTGTTGCAGTTGGCTCAGATGGCCTTGCTCTATGCCCACCTCGGTGCCTCACAACATGCCGAACTCGAGCAGATCAGTCGGGCGATGCTGAGTCAGCCCGACCTTGTGGCTGGTGAGGGTCGTTTCGACACCGAGCTGATGCGGCGCAGCCACGGTCAGGTCCTGAGCAAGGGCGGTGCAGAGGGCATTCAATGCCTCAGCCGCGTGGGTGAAGGTCTTGGAGTAGCCATCAAGGTGGAAGACGGCTCCCGTCGTGCCAAGCAAGCGGTTGCCCTGCATCTGTTGCGTCAACTCGAGTGGCTCACACCCATGGGGCTAGACGAGCTCGATGAGCAGGTGCTGGTCGTGAACCCGAGCGTCAAGCTCAGCGTGTCCGGTGCCTTGCAGTCGTGACTTTGCTGTCACCTGCGACACCGACATGTATGATTTTTGGGTCGACGCGGGGTAGAGCAGTCTGGTAGCTCGTCGGGCTCATAACCCGAAGGTCGGGAGTTCAAATCTCCCCCCCGCCACCAAATCTGATTGAATCAATAATCTCCCTTTCGGGAGATTTTTTTTTGTCTGTCGTACCCCCATGAGCAGTCGCTCCATGAACTGCGATGGCCCCTGGGACGCCATTGTTGTTGGCTCGGGAGCGAGTGGCGGCGTGGCCGCCATGACCCTGGCTGAAGCAGGAGCTCGGGTGCTTGTGGTGGAGGCAGGACCTGACCTCAACAGCACACAAGCCTTCGGGGCTGAACCGGGAAATCTGCTGCGTCGGATCGTGGGCCTGACCAGCGGCAGCCATCGCCAGCAGTCCCAGCATCCCGGCTACTGGAAAGCCAACCCTCGTCTGTATGCCGACGAGCGTCTGCATCCCTATGAGCACCCGGCGGATCAGCCGTTTCTGTGGACGCGAGGCCTGCAGGTTGGCGGCCGCAGCCTCACCTGGGGTGGCATCACCCTGCGTCTCTCGGATGAGGATCTTGGCGGTGTGGATGTGGAGGGTGAACAGGTCCGTTGGCCGTTGCGCAGCGGTGAGCTGACACCGCACTACTCCGAACTGGAGCGCTGGCTGGGCGTTCATGGTGGGCGCGATGGTTTGCAGCATCTGCCGGACGGTGAAACGCAACCGGCTCTGGCGGCGACGCCGGCGGAACACCGTTTTGCTGAAGCTGTGCAGCAACGGTTGGGCTATCCGGTGATCCCCTCGAGGGGGTTTGGTCCGGCACCGCAGGGAGAAGATCCCGCCTGGCCCCGCTCCAGCAGTCGCGGCAGCAGCCTTCCTCGCGCCATGGCCACAGGACGCACCCAGCTGCTCTCTGCGCATCTGGTGGAGCATCTCTTGATGGATGCCGGTGGAGACAAAGCCATTGGTGTGGTTGCCGTTGACCAATCCAACGGCAACCGCAGGGAGTTGAAGGCGGATCTCGTGGTCCTGGCCGCTTCCACGATTCAGACCGTCTCCATCCTGTTGCGCTCCCGTCGTGGCGAACAAAGCAACGGTTTGGACGACCCTTCAGGACGACTGGGCACACGCTTGATGGACCATGTCTCCACATCGCAGTTTTTTGCCTTCCCCGAGCCTGTTCAGGAGGAACAGCCCATGCTCACGGGCGCTGGAAGTTTTTTCGTTCCGTTTGGCCGACACCTGCCATCGGCTGATTTTCAGGGCGGCTATGGCCTCTGGGGTGGCATTGGACGGTTTGATCCGCCGCGATGGTTACGGCGTCGCCCTTCAAGCATCACCGGGTTTCTGATTGGTCATGGCGAAGTTCTTCCCAGGGCTGACAACAGGGTGACCCTGAGTGAGCGCACGGATCGCTGGGGTGTGCGTGTTCCCTCGATTGCCTGCCGTTGGAGCAGCAATGAATTGGCCATGGTCAGGCACATGCGTACCTCGATCCAGGCCTGCATCGCTGCCGCCGGAGGCGAAGCCAAATCGATCCAAGACCTCTTCCACCTCCCCTTGGTTGAACCTTTCCTGGGGGGTGCTGTTGCACTGTCTGAAGGTGCACCCCCCCCGGGGTACTACATCCATGAGGTGGGAGGCGCTGCGATGGGGTCGAGCGAAACCAGCAGCGTGGTTGATTCCTCCAACCGTCTTTGGCGTGCTCCCAACGTTCTTGTGGTGGATGGTGCCTGTTGGCCCACGTCGGCCTGGCAGAGCCCAACGCTGACGATGATGGCCCTGAGCCGTCGCGCCTGCCTGCTGGCCCTCAGTGGTCGGGGCGGATGAACAGATCGTCGAGATAGCGCTCGGTCACAGCGCGGTCGTCACAGCCGTTCTGAAACAGGAAGTGGGCGAGAGCAGAACTCATCACGCGGTATTGGTCCCAGCTGGGGTGCTCCCCGATGAAATCCTTCATGCCTCGATAGAGCACCTCGGGGATTTCCGTTTCCAGGCTCACGTAGCTGACTTGTGAGGCTCTTCCGCCCTCCGTGGTCCCCATTTCATGGCATCGCTCGAGGTGATTTCGATCCATTCCGTCCAGCTTGTCCCTGTCCAACGCCCACCAAGAAAGCCACACAACCGGGGCTTGCGTCAAAGCCGTCGCCATTTGTTGAATTGCAGGTGAGACGAGATGAGACAGCAGTCTGTAACTGGGTTTGAGCGCAAGGAAAATGCCGAAGCTGGGTTGAGTTAGGCCGGATAGGCGGTCTGTCAACCCGGTGGCACGGTTCCCTCGGAAATTCACAGGCTGACCGTCACAGCCGGCAAGGCAACTTCGGCCTGTGGAAAGCGGCGGTTTTTTGTGTGGAAAAAGGGGGCGAACCTTGGCGAAGCAATTTCGATAAGAAAACCTGATCTTTGCTCCGTCGCTGCTGTCGCTTTCGAGAACCGTGTCATTGGCGGCAAGCCGTCAGCAGGTTCTCTTTGGATCCATGGAATCAATCTTTAGGCGCGCTGTTGTTGCGCTTCAACGTGGTAGGGCCCAGGGGATGGTCGGCGTGGGGATAAGGGGGGTGATGGTGGTCATGGCTGTGGTCTGAGCCGTGGCTGTGATCTGAAGGGTGGCTGTGGTCATGGCTAATCGGGATGCCGTCGGGTTGGCAGGCACCCGTGCACTCCAGTTCGCAGAGCGTGCAGCTTTCCGCAAGGCCCTCCACATCGTGGTGATGGCTTTCCTGGGCACGTCCCACGTCCTGTTCGAAGCCCAGCACCTGGGCGCGGTACTTGCAGAGCGAGCAGTTCATGGCGGTGTCCCCCCGCAACACCTCCTCGACCCGTTCCTTGAAGGTGTCCACCACCAGGGTGTGGTCGCCCAGATAGCCCGCAGAGAGAAACTCCACCTCGGGGTGATCGGCAGCCACCAGCCCGGTGTGTTGGCGGATTCGGCTCACCAGAACCCCTGAAAAGAGGAAATAGGGCACCACCACCACCCGGCGGAAGCCCAGTTTCACGGCGTGACGCAGCCCCGGTTCCACCAGGGGGAAGGTCACGCCGGAATACACCGTTTCTCCC
The DNA here is from genome assembly GCA_913057985.1 of uncultured Synechococcus sp. Taxonomy (GTDB): domain Bacteria; phylum Cyanobacteriota; class Cyanobacteriia; order PCC-6307; family Cyanobiaceae; genus Parasynechococcus. The sequence continues at coordinate 64,719 of CAJXPL010000007.1, forward strand.
CAGCCGAAACCAAATCCTTCCACCAGCAGCCGCGTCACCTTGGCCACGTTGGAGTTGGCGTCTGGATCCGAGGAGCCTCGGCCCACCACCACCAACAGAGTTTCGGCCAGGGGAACGTCGTGCTTCGCCGCATCCAGGCACTCCTGAACGCGAGCCCCGGCGGCCGACACCATCAACCGGTCCACCCCCAGCTCCCGGCCGTAATCGATCTGTAACCCCGTTTCGGCCGTGTACGTGTTCAGAACAGAAGGGATGTCGTTCTTGGCATGCCCGGCTGCGAAAAGCATGGCGGGAATGGCCAGCACCTTGGTGACGCCTTTCTCGCGGAGTGCTTCAAGACCATCCCGAAGGATGGGGCGGGCAAATTCCAGGTAGCCGTGTTCCACCGGCATCGGTGCCAGCCGAGGCCGTAGGGCGTCCACCATCTGGGCGAACTCTTCAACGGCCAGTCGGTTGCGACTCCCGTGGCCGCAGATCAGAACGCCAAGACGCTCGTTGCCGGTTTCCGCGTGCTGTTCGGCCAAAAGGTCGCTCTGCTGTTCCAATGGTTTGACGATATCGGTCGCATCGCAATGGATTCAGACCGTCCCGTTTTCTTCAACGCGCAGGCGGCTGATGCGAGGCGATCCGGTCTGGTCTCCCCTCGACCAGCGGAGTTGGCGGCCTTGGTCCAGAACTGGTCCGGTCCCCGGCCGCTGCGTCTCTGTGGCGGGGGCACCACATCTCGGGCCGCCGTGGTTGACCATTGGACCCTGGATCTGCAAACCCATTTCCAACGTGTGGAGTGGCAACCCGCGGATCAGTCGGTCTGGATTGGAGCGGGCGGCCGCATGGGAGACGTGCTGGAGGCTTTGCTCCCCCACGACCGAACCGTGGCGGCTGGTTTGTCGGGTCTGCCTGGGCTTGGCTATGTGCTCACGGGTGGCATGGGGCCGCTGAGCCGGCAGGTGGGGCTTGCTGTGGATCAAGTGCTCGAGATCCATGGGGTCTGGGGTGATGGCAGCCCCTTTGCCCTGTCTCGGGTTGACGATGCCGGTTCGCTGGAGTGGAGAGGCCTCTGCGGTGCAGCCCCGTTTCTGGGGGTGGTGAGTGCGCTGCGCATGGCCACCCAGCCGCTCCTGCCGCTGTGGGTGGAGCAATGCGTGGTGTCTCCGCATCAACTGCCTGAGCTCATGCTCAGGGCTGAAGCGTCAAACGCCAGCACCAGCCTGCAGTGGCATTGGGAGAGGGCTGACGCGGTGCAGATACTCGGGATTGCCAATGCCCCCTGGGCCGGTGCGCAGAAGATCGAAGGGTTGCACCAGCTCCCACCCTTGCGGGGATCGGCTCCGATGCCTTCGCGATCTCACAAGGAGGTGGTTGGCTTGCTGGGGCCGGCAGCTGCTGAGCTCTGGAGGGCCGTGATGCCGGATTTATGCCGTTTGCTGCAGCACCGTCCCCATGCGGGTTGCAGCCTGGCCTGTCAGCAGCTGGGTGCGGCAACGCAGCAGGTTGCCGTCAAGGCCAGCTCGTTTGTTCACCGCAACGCCGAGTGGAAACCCTGGATCACGGCCGCATGGACGCCGGGGGATGCCCGCGGCCAGAGGCGCAGCCTCGCCTGGTTGAAGGAGGTCTGGCAGGTCCTTCAGTCGGTCTGCCCTGGTGTGCATCTGGCGCAGTTTCATGACCATCTGCCCTTCCATCATAAGGAGTTGGAGGCGGCGTTCGGCCCCTGGTTGCCCGGGTTGCGAAAGCTGAAACAGCGCTTGGATCCAGCAGGCACCCTGCCGTCGCTCTGATTTACGGTCGCCCCTAATCGGCATCCTTTGATGGCCAAACGATCCAGCCCAACCCTGGTGAATCAGTGGTTGGCCAACCCCAGCAAAGATCTGCTCTCGGGTCTGGTGGTGGCGTTCGCGATGATTCCTGAGGCCATTGCCTTTTCGGGAATCGCCGGGGTGGATCCCAAGGTTGGTCTGTTCGGAGCGTTCTGCCTGTCGCTGACCATCGCCGTCGTTGGTGGTCGCATGGCCATGATCACCTCCGCCACCGGTTCAACCGCGCTGTTGATGACAAGTCTTGTCGCCACCGGTGAAGCCCGGGGGCCGGGCCTGGGCGTTCAGTACCTGATGGTGGCCGGGCTGGTCACGGGTGTGCTGCAGATCCTCTGGGGCTATCTGCGTCTCGCTTACCAGATGCGCTTTGTTCCCCAAGGGGTGCTGAGTGGCTTCGTCAATGCGCTTGCCTTGCTGATTTTTCAGGCCCAGCTGCCCCAGCTCGGTCTCAACCTTCACGCTGGAGATGGTGACCATGGGGCTGCGTCGTTGCTGCCCCATGGCGGGCAGATCCCCATCGTCTGGGGATTGGTCCTTCTGGGCCTGGTGATCATCTACGGCCTTCCCCGGTTGACCCGGGTGGTGCCTTCACAGCTGGTGGCCATCATTGTGCTGACCGCGATCAGTGTTGGCTTCAGCTTCGACATTCCCACGGTCAGCAGCCTCGGCACGCTCCCGGCGGGTCTGCCCTCCTTCAGCCTTCCCTTCGGTGACGGCGGCGTTCCCTTCAGCCTCGACACCCTCGGGTTGGTGCTGCCAACGGCCCTGGCGATTTCGCTTGTGGGCCTGATGGAAACCTTCCTGACCCAGGACATCCTCGACGACAAGACCGACACCACCACCAACAAGAACGTTGAGGCCCGGGGCCAGGGCATCGCCAACATCGTCTCGTCCCTGTTCGGTGGCATGGCCGGCTGTGCCCTGGTGGGTCAGTCCGTGATGAATGTGGACAACGGCGGTCGCACGCGACTTTCCACCCTGTTCTCGGGAGTGAGCCTGCTGGCGATGATTCTGCTGGCTGGGCCCTGGCTCAAGCAGATTCCGATGGCGGCCCTGGTGGCCGTGATGATCAGCATCGCCGTCAGCACCGCTGACATCAATGGCCTGCGCAACCTGCGTCGCATCCCCAAGAGCGACACCTCGGTGATGCTGATGACCTTCGCCGTCACGATGCTGACCACCCCGCACAACCTCGCCCTTGGGGTGTTGGCTGGCGTGGCATTGGCAGGAATTCTGTTCAGTCGCAAGGTGGCCAAGGTGATTCAGGTGGAGGCCGTCGAGATCAGCGATCAGGAGAGGCTGTACCGCGTGCAGGGTCAGCTTTTCTTTGTGAGCAAGGTGTACTTCCTTCAGGGGTTTGATCTTCACGACCATCCCGAGCGCATCACAATCGACCTGTCCCAGGCCCACATCTGGGACCAGAGCGGCGTGGCTGCGCTGGATCAGGTCATGCGCAAATACCGCAACAGCGGTTCTGTTGTGAGTGTGACTGGCCTGAACGAGGAAAGCCTTGATCTGTTCGAGCGGATCGGCGGTCAGGAATCAGCCCATGCCTGAGCCTCTGCTTGGTTGGCAAGACAGGCCCTGAGGTCCTGGCGCATCGCCAGGAGGCGTTGCTGAATCTGCGCGTCCTCGGGGTTGCTTTCCACGTACTGCTCTGTCACATCGTTGCCGATGCTCATCAACAGGCAAAGGGTCTGTAAATCACGCCCGGCCTGTTGCTGAGCACTCTCGAGAAGAACACCCAACAGCGCCATCTTGTTGTTGTAAGCACCACGGTCGTCCTCCGACGCAAAGGCGCCGGGAGCAGTGGTTCCAGCGATCAGTCCGGCCAAAGGCAGGCCCAGACCTTCATTGCAGCCAGGCTGATTGCCGTGAACGTAGGTCGGATGTGGGGGATGTGCTCGGGATCTGGGACAATCCCACCCGATCTGTACCAACGCTGATGTTCCGATCCAGTTCGCGTGTTCTGATCGTTGCGTTGGCAGGGTTGTCCTCGTTCCTGGCGTCCTGCGCGTCACTGGACAGTGCAGCTGGCTCGCGTCTGGATCTGGTCAAAGCGCGAGGCGAGTTGCTTTGCGGGGTGAGCGGCAAGATTCCAGGCTTCAGTTTTCTCAGTCCTGATGGGCGTTACACCGGCCTGGATGTCGACATCTGCCGTGCCATGGCTGCTGCTTTTGTTAGTGATGCTGAGAAGGTTCAATACCGGCCCTTAACTGCGCCCGAGCGGTTCACGGCCTTGCGATCGGGTGAGATCGATCTGTTGTCTCGCAACACCACCCACACCCTCAGCCGCGATGCGGTGGGGGGCAATGGGCTGCGCTTTGGGCCTGTGGTGTTCCATGACGGACAGGGCTTGATGGTGAATGCCGCCAGCGGAGTGCGTTCGCTGGCTGACTTGAGCGGCAAGGCCATTTGCGTGGGATCGGGCACCACAACCGAGCAAAACCTCAACGACGCCTTCGCCTCCAAGGGGCTTCCCTACACACCGATCAAATATCAAGATCTCAATCAGGTGGTGGGCGGCTACCTCCAGGGGCGCTGCGCAGCCATGACGTCTGATCGCTCGCAACTGGCGGCGGCACGCTCAGGGTTCAGTGATCCCCAGGCGCATCAGATCCTCTACGACCGGATCAGCAAGGAGCCCCTGGCTCCAGCAGTGGTGGGGGGGGATCAGCCCATGGGTGATGCCATGACCTGGGTGATCAACGCTCTGATCGAAGCCGAGGAACGGGGCATCACCCAAGCCAATGTTGATGCGGTGGTGAAGCAAGCCGCAGCTGACCCCTCCCAGACTGCTCTGCGGCGTTTCCTGGGGGTGGATCCAGGTCTGGGTCGCAAACTCGGACTCGCCGATGACTTTGTCGTTCAGGTGATCCGTTCCACCGGCAATTACGGCGAGATCTACAACCGCCATCTCGGACCGGACAGTGCCGTGGCGATACCCCGGGGGGCGAACCGGCTGGCCGGTGAAGGTGGTTTGATGATTTCCCCACCGTTCACCTGATGCGGCAGCGTCGTCTCCTGGTTCAGGTTGGTGTCGCCGCCCTTCTGATCGGCCTTCTGGCTCTGCTGGTCAACAATCTGGCGGTCAACCTGATTCGGACGGGCTTGGGACTGGGTTTTGGCTGGCTGGGCCGACCCGCTGGTTTTGCTCTGGCGGAAACCGCTCTCCCCTATGCCCCATCCGATAGTTACCTCTGGGCCCTGACCATCGGTTGGCTGAACAGCCTCAAGGTGATCGCGGCTGGCCTGGTCTTGGCCACCGGCCTGGGGGTGGCTGCCGGTGCAGCCCGCAGCAGCAACAACCGTCTGCTGCGCAGCCTGGCCGCGGGCTACGTGGCCTTGATTCGTCAGGTTCCTCTGCTCCTGCAGTTGCTGTTCTGGTATTTCGTTGCCTTCCTTGGCCTTCCGTCGGTGCCGATCGGTGGGTTGATCCGGCTTTCGAATCAGGGCATTCAGCTGTTGGGCCTGAACCTCAGCGTTGAATTTTGTGCGGTTCTCGTCGGGCTCACGGTATTCACGGGTGCGTCGATTGCAGAGATCGTGCGCGGTGGCATCAATGCGGTGCCGCGGGGCCAGTGGGAGGCCTTCCGCAGCCTTGGGCTTGGGGAAGGGCTTGGGCTGCGGCGGATTGTGTTGCCTCAGGCCCTGCCGGCGATTCTTCCTGCACTCACGAGCCAGTACCTCAATCTCGCCAAGAACAGCACCCTGGCCATTGCCGTGGGCTACGCCGATCTTTACGCCGTCAGTGACACCACCATCACCCAAACCGGCCGCGCCATTGAGGGCTTCCTGCTGTTGTTGCTCAGCTTTCTGCTGCTGAATTTGTTGATCAGCGGGGGCATGGCTGCCTTCAACCGTGCCGTGCTGGGTCGTCTGAACAGGAGCCGCTGATGAACCGTTGGTTGGATCGTGGGATCACCCTGCTGCTGCTGGCTCTGCTCGGATGGGCTGGCTGGTCCATTCTGCATTGGCTGCTGGTTGGGGCCGATTGGTCTGTGGTGACCACCAATCTCCCGCTGTATGCGGTGGGCAGTTTCCCTGCGGATCAACGCTGGCGTCCGTTGCTGTGGATGGCAGCACTGATCACGCTGACGCTGCTGACCCTCACTGGTCCGAAGCGTGGCTGGGTCCGCCGTTGGTTGCCGTTGGTCTGGATCGCGATGGCACCGCTGGGGCTCTGGCTGTTGGCCGGAGGTTTGGGTCTGCTGCCGGTGGGGACACGCAGTTGGGGTGGTCTCACGCTCACGCTGCTGCTGACGGGAGGCAGTGGAGCTTTGGCGCTTCCGTTGGGGATCCTCCTAGCCCTCGGCCGGCGCAGTGAGCTGCCGGTGCTGCGTTGGAGCAGCGCCGCCTACATCGAGTTGATGCGGGCTGTGCCCTTGATTGCGGTTCTGTTCTTTGGACAACTGCTGATCCCGTTGTTCCTGCCGCCAGGGCTTGAGATCAATCGGGTTCTGCGGGCGGTTGTGGCCTTCGCCTTGTTTGCAGCGGCCTACATCGCAGAGGATGTTCGCGGAGGCCTGCAGGCGATTCCGCCCACCCAGCGGGAAGCTGCAGCCGTGCTGGGGCTGTCGCCACGCCAAGTGCTGCAATTGGTGGTGCTGCCTCAGGCGCTGCGGGTTGCACTTCCATCGCTCACCAATCAGGCGGTGGGTCTGCTGCAGAACACAAGCCTGATGGCCATTCTCGGTTTGGTGGAATTGCTGGGCATCAGCCGCAGCCTGTTGGCGAATCCTGCTTTCATCGGCCGCTATCTGGAGGTCTACCTCTGGCTTGCTGCGGTTTACTGGCTGGCGTGTAGCGCCATGGCGCTGCTGGCCCGCCACCTGGAAGTTCAGCTTGACCCTGCCCGCTCCGCTTCATGACTGTCGCCATTCGTGCCACTGATCTGGTCAAGAGCTATTCCCAAGGGGTTCGAGCTCTCGATGGCGTCACCCTTGAGGTGAACAGAGGTGAAGTGCTGGTGGTGATGGGGCCTTCCGGCTCCGGCAAGAGCACGCTGATCCGTACGTTCAACGGTCTGGAGTCGTTGGATGGCGGCGCCTTGGATGTGCTTGGGGTTCGCTTGGACGCCACCCATGCAGAACGTCAGGTGCGGGAGATCCGCAAGCGCGTGGGGATGGTGTTTCAGCAGTTCAACCTTTTCCCTCACCTTTCCATCCTCGACAACATCACCCTTGCCCCGATCAAGGTGCAGCAGCGTGCCAAGGCGGCTGCCGAGCAGCGGGCGATGGATCTCCTTGACCAGATGGGCATTCGCGAGCAGGCCCACAAGTACCCGGCGCAGCTCAGCGGTGGTCAGCAGCAGCGGGTGGCGATCGCCCGGGCTCTGGCCCTGGATCCTGAGGTGATGCTCTTCGATGAGCCCACCAGTGCCTTGGATCCGGAGCGGGTGAAGGAGGTGTTGGATGCGATGCGCCAGTTGGCGAAAGGCGGCATGACGATGGTGGTGGTCACCCATGAACTGGGCTTTGCCCGTGAGGTGGCGGATCGGGTGATGTTCATGGATCGGGGCCAGGTGGTGGAGACCTCCGATCCAGAGACCTTTTTCAGCAATGCCAGGGAGGAACGCAGCCGCAGGTTCCTCAATCAGATGCAGCACTGAACGGTTTGCACAACCTCGTGCAGGACCTCAGGCTGACTGTCGTTCTCTCCAAGCCTCAGTGGGCTTCCGGCTGTGCTTGTCGTGCGTTGAATTTTTGCTGACCGTCCGAGGTGTCGACTGCTTGCCCTGCCAACGGAAGTAGGCCGTCACGCAGATCAGCCAAAACGCCACAAAAGCGAGGGTCAATGCCAGTCCGTGCATCCGAAAAAAGGTCAGCACGATATGGATGGATAGGGCGACTGAGCCCCCTAGCAGAAACGTATTGCTCAGAAACGATGCGACGGTTTCCCTGAAGGATTTCAACTCTGTCGCGCCAATCCGGCTCACATTACCGAGCAGCAATTGTGATGCCAGCCCCATCGTGGTTGCGGACGGACCTCCGTTGCTCCATTACAAAAAAGCCCCCCCTGTAGGGGAGGGCTCAAAGGGATTCAGCTGGAGGTGATGGATCCGTTGATCACTCGTCAACCTGGTCGGCAGCTTCGCTGTGCTCCGCAGCTGCACCTGTAGGGATCAGACGGATGGCTTTCTTGCCAAGCTTGATCTCGAATTCGTCACCAGGTTCCAGGTTCAGCATGGCGGTGTAAGCCTTGCCGATCAGCAGATTGCCATTGCCCTGCACCTTGGCGATGTAGCTCAGCTTGCGACCGCCTTTGCCAATCGCAGCACCACCGCTGCTCAGATTGACGCCTTTGGCCTCGAGCAGAGCTTCGTAGAACGCAGTGAAATTCAGGCGATCACCACCATCTTTCCTATCGGAGACGTATCCGCAAGCTCTCACCAGATCGGATTTGGAAACGTCTCCGAGTTCTTTGACCTTGGCGAGCAGTTCGGAACCAGTCAGCATTTCAAATGCGTCTCAATGGATACATAGTTCATAACTGGTTAGCTGGCTGGATGTCAATCAATCGGACCGATATTGCCAAGGCTCAGTGCTTTGAAAGCGAGCCATCTAGGGATGCGTCTCTGTGGTCTGGCTTTTGAGACTGTTCCTCTGCGATGAAGCTTGACGGGCTGATGTTGAGGCCTCCTCAGTGGTTCAAACCTCCGGACTGTCTGAGGTTTCACAAACGATCGTGTACTCGACACGATCATCATCAGAGCAGCAAAAATCGCCGTAGTAACGCTCAAGTTCATCGTAGGCAGCGTCGTAGCTGTCAAAGCGCAGGCGTGTCAGCCCATCTTCTGATTGATCACTGCGCACGATGCGATGGCGTGAAGCTGGTTGCATCAGCTCGATCCACCTGGCCAATCAAAGGTCAGACTAAGCCTGGGGCTGAGGCATCAGTCACCACAGCTTTCTAGGGTCGATTGATCTGATGGAGGTGTCCATTCTTCGGTTCTTGCTGGAGCTTGTGCCCTCCCTTCTGATTGGGTTCTGGGCTGGTCGACGTCATCAAACCCTGTCCACCCGTTTGGCCGCACCGCTGGTGCGGTTCGGTGTGCCGATCAGTGTGATGGGCCTGCTGTTGAAAGGTGGCCTCAGCGGCGACATGTTGCAGGCCGCGGGTCTTGCGGTGCTTGCCATGGGCCTTGTTCTGGTGGGTGCCGCGCGCCTGCCGGGATTGGCTGAGCTGGCGTCTCCCACGCTGCGGCTTGGCAGCTGCACCGGGAACACGGCCTATGTCGGGGTTCCTCTTGCCCTGGCTTTCCTGCCCGATGAGGCTCTGCCCATCAGCATTGGCTACGACCTCGGGGCGACTCTGCTGGTGTGGAGCCTGGGACCGCTGCTGATCGGGGGGCAGGTGGATGGTTCCCAGCGGTTGCGAGGGCTGCTGAGCAACCTTGCTGCCAGTCCGGCAACCCGAGGGCTCATCGGTGCGCTGCTGGTTCAGGCGACCCCATGGTCTGCATCGGTGGCCGATGCGCTGTGGTGGCCTTCACGCTGCGTGATTGTGCTGGCTCTGATGGTGGTGGGCATGCGCCTGGGCAGCATTCATCGCCAGGGCATTGCGCCGGAGGCACGTCCCCTGCAGCTGCTGAAGCCACTGGTGGCCAAGCTGCTGTTCTACCCGTTGTTGCTTTGGCTTCTGGCGTCTCTGCTGCAGTTCAAGTCTTTGATGGTTCAGGCGGTTGCTCTGCAAGGCGCCGCGCCGACGGCAATCTCTCTTTTGCTGATCGCAGAATCTGTGGGTGCTGATCAGGAGCGGGCCGCAGGGTTGGTGTTTTGGAGCACGTTGCTGGCCTTGATCACTGCGCCTGCATGGGGCGTGCTGCTGCGCTCTCAGTTCTGAAAACGGCGAAAGGTGAGGTTGATGCGGGGGCTCTGCACTTTGCGCCGCTGAGGAACACTGTGCATCCATCGGCTCTGACAGCCCGGGTGCATCACCAGAAGGTCACCATCGGCCAATGGCAGAGACATTTTCAGGTGAGCAGTTGTGCGGTGGCGGAGCTGAAAATCCCGCGTTGCCCCCAGTGAAAGGGAGGCAATCGGAGCCCGCTGATCAATTTCCGGTTCGTCATCGGCGTGCCAACCCATGCGGTCATCGCCATGGCGATACCAATTGAGCAGGCATCCGTTGAAGTTGGTCTTACAGGCTTCATTCACCTGGTGCAGCAATGGTTTGAACCATGCAGGCCAGCCATCACCGGTGTGAATGGCACCGCTATAGCGGTAGTGAATTCCTTCATTGGCAAGAAACACCGTCAGTCGGGGGACCGGGTGGCGCTTGCCATAGACCTGAACGACGGGCTGCTCCCATTGGAGCTGATGTTCAAGCTGTGTTTGCCAGTGCCTGGCAAGCTCCGGCTTCAGCCAACCCTCATGCAGGGACCAGTCCGTTTCAGCTGCAGCTGGATGGATGGTCATTCGTGACGTCGGATGACGAGGTCGGTTCGATCCCGAGACTGTCCCATACATTCGGTGGCATGGGAGCCCGAATCACCCAAGACGAATTCCTCAAGCGCGCCGTACAGCGCTTCGGTAACCAATTCGATTACAGCTTGATCCGCTGGCGCAGTTACAAGAGTCCTGTTCAAATCCGTTGCAACGCCCATCCGGTTCAACCGATCACGATCACACCGGAAAAGCATCTCCAAACCCTGGGTGGATGCCGTCACTGTCTTCGCGAGAGACGCATCGCCTCACTGGAGAGGGAGCTCAATCGCAAATCCGCTGAGCGTCCAGATGCCGTCGCCCAGGAGCCCAAGGCCAATCTGGAACCAACCCCGAAACGACACGGTTAAGGGGTGCTGCTGCAGCCAAGCCTGATCAGGCCTTCAGGCTGACCCGCTGATAGCAGAACCAGAGCCACTGCTGGAACAGAAGGTTTCGGTGGGAGCGCCAGAGGGTCTGGGGTTGGGCCGCATCGAAATTTTCGGGCGGCGGAACATCTCCGCGGGTACGGTCGCGTTCCATTTCTCCGAGGATCCGTCCCACGTTGTATTCGGGGTGGCCGAGGTGCATCAGCTGCCGCTGATCCGGGGTCTCGAAAATGGTGTAGCCCACCTGTTCGCCGTGGGCGAGCAAACGAAGACGTCCGTCCCGTTCGGCGGCTTCCATGGTCTCATCCGGCAGTCCGGCATGGCGGCTTTGGGGGCAGACGAAATGGTCGTCCTGGGTTCCCATCAATGGATGCCCCGGCACAAGGCTGCGCATCGGGTAGATCCCGAACAGCTTCTGCTGGAAGGCCACCTTGTCGACGCCGGCAAGGTAGGCGAGGGCGAAACCGGCCCAGCAGAGGCCAAGGGTGCTGGCACAGGTGCTGCGCGCCTCCTCGATCAACTGGACCAGTTCGTTCCAGTAACTGACCTGTTCAAAAGGAAGGTGTTCCACGGGGGCACCGGTGATGATCAAGCCATCCAGAGGACCCTGGGACAAGGCTTCATCCCAGCTCACGTAGAGCTGGTCGAGATGGTTCTGATCCCAACTCTTGTAGGCGTGGGAGTTGAGGCGAATCCAAATCGGTTCGATCTGCAGCACCGACAGGCCCAGCGGATGCAGCAGGTTGAACTCGTACTGCTTGCCCAGCGGCATGATGTTCAAGATGCCGATACGCAGAGGCCGGATGTCCTGGCGTTCAGCCTGTTCAGGCTCAATCCAGGAGATCCGGTTGCGTTCAACCTCCGCGATTTTGTGGTAACTGCCAGGAAGGATCAGCGCCATGGGAGCTGGGACGTCATTCAGCTGAGAACGGCGAGGGCCTGTTCGAAGTCGGCCTTGATGTCGTCGATGTGCTCGAGTCCGACGGAGACCCGCACCATCGTGGGGGTCACGCCAGCAGAGGCTTGTTCCGCCTCACTGAGTTGCTGGTGGGTTGTGGACGCGGGGTGAATCACCAGCGTTTTGGCATCGCCCACATTCGCGAGGTGGCTTGCCAGCTTGAGGCTGTCGATGAAGCGAACCGCATCGTCGTAGCCACCGTTGAGGGAGAACATCAGCATGCATCCCATGCCACGGCCTGTCAGGTATTTCTTCGCGGCAGCGTTGTAAGGATCACTGGTCAGACCGGGATAGCTCACATGGGCGATGGCGGGATGGTCCTGCAGCCAGGTGGCCAGGGCCATGGCGTTTTCGGTGTGGCGCTCAACGCGCAGGCTCAGGGTTTCCAAACCCTGCAGCAGCAGGAAGCTGTTGAACGGACTGACGGCCGGCCCCCAATCCCGAAGGCCCTCCACCCGGGCCCGCAGGGCGAAGGCGATGTTGCGGTTCTCAGGCAGGCCCAGCATTTTGCAGACGTCACTGCCAAAGCCAAACGCATTCCAGTGCACCAGGCCGTGATAAGCCGCACTGGGCTGGCTCATCAACGGGAACTTGCCGTTGCCCCAGTTGAAGGTGCCGGCGTCCACGATCACGCCTCCCAGGCTGGTGCCGTGGCCCCCGATCCACTTGGTCGCACTTTCAACAACCACATCAGCGCCGTGGTCAATCGGTCGCAGCAGGGCACCGCAGGCCCCCAGGGTGTTGTCGACGATCAAGGGGATGCCTTTCTCTTTGGCAAGCGCTGAAAGACCCTCAAAATCGGGAATGTTGAAGCGTGGATTTCCCATCGCTTCCACGTAGAGCGCCTTGGTGTTGTCGTCGATTTGTGCTGCAAAGCTCGCAACGTCGTCGCCTTCGGCAAAGCGCACGTCGATTCCCAAGCGCGGGAACTGCACCTTGAACTGGTTGTAGGTGCCGCCGTACAGGTAAGACGTTGAAACGAAGTTGTCTCCCGCCTGCATGCAGTTGGTGATCGCCAGGAACTGAGCCGACTGGCCTGAGGCTGTCGCCAGTGCGGCCACCCCTCCTTCAAGGGCGGCGACGCGTTTTTCAAACACGTCGGTGGTGGGGTTCATCAGGCGGGTGTAGATGTTCCCGAATTCCTTCAGACCGAAGAGGTTGGCTCCGTGTTCGGCGTCATTGAAGACGTAGGAGCTGGTCTGATAAATGGGAACCGCCCGCGCGTTGGTTGCACTATCCGGGGACTGCCCGGCGTGCAGCTGCAGGGTCTCGAAGCGGTGAGACATGGTCTTCGGCGGGGCCACTGCCCCAGTTCTAGTCGCCAGAGAGCTCGGGTTTGTCGGTTTCAGCCAAAGAAGGGAACGTGCTGCGGATCACCTCTTGAATGTCGCGGTGCGCTTCGCTGCGGAATCCAGCCACGCCATCAGCGCTGAGCAGGGGATAGGTGCGATCACTGGCATCCACCTCGCGCAAATGCTTCCAGCGGTTGCTGCTGTCTTCTGCTTTCAGCGCAATCAGGGGGGCCTGGAAGTCGTAGGCCTTGGTGTTGCCGAGAGCAGCCACTTGGGCCGTGAGCTTTTCACGCACAGGGCTGAGGGCTTTGGCCTTCAACGTGTCGGGTAAGCCGAGCACGGGCTCGTAATGGTCGAGCAAACGGAGTTCGGCCTCCAGCAGCACAGGCCAAGCTCCGCGTTCACCCTCGCCGAGGCCCATCCCCGCTTCGGCTTCGGTCATCGCATCGAGATGGAAGCGCAGCCAGCGGTAGTAGGTCTTGTCTTTGATGGACTTCTTGGCGGCGGCCCGTCCGGTCACAATCGCCGGCAGAGCTTTTTCAGCTTTGCGCAGGAACAGGCGATCCTCCCGTTCCAAATTCATGGCCCCCCAGCGCTGCCGGTATTCCCACAGCTCGACGTAGCGAGCCACATCAGCCTCGGACCAGCCGAGACCCTTCAGTTCATCACCGCGATGGGAGGTTTCCTTGGACACCCGCTTCCTGGATCACGCCAGGTCTCAGCGTAGGTGTCGATGCTCACCGGTTTGGTGATCCGCTGGCGGGGTTGGCCTGCAAATGCTGCTCAACCGTGATGCGCTGCGGTTGGTTGTAACCCACCGGGAGCCAAAGATCACCGGCTGCTGCATTGAAGTGGATCTCCCAGTGATACAAACCGGTGTAGGCGGCAGGGTCTTCCTTCATCAGTGAGGCATAGAGCAGCACGGCGCGGCCGTAGTAATCGCTGTTGTTGTAGCCCCAGAGGCCGCGGCGAATGTCCTGCAGTCCGCCCCGCCTCACCAGGTAACGCGCTGCTGCCTGGATGGCGTCGTGGGGATCGCGGATGTTTCCGGCGCCAATCCCCGGTTCGGCCCAGGTGGTGGGTAGGAACTGCATCGGGCCCTGAGCATTGGCCACGGAGATGCCATCGATGCGTCCCATGCCGGTTTCCACAAGGTTCACGGCCGCCAGAACCTCCCATTCGATCCCTGTCGCCGCCTCAGCCTTGCGGTAGTAGCTGAGCAGATTCGCCGCCGGTTCGGGCTGAATGATCCGCCAGGCAGGGAGCATCGTCGGTCCACGGCCGCGGCTCATGCGAACGAATTCACGCCGTGCTGCCAGGTGGCGTTCGGCCACGCTGCGCCAGCGTGGAGGTAGAGCCTTGACGACCTGCTGTGATCTGGGTTGGTCCGTCGACAAGACCCGGTAGATCACCTGTTGTTGATGGCCGAGATCGGGCAGGGCCTCGGGCGCTGTGGCGGGATCCCGCAGCGCCTGTTCAACAGCTGCCAGCAGTGTTGCCAGCTCGGCTGGCTCAGCTGGCACAAGGGGGTACTGCCGGCCGTCTTTGGTTCTCGGTTGGCTGGCCTGGGCAGGAAGCAGCACAGGCGCCTTCGCCATTGGCTCAGTCACCACTGGCTCAGACATCACTGGCTTGGCAACAGCTTGCTGGGACACGACCGCTTCGGCTGCGGCCTGCGGCTGTTTTGGTCTCAGCCACAGCCCACTCAGCAGGCTTGCCGTGATGGCCGAGACAAGAAGCACATTGCGGCTGCGCATGGTGGGGCAGGGGCGCTTTGTCGACCCTACCGGTGCAGTTCAGGCGGCAAGAAAGGTGCTGCGGTCGTGAAAGTCGGCCTTGGGGCCGTGGCGGAGGGCCCAATGGCTCAGTCCCTCCTGTCCACGGTCAATCACGGCCGTCAGTGCCAGGTCTGGGCAGACGTCTGGTCTCCACCAGGGCTTCAATGCAATCCGGGCGTCGAGCCGCAGTTGGTGCAATCCGCGTTGCAGCCGCACCGTTGGGGGTGCGCTCAGCTCCTGTTGCGTTTGTCCACTGCGGTAGCCATCGAAGCGATAGAGCGCCCAATCGCCATTGGCAGCCAGATTCACTTCCCAGTAACGCTGCTCTCCGGGGGCAGCAATGAATGCCTCGAAGCAGGTGGTGGTCCAGAGCTCATCTTTGCGTTGCCCCTGTTGGGGCCCATCGTTCAGCCCCTCCGGCAGCTTCAGGACGCCGATGCCCTTGGCCGCGCGGGCCAGAACCCCGTAGCTGAGTTCCAGCCAACCCTCGCGCCTCCACACCAGCTCGGCGCTGATCTGGACCCCCGCTGGAATGGACCGTTCAAAGGGAATCAGGCGGCAGCCCTGACGCAGCATCACGGCAGAACGCGCCATCTCAGAGGCTTGGACTTGGCTGCTGCTTCAGCCGCGCTACCAGGTGCTCCAGGGCGTTGAACTGCTGCTCAATTGCTTCTGTGAGTCGGAACTGAACCAGGGCCCGTTGCAGGTTGTGCCCGGGTCGATCGCAGCGGAAATACACATCGCCCTCCAAGTGATCCGTGAGAAAGCGCAGGCCAAGCTCCAGGGGGATCAGGCGGATGCAGTGGGGCAGATAGTGCAGGTCCCAGTCACTCAGAAACCCACCCGCAACGGTCAGGTAGCCCGTGAGGATCGCCTCACAGAGCTCCATGTCGAAGCTCACATCGTCGAGGCAGAGGGTTTCCTCACCGGCTGGATTGCAGCAGGAGCGCACACAGTCGCCGATGTCGTAGTGAACGAGCCCCGGTTTGACGGTGTCCAGATCGATCAGACCGATCGCCTGGCCGCTGGCCTCGTCGATCATCACGTTGTTGATCTTCGGGTCCCCGTGGATGGGGCGGTGATGGAGTTCACCGCGTTTGAGTGCTGCTTCCAGCACATCGATGCCCTGACGACGTGCCTCGATGAACGCGCAGGCGTCACGCTCGGCAGGCTCCAGGTGGTCTGGGGCCGGGGCGATCCCATCGAAGCGTTGGAGGTAGGCCGGCGTGACATGGAAATTCTCGAGGGTGTCCGCCAGTTGATCGGTGGGCAGATCGCTGATCAGGTGGTGGAACATTCCCAGCCCGTATCCCACTTCCTGGGCGTGGGCACTGTCCCGGATGACGTCGCTGGTGGTCGCCGCACCGATATATGTGATTGAGCGCCAGAATTCTCCGTTCTGTTCGATCCAGGGGGAGGCCTCTCGCCGACAGGGAACCACCCTGGGCACTTCCCAGCGCCGCCCCTTCAGTTGTGGGGGTGGAGAGGCGAGACGGCGTTCCATGTGGTCGCCCAGGGCCTGCAGGTTCTGCATCACCAGGTCAGGCCGATCGAACACGTTTGTGTTCAGGCGTTGCATGACGAAGGCGCCGCCCTGACCCTCGTGGGTCACGAGGAAGGTTTCGTTGACGTTGCCCGAGCCAAGGGAGCGGATGGCTTTGATCCCCTCGCGAGGATGGAAGCGATCGGCGATGGCTTCCAGGGCCTCGGTCATGAACGGTCGCATGGGTCTCACACGGCACCTTGCCGCTCTTCCGGTGCTCTGCCCCGTTCAGGTGTGCAGAACCACAGCCGACTCAGGCCTCAAGCTGGCTTTCGATCACATCCATGAGTTCCAGGTAGGCCGGTGTACCGGTCTCACCGTTCTCGTCGAGAGCCATCTTTCTGCCCATGGCCTGATTGGCGTTGTCGGCAATCACGGCATTCACCACCAGATCGAGGGCTTTGGGCACATCGAGGTTCTGCAGTGCTTCGGCGTAGCGACGGCTGTGGCTGGGTCGTACGGATTCCTGGCAGTAGCTGGAGAGTTCACGGCTTTCCGTCATCACCCGGTAGGCGGTCTCCTTCACGCCAGCACGCCCATAAATCGCCATGTAGAGCAGATTCACCATCGAGGCGTCGTTGGCCGGAATCGCGTATTTGCGGGCGATCTGAGGCCAGTACCGCAGCGATTTGAGGCCTTCAAGTCCGCCTTTGCGCAGGCCTGCGGCTTCACACCACTGCTCCAACTCCTCCATCGAATGGGGGCAGCGGCCTTGATTGCGCATCGCTTCGGCCATCACTTGCCCGGCCTGGAAGTTGCGGGTGGGGCTGCCGGAAACCGGCAGCATCATGCTGCCGCGCACATCGGCCACCATGGCCGTGAGTTGGCTGAAAGTGTGGTCCCGCACCCGCTCGAAGTCGCCATCGCGCACCAGGGTGGATTCAATCCTGGGGACGGCGTAGCCCAGTTCCGTGAGCGGAAAGGGCTGCCGGTGGTAAAGCCGTTGGCGGTCGGGGCGTGCCATCGACACGGTGGCTGCCTGGTCCAGGCACTGGTTCAGCAGCAGGGTCAGCAGCGTGGGCAACACGCCGGGGTTGTCCTGATGGAAGCCATAGCCGAAGCCGGCAAACACCGAGGCCATGTTTTTGGCGGCCTTGATGAACTGCCCCTCCACGTTGTGAACACCAGCGGAGACCTGGATGTTCGGGGAGAGTTGATCCATCAGTTGGGCCCCCAACATGGCCGTCAGGGCATTGGGATGGCAGAAATTTGCCGTGAAGCTGTCGAAGGGGTTGCGCAGCGCCCCATGGCGGTGGAAGCCGGAGAAGAAGGCGAGCTCGGGTTGTTGTTCGCACAGCACATAGGCGCTGTTGCTGATCGGGTCGTGGCTGAAGGACCCCGCCAGGCAGGCCAGCACCACCTGCTCCCGGTGCAGCTCTTTGCGCAGGCGGCAGGCTTCCTGGAGGTCTTCTTCGATGTGGTTGCTGTTGGCGCTGAGCACAACAAGTTCGCATCGCTGGATCAGATCGCTCAGGGTGTTGGCGATCAGCTCGCCGCCGTTTTGGTGGCCGCCCATGTTGAGCACGGTCTCCACGTGCTCATCGTCCATCGTTGCAATCGTTTCTTTGGGGAACGCTCCCAGAAGGTCCCGGCCAGGGCGAGGGGCCAGCAGCAGACGCCCTTTGGCGTTCTGCATGGCGCAGTTGTAGGCCAGCGAGGCGGGATAGAGCCCGACGCTGTAGAAGCCCACCTTGCTGGTCGAGAGCTCCTGAACGCGCCGGCGGATTGCGCCGGCATCAAGGCTCTGATCGAAGAAGGAATTGCGCATGAGGGCAAGACTAAGCAGCGTTCTCGACGGGACTGCTCACCGCAGACAGACGCCATTGGCGTTGGCAGTGCGGAGTTTTGCCTAGAGGCATCCTCTGAGTTGACCCAACCCAATCGCGACTCATTGCTGCAGGTGCTTTTGGCTGCCTGGGACGCAGTGCAGGCTGAACAGTTGAGTACAGCAAGAAGTCAACAGTTAATGGCGATTGAATGGTTCAAAGGCCCATGATCGTTCTGTAATTCGGGTTGGACCTTGTTCGTTCGTTGAGGGCTTGGATTTCTGGATAAGCCGAGAGATCTTCGTTGGGGTAGAAAATGGGGAGGTAGCCAAGATATGCATTGACTGCACAGTCTGCTGCGGTCCAGCAATCCCCCACCAAAAACTGTTTTTTGGTGTAGATGTCATTCAGGGTTGCCATCAGCCTTGGAAACTCCCGCTCCTTATTGGAGGGAACAAATAGGGCGATTGCCAGTGTGGAGTTGGCAAACAAAATCCACTGACTGATCGAGGCACGGGTTGCGGCGTCGTTGATCTCGCCGGCGTAATTCTCGGAGAGATATTGAAGAATGGCTCCCGACTCGAACAGCACCAAACCATTGCTGTCGTCCTTGAGGGCGGGCAATTTGCCGAAAGGATTCACCTCCAGATAGCTGGTTGCAAGATTTTGACGAGCTGCCAGGTCAATGTTGACATATTCGTAAGAAATTCCCTTTTCTGCCAAGTACCATTTCGGCATCGAAACACGGGTCTTTGGGCCGCCGTAGAGATAAAGCGTCATCACTGATTGTTATCTTTCACCATGTTATCCATTGGGATCAACCGGTGTCGTGCGTTGCGCATGGTCTGATCAGGCTTGATCTCAATGTGGGAGGACGTGCTGGTGATCCAGATGTGCTGAACATGTGGCGTTTGAATCTTTTGCGTCGGTGCGCAAGAACAATCTTCTCGTTGATAACAACCTGAGGCGGTCATGCAGGCCTCATCAAGGCAGAACCGGTCCAAACACGCTGTAATGCGCTCAAACCATTGCCTCTAGGCCTGTGACCAGCCGTGATCTGCTGATGGCATACCGCTGGCCTGCGGCGGTTGTGTTGTCCAGCTTGGTTCTGGCAGTCACGGCCGCCAAGCTGTTGAGTCGGCCCATCCCCATCGTGATTGAGGGTGGATTGCAGGTCGACAAGTTGGTGCTTCCGCCCAGTGTCACCATCCGTTCCGTCACCCCATTGCCGGTTGTTGTGCAGGAGCAGGTGACGATCGGCGGCGATGGGCCCCTGGCGATTGAAGGCCCTGTTTCGGTGAAATCGATTGCGGGAGCTGTGACGGTGAATGCCGATGCGCGGGTCAGCGGGGTTGAGGGGCAGGTGTCGGTCACAGCTAATGATCCGCTGGCTGTACGGGCAGACGTGTCTGTCGACGACAAAATCACCATCGGCGGCAAGGTCGACATTCAGGGCAAGGTGAAGCCGACCTTGCTGCCTGTGCCGGGGCTCTGATCAGCGGTTGCGGGGGGCTTGGCCGCTGCCGAGCGTTAGCCCCTGCTCCCAGCGGTTGAGTTGCCGCAGTGCCAGGGCCGACAGTGCGGCGGTGACCAAGCCGGTGCTGTTCCAGGTGCTGCCCTGTTGGATGCCCACAAGCACGGCGGATCCCCAGAGCAGGGCCCAGGCCAAGGGGCGGGCAGCACGAATCCGCCTAAGCGCCGACGAGCAGCTTCGGCAATGGATGGTGTGGCTGTCATACCGATCCATCAGCGCCGTGGTGCTTTGCCGCGGAGGTAGGGGTTGTCCTGCAAAGGGCTCACCGCCGTTGGCGTTCAACCAGCGATGCAGCGCCGCCACGTAGACGTCTGCCTTTGTGGGCATGAAAAAACTGCGTTCCACGGCGGGGCTGCCGCCGGCTCGCTCCAGCACCCGCTCCTGCCAGTGCAAGAACACCTGATCGTCTTCCAGCACCTTGTGATTGCCGATGTGTTGCAACCAGCGGGGCCTTAATCCGATCAGCAGCCGGGGGACGGCGGATTGGAACTGGAAGGGGAAGCGGGCGAACAGGCGGCACTCGCCGCGGCGAATCGGAACGGCGTAGACCACCGTGAGAATTCGCCCGAAGCCCTTGGCGGTGAGGTCATGCCACATCAGCTGTGGGGCATGAAAGGTGGTGGATTGGGCGCCGAGTTTGCCCCGACGCGGCCCCTCCTCCCAATAGGCCGTGAAGCCGCTGGCGTCTTCCCCTGTGATTGAGGCTTCCACGGGCGCGGCGTTCTCCCGTTTGCCGACGGTCTTGTGGTGGGTGAAGGGAACGTGGCTCACATCCAGCACGTTCTCCAGCAGGGTCACGGCATCCATCGGCAGGTCCCGGAAGGTGTCCTGTACCGTCCAGCTGTAGGGGTTGTCCTCCAGGGCTGGCACTAGGGGGAGCTGACTGGGGTCCGCGGCATCGGGAGCCCCCATCCAGACGAACAGCAGCCCCTGCCCCGTGGCTGTGGGAAGGCTGGCGCAGCGGGATCGGCGGTTGTTGGGCTGGGTGTTGTCGAGAGCCTGCGGCACGCGCTGGCACTGGCCGTCGCCATCGAAACTCCAGCCGTGATAGGGGCATTCCAGCAGCCCTTCCTCGTTGATCCGCCCTTCGCTGAGGGGCACCAGACGATGGGGGCAGACATCTGGGAAGACCCGCCAGCTCGATGCGGCGCGATCCCACCAGATCACCAGATCCCGCTCCAGCAGTTTGAACCGGCTCGGCTGTTTGGGGTCGAGGTCCTGCACATAGCTGATCGGCCACCACTGTTCGGTCCAGGTGGGGTGCATGGCAGGAGCATCAAGGCCGCCATGTTCGCTGGCCGGATGGCATGGCTGCAGTGTTTCGCTTGTCATCCGTGCTTCTGACTGCCTCCCCCCCCCCCACTGGACTTCTTACGGGTTTGGCACTAAGGAGTTGCGCGACGAAAGTGCTCCGCTGTTCCGTCGGCTGCAGCGACCTCCCTGAACCTCCATGCCCCGTTTGACGCCCGATCAATTGCTGCAGGAGCTCACCGGTGCTGAAGACCTGCTGATCGTGCAGGACCTGGACGGTGTCTGTATGCAACTGGTGAAGGATCCACTGACGCGGCGCATGGATCCGTCCTATGTGGACGCTGTTGCGGCCATGGATGGCCAATTCGCAGTGTTGACCAATGGTGAGCATGAGGGCCGGCGCGGGGTGAACCGTCTTGTGGAGCAGGCCCTGGGTGATCCTGCTCTGCCCAAACGTGAGGGCCGTTATCTGCCAGGCCTGGCGGCTGGAGGGGTGCAGCTGCAGGATCGCTTTGGCGAGTTGAGCCATCCCGGCGTCTCGCCGGCGGAAATGGCGTTCCTGGCTGCAGCTCCCACCCGAATGGAAGCTCTCTTGATGGAGCGATTGCCGGGCCTGCTGCCTCAGATGGGTGTGGACGACCTGGCCGAGGTGGCCAAAGCCGCGGTGTTGGACACCCAGGTGTCACCCACCATCAATCTCAACGGAATTTTTGAACTCGTCCCCGCAGATATCACCACTCAGCAGGCCCTGCAGACGATGCTGTCGGAGCTGATGCATCAGTTGCTTGCCGAGGCTGCCGCCCAGGGCCTGGAGGAATCGTTCTTCCTGCATGTGGCTCCCAACCTCGGCCGTGATGCACAAGGCCAGGAACGGATCAAGCCAGCTGTTGCAGGTGATGTGGGCACCACCGACATTCAATTCATGCTCACCGGGTCGATCAAGGAGGCCGGACTTCTGGTGCTGCTCAATCAGCACATCCAGCGCCGTTGGGGTGAATCTCCCTTGGGTGAGACGTTCAATGTGAGATCGGCTCCCCACGATCCCGAAGCGCTGTTGGCGTTGGTGCAGCAGCGCATCCCCGCGCAACGGATGCCATTGCTGGTGGGGGTCGGAGACACGGTCACATCCACGGCATCGGCTGATGGCACGGGCTGGTTGCGGGGTGGGAGTGACCGCGGTTTCCTCAACCTGCTGCAGGACCTCGGTGCCTGGTGCGGTCAACCCAATCGGGTTGTTCTCGTTGACAGCAGCCATGGAGAGGTGGATCGTCCCAGCCATGCCGATGGGACGTTGCGAGGCATTACCGATCCGGAGGATCCCCTGCGGATTGACGCGCTCATGCCTGATGGCCCGGAGCAGTACATCGCCTGGTTCCGTCAGCTCTCCGAACGTCGCCGGGTGGGTTGATCAGCGGCTCAGCTGCGGGAGCATCCGTTTCTCACTACTGGACATGTTCTATCTGGAAGAATCAGCCTCATCCGCAAGGAGCCGGTGACTGTTGCTGAGAGCGTTTTCCCGCCCCTGAAGCGCGGACAGCTCACAACGTTGCAGGTCAATCTCGGCTACCGCTGCAACCAGAGCTGTGCCCACTGCCATGTCAATGCCGGGCCCACCCGCACCGAGATGATGAGTGCGGATCTGCTGGCGTTGATTCCGCAGGTCCTTGAACAACATTCCATTTCCTGCCTCGATCTCACGGGGGGAGCACCGGAGTTGCACCCGGGTTTTCGCGCTTTGGTGCGCCAGGCACGCTTACGCGGCACCACCGTGATTGACCGCTGCAACCTCACGATCCTCAGCGAACCCGGCCAGGACGATCTGGCTCAATTCCTTGCGGAGCAGGGGGTTTGCATCACCGCCTCCCTGCCCTGTTACAGCGCCAAGAACGTAGACCAACAGAGGGGCGATGGCGTGTTTGAGCGCAGCATCAGCGGCCTGCGTCAGCTCAACGCCCTGGGCTATGGAACGGGCGATCCAAACCGGCAGCTGGATCTCGTGTACAACCCGCTGGGTCCGGTTCTGCCTCCTCCCCAGCAAGCCTTGGAGGCGGATTACAAGAAGGCCTTGGGCGGCTTGGGAATCCGTTTCGATCGTCTGCTCACGTTGGCGAATATGCCCATCCAGCGTTTCGCCAAGCAACTGGAACGCAGTGGCGATCTGCAGCGTTACCAGACCCTTCTTGAGGACGCGCACAACCCGGACAATCTGGGGGCTGTGATGTGCCGTCAGCTGATCAGTGTGGATTGGCAGGGTTATCTCTACGACTGCGATTTCAATCAGCAGCTCGGCCTGGCCTGCCCCGGTGAGGTGCGTCACCTTCGTGATCTGATCCGGCTTGAGGCCGTTCCGCTGGATCAGCCCATCCACACAGCCCCGCATTGTTTTGGCTGCACCGCTGGCGCCGGCTCAAGTTGCGGTGGGGCGCTTCAGGGCTGATCGGCGCGTTGTGGGCATAGTGGGTGGATCTGCGAAGAGGCCATCCCGTTGCAACGCATCTGTTTTGTTGTCGCCGCGTTGATGCTCACGGCAACAACGGCCATGGCCGGATTCCACGGCAAGCCCAAGCAGGCGATGTTCAAAACGCAGGCTGAAGCCGAGGCGGCGGCCCCAGGTTTTGGCTGCACCGGTGCTCACCAGATGGGCGAGATGTGGATGGTCTGCGACAAGCACGGTGATGCGGATCACCAGGGAGCCCACTGATCAATGACTGAAGGCGGGCATTGCGGCAGCAAGCCGAAGCGGATCGCGATCGGCGTGGCTCCCCTCGGCACCATCTCCATCGGCATCGTGCCGATGGGGGTGATTTGCATCGGTGTGGTGCCGATGGGTGTGGTTTCGATTGGTGTAGTGGCGATGGGCGTGATCAATGCCGCCATCGTCGGGATGGGATTGGTGGCGGTTGGTGTCAACACCATGGGGGTGATCACGGCCGGCCCGATGAGCATGGGCTTGATTCAGATCCGCTCCATCACCAACCCCCGCTATCTGGCCTATCCCAGTCGCGAAGAGGCGGAGGAACAGGCGCGCCAATTGGGTTGTGAGGGTGTGCATCGCATGGGCGATCGCTACTGGATGCCCTGCAACGAGCATCCTCAGTAAGCAGCCCGCTCGTCCGCTTCACAAAAGCTTCGGAAGACTTCTGTTGCTCACACCTTTTCAGGGGCTGTGCTGCTGGCTTCAGTGTGCGAAACAGGGCGCCTCTGATGTCACCATCGTCGCCACGCCAACGTCTTCAAACTCTGCTCAGTGCCCGATGGTTGGAGATGGGTGAAGTGTCGTTGATGCATCACCGCCAGGTTCAGATCTTGCTGAACACCTTGAGACGGGAAAAGGAACTGGTGTCCGTCGAGCTGATTGAGCTTCTGGTGGCCGATCTCTACGACAAGGAATTTCGCGCTGAATGATTCAGGTGTTGCGATCTATCCCTGACATTTGGGGCAGATCGCACGAACGTTCAGGCTCGATTCAATCAACTGAAAACCAACATGGGCGGCGGCGGCAGCTCCTGCTGCCAGCACAGTTTCACTTTCGAATTCCTCAGTGCGGCCGCAGCGGATGCACACCACATGGTGATGTTGGCGGTGATCGTCAACGGCGAGCTCAAAGCGTCGCCCCCCTTCACTGAGCTCCAGTTCCTGGAGCAGACCCATGTCGGCCAGCAGGCGCAGGGTGCGATACACCGTTGCCAGAGACACCTTCATCTCAAGGGCCGCCAGCTGCTGGTGCACCTCTTCGGCACTGAGGTGGCAGCCGGACCCACAGCGCTCGAACAGCTCAAGAACCCTTTTGCGCTGCGGGGTTAGACGGCGGCCATCCTGATGCAGCCCCTGCTGCAGGGTGGTGTCCGTAGCGGCAGGGGCAGATGACGATGTCACAGCTTCTCCTCGCTCATTCTCAAGAGTAGGCCTTAATGAGAGTGCTGTCTTGCCCTCAGGATCAGGTCCCTTGTCGGATCCCAACGGTCGCCGATGAGGACGATGAACGTTGGTGATAGCGTCCGCCGACGCTGTTGTTCTGGTCGATGGAAACCCACGTCCTCACCTTCACCATCACCAAGTCATTTGCCGAATGGGTCGCCACCTATGACGCATCCCTGCCGCTTCAGAAAATCGCTGGCATCACTTCGCTCTACCGGGGTGTCAGCAAGGACGACCCCAGCAAGGTTTGCGCGGTGATGCAAGCCGCTCCTGGGGTGATGGAGCAATTCATCGCCGACAACACCGACATGATCGCGGCTTCGGGTCACGTGATTGAGAGCACCGTGAGTCAGGTGTTCGTCGCCAGCTGATGGCCTGGCGTCCTGCCCGGGCCTGGACCAGCCAGCGCCCGGTGGCCGGTTACCGCCATTTCGAGCTGATCACGCAAGGCGGGCGTGGTCCGCTCCGATGGGTTGAGTTAGCAGCTGTGCTTGCTCCGTCGCATCGCGAGCGGGTGCTCTGGAGTGAGCTCAAGGATCCAACCCGTTGGAGCAGCGGCTGGCAGTCCATCCCTGAGAGCGATGAGGATTCTTCAACTCAGTGATCCACACCTGGTGGCCGCTGATCAGGGGCTGGTGCGCGGCCGGCCTGCCCTGGCTCACTTTGAGCGAGCTCTCCAGCTTGGTGGGGCTTTGAACCCCGATCTGGTTTTGGTGAGTGGGGACCTTTGCCAGGACGAAAGCTGGGGTGGCTATGCCCGGCTGCGGCGGGTCCTGAGCCAACACGTGCGCTGCTCGGTGGCTCTGCTGCCCGGCAACCACGATCACCCGCTGCTGCTCGATGCGGTGCTGGGAAGACGCTGGACGACGGCTCCAGCTGATCTGTTGGTGCAAGGCGTGAGAGTGCTGCTGCTGAGCAGCCATCGGGTGGGTTCAGCCGCCGGTGCCCTTGGCTCGCTTCAGCTCCAGTGGCTGGCGCAGCGCCTGCAGTGCTCAGAGCGCCGTGATCTGCCCCTGGTGGTTGCTCTTCACCATCCACCGATTGCCATCGGTGATGCCGGCATGGATGCGATCAGGCTCCTCGATCAGGCAAGTCTTGAGGAGCTGTTGCGTCCCCATCGAGCCCTGCGGGCGGTGCTGTTTGGACACATCCATCAGCATTGGCAGGGTGCCTGGGCCACGCGGCCAGACGTGCTGCTGCTCGGATGCCCCTCCACGCTCTGCAGTTTCAAAGCGGTGCAGCCCTGCCCCTTGGGTCGCGCTGATGATCCGGGGGGCAGGCTGCTCGAGCTGAGGCCTGATGGAGCCGTTCAGCACCGGGTGCTGCGCTGGAGCAGCATCTGAATTCAGCCCATTCCCTTCTGCGACTCGCGGAAGGCCTTGAGTTTGTCGATGTCCTTCTCTTCGTCGATGGAGTAGTCCGTCAGGATCAAGGCCTTGCCGATGGTCCCGAGGGCGTACTCGATCCGATCGAGATCGCGGCGCCCATCGTCATCCAATCGTGCTGCACGAATCACCTCAGGGCGCAGCTGGTCGGCCAGCTGCTCCAGCGCCGCTGCGATCGCTTTGGCCTGCTGGAGCGGCGCGGAGTCACCCATGAATCCTGAACAGATGCAATCGGACGACTCTGACAGTTCTCCTCAGAATCCTTTGGCCGTGGGTCTCTGACTCGAGAGCGAGACGTTGCCCAGGGGTTGTTGCTGGGGGGCTGGCTGCTGCATCGCTGTGGGCGGAACACCGGGGGCCGCCACCACGTTGAACGCCAGCGACCAGCGTTCCCCGTCCCCACGGAAGGGCATCACCGAATGGGGTTGCCAGGCCGGGAACACATAGAACTCACCGGGCACCGGCAGCACGTAGTGGGCCATGCCGGTGCGGAACGACTGAATGTGCCAGTCTTCCGGGCCATGGAAGCAGAGCTGGCCATCAAAACTGTTGGCGGTGATCTGCGGTGGCACTTTCAGAAAGATCACTCCGGAGAAGCTGCCGCCATGGGTGTGGGTGGGGTTGTAGTCACCGGCGGTCTGGCAATTGAGCCAGAGATCAATCATCTGCAGGCGGTAGCGACCGGGAACCCAGGGGCCGCGACCCTGGGGAGGCTGACGGTCCATCACATGGCGGATCCAGCGATCACAGGCCGGCAGCAGGTGGTTGTTGCTGAGCTCCTGCACGCCGGGTTGATCAGGCCTCAATTCGCGCTGCTGACGCAATTGACCCGCCAGCTTCGCTGATGCATCGGGGCTGGACTCGGGATGGGCGAGCACGCTTTCGCTCAGCGCAGTCAGCTGTTGGAGCAGAGGATCCGGAAGGGTGCCCCGAAGGATGGAGCGGGGAAACAGATCGAGAACGTCCACCAAGGCTTGGTCTGCTGCAGGCCATCGTGGCAGCCCCAAAGTGGGTGCACCGTTCATGACGATCCTGATGCTGCGCCACGTCCTTCTGGTGCCTGTGCTGCTGGGGAGCTGCGTCGCTGCAACGGCCGCTGATCTCCCTGGGCAACAGGGGCCCACAACAGCGCTGCTGCAGGGCGGCCCACTGCAGCTCAGCACCCGTCGTACGGCCGAGCTGTTCCCGGACGGCAACCGCATCTGGAAGGTTGAACTGCATCGAGGCTCGCGCTTGTTGGCCAGCTGGCCAGCGGCCAGTGGTGTGGCCCGGCGGCAGAGTGCTGATCGCCGCTGGAGCCCCGGCAATGCAGCCCCTCTGCCCGCTGGTGAGTACAGCCTTGGGCGTCCGGAACCATGGGGGAATGATCTCTGGTTTGACCTGACCCCTCGCTTCGACACCACCCGAAGTGCACTGGGCATCCACCGCTGTTACCCCGGCACGGGTTGCATCTGCATTCCCGAGCGGGCTGATATCGATGCGCTCGCCAGTTGGGTCAAGGCCACTGGGATTCGCACTCTGAAGGTGGTGAACTGATGGGACAGCCTTGACGTGCAGCAGTCCCAATGTCGGTCTCGAACGGAATTTGTGAATGTCGAAAAATCGTTGCCGATCGTCCTGCAATCTCGTTCTTTTCGGCTCATGATGCGTTTGTCAACCCGCTAATGGGCTTGGAAGTCGGGCCGAGCGATGCCCGACGGGAACTGCGATTTGGCTTCGGCTTTGGCTGAGGTCAAATCCGTTCGTTCTTAAGACATTTGGTTGTGTATCCCAAAACACCGATCCGTCCGTCAACGTACGTTCGTGGTCGAATCGCTCCGGTGGTGCATCACCGTCGACCACACAACATTCCTTGATCACGACACGTCTGATTGGCTTGGAGCACCGACGTTCCTCCTAGAGCTCCTTACAACGAAGGCAAACCATCGGCTTGATCGGATTCATGGACGTCAGCATCTGGATGCTGGTCGGATTCCTGCTGGCGGCCTATTCCGTGGTGGCGAACGATTCGCTCCAGACCCTCGGCACTTATCTCTCCTCCAACCGGAAGCGCACGCCGAAGCCCGTGCAGATGTTGTTCATCTGCACGGTCACCTGTGGAGTGCTGCTGTTGGGCTGGTTCCTCAACAACGGTGATCCCACCTGGGGCCGCCTCAGTGTTCCTGGTAAGGAGTTTCCTTGGCCCGAGCCGTTCACCTGGGTCTACGTGATTCCACCGCTCGCTGTTGTGGCCTTGACCCAGTGGGGAGCACCGGTGAGCACCTCGTTCCTGGTGTTGTCATCGTTCATGCCGGCCAACATCGGCACGCTGCTCAGCAGCTCACTGACGGGGTATGGCCTCGCCTTCGGCGTGGGTCTGGCGGCCTATGGCCTGGGGTTGTGGTCGCTGGAGCGTTGGGTGTTCTGTCGTTCCCAGGACGGCAAAGACCCCAGCAAGGTTTGGTACGGCCTGCAGTGGTTCTCCACCGGCTTTCTCTGGTGCATGTGGCTGGTGCAGGACCTGGCCAACATTTTTGTGTTCCTGCCGCGCCAGTTGGACCTCGTCCCGATGCTCCTCTGCACGCTGGTGCTCTGCGTGGGCCTCTGTGTTCTGGTGGCCACCGCTGGAGGGCCGATCCAGGCTGTGCTTCGCACCAAGACCAACAGCTCCGATTTGCGTTCGGCCACGCTGATTGATCTGTTGTTCGGTCTCTGCCTGCTTTACAAGGCCTTCCTCTCCAACTTCCCCCTCAGCACCACTTGGGTGTTTCTGGGGCTGATCGGCGGCCGTGAGTTGGCCTTGCGGATTAAGCAACAAACATCAGATCTGCCGTTCACTAACCGGGAGGGGGGAAGTCTGGCCAAGGTCATCGGCACGGATCTCTGGAAAGCCGCCGTAGGCGTTGTGGTGAGTGTGGTGATCGCCCTCAGCATTCAGCCCCTCGCTCAGCTCACCGCAGGCTGACCCCAGTGGTCAGCGCTCAGATCCATGGCTAGGTCAGAGAGGGATGAGCCTCTCCATGGCCCGTTGTGTTGTCTTGTCGCTGGTACTGCCCTGGTTGGTGGGCGGGTCTGCTTTGGCCAGACCTGAGCCGCAGCTCAGCGCCAGGCAAACCATCCTTGAGGCGAATCGCCACCTGATTGCCGATGGCTGGCGTCCCGCGCCGGAAAAAAAGCCAACGCCTGAGGAGCGGCGCTGGGCCTCTGTAGCTCTCGAGAGCCTTTCGGCCTGTTCCGGCACGGGCGTCGGCTTCTGCCGCTTTGATTACCGCCGAGATCTGCAGCGTCTGTCGGTGGTGACGGTGCCCAGTGAACCGGGCCGGCCGTCGGTTGGTCGCGTTGAGCGCTGGTGGTGATCAGGGGTTCAGCGGTTGCTCCTGCCAGAGGGTGTCCGCGCTCCAACGCGCGCGTTGATGGGGATGGGGGCCGAGGTTGAGCCGCTCAACGCTGATCACCTGCAGCCTCAGCACCACGAAATGCTCTGGCAGCGGTGCAGTTTCAGCCAGTTGATCGGGGAAGGCCGCGGTGGAGTCCAGCGGATCCGCCGGGGTGGGCCAGCCCCAGACGGCTCGTCCTGTGTTGGAGAGCTTTTGCCAGCGCTGCTGGCAGAGCTCAGGTTGTTCGGTGGCTGTGATCAACGTCACCTGTCCCCGCAGGCGGTACTGCTGGCGAGCTTTGGGGAACAACCAGCACAGTTCAGCGGCTCCGTCGTTGGCGAGTTCCGTCACCTTCTCGCTGCGCTGATCGCTGAACAATTCGAGCTGGTCTGCACTGGCCCAGCCACGGAACACCAGGGTTCGCACCCGGGGTGCGCCGTCGCGTCCTGTTGTGGCCAGTTGCACCCAGCGGGCGGCAACGGAGCGTCCCTCCCGCTGCATGGCCGCGCGCAGCAGGGGTCTCCAAGGGGGGATGGGCTCAGTGATGGCCCCAGAGATTCCCTCAGTCATGGAAGGTTGAACAAGCGAGCCTGCTCGGCAGCAGCACGCACCACGATGGCGTGGCGCTGCACCAGGGGAACGAGGGCGTCGTAGCCGCCGCCGATCACTGTTGCGGTAGGAATCCTGCGGCGCAGACAGGCATCGAGCACGAGGCGATCGCGCATGTTTAATCCCGCATCGCTGAGGGCGAGGCGGCCGAGCCGATCATCGCGATGGGGGTCGACGCCCGCGTTGTAAAGCACCAAGTCCGGGGCGATGCTGTCCAAGGCATCGGGCAACCGGTCGGCAATGGCAGCGAGATAGTCGTCGTCGTTGGTGCCGTCGGCGAGGGGGATGTCGATATCCCCGTCCACTTTGCGCAAGGGGAAATTGCTGGCGGCGTGCACCGAAAGGGTGGTCACCCTGGGGTCGTGTTGAAAGCAGGCTGCCGAGCCATCCCCTTGGTGCACATCGAGATCCACGATCAGAATTTGCCGCACCTCCCCTGTTCCCAGCAACACCCGAGCGGCGACCGCACAGTCGTTGAAGATGCAGAAGCCACTCCCGAAGCCGGGGTGGGCGTGGTGGGTGCCGCCCGCCAGATGAGAGGCCAAGCCCCGCTGGAGAGCTAGTCGTGCCGTCAACAGGGTGCCGCCCACGGCAAGCCAGGTGCGCTGCACCAAAGGCCGCGTGGCCGGAAGCCCGATGCGACGTTGCTCCGGTCGGGTCAGGTGATCACGGCTGAAGGCTTCGTGATAGCTGCGGGGATGGACGCTCTCCAGATCTTTCCGGGCGATGCTCAAGGGCCGATGCACCTCGTCGGCCTGAACGATCCCCTGCTCCAGCAGGAGTTGATGCAGCAGCCGGAATTTCGCCATCGGAAAGCGATGGGTGCTCGGTAGCGGCGCGGAGTAATGCGGGTGGTAAACGACCGGAAGCGGCAAGGGGTTGTCTCACCCGGGATGGCTCAGCCCCATTCAAGGTTCAGGCAGGCTGTTGGTGCAGTAACCAGTCGTTGAAGCCACTGGTGTTCAGTTCGCTGATGCAGCTCTGTAGTTTGCGCAGATGGCTCTGCTTGATCTGGGTGAGTCGCTGTCCTTCCTGGGTTGTTGGCCCAACGCGGATGCGCTGCTGATTGAGCAGGTCCATCTCGCGGTCGAGATGTTCCATCAGGTTGAGCAGGGCGTAGCCCTGTTTGATCTCCTGCGCGCTGAGCTGCCTAGCGAAGTGACCCATTGGGCAGCCCTTAAGGATTGCTTAATCATCCCATGATGAGGCGCGCTGGACTCGCGAAGGGCCCTTGCTCCGTGTGTGCGGGGTGTCTCTTTCCCCGAATGAAGTGTGATGGCAGTGGTCTTGTGAAGGATGACCAGGTTGTGGCGAGGCGTGCCCAGGTGTGACTGGCGTTTGCGCTGCTGCTTCGGCCCGGACTGGTTAAGGTCCGCAGATCTGGGGACATGACATGGGTGACTACACGACAGCGATATGGGTCACCATTGGCCTGACGGTTGCCCTCACCGTTCCTGTCGTTTGGCAATTTCTGCAGCCCAACGACGATGATTTCGGTGATCTCACCCGCAGAAAGTGAGCCAACACGACGCGGTCACCATCCGTTGCTGGCAATTGACGGGTGAAACAGCTCTCGAGGACATGGTTCTCGGTGTTGATGAACGCGCTGTCCGTGATGGGATCAATGTGCTCTCGTCCGACGATTTCGATGCCTGTCTGGCCATCGTGGTTTGTCGCATCGGGCCCAATTTCTATGCGCACCTCTCGCAGGTGGCGGGGCATTACAAGGGTGACGCCAGTGGCATCTGGGACCGCAGTCGCGGTTCCGGTGCTCCCGAAGGGACGGCCTATGAGGTCAAACCTCTCACGCGCATTCATCGTGTTCCCGAGGCGTTGATCGGTCCCGACTCCCCTGAGGGCATTGCTGTGTCCCATCGGGTTGCCGTCATGCACTATCTGCTCGACATGGGATAGGCGAAGAGCCCGTTGCAGAGGCTTCAAGCCATCTCCGTCTTCCCTGATTGATCTGGTATCCGGTTCTGGAGAGATCTGGATGACATGGCAGCAGATCTCCCACGATCGATCTGCACCCTTCAGTTTTTCTCAGCAGCTCCACAGATCAACATGACGGCCACCGTTCTGTTGATGGAAAGGAGTGACGCCAATCCAGCCCGTGAATCAAAGACCTATCAAGAGCGTCACAGCCATCCCGCGTTGGCTTAATGGGCGTTGGAGTGGATGGACACACTCCAGTTCATGAGTAAGAGGGTTTATATCTACGTCTGCTACAGGCTTGAGGTGCCTGTCAGTTCTTGGGGCGGTGAAAGGGAGCTGCGGACGACTCGAGCTTGGCGTGGGCCTTGTCTGCCTTTCTCAAGATCTTCTGAGCTTCATCGCGGGTGAGGCACTCTTCAGCGGCGAGCTGGAGGGACTCGAGGCGTGAATGGGCGGTGCTTGTCTTCATCTCTTCATAACCAGTTCATAACCTTTTATCGCAAAACCCCTGCAACATCAAGCGTTTCAACCGAAAAAATGTGATGTGTCAGAGCTTGGCGACGGCCAATGGGGTGAGGAACGCGTGATTTCAATGGCACGTTCTGCCCCATTGGCCTGATCGATTCAGTTGCAGCCGAACACGCCAAAGGTGATCTGGCTCACGATCCCGTGCCCCGTCAGAGCCTCCGTCAGCACGCCCACCACGAAGCCGATCATGGCGGCGCGGCCATTGAGGAGCTCTGCCCGTTCGAAACGTTCGCTGCGGATTTGAGCTGCTGCGGCGCTTTGGAACCAGTCGTCGTTAGGAGTTGAAGAAGCCATTGCTCGTGGGTGAGTTGCGGAATATTAAGACTCTTGTAACGATTTGTAAATGGGTGGTGCTTCGGCTCCCTAAGAAGCATCACCAACTGCTGCCAAGCAGCTCGGTCCGTAGCCAGACCGGATGTAGGTGCAACCGCTCCAGTCATGTCAACGTCGCGAAACCGAGCCCACAGCCGCTTCTCCTCCCGTCGAATCGACCAGGAGCTGCAGGGAGCTCAAGACGCTTTGATTGCTTTTGAGGGGTATGGCTCCAATGGGCCAATGCTGCATGCCTCGGCATTGCAGCGGCCTGCTGGTCGGCGCTCAGGCACCTGGCTCGACAAGCTTGTCGAGCCGATTCATCAACTCCTGGCTGCGTTCAGCCGCCGGAATTGAATGAACGGGTGGTGCGAACACCGCGTTGTTGATTCCTTCGTTGTTGGGATCCAACGGCCAGGTGGTGAAGTTCGTCGGGATTTAATGGACGCACTGCAGACATCAGTGCGTCATCAGTCCAATAGTCGGGACTATCGAGAACTCCCAGCCGCAATGGGCAGGATGGGCCAGAAATCATGGCTTCTCCTTTAAGGATGTCTTCAGCATGAAGCATCACAATTCCGAGGGGTTTGGACCTCCTGCTCCAGATTTAGTGTCTCCTCAAGGCGGCCTCCCTTGCACTGGATGCAGTGCTGCTGTTGCGTTATCTGGCCACTTCACGCATGTTCACCAGAGTCTTAAGTGAGTGTTGACGTCCACTACATCTGGTGTTTGGTGGGTATTATTTTTTCATTGCATCAAAGATTGGTGCAGATCGCCGGGTGATGGGGATTGCCTTGGCTATTGAACCGCTCCAGGGTTGGAGCGGTTTTTTTGTCTGCACCAGACGATTTATACCCTTGGTGCCCTGAGGATCAAGTCCGCTGAGTCTGGATCAGGTCAGCTGTGCATCTGCACCTGAACCCCTTGCTTGGAGAGTGGCAAGGCGGAGGCCGGGCGCATTGAGCAGTTGTTCAGTGGCTTGGTTGCGGTTGAGCGTTGCCAAGAAAGATGTAGGCTCTCAATATGTTCAGTCCAGCAGCGAGATAGAGGAGAAATTTGGCCCACTCCTGATCGATATTGATTACAAGTTCCTTTCCCGACTCTGTCGCCACGAAGTAAGACAGAAATGCCGCGCAGAAGAAGAGGGGCCAGAAGTATCGCGGAATGAAAAAGTTGCTGTTGGAAATCCGACCTTCATCAAGGATTGTTGTGTGCATCTGACGTGACTCCCTTCATCGGTCCAGTGCTTATGAGAGTGGGTGGTCGTGATCATGCTGCAGCTCCTTGTTGAGCTGCCTCCAGGGGCGTACGCCCCTGGAGGGCCGAATGCAGCCTGAGTGAGTTGTACTCCCAGCGCCAGCGATCGGCCAGGATCTGAGCCTCAGGAGCTGTGGTGAACAGCTCGATGTTGAGGAACTCATCCCTGAATCGCCCATTGAACGACTCGGCATAGCCGTTCTGCCACGGAGATCCCGGTTCAATGGTGGCCGTTGTCGTGCCGTTGGTCCTGCACCAACGCCGCAGCGCGTGAGCGATGAACTCGGGGCCGTTGTCCGATCGGATGAACGCCGGTGCCGGGTAGAGGCTGGTGAGCTCCTCCAGCACGGCCACCACGTCCCTGGCCTTGCAGCGCCTGCCATCGGCGGTGGCATCGAACTGGAAGTCCATGGCCCAGACCTGATGCGGGTGTGCGGCCTGATGGCGCCGCACGGAGCCGTCGGAGGGCCGTGCCCGCTTCTGCTTTCGGGCAGTGGGCCGCTGAAGGCCCTCCTCCCGCCAGAGCCGATGCACCCGCTTGTGATTCACGCTCCAGCCCTCGCGCCGCAGCACGCGGTGGGCCATCCGCCGGCCCCAGCGGATGTGCTCGGCGGCGATCTCCCGCAGCCGTTGCCGGAGCTTGGTCTCCTCGAGCCCAGGGACTCTGCCGCCATGGCGTTGGGTGCTGCGGTGTTGGCCCACAACCCGGCAGGCGAACCGCTCCGATGCCCGGTAACGCTGCTGCAGGACAACCACCGCCCTGCGCCTGCGTTCCGGGCTCAGAAGTTTCCCTCGGCTAACT
>CAJXPL010000008.1 GCA_913057985.1 uncultured Synechococcus sp.
GCGCGCGTCCTACAGCGATCGTCATGAGAGGTGAACGGTGCGGAAAGCAGCAGGCTGTGGGATACGCCGTGACCTTAACAATCTTCACGCGACCTGCGGGGCTGATTTGCGTGAGCTGAAACGCCCTGTATCGCTCTGTTTCTTAGGGTTTTTTTCCTATTTCGTCGTCGGGGCCTTTCTGCGGTCACAATGGCGCTTCGTTCTGGCTGGGTCATGTCCGCAGCAGTGCTCGAGCAACCCGTGCTCGGCTCCCGTCGTCTCTCGAATTTTCTGGTGGCCTCGGCCGTCACGATTGGGGGCGTGGGCTTCCTTCTGGCTTCGCTCTCGAGCTACCTCGGTCGCGACCTGCTCCCCTTGGGGCACCCCGCTGCGCTGGTGTTCGTGCCCCAGGGACTGGTGATGGGCTTGTACAGCCTGGCTGCGGCGTTGCTGGCCACTTACCTCTGGTACGTGATCGCCGTGAACGTTGGCGGCGGCAGCAATCGCTTCGATAAAGATGCCGGCGTGGTGACCATCAGCCGTCGTGGTTTCCGTAAACCCGTTCTGGTGGAAATTCCGCTTAAAGATGTCAAGGCGGTGAAGGTGGAGGTGCGCGATGGCTTCAATGCGCGCCGCCGCGTCGCCCTGAGAATTCAGGGACGCCGTGACATGCCGCTCACCCGCGTTGGTGAACCGCTTCCTCTGGCTCAGTTGGAGAAGGACGGTGCTGAATTGGCCCGCTTCCTGGGCGTCAACCTTGAGGGCCTTTGATCCGATGCGTCGTCTTCGTTCCTGGGCGCTGCTGCTGCTCATCCCGTTGTTGGTGAGCTGCAGCTCTTCCCCGCGCGCATCGGTAGTGACCGGTTGTGCCGATGCTCAGGCGGCCTGCCTGCAGGGCTTGGCCACCGTCACGATGCAGACGAGCCAGGGCGAGTTCACGATTGAAGTGAACGGCGATGCCGCTCCCCTCACCTCCGGCAATTTCATCGATCTGGTGCGGGGTGGCACCTACGACGGAACCATGTTCCACCGCGTTGTTCGCGAGCCCGTTCCCTTTGTTGTGCAGGGGGGCGATCCGCAATCCAGTGATCGATCGGTTCCCCTGGGGCAGCTCGGTACCGGCAGTTTTGTGGATCCCGACAACGGCCAGGCGCGGATGATCCCGCTTGAGATCAAGTTCCGATCCGAGCCGCAGCCCCGCTACAGCAGGGTGAGCACCAATCCGGCGCAACTTGATGGCCTGGAGTTGACCCATGAGCGTGGCGCGGTGGCCATGGCCCGCTCCCAGGCTCCTGACTCCGCCAGCGCCCAGTTCTATGTGGCCTTGCGTCCCTTACCGGAACTCGACGGTCGTTACGCCGTCTTCGGCCGTGTGGTGGACGGGATGGAGGTGGTGGATGCGATCCAGCAAGGAGATCGCATCACCAAGGCTGCGATAAGGCAGTAACTCAGGCGGGCACCCGGCTGTGACTAGGTGACACCTTGAGCATTTCGGTGTTCACGCCTGAGGCCCGCTCCAGGGCCACCTTGCCGGTGCGGGCGATTTCGAGAATGCCGAAGGGGGCCATCAATCGTTCAAGGGCCACCAGTTTTCCGGGATCCCCCACCACTTCCAGGGTCAAGGCTTCATCGGCCACGTCCACAACCTTGGCCCTGAACACCTGAACGAGTTCGATCACGGCGCCCCGGGATGCCGCCGGTGCTGAAACTTTGAGCAGCATCAGCTCCCGCTCCACCGCCGGGCGCTGGGTCAGGTCGAGCACCTGAAGCACATTCACCAGCTTGTCCAGCTGTTTGGTCATCTGCTGGAGCGTCTGGTCATCGCCCTCCACCACCATGGTCAGGCGCGATTGCCCTTCGGCCTCCGCTGGGCCGACAGCCAGGCTGTCGATGTTGAAGCCGCGTCGGGCGAAGAGTCCTGCGATCCGGCTGAGTGCGCCGGATTCGTCTTCAACCACCACCGAAAGGGTGTGTTTCATCGCCGCTGGTCGTCCCCTGCCGGTCTGGTCCTCCCAAGTTACGGTCCAGCCAGGGCAACAACACAGCCAGGAAGCGATCAGGCGCTTCGTCATGGGGGCAGTGTCCGCAGCGATCCAGCACCCTCAGCTCGAGTTCTGGGTGGCTGGCGGCCACGGATTCCCCGATGGCCAGGGGCACAAACCGATCCTGACGGCCCCAGATCAGCAGCATGGGCACCCGCAGTTGCTCGAGCAGGGCTGGGGCGGTGGCGCCTCGGGGACGGTTGGCCATGCCCAGGCTCATGCCCCGCAGGGCCCGGGCTGCTGTAGGGCGCCGGGCCGGACGGGCGATCAGCTGCAGCAGCTCCGGGTCGGATTGGATCGACTGCCAGTAGGCCCCCTGAAGCCCGGCTTTGAGCAGGCCCGTGCGCGCGATCAAGGGCACCACAAGTTCAAGCGGGAGCACGTGCAGCACCAGGGCGAGCAGGCGCCGCTGCCAACGCCGCCGCCAGGGCGCCCGCCGTTTCGGCAACGGTTGAATCAGGGCAGGGTCCGGCAGGGGCGCGGCGACCACCGCCCGCACCCGGTTCGGCGCCAGCACCGCCGCGGTGAGTGCGGTCAGACCCCCCAGCGAATTGCCGATCACCACCGCTGGCCCTTGCACCACCTGGTCGAGGAAGGCGCACACCTGCAGGGCCCAGAGCCGGTTGTCCATCGGCCGCGCCGGCTGGGCGGATTGACCGAAACCCAGCAGGTCCAGGCTGTAGACCCGCCAGCCCTGGTCAGCCAGGCGAGGTGCGCAGTGGCGCCAGTGTCCGCTGGCGGCGCCGAAACCGTGCAACAGCAGCAGGGCAGGGCCCGCTTCAGGGCCGCTGACCCGCCAGTGGCAGGGCCAGCCCCTCCACTGCCAGGTGCTCTGGACACCCCACTCGGCAGTCTGGACAGCAGCAGGCGGCACCCTTCTGACCTCTACCGATTATCACTATCGCGAAGGTTTGGCTGAACTCAGCCTTGGCCCAGGCTTTTTCAGGCCTGAGTCGCGTCCGGCCCGGGACCTTTCGGTGTTGCTGGCCCGTCACCAGAGCCTCCACGCCACGCGCCCCCTGCGCTGGCTTGATCTGATGGCTGGTTGCGGAATCAGGGCCCTGCGCTGGGGGTTGGAGGCGCTGGCCAACCCGGCCGTTGAAACGGAGGTCTGGATCAACGATGGGGATCCAGAGCGGCTGCCGCTGATCCAGGCCAATGCGGCGGGGCTGGGGTGTTCAACCCGGCTCACGGCTGAGGCTGCAGACCTGCTGCTGCACCGCTCGATTGTTGAGCGCCACTGGTTCGATTTCATCGACCTTGATGCCTTTGGTGCTCCTGGGCCTCTGATTCAGCCGGCTCTTCATGCTCTGCGCTTTGACGGCCTGTTGTTTCTGGCCTCCACGGATGGTCGCTCCCCCACGGGCCACGACCGGCCAGGCGCCATCCGCAGCCTCGGGGCTGCCGCTCGCGCCCATCCCTCCAGCTGGGAAATGGCCTTGCGGCAGCAGATCGGGCTGGTGGCGCGGCAGGCCTGGATGCTGGGCCGTGGACTGCAGCCACTGTTCAGCTTCAGTGAAGGCCGCACCTTTCGCCTCGCCCTGCGCCTGCGGCGCCAGATCTCCGCGGGCGATGAACTGAAGCTGGGGCTGGTGGCCCGTTGCGAACGCTGTGGTGCTCAACGGGTGCAGCCCCTGCTCAAGCTCAGCGGCTGGCCTGCCTGTAATTGCGTGGCTGGGCAGGGGCGCTGGAGCATCAGCGGCCCGCTGTGGATCGGTCCCTTGCAGGAGCCGCAGTTGTTGCAGCAGCTGATTGCCGAGGCTCAACCGCTGGGGCGTCAGCAGATCAGCCCCGCCACCCTTCGATTGATGCAGCGCCTGCAGGCGGATCCCGGTGATCGCCCCACGCTCTGGCGCACCGATGAGCTGGCTCGACGGCTGGGCATCGGAGGACCACCAGCTCTGGGGCCATTGGTGCAGGCGCTCCAGGCGGCGGGTTATCGCGCCAGTGCCAGTGGCGTCATGCCTGGCCAGGTGCGAACAGATGCGGAATTACCGCAGCTGTTACAGATCTGCGCCAGCCTGCGGGGGGAAGGGATTTAAATGGGCGGGTGATCGCTTTGCCCAGACCATGGCTGCTGAGATTTTTGGAACTGCTGCGATCTTCTGGGTCTTGATCCCCGTCGGCCTCGCTGGTGGTGCTCTGCTGCTGAAACTGCAAGGCGACGACTGAAGCAGTCGCTTTGGTACTGGGGCCATTAGGCTCCACCCTTCGTGAGGAAGGCGCCGATGCATGTGCTTGTGGTGGGTGGCACCGGCACCCTGGGACGACAGATCGCCCGTCGTGCCCTTGACGCCGGCCACCAGGTGCGCTGCATGGTGCGGACTCCCCGCAAGGCTGCTTTTCTGCAGGAATGGGGTTGTGAGCTGACCCGGGGTGACCTGTTGGAGCCCGACAGCCTCGATTACGCCCTTGAGGGCATGGATGCCGTGATCGATGCATCCACCAGTCGCCCCAACGACCCCCGCAGCATCTACGAAACAGATTGGGACGGAAAGCTCAATCTGCTTCGTGCCTGTGAGCGGGCAGAGGTGAAGCGCTTTGTTTTTCTCTCGCTTTTGGGCGCTCATCAGCACCGCGAAGTTCCCTTGATGGACATCAAGGCCTGCACGGAGAAGCTGCTGGAGTCGTCGGATTTCGACTACACGATCCTGCAGGGTGCCGCCTTCATGCAGGGGGTGATCAGTCAGTTCGCCATTCCTGTTCTGGAGAGCCAGACGGTGTGGGTCAGTGGCAGCCCCACGGCCATCGCCTACATGAACACGCAGGACATGGCCCGCTTCGCCGTTGCGGCGCTCGAGCGGGAGGAAACCGTGCGTGGCACCTACCCCGTTGTTGGCCCCAAGGCCTGGAACACTGGCGAACTGGTGCAGCTCTGTGAACGCTGCAGTGGCAAGACAGCTCGCGTGTTTCGTGTGCAGCCCGTCCTGATGAACCTGATGCAGGGGGTGGCGTCCTTCTTTGAACCCGCCGTCAACGTGGCGGAGCGCTTGGCTTTTGCTGAGGTCACCGGCAGCGGTCAGACCTTGGATGCCCCCATGCAGAACAGCTATGCCGCCTTCGGTCTTGAGGCCTCGGAGACCACGGACATGGAGGGCTACATCGGTGAGTACTACGACACGATCCTGAAGCGCCTGCGCGAGATGGAAGCCGATCTCGACAAGGACGCGAAGAAAAAGCTGCCCTTCTGAACCTTGATGCCTCTTGGTTCTTTTGTACTATCGCTTCAATTGATCCTGTTCTGATGGCTGTCGCTCAGCTCAAAAATCTGCAGCGGCGTCTGCAGTTGTTGTCGGATGAGGCGGAACAAGGCCTCAACCGCGTCTGTGGCCATGAGTTGTGGAAGTCTGTGGGCCCCGATGCGGTGGATGGTGTGGAGGACCCCGATCGACGGGCTGAGGGCAACTACTGGTACGGCCAGTGGAATGTGGTGCGTGAGCTGCAGGAGTCGATCGGTTGATGGCGGAACCGTGTTGTTCGTCCCCAGTGCCCCAGTCGCTGGATCAAACCCAGGCGGTGGAAGCCCGCTACGGGGCTGCGGCCCAAGAGCAGGAAGCCTGCCTTTGCACCCCGGTCGGCTTCGACCCTGCCCTGCTCAAGGTGATTCCTGATGCTGTTGTTGAGCGGGATTACGGCTGTGGTGACCCCACCCGCTGGGTGAAGCAGGGGGATCGCGTGCTCGACCTGGGCAGCGGCAGCGGCAAAAACGCCTTCATCTGCAGCCAAATTGTCGGGGCATCCGGCCGCGTGACCGGTGTGGACCGCAACGCCGACATGCTGGCCTTGTCGCGTCAAGCCATCCCGGTTGTTGCTTCAGCCGTGGGCTTCGACAACGTCCGTTTTGTTGATGGGGCCATCGAAGCCCTGGATGCCCCCACGGCCACGGGCGAACCCCTGATCGCTGACGCTTCGATCGATGTGGTGCTGAGCAACTGTGTGCTCAACCTGGTGAACCCATCAGCACGGGACAGGCTCCTGGCCAACATTCGCCGGGTGCTTGCCCCTGGTGGTCGCGTTGCCATCAGCGACATTGTTTGCGATCAGTTGGTGCCCCTGCATTTGCAGCAGGACCCTGATCTCTGGAGTGGCTGCATCAGTGGCGCATGGCAGGAGCAGGCCTTCCTGGAGGCTTTCGAAGCTCTTGGCTTTGAGCAAGTTCGCTACGCCGATCGCAGTGAGCAGCCCTGGCGTGTGGTGGAAGGCATTGAATTCCGGGCGATCACCCTCGTCGGTGCCCTTCCCGCCGACGTCCTCCCCGCTGAGCACCAGCGCTCGAGCTGCTGCTGATCAGGCGGTTGAGCCGTTCCTGTTCAGCTGCAGTCACCGCACGCCAACTCCCGGGTTGAAGGCCCGTGAGGTCCAGCGGGGAACCGTTGTCCATCAGATCGATGCAGCAGCGCACCAGACGCAACGTCGGCAGGCCAACGGCCGCCGTCATCCTGCGCACCTGCCGGTTGCGCCCCTCGGTGAGGGACAGCTGCAACCAACTGGTGGGAATCGCAGCGCGAAAACGAATCGGAGGTGTTCGCTCGGGCAACTGCGGTTGGTCTTGGCCCTGAAGCCAGCGCGCCTTCGCTGGCAAGGTCCGGCGCCCCTGAACCACAACGCCATCGCAGAGCTGTTGCAGTTGATCGGTGTTGGGCGTGCCTTCCACCTGCGCCCAGTAGCTGCGCCAATGGCCAAAGCGAGGGTCAGTGAGGCGCTGTTGCAGACGGCCGTTGCTGGTGAGGATCAGCAACCCTTCGCTGTCCGCATCGAGTCGACCCGCGGCGTACACCTCGGGCACATCAACAAAGTCGTTCAGGCAACGCCAGCGGCTTCCCTCCTCCGGCGTGAATTGACTCAAAACCCCGTAGGGCTTGTTCAGCAGCAGCGTCGTCAAGTCAGCTTGCGTTTTCGCGCATCCTCCATAGGTTGACCACGCCAATGGAGATCAACAGCAGGCCGAGATCCAGGCTCAACGGGGGGAGAATCACGGCAGGGGGATGTGTGTCGGCGTTGGAGCCTAAGGGC
Source organism: uncultured Synechococcus sp. (assembly GCA_913057985.1). Classification (GTDB taxonomy): domain Bacteria; phylum Cyanobacteriota; class Cyanobacteriia; order PCC-6307; family Cyanobiaceae; genus Parasynechococcus. The sequence goes on from CAJXPL010000008.1 coordinate 7,035, forward strand.
TGTGTTGCCTCTGCGGGGTGCAAGTGGCCTTCTAAACTGACTGCAGCAAGACAGAACTGGCCACCAGCGCATGATCGAAACCTCGGGCGTGATCGAGAAGGAACAGGGCAACGGGTTCTATCTGGTCACCCTCGAGCAGCCTGCTGGCCACCAATGCCTCTGCAGAGCCGCTGGAAAGCTCACCAAGTTCCGGATCAAATTGCTCGCTGGTGACAAGGTGCTGGTGGAGATCAGCCCCTACGACCTCACCCGCGGCCGCATCACCTACCGCGAGCGCAATGCTGGTGCTCCCGGCGGTCGTCCCGGCGGTAACCGCCCCGGCGGACCGCGTCGTCGTTGAGAGCCTTCGCTGAGGGCTGCCGCCCTCAGGCGGCAGCCTGAAGGCAAGCTTCAATCGCAGCTTTGAATTCACTGCGCTGCTTCACGCCGCGCCACTGCTTCATCATGGCCTTGTTGTGGAACAGCTGCACCGTGGGTGTGCCGTTCACTCCGGCCTGTTCGGCGATCTCTTGATCGGCTTCGATGTCGATCACAACGGCCTGAGCGGATCCATCCAGTTCTTGAATCACCCGCTGCAACTGGGGTTTCAGCACGTGGCAAGGGCCACAGCTCGGTGAGGTGTAAATCACCAGCAGCGGCTTGGCGCTGTCGTGATACAGCTTGCGCAGGGCAAAGCTCCCTTTCTGCCACAGCCCCTGGGGGTCGTAGGTGGCTTCCGTGGTCACATCCACATTCACCGGCCGTTCCGCCACCGCTGGCTCCACCTGCTCACGCTGCACCCGGGTGGCCAGGTTGTGGTGACTCAGCCAGCGCTCCGCTGCCAAGGCCGCCTTGCAGCCGCTGCCAGCTGCGGTGATGCCTTGTCGCCATTCGGCATCGGCCACATCGCCGGCCGCGAAGACGCCTTCCATGGACGTTTCCGGTCGTCCGGGTTCCGTTGTCAGGTAGCCCTTGTCGTCCAGATCGATTTGCCCTTGAAGCAGATCGGTGTTGGGGGTGTGACCGATGGCATAGAAGAGCCCCTTAACGGCGATGGTGGATGAACTGCCCTCGACGCGATTGCGCAGGGTCATCGACTGCATCCAGTCGTCTCCGCTCACGTCGTCGATCTCACTGTTCCAGTGCACCGTGATCGCGTCGTTAGCCAACACCCGATCAGCCATGGCAGCACTGGCGCGGAGTTTGTCGGAGCGCACCACCAGATGCACATGGCTTCCGTACTTGGTGAGGTACACCGCTTCCTCGCAGGCGGAGTCGCCACCGCCCACCACGGCGAGTTCCTCATTGCGGAACTGCGGTGTGGCGCCGTCACAGATCGCACAGGCGCTGATGCCTTTGCTCCAGAAGGTTTGCTCTGAGGGAAGTTGGAGGCGGTTGGCACTGGCGCCGGTGGCGATCACCAGGGCGTGGGTGCGGATGGTCTGTCCCTCGACCTGAATGCGGTAGGGCTTGGAGCTCAGATCAATGCTGTCGGCATCTGCTTCCAGCAGGTGGGTGCCCCAACGCACCGCCTGGGACTTCATCAGGTCCATCAGGTCGGGCCCGAGCACACCATCAGGGAAGCCCGGAAAATTCTCCACATGGGTGGTGGTCATCAGCTGGCCACCGGGGATGCCACCGCGTTGGAACCCAGTGATCAGCAGCGGTTGGAGGTTGGCCCGTGCTGCGTAAATGGCGGCTGTGTACCCGGCTGGCCCTGACCCAACTATTACCAGGTTTTCGATGTGATCCGTACCGGCTTGACCCACCGCTTAAGCGAACTGACTATGAGTTAAATCTAAAGCCCTCCTGGAAGCCGACGTGAGTAAGGGCTTGGAAATGAATGAATGAGGCTTAGGAAAACTTAAGGAAGCCTTCAGATTTCAACTTGTGAGTCATTGGAGCTGGGGTCGTGAATCGGACGCCTTTTGCTCGGGTTGCGCGGGACCGCCAAAACATTGGCCTCAAGCATCTCCACGTTTTCGCCGATGCATGTGATCCATTCGCAGAATTCTTGCGTTATTGCATAACTGTCTTCATAGCGCTCTTCCTTGTCCAGGACTGCGATGCGAGTGGATGCCCAGCCCGTTGAAACGACGATCCGGCGTTCCATTGCGGCGTCCATGACTGTCTCCTTGATGTTGATCAGGTTGGCGGATCGGGGGTCCCTTTCGGCCGTCCATTTGCACAAATTCGCATTTTCCTCTGGCCAATGCTGTGCTCAGCGCTGCAAAAAAGCGGGCAATTCGGGCGTTTTCAGCCGGATCACAGCGCCGGCTCCGTCCTCCACCGCTTCCAGGGGAAGGCTCGGTCCGCGCCAGGCGCCAACCCCCGGCTGCTCGTCTTCGGCCGCCTGCTCCTGAGGCCGCAGCACGTAGGGCTCAGCCACAGACCATGAGCGGGCGTAGTCCATCAGCAGTGGGTCTGCTGGAGCAAACACGTAGGAGGCTTCCCTGGGAATGGCTTCACGGGCGGCCAGTTCCGGCGTCATCCGCACAGCCCGGGTGATGCCCTGCACAAAACGGCTCCGGGTCACCACGGTGGTCAGGTAGGCCACCACCCGCAGACGTGGCGCATCAAAGCCCTCCGCGCACATGTCGATGCTCACCAGCCAATCGGCGTTGCCGCTTTGGAAGGCGTTCAAGCGCTCCGTTGCTTGGGAGCTCTGGGAATGGATCAGCTCCACCCGGTTGCCGTCGTCAATCAACACCCGGCTGATGGCTTCGGCGTGGCTGATGTCCCGGGAGATCACAAGACCAGCAGCCTGCGGCTGTCGCTCACGCAACTGGTTCAGCTTCTGCTGGGCGCGCAGCAGCACCTGCTGGCCAATGCTGCTGCTGTCGGCCAGGCGGATGGCGCGTCGCAGGTTGCGCGCGCGCCAGCTTTCCCGTTGCTCCGCCGAGAGGGGGGAAACGTCGCGGTCCGGGTGTCCTTCGCGGCTGTGTTCCACCCAGCCGTCCTGGAAACGGAACTCCAGGGGGCGCACATCCCCTGCGGCGATCAAGTCCCTGGGTTCAACGCAGAGATCCGGTCGGATCTGCTCAACCCAACCGCCGTCATCGAGCCGCACACGCATGCGCCGGGCGGCGCAGAACGCCAGGTTGTCGGCACGAAAGGGGGTGCCCGTGAGCCCCAGGCGCAGCCGCACACAGCCGGTCAGCTCCAGAAAGGTCTGCCCCCAGGCGGTGGCATCCGGCTCGTCGGGATCAACGCCGAGATGGTGAGCCTCATCGGCGATCGCCATGCAGGCGCTCAGGCCCCATTGCTCGAGCCGTGCCCCCAGAGCCTCGCGCTGGCGACCGGCCCCCTGATAGGTCACCAGCAAGCCATCAGCGTCTTGGCTTCGCTCCGGCGGGCAGGGCCACTCCTCCAGCCGCAAGCCAAGACGCGCCGCGGCGGATTTCCACTGATTGAGGATTGAGGTCCGGTGGCAGAAGACCAGGAAATGGTCCAGCCGGCCTTGATCGCGCATGGCGCGGAATCCCAGCAACGCCCCGAGGGTTTTGCCTGCCCCTGGGCCTGCAAACACCAGCAGGTCGCGGCTGCTGCCCTCGAGCTCGAGCCTGCGCCGCAGCAGCTGGATCAGCTGTTGCTGCCACTGCCTTGGTTGAACCTGGCGGGCTTGGGCCTCGTTCGTGGTCTGCCTGGCCGGGAGGTTGAAGCTGACGGCTGAGATATCACCTCCCGGGAAGATGAGTCTTTTTAACCATTCCTTTGCGCCGTGGCATCTCTACCGTCCGGCCATCAGCTCCATCGGGATCGGGTCCCGCCCATCGCCATGGCCCAACGTCGTTTCTTCAGCAGCCCCCTCGATCAGCAGCGCGACCGGCTCGATGGCTGCTGGCAACTCGAATGCGACATCGATCCGTTGATTCTTCGGGCCCGGGTTCTGCACGGCCGCGGAGAGGTGAACGGGGCCGCCGGCCTCGAACAGGAAGTGCTGCCGATCGTCTGATCCGGCAGCACGTCTTGGATCATCAGCGCTTGCTTTAGAGCGCCTGCTTCAGAGCGCTTCGGCGTGGTTGACCACCAGGTGCTCCACCTCCTTCAAGGCCTCCTCCGAGGCGGAGCGAGCTGCCGTGAAATCCCCCTTGGCGGTGTCCAGCAGCTGCTGAGCGAGCCGATCCAGCAGCTCCTCTTTGTGCTCCTCAAGCATCGCCACGATCTCGGTCTCCACCAAGGTGCGCACCGCCTGAATGCGCAGGTCGTCGTTTTCGGCCTCCGCGAAGGTGCCCTGCACGAGTTCCTGGATGAACAGGCGGTGCACCTCGCTGCTGCGCAGGAAGCTTTCCGTGGCGTTGATCATCCCGTCCACCAGGGTGCGATCGGGTTCGCTCTCGCCGTCGTTGAGCTTGAACTCCCAGTCGAGATGGCGTCGCTGCCAGCCGGCTGTGTGCAGGCTCGGCATCACGCTTTGCGAAAAGGTGTCGACGGAGATTTCATAAATCCGCTCCGCCAGCCGTTCACACCAGTCTTTGCCGTGCAACTGGAGGGTGGACTGCATGGTTTCTCGTTCAACGGCATGGCCACCGTGGTGGCTGTGGCAGAGGCCGTCCGGACACTCGATTGCGCTGAGACCCATGGGGAGGACAGAGGGTGCACTTCACGTAGCAAGAGCGACAGAACTGAGGGCCTTTCTTCAGGAAGGTTCCTGATGGCGAGAAGGCGACCTCGTAACCTTGCTTGGGTCGGTGGTTGTGTTCGCCTTGCCCAGACTTCTGATACCGGTGGAGTCGACACCGGGAGAAACCCGGGTCGCGGCAACGCCGGACACGGTCAAAAAATTCGTTTCGTTGGGCTGCAGCGTCGCAGTCGAATGCGGAGCCGGTACCCCCTCCGGATACCTCGATGAGGCCTACGCCGACCAGGGCGCAGATCTCATTGAGACGGGAGACACGTCGGCCTGGGGTCAGGCTGACGTTCTTCTCTGCGTTCAATCGCCGAGCGCAGCCAGTCTGGCCCGCTTGCGCCAGGGAGCGCTGGTGGTGGGTCTGCTGTCCCCCTACGCCAACGAAGAGCTAACGGCCGCCCTCAAGCGCAGCGGCCTTTCAGCCATGGCGCTCGAGTTGTTGCCCCGGATCAGCCGGGCTCAGTCCGCCGATGCGCTCTCCTCCCAGGCCAACATCGCGGGCTACAAGTCGGTGCTGCTGGCCTCCGCCGCGCTGGACCGTTACTTCCCGATGCTGATGACAGCGGCGGGCACCGTTCAGCCGGCCAAGGTGGTGATTCTTGGAGCCGGTGTGGCCGGCCTTCAGGCCGTTGCCACAGCGCGCCGTTTGGGTGCTGTGGTGTACGTGAGTGACATCAGACCTGCGGTTAAGGAGCAGGTGGAATCCCTCGGCGCCCGTTTCATTGAGCCCCCCGAGATGGAGGACAAGCCTTCGGAATCCGGTGGCTATGCCAAACAGGCCTCCGACGCCTTCCTGGCGGCCCAGCGTCAGCAGCTGTCGGATCAGCTGGCGGAGGCCGACGTGGCCATCTGCACCGCCCAGGTGCCGGGCCGCCGCGCTCCGCGTCTAATCAGCGAGGACATGCTTGATCGGATGCGCCCCGGCGCGGTGGTGGTGGATCTGGCCGTAGCCCAGGGCGGCAACTGTGCTGACACCGTTCCTGGCCAGACCGTTGATCGCAAGGGTGTGAAGCTGATCGGTGGTAACGACCTGCCATGCAGCGTTCCCAATCACGCCAGTGCGCTTTACGCCCGCAACATCGTGGCTCTGCTGGAGCCCACCTTGAAGGACGGCGTCCTCAGCCTTGATCCCCAGGATGAACTGATCGCCGGCTGTCTGATCGCCCAGGACGGCACCATCCGTCGTGGCGATGTCCTCACTCCAGGTGCCAACTGATGTTTGTTGAATTCCTCTGGGTTCTCCTGCTTGGCAGCCTGCTTGGGCTGGAGCTGATCGGCAAGGTTCCCCCGACCCTGCACACTCCCTTGATGAGTGGTGCCAATGCCATTTCGGGCATCACCGTGTTGGCAGCACTCACCGCCATCATCAAAGCCGGCGACAACACCGTGCTGTTGCTGCTGGGTTCCGTCTCGCTGGGCTTTGCCCTGTTCAACGTGATCGGGGGCTTCCTCGTGACCGATCGCATGCTGGCCATGTTCAGCCGCAAGCCTGCTCGCAAGGAGAACCGCTGATGTCTGACCTTCTCAAATACGCGATCGAGCTGGTTGCGGTTCTGCTGCTGGCTCTCGGCATCAAAGGTCTCTCCAAGGTGCGTTCCGCCAGGGGCGCCAACCAGCTGGCCGCTGTGGCCATGGGCCTTGCGGTGCTGGGTCTGCTGATCAACTACCTCGGCACCAGCGGCATCAGCATCGCCGCCTGGACCTGGATCATCGCCGGAACGTTGGTGGGTGGTGTGCTCGGCGCCATCACCGCCCAGCGGGTGCCGATGACCTCGATGCCGGAGACGGTCGCCCTCTTCAACGGCTGCGGTGGCATGTCGTCACTGCTGGTGGCTCTGGCTGCTGCGCTTTACCCGGCGGCCCTGGATGCGGCAGGCCCCGTGGCCGTGGTGTCGATCGTTGTCTCCGTGTTTGTGGGTGCGATCACCTTCACCGGCTCGATCGTGGCCATGGCCAAGCTGCAGGGTTGGCTGTCCACGCCGGCCTGGATGCAGAGCAAGGCGCGCCATGCCGTGAACATCGCGCTGGCGGTGGCATCCCTGGTGGGTGCCGTTGAGATGCTGCGCAACGCTGATTCGAGCACGGGCCTCTGGCTGCTGGTGGTGGCCTCCGGCCTGCTGGGAATCGGGGTGACGCTGCCGATCGGCGGCGCCGACATGCCCGTGGTGATCTCCCTTCTGAACAGCTATTCGGGCGTGGCTGCCGCTGCTGCCGGTTTCGTGGTAGGCAGCCAGCTGCTGATCGTGGCCGGCGCCATGGTTGGCGCTGCTGGCCTGATTCTCACCCAGGTGATGTGCAACGGCATGAACCGTTCCCTGGTGTCTGTGCTGTTCGGTGGCGCCCTGGGTGCCACGACCGCTGCAGGCGGTGGCGGCGGTGAATACACCAACATCACCAGCTGCAGTGTTGAGGAGTGCGCTCTCACCCTCGAGGCCGCTGAACGGGTGGTGATTGTTCCCGGCTATGGCTTGGCCGTGGCTCAGGCGCAACACACGCTCAGGGAAGTGACGCGGGTGCTCGAGAGCGCTGGTATCGATGTGGCCTATGCCATTCACCCGGTGGCCGGTCGTATGCCGGGTCACATGAACGTGCTCCTGGCTGAGGCCGATGTGCCCTACGAGCAGCTGCAGGAGATGGATCAGATTAATCCCGAGTTTCCCGCCACCGACGTGGTGTTGGTGCTGGGTGCCAATGATGTGGTCAATCCCCAGGCCAAGAACGACCCCAATTCGCCGCTCTACGGCATGCCCGTTCTGGATGTGCAGGACGCCCGCACGGTGTTCGTGGTGAAACGGGGCATGAGCGCTGGCTACTCCGGCATCAAGAACGATCTGTTCGAGCTGGCCAACACCTCGATGCTGTTCGGCGATGCCAAGAAGGTGCTCGGCGACCTCCTGGTGGAACTCAAGGATCTGGGCCTGGGCAAGAAGTGATGGCCCGCGGCGTGGATAACCCCCAGCTGCGGGAGCGGCTGGGGGTTCCGTCGTTTGAGCAGCGCTGGCCCTGGATCGGCGGTGACCTGCAAACCCTGCGCGACACCCTGCGCGAGGTGGATCTCCCCCACGATCAAGGGGTTCCGATTGAAATTCCCGTGCCAGCCCTGCCCAGTGGAGCGGCGGCTGCCGGGTCGCTGCTGGCCCTGCTCGATCAGCCGGAAGGAGATCCCAAGGGCTTGGTTTTGCTGCTCCATGGCCTGGGGGGATCCAGTTCCCGGGAGGGCCTGAGGCGGATGGGTGTGGCGCTTCAGGCCGCTGGTTTTGCAGTGCTGCGCCTCAACCTGCGCGGTGCTGATCCAGGCCGCCACCTTGCGGGTGGCACCTATGCAGCACGCTGCAACAGTGATCTGCTGCCGGTGATTGCCCGGGCCCGAAGCTTGGCGGCGGGTCGCCCACTGCTGGGGGCCGGCATCTCCCTGGGCGGCACGATGCTGCTCAATGCCGCTCTGGCTTCCCCCGGTGTGCTTGATGGCCTCTTCTGTGCCAGCAGTCCCCTGGATCTGGCGGCCTGCAGCGGCTCGATCGAGCGACCGCGCAATCGGGTCTACCAACGCTGGCTGCTCAACCGGTTGGTGCGTCAGACCCTGGCAGATCCCTTTGGGGTGAGCGCCGACGAGGAAGCCCAGCTGCAGGCGACGCCCCCCCGTTCGATTCGTGAGTTCGACAGTGCCGTGACGGCTCCCCGCTGGGGGTTTGCGGATGTGGAGGCCTACTACCGCTAGGCTTCACCCCTGCAGCATCTGGTGCCCGCCTGCGATGCGATGCCGCCTACCTTGCTGCTGCAGGCCCTGGATGATCCTTGGGTTCCTGCTTCCTCTGCAATGGATCTCGCAGAGGCGCTGCCTCCGGAGGCTGCGATTCGCACCTTGTTTACCCCACGGGGAGGGCACAACGGCTTCCATGGTCGCGACGGCTGCTGGGGCGACCAGCTGGCAGCGGCCTGGCTCAGGGACGTTGTTGCTGGTTAGGCCGTGATTCCTTCAGGTTGCAGGCCTATCGCTCCTCAGTAATAGAACGCTCGATCGCTTGGGTTCTGGTACACAGCGCCACCGCAGCGTGTGGCAATCCTCCACAGCGCTTTGTGGATCGGTGTTGAGTCGTAGCGCACCAGCTCAGGGAACCTCTGCCTCAGCAGTTCAGTTCCACGCCAGGCGTTGTAGTGCGGAATCGATGAATTCACGTGATGGCACACGTGGGTTGAGCCGATTCCATGGTGCAGCAGATTCAGGATGGGCCCGTAGGGACGATCAACCGTTTGCAGAGCTCCCTTCGACCATGTCCAGGTTTCGTTGGAGAAGTGAGGGATATCGGTGTTGGTGTGCTGCAGCCAGGTGTAGGTGGTCAGCCACATGTTGATCACCAAGTAGGGCAGGCCATAGACGCAAAGCACACGGAGCAGGGAAAACTGCACTGAGGCGATGAGCAACAGGGCAACCATGGCGAGCAATCCCAGGTTGGATCGCAGCATCCACTTGCCGAATGAATGCGGAAAAAGACGGCGTTTGCCGTTGAAATTGCGCTTGCGATTCCAGAAATGAGAAGTGGGGGAGTCGTAGTCCTCGCCGCCGGTGGCGCCCAGGAAGAGATAAAGCTGCCAGCCAATCACGAGGTGATTGAACAGAGAAATGATCCCGAAGACGGTCGGATTCAACCTCTGCTGGAGCTGTTCGGTGGTTCGCCCCATCGGTGACGTTGCCCGCGGCGGAACATGGGTTTCTCCCTGTTCCAGGTGATTGCAGTGGGCGTGGTGCACCGTATGGCTGTGGACCCAGCTGTAGTAGGGCACAAGCAAAATGCTGTGGAGCACAAAGCCGACAACGCCTTCAATCCGGCGGTTGGGGTGGAAGGCGTGATGGCCGCATTCATGGGCGATCACCCAGCAGCCCATCGCGATGGTGCCGGTGATCACGCCGTAGAGGAGCCAGAGGGGGGTGGCTGCTGCCGAGAGCGGGATCAGGGTTCCCAGGCCGACTGCCAGAAGCGAAAGCCCAGAAGACATGGCCAGGCTCGCCCAGGACTTCGCTGGGCTCAGCTTGGAGAGCTCTGCTGGCAAGGTGCTGAGCAGCTCAGCCTTGCTCGGGTAGGTGATTGATTCAGCGCTGTCTTCAGGTGCTGGATTTGCGGGTCGGGTCGCTGTTGCAAATGCCAAATGGAAGCCTCAAGACAAGCGCTCATATGCTGGCGCTTAAGGTTTTCATCATAATTGCTTGGGCTGCGACCTGTGGGCGCATGGTGCTGCCAGAGACGAATAGCAATTGCTCGGATTTCGTTGTTGGAAATTCCGGCTGAATTTCAAGCTCCTTTTGCTCAGAGTTCCTTCTCTTGCGCGCGAATTGGGCCTTTTGCTAATGCTTTGCTGGATTGATTTGTGATCAAATTTCGCCTGAAGGGGCGCCAGTGGTTGTCTCGAATGGTGTTCTTTTGAGAATCCATTCTTCAACGGGGTGGTGGCCGATGATGTGTTGTTCGATGATTCTTTTGACGCGATCAGGCGAAACGTCGGCGTACCAAATTCCGTCTGGCCAGACCAGAAGAATCGGTCCTCGTTCGCACACCCTGAGGCAATCGGCTTTGCTGCGCAGAACAATTCCCTCGGGGCGTTCCGTGTTTTCGAGATTGAGTTCGCGAACAACGCTCTTCAGTTCATTCCAGGTTTGTGCCCCAAGCGCTGAATCGCAGCATTTGCCTTTGGTGGCGGTTGCGCAGAGCAGGAGGTGATGGCTGACCCGTTGCATGCCTAAGCGGCGATCGCTCCCATGGGCAAACGGGTCACACCGCGGTTCACCTGTTCCCGAACGGCGGTTCGCGCCCACTGATCCACCCGCAGCACGTCGTCCAACTGGGGTTGGGCCATCAGATCGGGTTTATGCCGCTCGCAGGCGGCCTCGATCACTGCGGGGATGTCGAGGAAGTGAATCTTCTCCTCGAGAAACTGTGCCACGGCTTCTTCGTTGGCAGCATTCATCACTGCAGGCATGGTGCCGCCGGCGCGTCCGGCGGCGTAGGCCAGCTCCATGCAGGGGTACTTGGCGGGATCGGGGGCCCGGAAGCTGAGCTGACCCACTTCCGTGAGATCCAGTCGCCGCCATGGCGTCTCCAGGCGTGATGGCCAGCTGAGGCAGTAGAGGATCGGCAGCTTCATGTCGGGCCAGCCCAGTTGGGCCAGCACGGAGGAATCCGCCAGTTCGATCATCGAATGGATGATGCTCTGGGGATGGATCACGATCTCGATGTGGTCGTAATCCAGGCCGAACAGGTAATGGGCTTCGATCACCTCCAGCCCCTTGTTCATCAAGGAGGCGGAATCCACGGTGATCTTGCGGCCCATGCTCCAGTTGGGATGACTGGTGGCATCAGCAACGGTGGCCTTTTCAAGGTCGGCGGCCGTCCAGTCGCGGAAGGCGCCGCCGGAGGCTGTCAGCTGAATCCGGCGCAGCCCCGGTGTGGGCACGCCGGTGGAGAGGCGTGCGTTTTCAGCCCAGGGGGTTCCCTGCAGGCACTGGAAAATGGCTGAGTGCTCCGAATCCGCCGGCAGCAGACGGCTGCCGCTCTTCTTCAGCTCCGGCAGCACCACGGGGCCGGCTGCAATCAACGTTTCCTTGTTCGCCAGAGCCAGGTCTTTGCCGGCGCGGATCGCCGCCAGCGTCGGCAACAGACCGGCGCAACCAACAATGCCCGTCACCACCAGGTCGGCGCTGTCCCAGGCGGCAGCAATATTGAGACCGTCAGCACCTCCCACCAACTGGGGTGCATCGGTGCCTGTGACGCCGGCGTTCTTCAGACGCTCCTGCAGTTCGGGCAGGAGATCGGCATCGGCCAGGGCCACCACCTCAGGGCGATGCCGCTGAACTTGGTCAACCAAAAGCTTCAGGTTGCGGCCGGCCGTCAGGGCCAGAACGCGGAACTGCTCTGGAAACTCCTCAGCGATCTGGAGGGTCTGGGTGCCGATCGAACCGGTGGATCCCAGCACGCTGATGGCTTTCATGCTGTTCCGGCAGTTGCGACAAGTCTCCCACCAGGACCGTTGAACGCTGGCAAGCTGGCGGACAGCTTGTGGAGAGCGCATGGCGAAGGAACAGTGGCGATCGGGCCTGGGGTTTGTCCTTGCAGCTGCGGGCAGTGCTGTGGGTCTGGGCAATCTCTGGGGCTTTGCCTACCGCGCCTCCCAGGGAGGTGGCGGCGCCTTCCTGCTGCTCTACGTGGTGATTGTGCTGTTGGTCTGCCTGCCGGTGCTGGTGGCCGAAATGGTGCTGGGGCGCAGCACCGGCCAAAGCCCCCTGCTCGCGCCAGTGGCGGCCGCCGGTCGCCGTTGGCAGCCGATGGGTTGGCTGTTCGTGCTGGCGGCCAGTGGAATCCTGGCCTTCTATGCCGTGTTGATGGCCTGGACCGGGGCCACCCTGGTGCAGACCCTCACCCAGGGGCTCCCGGCGGATATCGCTTCAGCGGAAGCCTTTTTCGCCGGCCTCAGTGGCGGCCGCTCCGCCTTGATCGGCCAGCTGCTCAGCCTGGTGGCGACTGCTGCTGTGGTGGCGGCCGGCGTGCGCGGAGGCATTGAGCGGTTGTCCCGCTGGGGGCTGCCGCTGTTGTTTGTGCTGCTGATTGGCCTTGCGGTATGGGCCGCTGGTCTTGATGGGGCCTCGGAGGGCTATCGCACCTTCCTGCTCCGCTGGGACAACAGCCAGCTGCAGGACCCCACCACGATTCGCAATGCCTTCACCCAGGCTTTCTTCTCGATTGGCACGGGCATCGGCTGCATCCTGGCCTATTCGGCCTACCTGAGCCGGCGCGCCCACCTGCCGCGGGAAGCCGTGGCGGTGGTGGGGATGGACACCGCTGTGGGCTTGCTGGCCGGCATGGTCACCTTCCCCGTGGTGATGAGCTTTGGCCTCCAGGATGTGATCAGTGGCTCCACCCTGGGCACGATCTTCATCGCACTGCCCACGGGCCTGGGCTCGCTGGGCGCCACAGGTCAGCTGGTGGCGGTGCTCTTTTTTGCTCTGGCCCTAATCGCAGCGATCACCTCAGCGGTGTCGCTGTTGGAGGTGCCGGTGGCCTGTTTGATCGATCGCCTGGGGTGGAGCCGCTCCCGGGCCGTCTGGGTGTCCGCGGCATTGATCTTCGTGGCCGGTCTTCCCGCGGCCACCTCCATGGAGGTTCTCGGCTGGATGGATTCCGTGTTTGGGGGCCTGCTGCTGATTCTGGGGGGCTTGCTCCTGGCTCTGTTGCTGGGTTGGGTGCTCCCCGCCCGTTTTCAGGAGGAGCTCAGCCATTCGGGGAGCCCGATCTGGCTGCAGCGCTTTCTGCTGGTGATGCTGCGCTGGATTTCGCCGCCGGTGATCGCCGTTGGTCTGGTGATCAGCGTGATTGATCTGATCCCCAGCTAGTGGTTTCGCTGGGCCCAAAGTTGGCTTGCAACTGCTTGGCAGCGATTGTGATCTCTCGCAGGAAGCAAACAGCTGCCCAGGTGAGCATGAGCATTGCAGCCAAGAAAAGCGGCGCTACAAACATGGAGAGATTGATCTGCAGGGCGACCGTCAGAAAAATTACGCCCACTACCGTTGAAATCAAAAGGATCGACAGGGTGAGCAGCCCAATGGCGCGTATCACAAGTCGGATGCGCTGACGGATCAACTTGAATTCAGCCTGCTCGTCGTCATCCAGTTCTTGGCTGCGATGTGTCAGCTCTCTGGCGCGATCCACGCTGCGGCTTAATCGACTCGACAGCACGTTCATCATTGCCCCAATTCCTGCCAACAGAAACACTGGCGACACCGAGAGCTGAATCGCTTTAAGCAGTGTCTCCGCTGCTGCCGCACTCATGGCTCACTGGGGGGATTCAGCATTGATTCCATTTTGCGAATCCTGTGCAGCATCTTGTCCCAGACATCTGCTTTCCAGGCTTGCTCTGCATCGCCTGTGGATTCGGCCAACTGCTTCTGATCGGCGAGCTTGGCGTCGAGGTCTTCACCGGCATCTAGGGCCTTCATGAGCTCCATCTCGAGCTTGGCGGTTTCCATGAAATTGAGCTTTTTCAGCCAGAGCATGATCAGCGAGGACATTCCCCTTTATTCTGGAGCAATAAGGCGCACATTCGCTTTTTATTGACTTTCCCTTAGACGATAGGAACAAGCTTCTACTCGGAGTTCTTGATCATTTCACCGGGAGGGGGGGAAGAGATACAGGTTTTCAAGAGCATCTCCAGGAGTAAGTTGTCCTGAAAGATGATGATTATAAAGTTACTGAATGACTCGATGATCTTCTGTCATGTGAGCTAGAACGTAGTATTGCTCAAGCAAATCATGGCCAGCTGACGAGGCTTAATAGTTTGTGCTTAACAACAGGGTTGCAGCGTAATAATTTAATCATGCAAACAGACCTTAATTGTCAAATCATTAGATAATCAATCAATCAATCAATCAATCAATCAATCATCTCATCTGATTAATTTTCTGAAGTAATTTTTGGATTGTATGTCCGAAAAATTAACAACTTTCCGGATGAAAAGATAGCCTCTGGAACGCGCATGATGCAGCAGGTTGCAATCGATTATCCAAGGTAGAGCCTGAGTTTTTGTTGAATCGTCATTGGCAAAGATGAAATTAGAGTTTTCGACTTTATTGCCCTTAATGATCAATTGATTGGCCCAAAAATACTCATCTGGTACTTCCTTGGAGGGAAATGAGTCGATCGAAATATCTTGAATTAATTGAAAATCATTTTTATGCATACAGAAAAACATGTTCTGCTTCACGAGTTGAAGCGAAGAATTCACACCATAGAATGCTCTTATCCTATTGGATTCTCTGTTAACTTGATTGATTTGTTTTTCATTAAGGCCTACTGTGGGTTGTAATGAAAATAATGTTTTATAACACAGCCTTTTTATTGTTTGAAAGTTCCAGAGAGGTAGTGAATCTCCGGATAAGAAGACAACTGAGTCACAGTCATCTTTAAAAGCTGATTTTAGTAGCTGCTTAGTTGCCTTGATCAAACTGATTGATGCCCATGCCGTTTCTACCGGGTTAGGGTCAATAAAAACGTTGTCAAGAGAAGTGTCAACAACACTTGTCTTGGCATGAATATAGATAGAATATTCAGATGGATCGGCTGAACTAAAAAAGTTCTTCCACATACTCTGCCACGAAATATTATTCTTAACCAAGAAGCAAAATCCGATCTTCATCCTGCTTCAATAAAAATATTTGGTTATTTTATCATGAGCGGGGACTGCTACGAAAATCAAAAAGGTCAAAGTCAATTTCTTGGAATCCATGCGCTTGAAGAGCTTTATCTATTTCGTCACTCTTTTGGTATTGTGTAATTTTTTTGATGATATTAAAGTCTCGAAGTTCTTTGCTTTTGCGAGGGCTCATACCCAATGAAGCTGTAATAGACCAATGAGAAAATTCATTGACACTCGTATCTTTAAATTCTACAAATGTGAGCCCTTCTGATATAACACGCTCAATGCTATGAAGTGAGAATAACTGTTCCCAAAGAATTTCTTTTACAAAGAAAACTCCCGGAGTATTATCAAATATTCTGGCTTCTTTCTCAAAAACTGATGGACGCAAATAAAACTTACTATTCATGCCTTTGTACACTGTGAGCCCTTTCATGACACCATAAATCGTAGAGTCTTCACTAGACGAAGTAGTTGTTGAGACTTGTTTTATAAAATCCTGAAAAGATTTTTCCATTGAGCTAGGTAGAAGCATGTCACCATCCCATTTGCAAACTTTACTGAAGCTACATTTTTTTAGGCTGTAATTATAAAAAGAAGCTAGTGAATTTGGACTGCTTTGGTCTTCTTTGAAATTATCTATTCCACATCTGGCGATGTCAAATTTATAGTGGTGAAGCTTAAGCTTTGATTTTAATTGAGGCAAATCTTTTGCAGCCCTGCCTATTTCAGAAATAGTATTGTCAGAACTATTATTGTCAATTACAACAATTTCATCAAAGCATTTTCTTATCGAGTTCAAAACATCATAAATGGTATCTTCTTCATTCTTAATCCTAATCATTGCGCTTATGCCGGGCTTTGTTGGCCGCGAGCTAAATCGACTGTCCAGAAATAATGATCTGTTGCTAATAGAAGCCAAGCATGATCTCAATTCTTTTGATTGTCGGGAAAGAGATAATTGTGCTCTTTCGGGGAGCGGCAAGGTCTCTAATACATTGCTTTCGCAGAATTGTTTGTCACTTAGTGAAGGATAATTATTATCTGGACATTGAAAGTCTCTGGTCAAGTATATGGCTTTATAGTTCGCATTAACCTCTAATAAAAGCGTTTTGGGGAATAACTTGCTTAAGAACTTTGTTTCATTGGGGTTTGGATTTTCAATTTTCTCATGGAAAATATCTCTTAATTTAAATCTATCAAATCCTATATGATTCTTGTTGATAACTTCGTCAAGTAAGGCTTGGCTTGATCTGCTTCTACTGATTGCCTGCCCGCTTTTGATTTTATTTTCGAAACTTTCCAGATCAAATTCAGCCAAATAATTTGCAAATTTTAAAGGATCACGTTTGTAACTTTCAAAAGCAACTATCGATGTCGGACCATTTATCTTTTTGAGGTCAGAAATTAAATATTCCCAGTTGCATTTTTTAAGATCGGTTGTGTCTATAAAATCTCCATCAAATTCTTTGAAAGGGCGCCATTTAAGAAATTCAGAGTGTCTTGACAGGAGATAATCGAAATAGCTTCTTACTGTAAAAATGATTTCAATTCCCCCTGGGAATATTTTTGCTTGATTGACAAGATGATTTAGATCATATCCATTTCTCATGCATGCGCAGGAGTAGTTGCATGCATTTTGATAAGTAGCTTCTGAATTCCACTTTGCAGAAATCTCAGTGTTTGGTCTTATTAAATTTTCCTCTGAGATAATTATTACACTTGGTAATTTAAACGATAAAAGTGCAGATTGTTTGCAAATAGCATAAGCCAGTCTTTCTCCCGTTTCAGTAATTCCTTCTTCTTTCTTGGCTTTTATAAAGTCCTCTCTTAATTGTTCATAGTGTATGTAAATCGTGTTTTGTAAAGCTAAATCATAACGTGCTTCATGCAAAATATTTTGAATATAAGTTGTAGCTGTCTTATGAGCTCCACAGTGAATCTTGATCCTAGAATTCTTAAAAAACTCGTTCAGCATTTTGCTCGGCTTAGTCTTTATATCAGGCTCTAAATCTTTGACGCTTAACAGCATATGCGATAATTCTTTGCTGTTTTTGGTGGTCTTATTTATATAATTTACTAAACAAGTTTGTCGTGAGTACTTAAGGTAATCTTTTATTTTGCTGTTGAGCTGGGATCCATTTATTTTTTGAAAAATCAACCTGCTATCTTTAATCTCTTTTTTCAGGATGATTTTGAATGTATTTGAATACGCTCCAAATAGCAGTTCGGAGTATCTTAAGGCATAGTTAAGTGAAAGATGGTGAGCCGTGAGTTCCTTAGAGTTAAGTGATGAATTGTTCGTTTCGAATTTGACCAACTCTTGGCGGTAGTAATAAATGTTTGGAAGAAATCTTATGATCTGTAGAGACAGTAATTTTCCATGGATGTGTTGCCATCCTTCTGAAAAATGAAGATTAAATAGTTTTATGGTGTCAAGGTTTATGACGATGCGGCGATGATTGTGCCAATCATCTTGATTAACCAAAGAGACTGGATGATCAAGTGAGATGTTATCTATTTCAGAAGATAACGCTGAGTCATTGCCCTTGTTTGAGGTTATTTCATTGCATAGGTAAATCGCTTGCGCTTTCGACTGTGCAAGTTTTTCTACAATGTTGGTGATAGTTGATTTGTTATTTAAATCGACGTCTTCATCAATGCACCAGGTGTAATTTCCACTTGCATACGAGATTCCCTCATTGCATAGAGACGATAATGACTCGCGCTTCAAGAATGATAAATGCTTTGATCGTTTAAGAACATCCTTGCATACCAGAAAATCCACAACATACTGATCCTTAGTGTTTAATCGATTGCTTATAATAATAATCTCGAGATTTGAATAGTCTTGAGTTTGAGCCTGCTCAATGAGTCTTCTGTAGTTTTGATGATTGTGATTGATGCTTAAAATAAGCGAGAATTTAGAATTATTCATTGGATCACACCTCATTTGCGTTCGTGCCTGAGCTCTTTGCTGATGGTGTTATCCATAGCATTAATGATCGTATAACTTGGTTCTTACTTGAAACGGCCCATAATCTTAGTAGAATGCTGCGATTTTTTTTGTCCATAAAATAGGCTGTATTGAGTAATTCTACTGCAGACCTAAAGTTCTTATTCCTAATTCTTTTTTCTGCTCTACGTGTGAGTGTATACAAATCAAGGTCTGATATTTCCTCCGCAACCAAAGGGCTAGGATGATTTTTAATTTCTTCTTTTGTTTTTTCTATCATATCTTTTTTCAATTTGCTATTCAATTCTTTAAGTCCATGAGATTCAATTAGCAATTCCTCCGCTGTTCTTCTTGAAAGTTCTTCTAGGACAATGAGTTGTTCATTTTTGATCGTCAGTTCACTCAACTTGCTTGCGTTATGTTTTAGAGCTGCATTCAGCTTTGCTTGGTGCGAGTCTTTTAGTGACTCGAGTTTTGATTGATGCGAATCTTTTGCCGACTCTAATTCTGCTTGGTGCGGGTCTTTTAGTGACTCTAATTCTGCTTGGTGCGAGTCTTTAAGTGACTCGAGTTTTGATTGTTGTGAATCTTTTAGCGACTCTAATATTGTTTCGTGCAAATCTTGTGATGATTTTATTTTGGCTATATGTTTTTTTGCAATTTCCTTTTCTTTTCTGATTAGGTTATTCCCAATGTTAAATAAGTCAGCTGATCGATTCGCGAGTGATATGAAAGTATTCAGAGATTTTAGCTCTTGAATGCTTGGTGGGCTTTGTTCATGCTCAACCGGGTCTGGGTGTTTGAATTGCAAATTTATATAATCTTCGCTGTATCGTCCGTATGCAATCGTTATATTATTCCTGCTCAGGAAGCGCCGGCTTTGGTTTAAAGGGCTTTCATTGACGTGGGGAAAATCTTCAATCTTGAGATTGTCTTGGTGCTTGCGCAAATGTTGATTGATACTTTTTTTAAGTTTTGTCCATCCTTCTTTGTTGGTGATATCAATTTTATCGAAGAAGGGCAAGATTTCTTTGGGAACTATTTCGCTGATCGGCGATGCGTGAGATGCTTTTTCGTTTTTAAAAATAGACCCCTTCGTGAGAAGTATATTTGCGATTTCATTGAAGTTATCGAGAAAATTGTCTGTGTTTGTGTAGGGTTGAAAAAGTGAATTTTTGTTTATTCGCTTATTCTTTATTTCTCGTTGATAGAAAGGTGTGCTTTCGAGAAGGTATTTTGAGCATATTGATGAGCAAAGTCTGTCTATGGGATCGCGAATTGCCAGTATTTTTTTATAGCTCTCGTCCGCGAAGATTCGTTTTAGATTGCTTGTGGAGCTGTCCTGTGTGAATTTGAGATGCATGTGTATGCACAATTCTTTTGTGTATTCGTGAGAAAATGTTTTTTCATATTCCCTACTTGGCTCGACCAGGCTATCGTATAAGGACTTGAATATTGATGTGGAACCGCATTTTTGGGGAGCAATTACAAGTAATTTATGCTTGTCGTTAATGAAGATGCAATAGCCGGCAAGTCTCTTGGATAGATATTCAATGGAGCCGTTCATGGTTTCTCTCGAGTTTGCCATTGCCACCCAGATTATGGCATGGCCTTGGTTTCTGAGTCAGGCGCTCTGAATCTATGAAGGTTCCGCCTGCACTTGCTTCTCGAATCAATTTAGTAGGCATAGGTAAGTAAGCGTTGTTATTGATTGTGTGCGCTGGTTTGATGAGAATGTTGTGCCGCTTCTTCTTGGGGCCTGCTTTGTGTTCCTTCGGCAATGTTGCTGTCCTCATTGTATTTGATTTGGTTTTCAATTCTTTTTGTCTCTGATTGTACGTAGATCGAGTTTTTTTGAGTTGCTATCTCAGCTTTGTTGACGCTTTTTTGTTCATATGGTTCTAAGGAGACCCTGGGAAACCCAGGCGATCCACGCGACAATGGCCTTGTAATCACAGGCCAGGTCTGGATTGATGGGCGGCAAGCAGCTCGGCTTCTCGGATTACGAGCTCACCACCGCCAAGAAGAAGACCAAGCGGGAGAAGTTTCTCTCTGAGATGGAGGTGGTGGTGCCATGGCAGGCGCTGATCGCCCTGATCGAGCCCCACTACCCCAAAGCGAGCAAGAAAGGAGGGCGGCCTCCCTATCCACTGGCCACCATGCTGCGGATTCACCTGCTCCAACAGTGGTATTCGCTGAGCGACCCGGCGATGGAGGAGGCCCTGATCGAGGTGCCCACCATGCGCCGCTTTGCCGGCATCGAGCTGATCAGCGACCGGATCCCGGATGAGACCACGATTCTTACCTTCCGGCATCTGCTGGAGAAGCACAAGCTGGGTGAGCAGATCTTTGAGACCGTCAAAGCCCACCTCAGTGAGAAAGGCATGACGATGCGCCAGGGCACAATCGTCTATGCGACCTTGATCGCCGCGCCCAGCTCCACCAAAAATAAAGAAGGGAAGCGGGATCCGGAGATGCACCAGACCAAGAAAGGCAACCAGTTGTATCACCGCTTCGCGGAAGGCTGCGCCTACGGCATGAAGGTCCACGCAGGCGTGGATAAGGACTCAGGCCTGATCCATTCGGTCGTGGTCACCGCAGCGAACGTGCATGACCTCACTCCCGCGGCAGAGCTCCTCCACGGTGATGAGGAGGTCGTTTACGGCGATGCCGGCTACCAGGGAATTGCCAAAAGGCCAGAGATGGCAGGCAAGGCAACGGAATTCAGGGTGGCGATGCGACCCGGCAAACGCAGGGCTCTACCGGATACACCAGATGGAAGGCTGCAGGATCTGATCGAGACAGCCAAGGCCCACATCCGCTCCAAGGTCGAGCATCCTTTCCGCGTGATCAAGCAGCAATTCGGCTTTCAGAAGACCAGGCTGCGCGGCCTGGCCAAGAACCGCTGCAAGATCCACATGTTGGCAGCACTATCGAATCTGTTTCAGGCCCGCAGGCAATTGCTGGCAACAGCCTGACCAGGGGCTTGGTATGACTGAACCGCGCGATTCAGCCTCAAGAACCAGCCCAAAGTGGCTGAACAGGAGACCAGAAGTCATCAGAAAATGATTTCTTTTCTGCTCACTGCCGCCGCCGAACCCCGTTTGTCCAGAGATTCCCTAGTTCTCTCTTCTTCTGAACTTACTTGTCATAGTGCTTCTCCTTCTGTTTTGCTTCGCGTCTTTAATTGATTCAGCACTAGGTCATGCCGGGATCAGGCGCGGATCCACTCCGTCACTCCGCCGGGTTTGTCGATCAGCTCTACACCTTGGGCGCCGAGCTCATCCCGGATCCGGTCGGCCTCGGCGTAATCCTTCGCTGCTTTCGCAGCCTTGCGCGCCGCGATGGCTGCATCAATGGCGCCATCGTCCAGGCTGGTGGCGGCTTCCGCTTCCCAGCGCAGTCCCAACACCGCCGCCAGGTGTCGCAGCAGCTGCCAACGCTCTTCCAGACCTTTCAACTCCGGCTCAGGCAGGGAGGCCTCTTCCCCCCGTTCCAGCCGGTTTGCGAGTGCCCGCAGGGGCTTGACCAGATCGAACAGCACGGCCAGTCCGCCCGAGCTGTTGAGGTCATCGTCCATGGCGCTGATGAAGCGTTGTTCGAGCTCCACCAGAGCAGTATCAGCCGGACCTCCGTTGGCCGTCATGGCGCCCTCTGTGAGTGGTGCAGCCGTACTCCAGCCGAGGCTGTCGCCGTGGCGATCGCCAAGGCTTAGGGCTGCATTCAGACCCTTCCAGCCGGTGGCTGCGGCCTCAAGGGCCTCGGCGGTGAAATCAAGGGGTTTGCGGTAGTGGGCCTGCAGCACAAACAGGCGAAGGGTCATCGGCGAGATTCCACTGTCCAGCAAGGCGCGGATGGTGGTGAAGTTGCCGAGCGATTTGGACATCTTGGTGCCACCGACATTGACCATGCCGTTGTGCATCCATAGCTTCGCCAGGGTTGTGCCGTTGGCAGTTTCCGATTGAGCAATCTCGTTTTCGTGGTGTGGGAACACCAGATCTCCGCCACCGAGGTGAATGTCGATGGTTTGCCCCAGTTCCTGGCGCACCATGGCTGAGCATTCGATGTGCCAGCCCGGTCGGCCTGGTCCCCAGGGGGATTCCCAGCTGGGTTCTCCGGCTTTGGCCCCCTTCCAGAGTGCGAAATCAAAGGGATGACGCTTGCGGATTTCCTCTCCATCAGCGGTTCGACCGCTGGCTCCCTGCTGCTGCTCGTCGGGGTCGCGGCCGCTGAGCTTGCCGTAATTCTTGGCCTTCGAAATGTCGAAGTACACATCACCATCTGAGCTGTAGGCGGCTCCTTTGGATTCCAGTTCGCTGATCAGTGTCTGGATGCCTTCGATGCAGCCGGTGGCCCGTGGCATTCGGTCGGCTGGGAGAATATTCAGACGTCCCATGTCAATCTCGAACGCTTCGATATTGCGTTCGCTCACCGCCTGCATCGTGATGCCCTCCTCATTGGCTCGGTTGAGGATCTTGTCGTCGATGTCGGTGTAGTTCTGGACGTAAGTGACGTCGTACCCGCGCCAGATCAGATAACGGCGCAGCACATCCCAGTTGATGTAGCTGCGGGCATGGCCCAGGTGGCAGAGGTCGTAGACCGTTACGCCGCAGCAATAGATGCTGGCTTTGCCCTCGGTGAGGGGCTCGAACGCTTCGGTGCGGCTGGTGAGGCTGTTGGTGAAGCGCAGGGACACAGCTGATCAGGAGCTCGGGATGAGGCTACGGCCTCTTCGGCTGCGCTTATTTCGCCTCCATCCAGTTTGCGCCGACGCCGGTCTCCACCACCAACGGAACACTCAGTTCAATGGCCTGTTCCATGGTTCGCACCACAAGCTCTCGGGTGGCCTCGAGGGCGTCCGGCGCCACCTCGAGCACCAGTTCGTCGTGGACCTGCAGCAGCAGCTGGGCCGGTAGGCCCTGACGGTGCAGGGCGTCTTGCAGCTGCACCATCGCCACTTTGATGATGTCGGCACTCGAGCCCTGAATCGGGGCATTGGCCGCCGCCCGCAGTTGCTGCGCTTCCATGCCGCCGCGGCGGGCCACATCCAGGTCGATCTCCAGGGGAGCCTTGCCCAGCAGTCGCCCCAGGCCGTTGCGATCGAAGTGGAACGGCCGCCGGCGGCCGAGGATGGTTTCCACGTAACCGCGGCTGAGGGCGAGCCGCTCCTGCAGCTCGAGGAAGGCAAACACCTTCGGGTAGCGCTGCTTGTACTTGGCCAGGAATTCCTTCGCTTCGCTCTGGCTCACGCCGGTTTCCCGGGCGAAGCGCTGGGCTCCCATGCCATAGATCACACCGAAGTTGATCGTTTTGCCGAGCCGACGCTCGTCCGGACTGACTTCGTCTTTGTCCAGCAGCAGCCTGGCGGTCAGCGCGTGCACGTCGTCGCCGCTGCGGTAGGCCTCCTGCAGCACCTCTTCTCCCGAGAGATGGGTGAGGATGCGCAGCTCGATCTGGGAGTAATCAGCGCTGAGCAGGGTCCAGCCCTCCTGCGGCAGAAAGGCTTTGCGGATCCGCCGGCTGTACTCGGTGCGCACCGGAATGTTCTGCAGGTTGGGGTTGCTGCTGCTGAGCCGTCCCGTTGCCGTTACCGCCTGGTTGAAATCGGTGTGGACCCGCCCGGTCTCCGCCTCCACCAGCTGCGGCAAGGCGTCGATGTACGTGCTCTTGAGCTTGCTGAGCACCCGGTGCTCCAGCACCAGGGGCACCACCGGGTGGTCGTTGCCGAGTTTCTCCAGCACGGTGGCGTCGGTGCTGAAGCCGGTTTTGGTGCGCCGGGATTTCTTGCGATCCAGGCCAAGGGTGTCGAACAGCAGCTCCCCCAGCTGCTTGGGTGAGGCCAGGTTGAAGTCCACTCCAGCGGCCGCTTTGGCGTCGGATTCCAGCTGCTGCAGGGTGGAGCCCATCTCCTCGGAAAGGCCCTGGAGATAGGGCACATCAATGCGGATTCCGGTGGATTCCATCCGGGCCAGCACCGGTTCCAGCGGCTGTTCCACCTGCTCCAGCAATGGCATCAACTGCGGCCCCATGGTCTCCAACTTTTGGCGCAGCAGCAGGGCGAGGCGGCGGGTGACGTGCACGTCCATGCCGCAGTACAGGCTGGCGGGCTCCAGCGGCACATCAGCGAAGGTTTGCTTTTTGCCCACCAGATCGGTGAAGGCGGTGGGCTGGAAGCCGAACTCCCGTTCGGCCATCAGCTCCAGACCATGTTTGGCCGCGGCATCCCGCAGGTAATCGGCCAGCAGCGTGTCGATCACGACACCCTCGAGGGCAACGCCATGCCGCAACAGGATCAAGCGGTCGTATTTGGCGTTCTGCAGAGTCTTGGGGTGGTTGCTGCTGGCTAGCCACGGCGCGAGGGCGGTGAGCACGGTTTCCAATGGCAGCTGCTCCGGGCTGCTGTCTTCGCTGCCTTTGTGGCCCAGCGGGATGTAGGCGAGTGCGTCCAGGGCCTCTCCCCAGCAGATGCCGATGCCCACCAGTTCGGCGCGGAACGGGTTGAGGTCGGTGGTCTCGGTGTCGAAGGCCACAGGCAGGCTGCTGTCGGTGCAGGCCATCAGCCTTCGCACCAGGGCGTCCAGGGCCGTTTCGGTCTGGATCAGTTGCGGTTTCAGGGCCGGCAGCCCCACGTCGTCGTTGGTGACCGGTTCGGTTGCGGCTTCGGCAGCTGGCTGTTCCGAGCTGGGTGAGCGGCGGGGGGTCTTGGCTGCAGCGGCCTCCGCATTGGCCCCGTAGCCCCCTTTGGAAAAGGCCGCCACAAAGCCCCCCACCTGGCGCAGCAGGCTGTTGAGCTCGAGGTCTTCCAGGCAGCTGCTCAGGCCATCAGCATCCACCGACGACAGCGGCAGGCTGGGTTCCTTGGGCAGGGGAACATCCACGAGAATTTCGGCCAGCTTGCGCGACAGGTAGGCGTTGTCGCGGTCGGCGCGCAGCTTCCCTTTCAGTGCACCTTTGATGGCGCCCCGACTGGCTTTCGAGCCTTCGGCTTCCACTTCCTCGAGGGTGGCATACACCGCGTCGAGGTCGCTGTTGTCTTTCAGCAGGTTGATGGCTGTTTTGGGGCCAACCCCGCGCACGCCGGGGATGTTGTCGGAGCTGTCACCGGTGAGGGCCTTGAGGTCCACCACCTTGTTGGGCATCACGCCGAGCTTGCCGAGCACCCCTTCTTCGCGGATCAGCGTTGGGCCGCTGCTTTTGGCGTAGGGCCCGCCGCCCATGTAGAGCACCGCGATGTCGCGGCCGTCATCCACCAGCTGGAACAGGTCGCGGTCTCCCGAAAGGATTCGCACGCCCCATCCCGAGTCGGCCGCTCGGTTCGCCAGGGTTCCCAGCACATCGTCGGCTTCGTAGCCTGGCGCCATGCAGAGGGGGAGCTGCAGGTGCGTTTCGAGGATCTGCTGCAGCTGTTCGAGGTCCTGGAAGAACACCTCAGGCGCCACATCCCGGTGGGCCTTGTAGTTGGCGTCCGCCTTGTGGCGGAAGGTGGGCTCGGCTGTGTCGAAGGCGATGGCAACGCCTTCAGGCTTCAGGGTTTTGCTGTTGTCCAGCAGGGCTTTGAGAAAGCCGTAGGTCACGCTCGTGGGCCGGCCGTCTTTGGTGGACAGACCGCCTTCACCTCCCTTGCTGAAGGCGTAGAAGCTGCGAAAGGCCAGGGAATGGCCATCCACAAGCAGCAGAAGGGGCTTGGCGGTGGCCTCGGGCATGACGGTGTTGAAAACGTGGGTGGATCAATCGCGGCGATCAGCCCAGGGGGGCAGATCGATGAACACGCGAGTTCCTGATTCGAGACCGTTCAGGATCGCAGTCTTGTCGCCGCTGCTGTTGCCCAGTTCCACCGGCTGAAAACGTGGTTGCTGGTTCTCATCCACCAGCAACACACCCTGTTGGCCGTCTTCAAGGGTGATCGCCACGGTAGGCACCAGGATTTTGGGCGCACTGCGCCCGGTCTGGAAATTGATGTCGGCGGTCATGCCGATTTTCAGTTTCTTCTGCGGGTTGATGAAGTTCAGCCTCACTTCGAAGGAGGTGACGCTGTTCTCTTTCGCGGCCCTGGGGGCAACCTCACTCACCTTTGCCTGGAAGCGCTCATCGGGATAGGCATCCACTCGGATCTCGGCGGTTTGGCCGGGCTCGATGCGGCCGATGTCGCTTTCCGGAACGCGGGCCCTCACCTCCAGGCCTTGCGAGAGCTCAACGATCGAGGCGCTGGTGGCACCGGCTGTGGCTGAGGCGGCTGTGGTGGGGGTCACAAACGACCCCGGTTCGGCGTAGCGCGCTGTGATCGTTCCTGAGAAGGGGGCGCGGATCGTTTTTTCGCGGCTCTCCTGTTCCAGTTGCTCCACCCGTTCTCGGGCTGCCACCAGACCCGCCTGCCTGGCCAGGAGGTCGAAGCGGGCACCGCTGAATTCGTCAGCGCTGATCACGCTGCTGGCATACAGCTGGCTGCGACGTTCGAAGTCCTCCTTTGTGCTCTTGAAGTTGGCGTCAGCCTGGCGCAGCAAAGCTTGTTTCTCCTGCAGCCGATCATCGAGATCGCCGCGATCCATCACCGCCAGCACCTGCTCTTTCTCCACCACATCGCCTTCATCCACCATCAGCTCCGCCAGCAGACCCTGCTTGCGCGGACTCACGTTCACCTTCTGCTGGGCCTGCAGTTCGCCGCTGGCGCTGATTACCCCAGACAGCACGCCGCGTTCAGCTGTGGTGGTGTAAGGCTTCAGATCCCGTTGACGGTTGCTCCAGGGACCGAAAAGCAGCAGCAACCCCCCCCCGCCCAGGGCCAGCAGCAGCAATCCCGCCATCGCGGCCTTGGGCCGTCTGGATCGTGCTTTTGCCACTGAGGCCAGCTCTGCTTCAGGCGATGGGGACGCAGGGGAGCGCAAGGACTGCAGCATGGGCCCACAAAACTTCACAACAGTCTCGCCGCTGGCCGGTAGATTCCGCCGATGCTCAAAGCCGGAATTGTCGGATTGCCCAACGTGGGCAAGTCCACCTTGTTCAATGCGCTGGTCGCCAACGCTCAGGCGCAGGCTGCCAACTTTCCCTTCTGCACGATCGAGCCCAACGTCGGCACCGTGGCGGTGCCCGATGAACGACTGGACCGCTTAACAGAGCTGAGCAAAAGCCAGGACACCATTCCGACCCGAATGGAGTTTGTGGACATTGCTGGTCTGGTGAAAGGCGCCAGCCAGGGCGAAGGTCTGGGAAACAAGTTTCTCGCCAACATCCGTGAGGTGGACGCGATCGTTCATGTGATCCGCTGCTTCGAGGACGATGACGTCATCCACGTTTCAGGGTCAGTGGGTCCCTCCCGGGACGCGGAGGTGATCAATCTTGAGCTGGGTCTGGCGGATCTGGCTCAGATTGAGAAGCGCCGGGAGCGTCTCAAGAAGCAGATGCGCACCAGTAAAGAAGCGCAGGTGGAAGACGCTGCCCTTGAACGGATTCAGGCGGTGCTCGAGAACGGTGGTGCTGCCCGCAGTGTCGCTCTGAACGATGAAGAAGCGGCGATGATCAAGCCCTTGGGGCTGTTAACCGCCAAGCCGATCATCTACGCCACCAATGTGAGTGAAGACGACCTGGCTGAGGGCAATGCCTTCTGCAGCGAGGTGGTTGAACTGGCCGCCAAGGAAGGTGCCGAAACGGTGCGGATCTCTGCCCAGGTGGAAGCGGAGCTGGTGGAACTGGGAGATGAGGAAACCGCGGACTATCTGGAAGGTCTTGGGGTGACGGAAGGCGGTCTGCAAAGCCTGATTCGGGCCACCTATCGATTGCTCGGGCTGCGCACCTACTTCACCACCGGTGAAAAGGAAACAAGGGCTTGGACGTTCAAAGCCGGGATGACCGCTCCGCAGGCTGCCGGTGTGATTCACACCGATTTCGAGCGGGGCTTCATCCGCGCTCAGACCATCGGTTGGGAGAAGCTGCTGGAGGCCGGCTCACTGGCAGAAGCCCGCAACAAAGGTTGGCTGCGCAGTGAAGGAAAGGAGTACTTGGTGGACGAAGGCGATGTGATGGAGTTCCTGTTCAACGTCTGATCACGATCCTGTCCACGTTTTATCTGCGCAACATCAGCCGGATCAGTCGTTTCAGCGGTGAGGGATGTCTAGTGGTTTGTTGTCGCTTGATGCGATCCAGCAAGCGTTGCGCAGCAGCATGCATTCGAACTTCGGCTTCGATGGATGGAGGGGCGTAGGCCGTACGCCTGCGTTGTGTGGCTGGGTTGGATGTGGAGAAGGCCTCGTCCCAGCTGCAGCTCCAAGCAGCCTGGGCAAACCGGGCGTTGTTGGCTTCGAAATGACGTGTCATCTTCTTGGTGAGCTTGCGTGAGTAGCCCCAGAAGGATGGATCGTTCCAGCGTCGTTGACGCTCCTCGTTGAGGATGATCTGAGAGGAATTGCCAATGCTCTTGGGGGAAATGCCGTTCTCCCTGAGGAGTTGGCTGAGCACCCGGGCCAGCCACACGCCTCGGGTTCCTGGGCTGCGGTTGTAGTGCTTCTGGGGGCAAGATTTCCAGGGCAGTGTTGTTGAGAGGTTGATGGTGCGAATGAACTGCTCAAAAGGATCAACGCCTCCCTGGCGGAATGGCAGAAAACTCACGTTCAAACCCTTGGCCTTTGCCTTCAGCAAAGGCTGGAAGTAGTTCCAGAAATCAAACACATCCTGCCGGCGTTTGATTTTGCCTCGCTTGGGTTTTTCGTTCTGAAGTTTTCCATGCAAGGCATCGTCAACAAACTGCTCAAAGGTTTGGTGGTGATAAAAACGCCGCAGTGAGTAGATGTAGCGCGAGTTGATGTAATCGAGCTGGCTGCGAATGAAAATCACGATGTGAAGATCATAGCCCGCTGCATCCGCCAGAGCCTCAAGTTGCCGGATGCATTGGGGATCGGTGAGCGGCACGGCGAATTGCTCCGCACTGAGCAGACAATGCTTGCCCTCTGGCTGTTGCATGAAGAACGCCTTCCAGCGTTTGCTCCTTCGTTTGCACAGCTCAGCGGCCAGTTTTTTCGGTTTGGGTTTGCACTCAAGGGGGTCCTGCAGGCTGACGCCTTGGCTGCTCAGAAGCTCGCGATTGCGGTGCAGCCGTTCCTGGATGTAGGTGGAGGCTGTTTTGTGCGTGCCGGCGTGGATGATCAGTTGAGGGCGTTGGCTCTGTAGAGATTGATCTGCGTGGCCTGATCTGGTCTGCGTCATGGTCCTTCAGTGCGGAGTCATTCTCCTTGTTTCCGCTGAACCAACAGAGCCATCAGCTCTGACGACCGCCGCTGGCTCGTCCTGGAGCACGCCAGCGTTATGGGTTGTCGTCGCCCCATAGCGCGGCTGGAGGCTGCGCAGGGCAGGGAGCACGACCAGGCAGGCTCCACCCATCAACAGCCAGAGCAGCAGACCATTGTTTTGAAGGTCGAGCAAGGCTCCTCCAGCCAGGGGCGCAACGATGGCGCTGATGGCGAAGCACTGCGAAAACAGCGCCATCGCCAAACCCCGGTGTTCCGGTGGTGTCTCTTCAATAACTGCTTCTGTAGCCGTGGGCAGGAAAGCGGCCTGGGCGAAGGCCATCGGCAGAAGAGCTGCCAGCACCAGCATCGTTCCGTTCTCGAACAGGGAGGACAGGGCAATCAGAATGCAGCCCAGGCTGAATCCCCCCAGGCTCAAGCCGAGGCCGAAGCCAACGCTCCGCTCCGCCAGCCAACGGCCCACAGGCCACTGCAGGCTTACCAGCAGGGTTAACTGAAGGGAGATCAGGGCACTGCTGTGGCTTTCGCTCAGGGCCGGTCGCACCAACCCGCCGCGCAACAGATCGAGGGGAAGCGCACTTTGTTGAAGGGCCAGGATCCCGGTGGCCACCACACTGATGAGCAGCACTGGCAGCAGGGGAAGCAACCAGGGCAGTCGTGTTGTTGGCCGTGGCCGTTGACCAAAAGGCGCTGGGCTGTTGGCGCTGAGGTTGCGGTAGGGCGGACCGTCCTGGAGGGGAACAAGGCTGATCAGCACCAACACAGCGCCCATGCACACCGCTTCAACGCTGTACACCGTTCGCAGCACTCCCAAGCTGGCGGCAACGGTTCCGATCAGCGTGCCAATGCCGATCCCTAGAGCATCGGCACTGCGCACCAGGGCGTAGCCCCGGCTGGAGGGAAGGTTGCCGCAACTCAGGGGAACGGCCAATTCGATGGCAGGCCAGTACAGACCCGCCGCGCAGCCCAGCAGCAGCTGTCCGAGCAGGTAGCTGTTGTAGTTATCAGCCTGCAGCAGAATCAGATCAGCTGCAATGGCCAACAGGGTTGTGCCCCTCACCGGCCAGGAGCAGCGGATGCCGCGATCAAGCAGTGCACCGCTCAGCAGGCGCACCACCGTGCCGATCAGGGCAGAGACGGCCAGGCCGCTTCCCACTTCACGCGCTGAGAAGTCGATCGCATGAAAGATCAGCGGCGTCATGAACATCACCCCGCCGGCACCGATGGACGCCAGGAACCTCAGTCGGGTGACATTTCTCAGGGGTGATGGAAACTGGTTCCACCACCGCAGAGGGTCAGGCGTTGCTGCGCGGACGCTTAACAGGACGATGCATCGCGATGGGCTTGATGGGCAGTCTGCTGCTCAGCACGTGCGGATCGTGGCCTGTTGGCTCCACAGAACGTGTGGAGGTCAAGATC
Organism: uncultured Synechococcus sp.; assembly: GCA_913057985.1. GTDB lineage: Bacteria > Cyanobacteriota > Cyanobacteriia > PCC-6307 > Cyanobiaceae > Parasynechococcus. The sequence continues at coordinate 37,432 of CAJXPL010000008.1, forward strand.
GACGGCGTGGTACTTCCGGTTTCGGTGGAGGAACTCGGATCCTTTGTGCGCTCGCCGACGGCTGATCCAGCGCAGCTCTCGCGATCGGAGTTGTCCACCTGGATGGGGCTTCTCGCACCCGAGAGTCGCGAGGGGCTGATCCGTCTGCTCCAGGCTCCGGTGCTCTCCCGCCGCAGCCTCGGGCGTCAGCTGCTCAGCAGCTGGGGAGCTGGGCCGCTACTGGATGCCCTGGGGGAATTGATTCGCGTGGAGGACGGACGGCGCATCAACCGTTCGCTGGTGCTCTCCACGCTGGAGCAGCTGCTCGAACGGCAGGAAACCGTTTCAACGCTGGATGTGTTGGAGGCGTTGCCCACCCCGCAGTTGCGTCTTGATCTGGATGCGTTGGTGGCTGCTGCCAACCGCTGGCGGTTGGAATTGAAGCGTCACCAGTCCCTAATGCGGGCTTTGGCTCAGGAGGAGGCTCGGTTGCAGCCCCTGCAGGGCAGGGAGCGTTCTGCCTCGGCTGATGCGCCCCGTCACGCAACGCTTGCGGTGGGCCATCGTTCGCGGCCATTGCGGCTGGAACGTTGGATTCCCCAGTCGCCTCGTGCGGACCGGACCTGGGTTTTGATGATGCCGGGGCTGGGGGGGGACCCCAACCACTTCCACTGGCTGGCGCGTTCGCTGATGCAGGCGGGCTGGCCCGTGCTGGTGCTTGAGCATCCCGGCAGCGATGCCGCCGCTGTTCAGGGTTTGCTCGAGGGGCGGCAGTCGTTCGATGGTGCCGCAGCACTGCGTGATCGCTTGGCTGACCTGGAGGCGGTGCTGGAGGCGCAGCAACGGGGCGATTTGAACATCCCCGGGACCGAGGTGGTGCTGATGGGCCATTCCCTGGGTGCCTTAACGGCCCTCCTGGCCAGTGGGGCGGAGCTGGTGCCCGGGATGGCCCAGCGCTGTGAAGCGGCCCTGGCGGGCTTGCCCCTCACCAACCTGTCGGAATTGCTCCAGTGCGAACTGGCGGCAGGCCGTGTGCTCGACGGCAATGCAATGGACGCGCTGCCCCGGGCGGTGGTGGGGCTCAACAGCTTTGGTGGGTTGATCTGGCCGCACCGCGCCAGTCGGGCGTTGCCGATTCCGCTGTTGATGGTGGGGGGCACCCTCGATCTGATCACCCCTCCTTTGGATGAGCAGCTGGCTCTTGTGGCTGGATTGGCGGAGCATCCCGCCAGCCGTGTGGTGGTGGTGGAGGGGGCCAGTCACTTTTCACCGATTCGTGTGGATGGCCAGGGCAAGGCGTCAGAGGGGGACGACATCTTCCGGCTCGGCGAAGAGTTGGTGGGCGTCAATCCCCTCAGCGTTCAACGGGTGATTGCCCATGAAGTCATCCGTTTTCTTGATTCCCTGAACTCCCCGCCACTTAGCAACGATGCCGTTCATCTGATGGACGCCAGTTCCAAGACGCGCTGGCATCGCTTGGGCCGTCGCAGGGCCCAGGAGCTGCTGGATCAGTAGCGCACCCGTGGATCGAGGCTGGCCACCAGTAGATCAACGGCAACACTCACCAGCACCACCAGGGCGGCGATCACCTCCACGATCCCCTGAACGACGGGGTAGTCCCTCTGGTTGATGGCTTCCTGCAGCCGCAAGGCAATGCCTGGCCAGGAGAAGGTCACTTCAATCAGCAGGGCCCCACCGATCAATGAGGCCACGGTGATGCCAGCAATGGTGAGCACCGGCAGCAAGGCATTGGGCAGTCCGTGGCGCAGGATCACCTGGCGCTCACTGAGGCCGCGGCTGCGCGCCGCTTCCACGTAGTCGCCGCGCAGGGTGCGTCGCAGGTTCAGTCGCAGGGCGGTCGTGAAGGTGCCGCTGAGCAGCAGGGCCAGGGTCCCCGCGGGCAGGATCAGGTGACGCACGGTGCCTCGGAACGCGGTCCAGTTGTTCTGCAGAGCGCTGTCCAGCAAGAAAAATCCGCTGCCCTCGGGGGGGAGAAGGCTGGGGGGGAAGCGCCCGCCCACCGGCAACCAGCCCAGGCTGACGGCGAACACCAGCTGCACCAGCATGGCCACCCAGAAGGGCGGCAGGGCATAGGTGCCCAATCCATAGAGGCGTCCGCCCAGGTCAATCTTTCCCTCGGGCCGGGCAATGCCGCTGAAGCCAATGCTCAGCCCCACCACAGCAGCCAACACCAGGGCGATCACGCTCAGCTCCAGGCTGGCGGGCAGGGTTTTGCCGATGATGGCTCGCACCGGCTCCTGGTTGATCAGGGCCTGCCCCAGATCGCCGTGGATCAATCCATTGAGATAGCTGAGGTACTGATCCAGCAACGATTGATCCAGGCCAAGCCGAGCTCGCATGGCGGCTTTGGCAGCGGCGGGGGCACGGCTGCCGAGCACCGCATCCACGGGATCCCCTGGGGCGACGCGCAGCAACAGGAACACCAGGCTGGCGATCAGCCACAACATTAAGGGCGCCAGGGCGAGGCGGGTGGCGCTGTAGCGGGCGAGGTCTCGGGCGCGTCCCATCAGTTGTTCGTCGCTCCTTTCTTTGACGCTCCGTCCTGCCGGCGCTCCAGCTCAGCGAGCATCAGCTGACCACTGCCATCAAATCGTGGAGGGTTGAGGTTCAGCTGGGCCCAGGCCCGAGGTGAATCCAGCCAGACGGGGATGTAGGCGGCACCCTCGGCGGAGAGATGGTCCACACGATCCAGGGCGGTGCGGCGGGCATCGCCCGTCAGCGTGTCGGATTTCAGCAGGGCGGTCTGCAATCCGGGGGCACTCCAGAAGCTGCCGCTGATGGCTGCTTCTCCTTCCATGCAAATGTTGCCCTCCACCGAGGTGCAGCTCAACAGCGGCGTCAGATAGGCCTCCGGATCGGGGTAGCTGCCGCGCCAATCCAGCATCACGGCTTTGAAGGCACCTTCCCCCAGCTGGCGGTAGATGGTGGTGGATTCGACGCCATCGAGATCCAACACCAGGCAATCCGAGAGGTCCCGTTGCACCTGGGCCTGCCAGGTGAGGGCCAGCAATTTGTCGGCGGGCACATTGGAGCGGAAGGTGAGCGGAAAGCGCAGGGTGCTGCCGTTGCAGTAGCCCGCCGCCTGGAGCAGCTTTCGGGCCTGCTCGGGGTTGTGTTCGGGCCATGGGGTCATGGCGCCACCGGCCAGGCTGGGGGGCACCAGCGCCCGCAGCGGACGGCGCAGCCCGTAGCTCACCCGTTCACTGATCTCGCTTCGGTTCAGGCTGACGGCCAGGGCCCGTCTGAGCTTGGGGTCTTGGAATGGCTCCCGGTTGCTCAGCAGGGTGATGTAGCCGATCTCCATCGCCGGACCCACCGACTCGTGCAGCTCCCCCGCGCTGGCCTGTTCATGCAGGGTGTGGCGCTGGTCCTCGTCGATCGAGGCGGAGAGCAGCAGATCCACATCACCACTGCGCAATGCCCCGTAGAGCGCCGTGGAGTTGCTCAGCGTGATCAGATCGAGGCCGTTGTTGCGCGGCGCCTCACCCCAGTACTGGGCAAAGGGCTCCAAGCGTTGCTGATGTTCGCTGAAGCGGGTCAGTTTGTAGGGGCCTGTCCCCACAAAGCGGTCGTGCAGAAAACGGTTTTGATGGTTGCTGTAGGCCGTTGGTGAAATCGGGGTGAGGTTGATCGACGTCAGCAGACCCTGCAGGGATGTGGAGGGGCGACTGAGGCGCAGCCGCAGAGTGTGGCTGTCGGCTTCCTCCACCGCCGCAATCCGGTCGCCCACCACATAGCTGAGGGTTCCGATCTCGAGGAAGCGCCGCAGGCTGAAGGCCATGGCTGCGGCATCGAACGGCGTTCCATCGTGAAAACGCACATCGGTGCGCAGGGGAACCGTGACGGTGCGACCGCCATCACTCAGAACCGGGGCCGAGGCCGCCAGACGGGGTTCCAGGGAGCCATCCCGCTTCAGGCGATAGAGCGGATCCCCCAGGGCGCTGATCAGCTGCGTGGCGCCGAGGGTGCTGGCCTGGGCTGGATCCAGGGAGCTGATTCGGCCCGCTGAGGCCACCGTGATGCGGTTGGTGGGGGGCGGGGCCTGACACCCCATCTGGGTGATGGTCAGGGCTAGGGCCATCAGCGCGCCACCGCACGTCCATCTCGTGGGGCGATCGGTGCGCTTCAAAGGGCCTCAACCAACACGGGTTGGCCCATTCAACAGGGACTTACCCGACCTGGCGAATCCTTTCCAACGAGATTTCGAACACCGGTGAGCCCTCGTTGCTCTGCAGGGGCCAGCGGCGCACCCAACAGCGGTCGTGGTCACCATCCAGGCCGATCACTTGATAGGTGTCGTCGTCACTGTCGAGATTGACGCAATCTCCCTGGTGCACCGTCATCGGATTCACCCCCTCCTCTAGGGGGCAGCCTTGACCGGGACTCGAACAGGTGAGGTTCTGCATGAACCGTTTCGAGCACAGACCTGAGGATTCAGGCCTGTGCCGTGAAAGTTCTTGACACTCTGACGCACGCCAGGGGGCATTCGCCAGGGCGGAAGCTCTCCTTAGAGGCAGCCGAGGTGAGCAGCGAGGCCAGACACCTCCGGCAAAGCCTGAATGGCGTCCAGGGCTTCATTCATCTGGCGTTGGCTCACTTCATGGGTGATCACAACGATCTCGGCGCCGGCGTCGCTGGCATTGAACTGCACGATCGACTGGATCGACACGTTGCGTTGGCCGAAGCAGCCGCCCACGTTGCCGATCACGCCAGGGGCGTCTTTTGTCTTGAAACGCACATAGTGGCGTTGGCGAATGTCGCCTGAGTCGACGAGCGCGCAAGGGCGCCAGCTGCTGGCGGCCAGCAGGGGATCCACGTTCCCCGGCCCTTCACTGGCCTGGCGGATGCCGGCGATGTTGAGGATGTCGGCCACAACCGCAGAGGCGGTCGGGCCGGCGCCCGCGCCGGGGCCGTAGAACATCACCCGGCCGATGGGGTCACCTTCCACAAGGATGGCGTTGTTGACGCCGTTCACGCCCGCCAGGGGGTGGTCCTTGGGAACCAGCGTGGGCTGTACCCGCAGGGAGAGGGGCAGGGGATCGCCGCTTTCAGCCATGCGCTCGGCCACCGCCAGCAGCTTCACGCCGTAGCCCAGTTGATTGGCGTAATCCACATCCACGCCCTGCAGGCCACTGATTCCGTCGGTGGGAACGGCAGCGCGATCCACGCTGCCGCCGAAGGCCAGGGTCGCAAGGATCGCGATCTTGTCGGCCGCATCAAGACCGTCCACATCCGCTGCCGGATCGGCTTCGGCGTAGCCCAGCTCCTGGGCATCCTTAAGCACCGCGTCGTAGGCAGCCCCCTCCTCAGCCATGCGAGTGAGGATGTAGTTGGTGGTGCCGTTGATGATGCCGCTGACGCGGTTGATGCGGTTGCCCCCCAGGGACTGCTTCAGCGGCTCAATGATGGGAATGCCGCCACCAACAGCGGCCTCGATCAGCACGTACACCCCTGCGGCGGCCGCGGCTTCAGCGATTTCCTGACCGTGGCGCGCGATCACGGCCTTGTTGGCGGTCACCACCGATTTGCCGGCTGCAATCGCCTGGAGAATCAGGCTGCGGGCCGGCTCTAGACCACCGATCACCTCCACCACCACGTCCACGGCTGGGTCCTGAATCACCGCCGATGGGTCGGTGGTCAGCAGGCTTTCGTCCAGAGCAACGGGCCGGGGACGGTTCAGATCGCGGACGGCAACACGGATCAGCTCCAGTTCACCCACCAGCGGGTGACGTTCGCTGGGGTTCTGGAGGATCGATGCCACTCCACCGCCAACCGTGCCCAGTCCCAGCAGACCCACGCCGACCTTTGCTGCCATCCCCTGTGATCCGTGTTGGAACGTTTGCGAGCGACTCTATGTATTGACGTGATTCGGCTTCTGTCCCTGTCCTGATCAGCGCTTGGGTCAGCTGTCCAGTTGACGGGCCTGCTCCTGCATGGCCAGGAGGATGTTGAGGAAGCCATTGGCGCGTGAGGGCGTCAGGCTGGCCTGCAGGCCTGTTGCTGCAATGAAGGCCGGGTCCACCGCCTGCACCTGGGCCGGCGTCAATCCATCCAGCCCCTGGATCAACAATGCGAGCAGTCCCTTGGTGATCAGCGCATCGGAGTCGCCCTGCCAGCGCATCACTCCCTCATCGAGGGCACCCCGCACAAACACCTGCGACACACATCCCTTCACCTTGATGTCGTCGGTCTGCTCCTCGGCCGGCATGGGTGCGAGCTTCTTGGCCAACCAGAGCACGTATTCGTAGCGGCGTTTTGGATCGGCGGTGCCGCCCAGGCGCTCCACCATCCGGTCGAGGGCATCACTGCCGGTGCTGGTGGCCATGCGGGGCTCAGTCGTTTCGACGTCGCACGCTAACCAGCAGCCCCACCATCACCAGGCTGAAGGGGAACATGACCACCTCGTTCAGATCCACTTCGCCGTCTTGAACGGGAAGTTCGAGGTAGTCGCGGTGGCCTGGACCACCGTCCACCTGGAGATCAACGGTGCCGTTGCTCAGGCTGCTGAGATCGAGGCTCAGGCGTCCCTCGGCATCGGTGCGGCCCAGTTCCTGCCCTGGCGTGCCATCGGCATTGAGCAGGCGAACAACGGCCCCCTGGGTGGGCTCACCGTTTGAAAAGCTGCTGCTCAATTGCAGATCGCCATCGAGATACTGCAGAGCACTTTCGATCTGATGGGCTTTGGCAGGGGCCAGCAGCGCGCTCTGCAGCACTGAGCCGAGCAGAAGCAGTGGAGCCAGCAGACGCAGCATGGAAGGGCGATCGATGCTGCCCATGATGCGGCCTCTCAGGCGGGTCGACCAGCACCCTGTTCCGTGATCCAGCCGGTGAACGGAACATCCCAGGACTCCCGAGGCAACGCCTCGGCCGCAAGGCAGGTTGAGGGCAGCACCACCCAGGCCGGCACGGCAGCCCAGGCGGGATCAGCCCTGAGCCGGTCGTAATACCCACCGCCATAGCCCAGGCGGATTCCCGCGCCGTCCACCGCAAGCGCCGGCACCAGCAGCAGCGCCAGTTGATCGGGTTTCAGAGCATCTCCTGTGGCAGGAGCGGGAATGCCGCAGCCATCGGGCTGAAGCGGTTCCTCACACCAGCTTCGGTAGATGAGCCTGCCGTTGCCATCGGCCACCGGCAAGGCCAAGGGCGGATGGGGACCATCCCGCAGCTGCCGTACATCAACTTCCCCCGGGAGGGGCCAGTAGATGCCCACATGGCGGCTGCCGCAGTTGGACTGGTCGATCAGCGCCGCCACGGCGTTCTGGATGGATCGCGTGGCGGCTTCCTCCAGATGACGCTGGGCTTTGAAGTGACGGCGCAGGGTTGGCTTGCTGCTCATCGCTGCAACCATGCCGTCAGCGCCACCGCAAGGGCATCGGCCGCATCGTCCGGGCGGGGCGGTTCCTCCAGGTTCAACTCCCGCATCACCGCCTCCAGCACCTCATCCTTTTCGGCATGGCCGAACCCCGCCACGGCGAATTTGATCTGCATGGGTGGGAACTCCACCATCGGGATCTTGTAGCGGGCCAGGGTCATCACCACCACGCCCCGCGCCTGCACCACGTTGATGGTGTTGCTGGATCGGTAGAAGAAAAACTTCTCCACGGCCGCCAGTTCCGGGCGCCAGATCCGGATCAGCTGGCGCAGGTCGCCAGCGATCTCCACCATGCGATCACCGTCAGAGCGACCGGAATCGGTCTGGATGATGCCGCAATCGAGCATGCGCTGACATCCGTCCTGGATGTCGATCACCCCGTAGCCCACCCGGGCGAGGCCCGGGTCGATGCCGAGGATCCGCATGGGCTGATTGTGGGGGGATCAGGCGGCGAGGGCCAGTTCGAAATCAGCGCGATCGCTGCTCTCGCTGCGCTCAAACACCTTGCAGAACACCTTCACCACCCGGTCGCCGGAGTCCACCTGTTCGAGGGGGTCCTTGCGCAGACGGTGGCGCAGGCAGCAGGAGGCCACACGGGCCACGTCTTCTTCGCTGACTTCCGTGCGTCCCTCGAAGGCGGCCAGGGCCCGGGCGGCACGGTTGGTGACGATGTCACCCCGCAGGCCATCCACGTCCAGCTCGCCGCACACGGCGGAAATGCGCAGGCGCAGATCCTCGTCGATGCTCACTTGGTCAAGGCGTTGCTGGGCCTCCACCACCCGTTGTTGCAGGGCGTTTTGATTGCCTTCCACAGCGGTGCTGAAGCCATCGGGATCGCTGTCGAAAGCGGTGCGCTGGTCCACTACCTGCACCCGCAGTTCCGGATCACGCACGGTCCGTACTTCCACGCTCATGCCGAAACGGTCGAGCAGCTGGGGGCGGAGTTCGCCTTCCTCGGGGTTGCCGGAGCCGATCAACACGAAACGGGCCGGGTGGCGCACTGAGACGCCTTCCCGTTCCACCGTGTTCCAGCCGGAGGCAGCGGAGTCGAGCAGCACGTCGACGAGGTGGTCGTCGAGCAGGTTCACCTCATCCACGTAGAGCAGACCCCGGTTGGCCTTGGCCAGCAGACCGGGCTCGAAGGCGCGCACGCCTTCACTCAGCGCCTTTTCAATGTCGATGGTGCCGCAGAGACGGTCTTCAGTCGCACCCAGGGGGAGATCCACCATCGGCACCTGGCGAGGTTCGGTGCTCAGGGTTTCGCCCTGCTGCATCCGCTCGCGCACCTCACTGCTCTGCAGGTCGGGATCGGTGGACGAACTGTTGTAAGGGTCACCAGCCACCACGTCGATGTCGGGCAGCAGATCGGCCAGGGCTCGGATCGTGGTGGATTTGCCGGTGCCGCGGTCGCCCATGATCATCACTCCGCCGATGCGCGGATCGATCACGTTGAGAAGCAGGGCCAGCTTCATCTCCTCTTGACCGATCACCGCAGTGAAGGGGAAAACCCTGCGCTTCCGGGGTGCAGTCACGAGCAATTCTCTTGGCGTGCTCAGGATTGTTTCACAGGCTGCACGGTGAGCACCTGCGGTGGCGTGGCATCAGCGGGATAGACCAGGCGAACGCGAACCTGCTTTTCTTCCCCTGGCTTGAGCCTCAGCTGTCCCAAGGACGGCCCCCGCTGCCCCTGGCGCAGCACCAGGTGCTGGGTCTGGCGCCCCTTGGAACCACCCTCGGGATCCTCCAGACCCGTGGTCTGCACTGGTCCGCGGAACATCACCGGACCGTTGAGGTCATCGCGGAAGCGCAGCAGAGAGGTGGTGCTGTTGCCTTTGAGGGGCGAATCCAGCGACAGCTGAAGCGTGACCGCGGCTGAACCGGTGTTTTGCAGCGGCAGGGTGAGGTCGTACTCCACCCCGTAGTTGCCATGGGCCGCCCAGGCGGTGCCGGGGTAAAAGCGTTTGAGTTCCGCGGTTTGCACCTGGTTGGTGGCGAGGGTGCCGCGCTCCAGGCTGCTGATTGGCCAGGAGATGGGGGCCGTGGGTGCGGCCAGCACCGGGCTTCCCGGGTCGGTGATGCGGGCCCGCCAGCTGCTGCCGATCTGAACACCGCTCACCCGGGAATAAATGATCTTGCCTTTGCTCCCCCGTGGGGTGGGTTGGTGCTCCTTGCTGCTCATGCGTTGGTCCTTGAGCAGCTGCAGCCAGTGCTGCTCGCTTGGAGCCTTGCCGTCTTCACCGTGGGCGGCCAGGGTGGCCAGCGCCACAGGGCCAGAGCTGTGGAAGCGCAGTTGCAGGTTGCGGCCGTTGAGCAGGGGATCGAGACCGGCCACGGGAATGGGCAGCAGCAACAGCTGTGTGGGTGCGCCGGGAGCCAGGGTCCAGCGGCGGTTGGTGAGTTCCGCTGCGCGCCGGCCGGCCAACAGATCTCCGGCCACACGGCTGCCGGGGCCAGACGCCACCACGTCGGTGGTTTCCGGCATCAGGCTCGGCAAGGGAAGAAAGGGGGCCTGGGTCTGGCCGGGCCCTGTGGCCTGCGAGAGCGAAGTGCTGCCCGAGAGCAGCTGCAGGGACACAGGAGCATTCCCCAGCGGAGCTGCAAGCACCGCCAGCCACAGGGTTGAGCTGGGGCTGCCCTCCGTATCACCGGCATACACGTGGTGGCTGAACAGGTCGAAGCGACCGTTGAGCACCACCGGAACCGACGCCGCCTTCCTATCGGGGAAGGTTGAGATCAGGATGCCGTCGTCCTCGATCAGTTCGGGGTTGTTGTCGTTCACCATCAACACGCTGTCGAGGCCTCCCGGCAGGGGGCGAACGCTCTGCTGACGCTCAATCACCTCCGCAGCGCCGGGCATGGCTGCAACAGCCAGCCAGGCAGCAGACAACAGCGGAGCGAGCTTCATTGCTTGGGCGGAACAGGGATGGGTTTGAGGTGCGGTGCCATGGCAGCGGCGAGCTGACGGATCAGTTCGGTGGATCGGGGGTCATTGAAGGGGCCCTCCACCAGAAATCCCGCCACAGCGCGTCGTCCGTCGGGGAGTTCGATCAGCCCGGCATCGGCGTAGGCGATGCCGATGTCACCTGTTTTGTTGTAGACGTGGTATCCCTTGCGGGCCAGGCTTGCGTCCGGTTTGCCCTGGGCGCCACCGAGGCCGCGCATCAAGCCTCTGGGCAGCAGCGTATTGGTGATCGACGTGCCCATCACCTCGCGAAACAGATCCCGGCTGCGGGGAGCCAGCAGCTCACCGCTGTCAACCAAGGCGATGGCCCGGCTGAGATCTCTGGCACTGGTGGTGTTGGTTCCGTCGAGATCCGGCAGCCAGTTGTTCACCACGGTGGAGGGCAGGTCCAGCTCCTGAAAGCGGGCGTTGATCGCATCCATTCCCCCCGCCCGGGCAATCATCAGGTTGGTGGCGGAGTTGTCGCTCACCCGGATCATTTCCGTGGCTACCTCATGGGTGGGGAAGCGACTGCCCAGGGGCCGGGAGGCCATCCATCCGGCGCCTCCCCCCACCAGCTCTTCGGTGAGCGTGAGCGGTTCGTTCCACTGCAGTGTTCCCTGATCCAGCAGTTCCAGTACTGCGAGCAGGATCGGCGTCTTGATCGAGCTGGCGGCAGCCATCGGCCGTTCGGCCTGCATGGCTGCAAAGCGTCCGTCGTCGAGGATCAGCATGTAGGCGCTGGCCTGCAGATCGCTCTGTTGCGCGGCCAGCTCCAGCCAGCGCTCACTCAGCGCCCTGATTTCCTGCCTGGGGGCGAAGCGTGCCTGCTTCAGGCCCTTCGCCACGACAGGAGCAGTTTTCTTCCCTGAGGCATTTTCAGTGCTGGGCGGCTCCACTGCCTCACCGAGCAGCGTCGTGATCAGCGCTTGATCGGCCAGCCAGCTGGGTAGGGCGATCTCCTGTTGCTGAACGCGGGGCGCCAGCAGCCGCAGGCCGCTGCCGGTGAGCAGTCCAAGACCCACCCCCATCAACACCAGCCGCAGAATGAGCTGGGCCGGACCTTTCCAGCCGGCGGAGCGACGTGACGAACGACTGCTGCTCAACCTTTCAGCCGTGACTGTTCGGCAGAGATTAGGGGCGCTTGGCGCGGATGGCCCAGCGCAGTTGGCGCACCATTCCCCGCAGCAGAGCCACCTCCTCGGCGCGCACCGTGGCGCGTTGCAGCAGATCCCGCACCTTGGCCATGCGGGCGGCGGCGGTGTGCTCCAGCAGGAAACCGGCCTCCAGCAGCAGGTCAGTGGCGTCGTCAAGACAGGCTGAAAGCGCCTTGGCGGCTGCCGGGTCCGGCGATGGGGGCTCGATTCTGCGGGTTTCCGTGGTCCCGCTGTTGAGGCGGGCCAACTCATGCAGCACCACCGCCACGGCGTGGGAGAGATTCAGCGAGGGATAGGCCTCCCCGCTCTGCAGGCAGAGAACCCTCTGGCAGAGCCGCAGCTCACTGTTGCTGAGGCCCCGGTCTTCCCGTCCAAACACCAGGGCCACGGGGGCGTCTGAGTTGGAGCTGCTGCCATCGCCGGCCAGCAACCAACCCAGGGCCTGTTCGGGTGTTTGCAGGGGAATCTCGCCATGGTCCAGGCGTCCGCAACTGCCCACGGTGCGGCGGCAGTCATGGATGGCCGTCAGCAGGTCGGGAACCACCACGGCGCCCTGAAGCAGCGCCTGGCCGTGCACGGCCATCAGCATGGCCTCCTCGCTGAGGTGGTCACAGCGGGGTGCCACCAGCCGCAGCTCGCTCACCCCGAAATTGGCGCAGAGCCTGGCCACGCTTCCGATGTTCAGGGGGCCGGCCGGCTCCACCAGCACGACAACGGCATTCAAGGCAGCGGCTCAGCTGAGGGTGTGCAGGTAGGCCAGCAGGTCGGCCATCGATTGCGGTTCTATCTCAAAGCTCGGCATGGGGGGAGTTTCGCCACTGATGATCTGGTGCACCAGAACGGGGTCTTTGAGTTGGTTGCTGACGCCCTGAAGTTGAGGGCCCACCAACCCCTGGCCGGCAAGGCCATGGCAGCCGGCGCAATTGATTCGGAACAGCTGGCCGCCGTGGTCAACCGCCCCCTGCAGCTCAAGGCTGGCCTTGATGTAGGGGTCCTGCTGGGCGCTGCCCAGAACCCAGAGCACCAGCACTACGCAGGCCGTGGCAGCCGACACCACGAGCGCGGCGATCAGGCCGCGACCCCGATCGCTCGAATCATTTGCATCAGCTGATTCCGATTCGGCCGCAAATCGTGACGGCTGGACCACAGACCTGGAGTTCCAATGAGAGAATTCTCCCTAATTCTGATTGCTGACGCGACGCAATGATCGAACCTCTGCTCTGCGGCATCGTTCTGGGTCTGATCCCCGTCACGCTGATGGGTCTGTTCGTGGCGGCATGGAATCAGTACCGCCGTGGTGGCAGCGCTCTGGGGGGCTGAGCAGCATCACGCTGGTGATGCCGTAGCGGCGTTGATCCACCACTGTCCAATCTGACCCCGGTTCTGGGTTCAGATTGGAGCGGTGTTCACACACCACCAGAGAATCCTGGTGAAGCCAATTCCCCTCGGCGAGGGAGATCAGGCAGGGTTCGTAGAGGCCCTGGTCGTAGGGAGGGTCGAAATAGACGATGTCGAATGGCTCCTGGCTCCAGCCCTTGCGCAGCCACGAGATCAGTTCCCGCCGTTCGGTGCGGATCTCCGGAGCCGGTGAACGGCTTTCCGCCACGACAGTGAGGTTGCTGCGGCTGATGCGGATGCACTGCGGGTCTTGATCAACGGCCACCACACAGCGCGCCCCTCGCTGCAGGGCCTCACACCCCATCACGCCGCTGCCGCTGCAGAGGTCGAGCCAGCGGCAGTCCTGCAGGTGCGGGGCAAGGATGTTCATCACCGCTTCGCGCACCCTGGAGGTGGTGGGCCGAGCCGTGCGACCCCCAGGACTCAGCAGCCGTCGCCCCCCGCTGAGGCGCAGTTGCCCGCCACCGCTCATGGGCAGGGTTCAGCCCCGTTGCGCAGCCAGGTCAACCAGCGCTTGAGCATCTGTTCTCCGGCATCGGACGACTTCTCCGGATGGAACTGGCAAGCGCCGACGCGGCCCCGCCAGACCACAGCGGTCACCTCCTGATCGCCGAAGGGGGCCGAGGCTTTGAGGTCATTTCGATCGCTGGGAACAGCGGCGTAGCTGTGCACGAAGTACACCCATTCCGATGGGGCATCGCTGCTGAGCAGTGGGCAGCTGCCGTGATGCTTCAACGGTGCCCAGCCCATGTGGGGGATGCGTTCGCCGCTGTCTTCGGGAAGACGTTCCACACGTCCGGGCAGGAGTCCCAGGCCTGGATCGCTGCCTTCATCGCTCTGTTCAAACAGCAGCTGCAGGCCAAGGCAGATGCCGAGCAACGGACGATCTTCTTGGCCCCAGCTCAGCAGGTGGGGCACCAGTCCGGTGGCCCTGAGGTTGGCCATGGCTGGATCGAAGGCGCCGACCCCGGGCAGGATCAGCGCATCAATGCCTTCAAGATCATCGGCAGATTTGATCGTGGAGCAGCCTTGCCCCAACCGCTCCAGGCATTTCTCCACGGAGTGGAGATTGCCCATGCCGTAATCAATTAACCCAAGGTTCAGGCTCAACCGGTTGTTCCGTTCTGGAGACGGATTCAGAGGTACTTGGAGATGGTGCCTGAAAGGGTTGCCTTGGGAACAGCACCCACCACGGTGTCGACCTTCTGGCCGCCCTTGAAAACCATCAGCGTGGGGATGCTGCGGATGCCGTACTGGCTTGCAACGTTGGGGTTCTCATCGGTGTTGAGCTTGAACACCTTGATCTGGCCGTCGAATTCCTTGGCGATCTCTTCCACGATCGGAGCCACCATGCGGCAGGGGCCACACCAGGGTGCCCAGAAGTCCACCAGAACCGGCACGTCGCTCTGGAGCACGTCCTGCTCGAAGGATGCATCGGTGACAGCAGCAGCGCTGGACATATGAGCAGGGAGGTTTGGGGAGAATTTAGCAATGGTTTCGAGCGAAAACACAGCTCTTCCCTGGCGAGAAGGGAACTGTGACAGTCGCTCTCCACAAAGAGTGAAAGCCCGATCTCGCCGGGCCGGGGGGTGTGAGGAGTGTGTGGGCCGAAGCCCGCACACATCCAATTTAGCCCTGCCCTACTTACCCATCCCAAGGTGCTGGGCCTTTTGGTAGACCTTGCCTTCCGTCAGCAGGGAAGGGGCCACAACCACTTCCACCTGTTGCATTTCCTTGATGGTTCGTGCCCCCAGGGTGCCCATGGATGTCTTCAGGCAGCCCAGCAGGTTGTGGGTGCCGTCGTCCAATTTGGCCGGGCCGCGGAGGATGCGTTCGATGCTGCCGGTGTTGCCCACATTGATGCGGGTGCCGCGGGGCAGCACCGGGCTTGGGGTGGCCATGCCCCAGTGGAAGCCGCGGCCGGGAGCTTCTTCAGAGCGGGCGATGGGTGAGCCGATCATCACGGCGTCGGCGCCGCAGGCGATGCACTTGCAGATGTCACCGCCGGTGACGATGCCACCGTCAGCCACGATCGGCACGTAGCGCCCGCTTTCCTTTTCGTAGTCGGCCCTGGCGGAGGCGCAGTCTGCAACAGCTGTGGCCTGGGGAATGCCCACGCCGAGAACGCCGCGGGAGGTGCAGGCGGCACCGGGTCCGATGCCCACCATCACGCCGGCTGCACCGGCACGCATCAGCTGCAGGGCCACGTCGTAGGTGACGCAGTTGCCGATCACCACGGGAACGCCCATGTCGCGGCACAGGGCTTCCAGATCCAGGGTCTCCTGGCCTGCAGGACCGGTGTGATCCGTCGAGACCACGGTGGCCTGCACGAAGAAGAGGTCGGCTCCGGCTTCGGCGATGGCCTTGCCGAAACGCATGGCGGCCACCGGAGTGCCACTGACGGCTGCAATGCCTCCCTGGGCCTTGATGTCCTGGATGCGTTTGCGGATCAGCGCTTCCTGTACCGGTTGGCTGTAGATCTCCTGCATCAGCGGGACGAATTCGTCCTTCCCGACAGCGGCGATGCGATCCAGCACCTGGTTGGGGTCGTCGTAGCGGGTCTGCACACCCTCCAGGTTGAGCACGCCGAGGGCGCCCAGTTGGGACAGCCGAACGGCCATGCCCACATCCACCACGCCGTCCATGGCGCTGGCGATGATGGGAATCTCTCGCTCGATGCCCCCCAGGGTCCAACGGGTATCGGTGACCTCGGGGTCCACCGTGCGACCCCCAGGCACCAGAGCGATTTCATCGATTCCGTAGGCCCGGCGAACGGTCTTGGAGCGTCCGAGCTGAATGTCCACCGCGCGACTTCAATAAAGTCAGATCAAGCTACCAATCGGGATGATCGCCTCAGCTTGATTGGCCTGTGACACGGCTCCAGGTGGAACGGGCACTCGCGAGGAATTGGTCCCGATCGCTGTTGCGGATCAGGTTGCGCAGAGCGAAGTTCACCAACCAGATCAGTCCGGCGAGCTCCAGCAGGCCTGGCACAAGAGGGAGGCTGTCAATGGTGTTGAGGACTCCGAAGTAGACCTTCGCCACCAGGCTGAAGACGATCAGGCCGCCAATCACCCGCAGGGGAAGCTGGGCCTTGCTCCACAGTTCGTTCAGGTCGTTCTGCTCGAGCCAGGCCTTGACCTTGCCCACCAGCAGATCCCATTCGCCACCCTCCAGATCAGAACCGTCCTGATCGGCATCCTCCTGGGCAGGGATCGACACGGTGGAGGCGATCACCGGGTCAGGAGTCGGCGCTGGAGTGGGCGCGGGTGTTGGGGCTAGCGGTGCCGGCGTGGGCGCAGGCTCTGGCGTTGGGGCTGGAGTGGGCTCCGGTGCCGGTGTTGGGTCGCTGCCTGCGGGTTCGGCTTCAGGGCGAGGCTCGTCGACAGGACCCATCACGTCAGTGGAAAGCAGTTGGGACTTTATCCGGAGTTTTCAGGTTGGATCCACTGTCCGAGATAGACTGTTAAAGGACGTCTGATGCACGTATGACGGATTCTGTGGGGCCTGGCAGCGGCGGTCCCGGCGATTCCGACGATCGGATCATTCAGACGGATCTACGCAACGAGATGTCGCGCTCCTATCTGGAGTATGCGATGAGCGTGATCGTGGGTCGGGCCCTGCCCGATGCCCGCGATGGCCTCAAGCCGGTGCATCGCCGGATTCTGTACGCGATGTACGAGCTGGGCCTCACCAGCGACAGGCCTTACCGCAAGTGCGCCCGTGTGGTGGGCGAAGTGCTCGGCAAATATCACCCCCACGGCGACACCGCCGTGTACGACGCTCTGGTGCGCATGGCCCAGGACTTCTCCATGTCGATGCCCCTGATCGATGGGCACGGCAATTTCGGTTCGGTGGACAACGACCCACCGGCGGCCATGCGATACACCGAATCGCGGTTGCAGGCCCTCACCACCGACAGCCTCCTGGAGGACATCGAGGCTGAGACAGTTGATTTCGCGGACAACTTCGATGGCTCCCAGCAGGAGCCCACGGTGCTGCCGGCCCGGATCCCGCAGCTGCTGCTGAATGGTTCTGCAGGCATCGCCGTGGGGATGGCGACGAACATCCCGCCCCATAACCTCAATGAACTGATTGATGGCTTGCTCGCGTTGATCGCGAACCCGGAGATCACCGATCAGGAGTTGATCCAGCTGATCCCCGGGCCGGACTTCCCCACCGGTGGTCAGATCCTGGGGCGTGAAGGCATCCGCGAGACCTACCTGGGCGGCCGCGGCTCGGTGACGATGCGCGGCGTGGCCAATATCGAAACGATCGAGGCCCCGGGGCGGCCCGATCGCGATGCGGTGATCATCACTGAGCTGCCGTATCAGACCAACAAAGCGGCGCTGATCGAGCGCATCGCAGAGCTGGTCAACGACAAGAAGCTCGAGGGCATCTCAGACATCCGCGACGAGAGCGATCGCGACGGCATGCGGATCGTTGTGGAGCTGCGCCGCGACGCCTACCCGCAGGTGGTGCTGAACAACCTGTTTAAGCTCACCCCGCTGCAGAGCAACTTCAGCGCCTACATGCTGGCGCTGGTGAACGGTGAGCCGATCCTGCTCACCCTGCGCAAGATGCTCGAGGTGTTCCTCGACTTCCGCGTTGAGACGATCGAGCGCCGCACCCGCTACCTGCTGCGCAAGGCCGAAGAGCGCGACCACATCCTGCTGGGCCTGCTGCTGGCCCTCGATCAGCTCGATCCGATCATTGCCTTGATCCGGGCTGCCCCCGACACGGTCACGGCCCGGCAACAGCTGCAGGATCGCCATGGCCTGTCCGACATCCAGGCAGACGCCATCCTGCAGATGCAGCTGCGGCGTCTCACCGCCCTTGAGGCCGACAAGATCCGGCTCGAGCACCAGGATCTTGTCACCAAGATCGCCGACTACAAGGACATCCTTGGCCGGCGTGAGCGGGTGTTCGGGATCATTCAGGACGAGCTCGGCCAGCTGCGGGACCGTTACCCGACGCCGCGCCGCACCGAAATCCTCGACCTCGGCGGTGGCCTGTCTGACATTGACCTGATCGCCAACGAGCGTTCGGTGGTGCTGCTCACCGAGACCGGCTACCTCAAGCGGATGCCGGTAAGTGAATTTGAAGCCACCAGCCGCGGCACCCGCGGCAAAGCGGGCACCCGCAGCCAGGGTGAAGATGCAGTGAAGCTGTTCATCAGCTGCAACGACCACGACACCTTGGTGTTGTTCAGCGACCGCGGTGTGTCGTATGCCCTGCCCGCCTACCGCGTGCCCCAGTGCAGTCGTGCGGCCAAGGGAACGCCGGTGGTGCAGCTGCTGCCGATCCCAAGGGAAGAGGCGATCACCACGTTGATTCCGGTGTCGGAATTCAGCGACGACACCGACTTGGTGATGCTCACCCGAGGTGGCTTCATCAAGCGCACCCGCCTTTCGGCCTTCAGCAACATCCGCTCCAATGGTCTGATCGCCATCAACCTGGAGGAAGGCGATGCCCTCACCTGGGTGCGCCTGGCCGTGCCCGGCGACAGCGTCTTGATCGGCTCCAAAGCCGGGATGACCATCCACTTCCGCCTCAGTGATGAGGAATTGCGGCCCCTGGGCCGCACGGCCCGCGGCGTGCGCTCGATGAACCTGCGTGAGGGCGATGCCCTGGTGAGCATGGATGTTCTGCCGGTGGAACTCGCCGATCAGGTTGCCGCCAGCGCAGACGACGAAGAGGATGCCGCCAGCGAAGGCCCCTGGGTGCTTGTGGCGTCGGCCTCGGGTCTGGGCAAACGGGTTCCAGTGACGCAATTCCGCTTGCAGAAGCGGGCCGGAATGGGCCTGCGGGCGATGAAGTTCCGCACCGACGCCGACGAGCTGGTGGGGCTGAGTGTGCTCGGTGCCGGTGAAGAGCTGTTGCTGGTGAGCGAGAAGGGGGTGATCGTGCGCACCAGCGCCGATGCGATTCCCCAGCAATCCCGTGCTGCCACAGGCGTGCGTCTGCAGAAGCTCGACAAGGGCGACCGGCTGCTGAAGGTGGTGCTGGTGCCGCCGGAAGCGGAGGACGATTCTGCTGACGACAACGAGTCCAACGACACTGAATCTGAGGCGCAGGACAGCTGACCTTGGCTGAGCCGGTGGATGTGTTGGTGCTGGGGGGCGGTCCTGCTGCCCTCTGCATCGCTTCGGAACTGAACCAACGGGGTGTGGCTGTTGCGGCCATTGCCCCGGATCCGGTCGACGATCCCTGGCCGAACACCTACGGCATCTGGGCCGATGAACTCAAAGCGGTGGGGCTTGAGCAGCTGCTGGAGCACCGCTGGAGCGACACCGTTAGTTATTTCGGAGAAGGCGGCTCAACGGCTCAGGATCAGAGCCATGCCCACGGGATCGACTACGGCCTGTTCGATCGGGCGGCTCTGCAGCGCCATTGGCTGAAGCGTGCCGATGGGGTGGTCTTTCATCAAGACACCGTTCAGCGGGTGGAGGTGAATGGTGCAACCACCAACGTGTGTTGCGCATCAGGATCCACCCTGCAGGCGCGCTTGGTGATTGATGCCTCTGGTTCGCGCACGCCCCACATTCGCCGGCCGGATCAGGGGCCGGTGGCGGGCCAGGCGGCCTATGGCGTGGTGGGGCGTTTCTCCAAACTGCCGATTGAGCCGGGCCGGTTTGTGTTGATGGACTACCGCTGTGATCACCTCAGCGAGGAGCAGCGCCATGAACCACCAACGTTTTTGTATGCGATGGATCTGGGCGATGGGGTGTTCTTCGTGGAGGAAACCTCACTCGCTTTGGCGCCAGGGGTTCCTTACGACGTGCTCAAGCAACGGCTGCAGCAGCGCCTCGATCTGCGCGGCGTGGAGATCACCGAGGTGATTCATGAGGAGTTCTGCCTCTTCCCGATGAACCTGCCGCTGCCAGATCGCAATCAGCCGGTGCTGGCTTTCGGTGGTGCGGCGAGCATGGTGCATCCGGCCTCGGGCTACATGGTGGGATCGCTGCTGCGGCGGGGGCCTGATCTGGCCCAGGCTTTAGCCGAAGCCATCGCTAATCCAAGCCTTGACTCAGCGGCGTTGGCGCAACGGGGCTGGCAAGCGCTTTGGCCGATCGAATTGGTAATGCGCCATCAGCTTTATCAGTTCGGTTTGGGCCGTTTGATGGGCTTCAACGAAGCGCTCTTGCGCACCCACTTCGCCACCTTCTTTTCGCTGCCGCAGGAGGATTGGTTTGGCTTTCTCACCAACACCCTACCGCTGCCGCGCTTGATGGGGGTGATGCTGCGTTTGTTCGCCCTTTCGCCTTGGGACTTGCGGCGGGGATTGGTGCTGGGGGCGGCTCAGGATCAAGCCCCGCGGTTTTGAGATCGTTTCAGCCGAGTTCAGATCCCTCAGTTAGGAGAGCGATGAACATGCGCGCCTCCCCCAAATGGGGGAGGAATTCGTTTAAGTGCTGGGTGTAGAGGGATTCACCGGAGCCCAGTCCAACGGCTGAATCAGCGGGAAGAGGCGGTCGTCCGTCTGCACTTCCTCAAGCCAGCCCTCCGGCAATTCGGTGCTGCCGTCGATCGCCTGCATCAACTGCCAGAAGCGGCCCAGATGTCGCTGGACCCGTTCTTTGGCCAGTTCGGTGGTGGTGCCGGCTCGGAGGATGAAGCTCCAATCCGATGACTGCGCCAGCAACAATTCCCGCGCCGCCTGCTGCAGCCACTGCATCGCCTGCTCGCTGCCCACGCCGCGGCTGCAGCGCTGCACCATTGCGGCGCTGGCCTTTTCCCACTCAGGAATGATCCAGGCATTGCTGTCGTTCAGCCAGTAGTCGTGATAGCCCCCTTGCCCCCAGCTGGAGGGGCAGGGATCGCAGAGTTGAAGCTGGCCAACGTTGTTCAGCACATCGCGCAGCCGGGTGAAGGCCACCCCTTCCTGAGGTGCCTGCTGAAACAGCTGGCTGAGAAAAGCCGGGCCTTCAAACCACCAGTGGCCAAACAGTTCGGCATCGAAGGGGGCCACCAGCAGGGGGGACACGTCCATGGCAGCGCCGAGCTGATCCAACTGCCGCCGGCGGCCCTGCAGGTAATCGGCGGCATGCTCTATCACCCGTTCCGCTGCCACCCTCGGTTCGTAGGGGTGTTTGCGGTCTAACGGCGCGCTGTGGTCGGTGACCCGATGCAGCTTCAGGCCGAGCGGTCGCGGCTGGTCGAGCCCCAGGGGTTTGAGCTCTTCGATCGGCAGGTCCCAGCCCAGATCCCGGTGGAACTCGCGGTAGTGGGGATCGCCGGGGTAGCCGTCCTTGGCCGACCAAACCGGCAGCGTGGCGTCACTGTCGCGCCCGAAGAAGGCCACCCCATTGCGGCTGCAGATCGGGGCGTACACCCCATAGCGGGGTCTGGGCCGGCCGTGCAGCAACCCATGGCCGTCCAGCACGGCGTAGCGCAGCCCCGCATCGCGCATCCAGCGATCCAGGCCCTCGTAATAGGCGCATTCCGGCAACCAGATCCCCAAGGGGCGTTCGCCCACGAGGCGTAGGTGTTCCCGCACCGCCGTGCGCAGTTGCCCGCGCACCGCTTCCGGGTGATGGCGCAGCAGGGGCAAATAGCCGTGGGTGGCGCCGCAGGTGAGCAGGTCCACCACCCCCTGGCGCTGCAGGGCGGCGAAGCGTTGGATCAGATCGCCGTCGCAGCTCTGCCAGGCCTGCTGATGCCGCTCGATCGTGGCCGCCAGGTGCTCGGCGCCTACGCGCAGGGATGGGTCGGCCTTCGGCAGCAGATCAAGCCGTTCGTTCAGCCAGTCGGGGAAGCGCTGCTTGAGGTCTTGATCGCTCAGCAGCGAAAGCAGCGTCGGCGATAGGCCGATGGTGAGCTTGGGTTGCTGGTGGGGGTCGGCGCTGGCCCGCTCCAGCGTTTCCAGCAGCGGCAGATAACACTCGATCAGGGCCTGGAAAAACCAGTCCTCCTCCAGGGAGCCAGGTTGTGCCGACCGCACGTAGGGCAGATGGGCATGCAACACCAGGGCGACAGCGCCTTTGGTCACGAACAAGCCCAAACGGTGGCTGAATTTAATCCGATTCCCCCTCGGGGGCTGAACTAGGATGGGTTAACTCATAGTCATTCCGACTAAGACCTCCGCTGGAGCCCCTTCCATGGCCAAGGACCCCGGTCGCGTCCTGATTTTTGACACCACCCTGCGGGATGGTGAGCAGTCGCCCGGGGCGAGCCTCAACCTGGAGGAAAAGCTGGCCATTGCCCAGCAGCTGGCGCGGCTCGGTGTGGATGTGATCGAGGCGGGGTTCCCCTTCGCCAGCCCTGGTGATTTCGCTGCCGTGCAGCGGATCGCCCAGCAGGTGGGTGGCGACAACGGCCCGATCATCTGTGGTCTGGCCCGTGCCTCACGGGCCGACATCAAGGCCTGCGCCGATGCTGTGGCGCCAGCCCCGCGTCGCCGCATTCACACCTTCATCGCCACCAGCGACATCCACCTCGAGCACAAGCTGCGCAAGAGCCGTGCCGATGTGCTCGGCATCGTCCCCGAGATGGTGAGCTACGCCCGCTCTCTTGTGGAGGATGTTGAGTTCTCCTGTGAAGACGCCGGCCGCAGCGATCCGGAGTTCCTTTACGAGGTGATTGAGGCGGCGATTGCCGCGGGTGCCACCACGATCAACATTCCCGACACCGTCGGCTACACCACCCCCTCGGAGTTCGGTGCGCTGATCGCTGGCATCAATCAGCACGTGCCCAACATCGGCGATGCCGTGATCTCGGTGCACGGCCACAACGATCTCGGCCTGGCCGTGGCCAATTTCCTCGAGGCCGTCAAGAACGGCGCCCGTCAGCTCGAATGCACGATCAACGGCATCGGCGAACGGGCCGGCAATGCCTCCCTCGAGGAGTTGGTGATGGCGCTGCACGTGAGGCGTCGTTACTACAACCCCTTCTTTGGCCGGGAGGAGGACAGCCCCACGCCACTCACGGCTGTGCGCACCGAAGAGATCACCAAAACCTCACGGCTGGTCTCCAATCTCACCGGCATGGTGGTGCAGCCCAACAAGGCCATCGTTGGTGCCAATGCCTTCGCCCATGAATCCGGCATCCACCAGGACGGCGTTCTCAAGAATCGGCTCACCTACGAAATCATTGACGCCCAGACGGTGGGCTTGTCCGACAACCGCATCTCCCTCGGCAAGCTGAGCGGCCGCAGTGCCGTTCGCGCTCGCCTGGAGGAGCTGGGCTACGACCTCACCCGTGAGGACCTCGATGAGGCTTTTGCCCGCTTCAAGGAACTCGCTGATCGCAAGCGCGAGATCACTGACCGTGATCTGGAGGCGATCGTCAGCGAACAGGTGCAGCAGCCGGAAGCCCGTTTCCAGCTCAAGCTGGTGCAGGTCAGCTGCGGCAGCAGCCTGCGCCCCACCGCCACCGTCACCCTTTCGGATGAAGAGGGCAGTGAAACCACGGGCTCGGCAGTGGGCACCGGTCCGGTGGATGCCGTCTGCCGTGCCCTGAATGATCTGGCGGGTGTTCCCAATGAATTGATCGAGTTTTCGGTGAAGTCGGTCACCGAGGGCATCGATGCCATGGGCGATGTGACCATTCGCCTGCGCCGCAACGGTGCGCTCTATTCCGGTCACGCTGCAGACACCGATGTGGTGGTGGCGGCGGGCATGGCCTTCGTGAACGCCCTCAATCGCCTGGTGGCCGGAGAGGAGCGCCAGTCATTGCATCCGCAGAAGGATCCTGTTGTCCTGGAGACCCGACCGACGCTCTAGAGCCGACGCCATGCGCACTTCCACCGCCAAAGCCGTTCAGCTGGTGCTGCTGATTCTTCTGGCGATGCTGGTGCTCACGCCGTTGCTCTGGTTGGTGAGCACCTCGCTCAAGGGCCCGGCGGAAGACATCTTCAGCAGTCCACCGGCGTTGCTGCCCGCCCAGCCGAGCCTCGATGCCTACGTGCGGCTGTTTCAGGACAATCCCCTCACCACCTATCTGTTCAACAGCACCGTGGTGAGTGGCCTGGCGGTGCTGGCCAACCTGCTGTTCTGCTCCCTGGCCGCCTACCCCCTGGCCCGGCTGCGCTTCGCCGGCCGGGGCCTGGTGCTGGGGTTGGTGGTGGCCACGATCCTGATCCCGTTTCAGGTGGTGATGATTCCGCTGTATCTGCTGATGGTGCAGCTGGGGCTGCGCAACACCCTGCTGGCCCTGGTGATTCCCCAGGCGGCCACAGCCTTTGGCCTTTATCTGCTGCGCCAGAGCTTCCTGGGTGTCCCCAAGGAGCTGGAGGAGGCTGCACGCATCGATGGCTGCAGCCGCCTGGGGGAATGGTGGAACGTGATGATTCCCGCCGCCAAAGCCGATCTCATCACCCTGGCGATGTTCGTGTTCATCGGCACCTGGAGTGATTTCCTCTGGCCGCTGGTGATCCTCGACGACCCGTCCCTCTACACCTTGCCTCTGGGGTTGCAGCAGCTCTCCAGCAGCTTTTCGCTGGATTGGCGGATCGTTGCCGCCGGCTCGGTGGTCTCAATCCTGCCGGTGTTGGTCGTGTTCGTGCTCTTGCAGCGCTTCATCCTGCCCAATGCCAGCGGGGATGCGGTGAAGGGATGAAGCGGCCGAGGTGCGCATGGCCGAGAAGGCATCCATGCGTTCCTGCATCACACCCATCTGTTGGCTGAGCAGCTCACTGTGGGCGCGGTTCGGTGTGCGCTCCTCCAGCTGATCGATCCGCTCCTGCAGCGCATGGATGCGTTGGTTGTGCTGCCGCAAACCCTGCAGCAGGGCCACCACCAGCACACTCACCAGCGCCAGGCTGCCGCAGCTGATCAGTTTCAACAGCATGCAACCTCCCCACTTGGGTCGATGCTGACTTGAATGGGAGCACGCAACAAGTGGTGCAGGGATGTCTCTCGAGGATCTGGATCGGTTTCTCATGCTTCGCGACAGCGACCCTGATCTGGCCCAGGCCCTTGCGCAGCCCATGGATCTTGAGCGGTTTCTCGGGCTCGCAGCCGAGCACGGCTTTGCCCTGAGTGAGGCGGATGTCTTCGCGGCCCAGCAGCGTGAACACCACGCGCGAACGGCAGCTGAGCTTCAGCAGGATCAAGCTGCCGAATCACGCCGCCTGCGCAATTTCATCCACGGCTGATCACCACCACGTTTCAGTTCACAGCTCAGTTCACAGATCCAGTCACAGATCCAGCTTCACCACGTCCGGTGTTTCTCCGAGCACTTCGCCGATCGAAAGAGCGTGGTTAACAGCTCCATCGTGGCTGTGAAAGATCCAGGCTTTGTCGAGGGAGGGTTGGCTCTCGATGCATTGGTTCACCGCATTGATGCAGAGATAGCCGCCCTCCGAGCAGGACCTCAGCACATAGCGTTCGACGTGTTTGGTGAACATTGGCTGGGAGGGCTATCTCTTCTGGCTAGCGATGCCGTTGAGCGGCTGTCGTCGTTCTGCGGAATTGCTTTCACTTTTCTTCCTTGAGGGTTAAGAGGGTTTGTTGTTGCCAGCCCAACTCCTTGGGTGCGGCAAAGCGGCTTTGATGCCCGCCCTCCCGGAACCAGGGGGTGCTGAGGGCTTCGATCTGAAGCTCGTTGGGGTTGAGCGACCAGGTGTCCTGCAGGTAGCGGCGCAGCTGCTCCGGCTCCGGCGGATGGGGTTGTTGCCAGTGCACCACGGCCAACTGCCCCGGCCGTGAGCGGAGAATCGCCAGGCGGTGATTCGGATCACCATCGTTGGCGGGCTGAATCGATTCCTCCAGCCGCTCATCGCAGACGTAGAGCCGCAGCGGAGCACTGCCATCGGCCTGGGGAAGTGGATATTTGTTGAGATACAGGGCCCGTGCTTTTTGAAACGCTGCCCCCGGAGCCTTCACCATCAAGGCGTTGTAGGCCTGCTGCAGCTGTTCACTCATGCCCTTTGCGTCCCGTTGCTGGCTCCAGTGTGGGAATGCCGCTGGGTCGGGGCCATGGGAAGATAGTGACACTTCCGGGATTGGACTGCGATGGCCAAGCATCGCTCCCGCTACCGGTTGGTTGGCCTCGACGGTCAGCCGCATCCGGTGCTCGACGCCCCTTACGACACGTTGGAACTGGCCCTCGCTGATGCCAGCGATTGGTGCACGGGACAAGGGTCCCGCTGTTCCATGGGTCAGCAGGGCATTGCGGTTGAAGTACGAACCGACAGCGGCAGTTGGCGCACCATTGATTACCCCGTCAGTTGCTTGAGCCGATCCAGTGCGATGGCGGGCTGATGTGGGTCAGTGTTGACCTCTGCGTGGTGCCGATCGGTGTGGGCGTCAGCCTTTCGCCCTACATCGCCGCCTGTGAGCGGGTGATCGCCGCCACGGGCCTGACCCACCAGCTGGGTCCCAATGGCACAGCGATCGAAGGCCCGTGGGATGAGGTGATGGACTGTGTGCGGGCGTGTCATGCCGAGTTGCACCGCATGGGGGCTCCGCGTCTCTACACAACGCTCAAGCTCAACACCCGCACCGACCGGCAGCAGTCGTTCGCTGAGAAGGTCTCGTCTGTGGAACAGCTGCTTGACGACTGAAAATCTGTAGAACTTCGGTGGGAATCGAGCCGGCTTGAGCCGATCTTGAGACCAATGAGATTGTTCTGTGGTCCCTGGCTTGATGGGTCGCCGTTTCAGGGCTGCGCTGTTGGCTCTGCTGGTGTTGCAGCTGACGGGCAGTGCTATTCAAGCCTCAACGTGGGATCGCATTGCCAGTTACCTGCGGCTGCTGCAGCGGGCAGGCGTGAAGGCCCTGGTGGCAACCGACTGCCCCTTGGGCTTGCTGGGGGCCTTCCATGAGGGCAAGCAGGCCCTGTTGATGTGTGGCAACAACCTGCCCGACGATCCCGCCGTGGTTTGGGTGGTGCTGGCCCATGAATCAGCCCATGTGATGCAGTCGTGCCATGGCGGCAACCTGATGCCGGCGGCCTTGCTCAGCCGTGAGGTGGAGCTGGCCCGCCAGCAGGACCCCAACCCTTTTCACGAGTTGCAGCTCTATCACTCCAGCCAGCATCACGTTGAGGCGGAAGCCCGGCTGATTCAGGCCCTGCCCGCGGAGCAGGTGGTGGCCTTGTTTCAAAAACACTGCGCCCAGCGGCTCTCCCCTTGAAGCTGCTGATCCGGGACCCGTGGCTGATGGCGGTCGACAAGCCCGCCGGCCTGCTGAGCCAACCGGGCCTGGGGCCCGAGCAAAGCGATTCCGTGATCACCCGCTTGCAGCAGCAGGACCAAAGCCTGCGCCTGGTTCACCGTCTGGACCGCGACACCTCGGGGGTGCTGCTCTTGGCCCGAAGTGCTGATGCCCTGCGCCGCCTCAGTGCCTTGTTTGCTGAACGGCGGATCAACAAGCTGTACCAGGCGGATGTGGAGGGGGCGCTCCACGGCCGCGGTTGCATCGCCAGCCCCCTGGCACGCCTGTCGCGCCAACCGCCGCGCTACGGCAGCCACCCCGAGGGACGTCTGGCGCTGACGATCTGGAGAGCCCGCGCCGCTGGTGCCCGCTGCACGCGGCTCTGGCTGCGTCCGCTCACGGGGCGCTCCCATCAGCTGCGGGCCCATCTGGCCGAACGGGGTCACCCCATCGTGGGCGATCCCATCTATGGGGATGCCGGCCGGTCCTGCCGCTTGCATCTGCATGCCCAGGCCCTGAGCTTTCGCCATCCCTTCACCCAGGTGCGCGTCCGTTTGATCGCGCAGGAGGTTCCCTTTGTCACTGAGTGCTGAACTAGACGCTGCGATCAGCGTCGGGCGGGGATTGGATAGGGGATGCGGCGGTGGCGCATCCGCCGCCAGACCTGCACGAAGGCACGAATCACCAGTTCCACTTCGCTGCGGTTGAGGCTGCTTTTGCGCAGTTGTCCATCCCGCTGCCGCGCTTCCACAATCCGCCGCACCGTGTCCACCGCCTGGGCATCGGAGGTGTCGGGGGGGAGGGATCGAAGCGCCGCCTCACATCCGTCGGCCAGCATCAGGATCGCCGTTTCTTTGGAGCGGGGTGCCGGGCCCCTGTAGCGGAAGCGGCGCTCCTCTACGGCTCCGTCGCGCTCCTGGGCCTTGTGGAAGAAGTAGCCCATTTTCAAGGTGCCCTGGTGCTCGGGAATGAAATCGGCGATGGGCCGGGGCAGGCGGTGGCGCCGCGCCAGCTTCAGTCCCTCATCCACATGGGCTTGAAGCACCGCCGCACTCGCCTGGGGGTCATCCAGCGCGTCATGGGGATTGGGTCCGTCCTTCTGGTTCTCGATGAACCAGTCCGGTGCATGCAGCTTGCCCACGTCGTGATACAGCGAGCCGGTCCGGATCAGATCCACATCCGCACCAATGGCCCGCGCCCCTTCCTCCGCCAGGCCGCAAATCATTAGGGTGTGTTCAAAGGTTCCCGGGGCTTCGCAGGAGAGCCGGCGCAGCAGGGGGCGCTCCTGGTCGGCCAGTTCCAGCAGCCGCGCCCGGGTGAGCAGGCCAAAGGAGCCCTCGAGCATCGGGATCAGCAGCAGGCTGAACATCAGCAGAACACCGAGCACAAAGGAATCGGTGGCCAGTTCATCCAGGCTTGGGTTCAGATTTCCCCAGAGCCGCAGGCCGGTGATCGGTTGCATCTGCAGCAGCAGCCACTGCCCCACAAAGGCGCCAATCGGCAGCAGCACCGTGAGTTGCAGCAACTGGCCGCGGCTGCGCTGACGACCTGCGATCAAGGCTCCAGCGGCGGCCACCGTTGCCGCCACGATCAGGCGACCGTCCCCCAAACCCTGGACGGGTTCTGGCCAGAGCAGAGCGGCCACCCCCATCCAGACCAAGCCGCAGCCGGTGCCGAGGCCTTCCGCTAGCACCAGGGTGGGTGCCACCAGCACGGCCAGAGGGCTCACGGAGCTTTTGAACCAGAGCTTGGCTCCCTGCACCAAAAGCAGCAGGCCCACTGCTAGCAGCGCATGGCGCACCTCCAGGCCAGGCCGCTCACGCCGCATCACCAGCAGCATCACGGCGCAGGCTGCAGCGGCTTCAACGAACTGTTGGAACCAGATCAACGGTTGGGGTTCGCGGCGCACGCGGCCGAAATAATCCAGCACGTCGTAGGCCTGGGGACTGATCAGCTCGCCCTTGCGGGTGATCAGATCCCCCTTGCGCACCTCGATCGTGGGAATGGCCTGTTTGGTCAGCTGTTCCTCGATCAGCTGCTTGCTCAGGTTCGGGTCCGTGCGCAGGTTGGTGCTGCCGCGCAGGGCGCTGGTGAGTACCTTGCCGGCCAGGGAGCGCGCCGCCGCCGGCTCAAGGGCAACCGCCTTCAGCTGCTGGTCGGCGGCCTTGCGCAATTGCTCAATGGCAAGGTTGCTCACCAGCCCCTGGCTGAGCATGCGATCAGCGGTGCTGCGCACCGCCTCATCCCAGGCCAGATGCTCCTCTTCGCTGCGTCGTTCCAGCCACCTTTTCTCTTGATCAGAGAGGTTCACCGGCCCGATCCGGTCTCCGGATCCGGTGTTGGTGACCTCCTGCAGCTGCAGCAGTTGTTGCTCGAGCCGTTGTTTGAGCGCCTGGGTCTGCTCCTGATCGATGACCTGCACCACCGACCGCGCCACCAGCGAGGCCCGTTGCTGCTCGAGGGCGGTGCTGTCCTGCACCAGGGCATCCTTTGGAGCGATGGCTTCAAACGGGGCCAGCGATCCGGGTTGAAGTTTCGGTTTGATCAGCCAGGGCAGGCTTGAGGCTGCGGCCACGCAAAGGCAAAGCAGGAGCACAACGAGGGTCTGCAGTCGCGTCCAGCGCAGCAGACGTCCCCCTGGGCCTTCGAGCCGCACCCAGTTCCGCCAAAGGCTGCTCAGCCGAGGAACGCGAACCAAAAGGGACCCTGTAGCGGCTTAACGCTAGCTCTCCTCAGAGGGCATGCTGGACGGAGTGCATGGGAATGCCATGGCCCTGCGTTTGGACGGCAAGGTGCTGGCAAGGGATGTGGAGCATCGTCTTCAAACCCTGATCGAACGGCGTCTGGCCGAGGCGGGGCGACCGCCGGGCCTGGCGGTGCTGCGGGTTGGTGATGATCCCGCCAGCGCCGTCTACGTCGCCAACAAGGAAAAAGCCTGTGCTCGGATCGGGGTGGCCAGCTTTGGTGATCACCTCCCCGGCGACACGCCTCCAGCGCAGGTGCTTCAGACGATTGAACGGCTGAATGCCAACCCTGCAGTGGACGGGATCCTCCTGCAGCTGCCTCTTCCTTCTGGCCTCGATGAGGGGCCGCTGCTGATGGCCATTGATCCTGAAAAGGATGCCGATGGTCTGCACACCCTCAATCTCGGACGGCTGCTCAAGGGGGAGCCGGGCCCGCGCAGCTGTACCCCCGCCGGGGTGATGGCGATGCTGCGCAGCAATGGCATCGATCCTGCGGGCAAGCGCGCCGTGGTGATCGGCCGCAGCATTCTCGTGGGGCAGCCGATGGCCTTGATGCTGCAGGCCGCCAACGCCACCGTCACCATCGCCCACTCCCGCACGGCCGATCTGGCGGCCCACACCCGCGAAGCCGACATCCTCGTGGTGGCAGCAGGCCGTCCTGAGTTCATCGGGGCCGAGCACGTGCGGCCGGGAGCTGCGGTGGTGGATGTGGGCATCCACCGCAAGCCGGAAGGCGGACTGTGTGGGGATGTTCGTGCGGCTGAAGTCGAGTCGATCGCCGCTGCGCTCTCGCCCGTGCCCGGCGGTGTGGGACCGATGACGGTGACGATGCTTCTGGTGAACACCGTTGTGGCTTGGTGCAGACGCCACAACCTTGACCATGATTTGGACGATCTCGTGCCCTGATCGGTTCCATGGCGCTGCACTGGCTGTTCCCCACCCCCGTTCTGCAGGTGGACCTTGAGCCGGATGCCGCCACAGCCGCAGCCATGCAGCAGCAGCTGGAGCAGTTCGATGCCCAGGTGTATCAGCAGCACCCTGAGTTCAGCGATCGCAACAACCTCACCGGAGATCTGCTGGGCCATGCCGGCCTGGATCAGTTGCATCGCATGGATGCGTTCCAGTGGCTGAACGGGCAGTTGGCTGAGCACGTTTCGGCCTATCTCCGTTCGCTGTTGGGCCCGGAGCACGGTCTTGTGGCCCACATCCAGAAGGCCTGGCCTGTGGTGTGTGCGAAGAATGGCGGAACGGTGGATCTGCACAGCCACCGCAACGCCCAGTTGAGCGCGGTGTTTTACGTGTTGACGGATCCTGCGAACGAGAGCGGGGAGCTGGAATTTGAGGCACCCGACGATTACTTCAGCCATGTGATGGCGATTCCCTACCGCGATGCGGCGGTTTCCGGTGGGGTGTTTGCGCCCTTACCCCACCGTCTTCTGCTGTTCCCTTCGGACCTGCGCCATCGGGTGCTCCCCTATGAGGGAAGCAGCCCCCGCTATTCGGTGTCCTACGACCTGGCCATCACCACGGCGCCGGGCAAGGGACGCGAGATGCGAACACCCCATCCGATGGATTGGGTTCCCCTCGGCAGCTAAGGGCTCGGCCTGAGAGAATCCCGCCAGCCAGGGTCCACCCATGAGCGCCGAGTTCGATTTCAAGGCCTATCTCGGCAAGGCCAAAGAGCGGGTGGAAGCGGCCCTCGATGGATCGCTCGGTCCGGAGCGGCCGGAGTCCCTCCGGGAAGCGATGCGCTATTCGCTGCTTGCCGGTGGCAAGCGCCTGCGCCCGATTCTCTGCCTTGCCGCCTGCGAGCTGGCGGGCGGGGAAGCGACGCAGGCCCTGCCCACGGCGGTGGCGTTGGAAATGATCCACACCATGTCGTTGATCCATGACGACCTGCCGGCCATGGATGACGACGACCTGCGGCGTGGTCGTCCCACCAACCACAAGGTGTACGGCGAAGCCGTGGCCATCCTTGCCGGTGATGCCCTGCTGACCCGCGCCTTTGAAATGGTGGCGCTGCGCAGTCCGGATGTGCCGGCTGAGCGTCTGCTCAAGGTGGTGGGAGAACTGTCGTTGGTGGCCGGCGCCCCTGGCCTGGTGGGCGGCCAGGTGGTGGATCTGGAAAGCGAAGGCAAGGAGGTGGATCTTGAAACCCTCGAATACATCCACCTCCACAAAACCGGAGCCCTGTTGAGTGCCTGTGTGATCACCGGGGCGATGATCGGCGGCGCCGATGAGGCGCTGATCAAGGCCCTGCGCACCTATGCCAGGGGGATCGGCCTCGCCTTCCAGATCATCGACGACATCCTCGACATCACCGCCAGCAGCGAGGTGCTCGGCAAAACCGCCGGCAAGGACCTCATCGCCGACAAGACCACCTATCCCAAGCTTCTCGGGCTCGACGAGTCCCGCCGTCGGGCCGATGCGTTGGTCAATGAAGCGAAAGAGGCGCTTCAACCCTGGGCCGAGAAGGCGATTCCCCTGCTGGCCTTGGCTGACTTCATCACCAGCCGCGACCGATGATCGACGCCACGCCCTCCCATGCGGTGCTGCGGGAGTTCTTCGACAACAGTTCGCTCACCTGGGGCCTGATGGCCTGTGGGGTCGCTCAGCTCTCAAAGTTGTTCCTTGAGTTGCTTCTGCATCGCCGTTGGCGTCCGGCGGTGCTGATCGAAACCGGCGGCATGCCGTCGAGCCACTCCGCCCTGGTCACCGGTACGGCGGCCTGTGTGGGCTGGACCCTTGGCTTTGATCACCCCCTCTTCGCCCTTGCGGCGATGGTGGCGTTCGTCGTCATGTACGACGCCAGTGGCATTCGTCGCGCCGCCGGGCTGACGGCGGAACGGGTCAATGGTCTGCCTGATTCGCTCTGGCCGGACGCGCCGGAAAAACCCCTCAAGGAAAGCCTGGGCCACAGCCGGCTGCAGGTGCTGGTGGGCAGCCTGATGGGTCCCGCCGTTGCTCTGCCTGGTTTGGAATTTGTGGGATCACCGCTGCATCTGCTGTCGGGTCTTGGAGCTGGGCTGGGGTGACCGCTGCCGCGGACCTCACCGCTGATCAGCAGGAAGCGGCGGACGCCTTTGCGGCCTGGCTCAAGCAGCCCGTGGATGGCACGCCCTTCGTGCTCAGTGGTTTTGCCGGCAGCGGCAAAACCTTCCTCTCCATGCGCCTGCTGCGCCAGGTGGAGGCCAGTGGTTTGTGCTGGACCGTCGTGGCACCAACCCATAAAGCGGTGGGCGTTCTGCGCCAGGCCTTGGAGTTGGAAGGTCTCCAACCCACCTGGTATCCCTCCACCATCCATCGCTTGCTGCGGCTGAAGCTCAAGCGCTCCGCCGACGCTGAACTCTGCGAACCCACCGAGCAGACGGCCATGGCCCTGGAAAACCTGGGCCTGGTGCTGATCGACGAAGCCTCCATGGTCGACAGCACCCTGTTGGGCATTGCCCTCCAGTGCGCCCATCCGTTCATGACCCGTCTGGTGTTCGTCGGCGACCCCGCCCAGTTGCCCCCGGTGGGTGAGCCGAACAGCCCCGTGTTTGCGATGCAACGGTCCTGTTCCGCCAGCTTGACCCAGGTGGTGCGGCATCAAGGCCCGGTGCTGCAGCTGGCTGCGGGGCTGCGGGAGGGGCGCCTGCCCTGCCAGATGCCGCCGCTGCTGCCGCCGATTCGTTCCCCGCAGGGGCAGGTGTGCAGTCTGGTGCAACGGGAGTGGCTGGATCAGGCCCGGCGTGCTTTGCGGGACGCCTCGGTGCAAGACAATCCCGATGCAGCACGCATCCTCTGCTACACGAACCGCACCCTGGATCGTTTGGTGCCCCATGCCCGCCGGGCCATCCATGGGGAAATGGCCGATCAGATGCCGGTGCTGCCCGGTGAGGTGTTGATCAGTCGCACCGCCGTGATGGCCCCGGCCTCAAGGGACGGAGAAGAGGCGGGTGAAGAACCCGACATGGTGCTCGGCTCCAACCGCGAAGTCACGGTGCGGGACGTGAAGCCTGAGGCCTGTGACCTGGCGGATTTCGGCCTCTCCTCAGCCGATGGGCCCGTGCCGGTGATCGAGACCCTCTCCGCATCGGTGAATGCGGGGGATCTGGAGCTCACCCTGCGCCTGCAGCCGCCGATTGGCAGCACAGGTCGTCAGGAGCTTGATGCGGTGATGCAGCGGCTGCGCAAGCAGGCCCGTGATGCCGGCAAGAAAAACGGTCGCGCGATATGGCGGCAGTACTTTCTGATTCGCGATGCCTTCGCTTCCCTGGGGCCTGCGGCAGTGCTCACGGTGCATCGCAGTCAGGGCAGCAGTTTCGGGGATGTCTTCGTGGCGCCGGATGTGTTCCGGGCCGATCCAGCCATCCGCCAGCAGCTCTGTTACGTGGCCGTGTCCCGTGCCCGCACGGGGGTTTGGTTGCTCGGCGGCGAGACGTCGCCTGATCTGCGCGCCACCTGGCAGCGCCAATTCGACACCATGCGGGATTCCGAGTGAATCAGTTGATCATCAAACCGCTGATGCCCTGCCAGCCCAGATAGGAGCCCAGTCCGAAGCTGAGGCTGCCCACCACCAGCTCCCCCCGACGCAGCAGGGCGGTTTTGCCGCGTTGCAGCAGCGGAAGAACCCGCTCGCGTCCGATCAACACGGCCAGGAAGGGGATCAGCAGCAGCGCACTGGCGGCGGTGCTGAAGCCGATGCTGCAGGCAATCTCCTCCTGCAGGGGCAGTTGCGCCGCCAGGATCACGGCGGCGCTTTTGGCGAACAGCAACAGGTCGTCGGGACTGATTACTTCAGTGACGCTGCTGATCAGCAACAGCAGGGGAAGCGGCATCGCGGCGAAACGATCCACGGCGCCGCTCCAGGCGGGGGCTGCTCCGTCATCCAGCAGCCCTCGGATCAGTTCACGTCCGCCCAGGGCGATCAAGGCTCCGCCGCCGATCAGGTCCAGACCGGTGCGGTGGTCGGACCCATGGGTCATGTCCAGCAGCAGCCCATGGCCCAGCGTCAGCAGCCCGATCACCGCCAGGGCGCTGGTCAGCAGCCAGCCGCCCACAAACAAGCCCCCGCGCCGCAGCGGCGAGCCCCCCAGCAGCAGCAACAGCAGCAGAACGATGTGGATTGGCGACAGCGCCACGCCAAGCCCGTAGGTCAGCAGTTCCGTCCAGATCCGGGGGTCCGCCATGGGCCGTGCTCAGAGCTCGCAGCTCACAGTTGCAGGATCAGGGCCGCCAGGCCGATGCTCACCCCCAAACTCACAACGCCGAGCAGGGCTCTCCAGAAGGCTTTGTCTTTGGTGTCGAGGAAGTTGCTCAAGACATGCAAGGGGGGCGTTATTCGCCAGTTGTGCCATCTGGCAGCAGGTAAGGGAAGGTGCGATGGATCGGGCGGTGCAGCGACCGCAGCGTTTTGTTGTAGTGCACATCGGCCACCACGCTGTAGCGGCGCCCCAGCACCAGCGCATGGTCCAGATCGGCCTCGCAGCTGCGGATGTCGGTCTGCACAGGCCGCGCCTGCGTTGACACCGGTGCAGCGGCGGGAATCAGGGCCGAAAACTGTCCTTCCCTGAGCCGCCAGTTCTGACAGGCGTCGAGGGCTTCTGCTGCGGAATCGAACACCTGCTTGGTGGTTTCCCGTCGTGTGCTCATGGCCTCCATGCCGAGCAGGGGCAGCGCAGTGATCAACAGGACAAATCCGAAGCGGAGCATGCGGTAGGCGCGAAGGTCCTGCTTCAGCCGTAGCGAGATGGGCGGAGCGTGGAGACCTCCTTCCCAATGTTTTCGCGTCTATGTCTCAGCGCATTTCGTCTCAGCGCACTTCGTCTCAGTAGCGCACTTCGAACCAGTCGTCGCCCGTGACCGGGAGCTGGCTGGGGGTCACCCGAACCACCCGGGCGCCCGGCGGCCCGACCTCACACCAGGCCCGCAGTTCAGACAAGGCCAGCGGTGGCCCCTCGGCCTGCACTTCCACACGGCCATCACTCAGGTTGCGCACCCAGCCGCTGATGCCGAGATCCAGGGCGCGCCGATTGCAGCTGGCGCGGAACCCCACCCGCTGAACGCGGCCTTCGATCACCCAGCGCCAGCGTTCGGAAAAGGGTTGGATTCGCGGCGGTTGCTGGCGGCTGACGAAGCGTTTGGCGATCTTCTCTCCCCGGCTTCGAGCGCGGCGCGCCATCGGGAGCAGATCGTCGTAGAGCTTGCCCAGTGCAGGTGAACCCAGCTCGCGTGAACCGTCTGATCGACCCATCCTTCCGAATGTCGATGGACTTTCCATCCCTCAATGTCCCACAGCACTGACCTGTCGGAGGATGCCCGGTTGCTGTGCAGTTCCCAGCGGTGAAATTCATGGCCCACCAGCTGCTGACCGCTCTCCACCACAGGGCTGTCCTGCCGCGCCTGCAGGCGCCGATAGCCCACCTGCAGCGGGCCGCGCTGGGCTGTGAAGGGAAGCAGGCCCGCCATGGGGTGGCTGGTGCCATCGAGGTCGGTCAGCTGCTCTCCGAGCACAAGCATCCCGCCGCATTCGGCGTAGAGCGGTCGCTGCTGCACGAACGCCCGCAGCGAGCCCAGGCTTCGCGTGCAGCCGCTGAGCTGGGCAGCGTGCTGTTCGGGGAAACCGCCCGGCAGGATCAGCCCCTTGGCGTCTGCCGGGATGGCCTCATCGGCCAGGGGGCTCCAGCGGAGCACGGGCATGCCCATGTGCTCCAGCAGTTCGCTGGTTTCCTGGTAGCGGAAGTGAAAGGCGGCATCACTGGCCAGAGCCACCGGCAGGGGCTGGCCCTGCTCCACGGGGATGTTGGCCAGGGGATACGGCCCAGGGCGGGGCGCCTGCAGCAGGGGCACCAGGCGTTCCAGGTTCAGGTGCTGGCTGGCCAGAGCGGCCCAGGCCTGGCGTCGCTGCTCGGGGGACTCCAATTCATGGGCTGGGGCCAAGCCGAGATGCCGGCCCGGCAGGGCCAGGGCTTCGCTACGCGGCAGGCAGCCCAGCAATGGCACCTCCATGCGCTCCAGCACGTCGGCCAGCAGCTCCCGGTGCCTGGGGCTGCTGACCTTGTTGAGCACCACGCCGGCGATGCGCAGCTGGGGATCGTGATCGCGGAATCCGCGCACGATGGCGCCGAGGGAGGCGGCCTGACCACCGGCATCCAGCACCAGCACCACCGGCAGGTCCAGCAGGCGGGCCACGTCGGCCGTGCTTCCGGTTGTACTGCTGCCGATGCCATCGAAGAGCCCCATCACTCCTTCCACGAGGGTCAGCTCAGAGGCACCGCCGTAACCGTGAAAGGCCTGGCGAACCCAGGGTTCTCCGCAGAGATTGAGATCGAGGTTGCGGCAGGGCTGACCCGAGGCCTGGCTGAGCAGCTGGGCATCGAGATAGTCCGGTCCCACCTTGAAGGCCTGGATCCGGCGTCCGTTCTGCTGGGCCCAGCTCAACAGCGCCAGGCTCAACAGGGTTTTGCCGCTGCCACTGGCTGGTGCAGCGATGACAGCGGCCATGGCTCAGATGCGGATCAGCCCAGCAGCCTGGCAGCCAGCGGAGCCGCAGCGGCCAGCAGGGGATTGGTGCTGTCGTGACCGCCGCCCAGCAGGCGGGCCACATCCATTTCAGGGGTGTCGTGCTGCACGGGAACAACTTCCTCATGCAGCTCGAGGTTGGCCATGCCTCCCCCTTCCAAACGCATGCAGCCCCCGGATTCAGCGCAGAGAATCACGCACACCCCCTGGCCGTTCTCCGGTTCAGCGATCAGCCGCAGCCCCACCATCTGGCCGGCGTGCACGTTGGGCTGAGCGACTGGCACGGCCATCAGTTGGAAGCGCACCTCGGTGCCATCGGAGCGCTTGAACTGGGCGGTGGTGCCGTTTTCGACCGCAGCGGTCGAGAGCAGCGTCCAGCCCAGTCGATCGGCGATCCAGGCGGCCAGCAGCAGCCCCTGGGCAGGGTGATGGCCCTCAACGTCGATGTCGAGACGGGTGATGTGGCTCAGGGCATCACGCCGTTGCGGCGGGTCGAACACCATGGCCAGGGTCTCGCGCCAACTGCGCAGGCGCAGCCAGTTGAGATCGTTCACCGCCTGGCCGCTCTCCACGCGGTGACGCAGAAGCTCAAGGCACTGACGCGGATCCCCCAACGCGGTGTCGATGATCAGGCGCCGTGGTGCGCTAGTGAGCCGTTGCATCAGCTCCGGTGCTTCGTCGATGCAGCCGTTCCACCAGACCCAGGCCGGCATCGATTCCGGCAGCAGGGGGTCGAGAATTGAAAGGCCCTGATGCAGGGCGCCATGGCCGCCCCGCAGCACCACCACATCGCCGCAAGCGGCAGTACCACCCCCTTCTTCAGGCAGCGGGCAGTAGGC
This sequence comes from uncultured Synechococcus sp., assembly GCA_913057985.1. Classification (GTDB taxonomy): domain Bacteria; phylum Cyanobacteriota; class Cyanobacteriia; order PCC-6307; family Cyanobiaceae; genus Parasynechococcus. The sequence continues at coordinate 75,485 of CAJXPL010000008.1, forward strand.
GGCCACGAGTGTTTCCAGGGGCTGCGCCGCATCGATGGTGGGCGCCAGGGTGATCAGGCGCCGAGGCATCAGTGCACTCAGGGCTGGATCGATGTACTGCCCACGCAGGTCTTCGGCGTTGGCTTGCCCTTCCAAATCAGCCACCGCCTTCACCACGGCCCCATCCAGGGGCGTTGTGCTCAGGGGAAGGTCGGCATCCAGCACCGCCTGGCGTCCCGCAGCGATCAAGGGGGCGGACTGCTGTCCCGTGATGGGGCCCGACAGACGACCACTGCGGATCAATTGCTGCTCGGCCCAGGCGGGTTGCCAGATCAGCAGGCAGAAGGTGTTGGCCCCGGTGCCCATGCTGCCCTGCTGCTCGGGGGACCAGAGCTGTTCGAGGTAGTGGGGCACCTCCGCCGGTGCCAGTTCCAGCGGGGTTTGCAGGGTGAGCTGAGGGGACATGGTGTCGGATGAACGAGACGTGGAGAGCTGAACAACAGGGCTGTGAACGTGCGCGGTCAGGGGCGTCGCCAGAGCAGTCCGTCCTTCGCCAGCAGGGCATCCGCGGCGGCCGGTCCCCAGGTGCGGGATTCGTAGGGATGAACCGGCAGCTGCCAGGGACTGTCTTCAATCAGTTCCAACAGCGGGGTGTAGAGCCGCCATGCCGCTTCCACCTCATCACTGCGGGTGAACAGGGTGGGGTCGCTGAGCATGGCGTCAGCCAGGAGCCGCACATAGCCCTCATCGGAGGGTTCCCCGAAGGATTCGTCGTAGGAGAACTCCATATCGATCGGGCGGCTGCGCATGCCAGATCCGGGTGACTTCACCTCGAAGCGGAATTCGGCCCCCTCATCCGGTTGGATGCGCAGGATCAGCTGATTGGCCGTGGGGCCTCCGGTGGCCGCATCAAACAGATGCACCGGTGCTTCACGGAAGGTGAGCACCACCTCACTGGTGCGCTTGGCCAGCCGTTTGCCGGTGCGCACATAGAACGGAACCCCCTGCCAGCGCCAGTTGTCGATGAACAGCTTCATCGCCACATAGGTCTCGGTGGTGCTGTTGGGATCCACACCGGGTTCATGGCGGTATCCGGCCAGGGGCGATTCCGCGGAACCACCGGGTCCGTACTGGCCACGGATGCAGCAGTTCCAGGGTTCGAGCTCATCGGCCAGGCGGGCAGCCTGGAGCACCTTGGCCTTTTCGTTGCGGATGGCCTCCGGGTCAAAGCGCCCGGGAGGTTCCATGGCGGTGATCGCCAGCATCTGGGTCAGGTGGTTCTGCACCATGTCCCGCAGGGCACCGGCCGATTCGTAGTACCCGGCCCTTTCCTCCACGCCAACCGTTTCGGCGGCGGTGATCTGAACACTGGAGATGTAATTGCGGTTCCAGATCGGCTCGAAGATCGTGTTGGCAAAGCGCAGAACCATGATGTTCTGGACGGTTTCCTTGCCCAGGTAATGGTCGATGCGAAAGATCTGGTTCTCCTGACCGCAGGCCTGCACCACGCGATTGAGGGCCTGGGCACTGCCGTAGTCGCGTCCGAAGGGTTTCTCGATCACCACACGGCTGCGTTTGGGGTCTTTCAACAGGCCAGCATCGGCCAGTGAACGGCAGCCACTGCCATAGAACTTGGGGGAGACGGAGAGATAGAAGGTGCGGTTGCCGCGGGTGGCGCACTGTTGATCGATCTGCTCCAGCCGACCGCCCAGCCGCACTACATCGTCTGGTTGTTGAAGGTCGACCGGCTCGTAGAACAACTTGCCCACGAACTGGTCCCAGGCCTGGGGATCGTCCTCGATCGTGCTGGCCAGTGCCTCCGCCATCTTTCCGCGGAACTCCTCGTCACTCCACGGCCGTCGCGCACAGCCCAGCAGAGCGAACTCACTGGGCAGACGCCGTTGCTTGAACAGTTCAAACAGGGCTGGCACCAGTTTGCGGTGGGTCAGATCACCGCTGGCGCCGAAGATCACCAGACACTGCGGCGCGATCACGCGCTCCTGACGCAGTCCAACCCTGAGGGGGTTCGTCATCGTGGCAACCATGGAGTGTCCAGGCTTCTGACGCTGGTTTAGGCACGGAACCGGCAACAGACATGGACTCGCCGCTTTGTTTCCGTGTTGGTGTCAGCGTTTGTTGCCAACCCAAAAAAAAGTCCACCCAGAGGGGTGGACTGGAAATGATCGATGGCTGATGGATCAGCGGTTGATCGATCAGTAGGTCTCCACGTGCCAGCGGTCGGCCTTCTTGAGCTGGGGACGAAGCTCGGCCCAGTCGAGCCCCTTGGCGGCCGCGGCGGCGGTCATGGCTTCGTCGATGCCAGGCTCCATGCCGCGCAGACCGCACATGTACACATGGGTCTTGGGGTCTTCGATCATCGCGAAGATCTCTTCAGCGTGCTCCAGAACGCGGTCCTGGATGTACATCCGGCCGCCCTTGGCGTTCTGCTGTTCACGGCTGATCGCCTTGGTGTAGCGGAAGTTGTCGGGGTACTCCTTCTCGTAGTGGAGGAAGTCCTCGTCGTAGAGCAGGTTGGCGGTTTTGGGTGCGCCCATGAACAGCCAGGCTTTGCCACGGAATTTCCAGCCGTTGGCCAACTGTTCACGGGGCTCGAACATGCGACGCAGGTAGGTGCGCATCGGAGCGATTCCGGTGCCCGTGGCCAACATGATGATGTTGGCGTCCTCGTCGTCAGGCAGGAGCATCTCCTTGCCGACCGGACCGGTGATCTTCACCTTGGTGCCGGGTTCGATGTCGCAAAGGTAGGTGGAGCAGACGCCATAGATCTGCTCACCGGCGTCGTTCTTGTACTCGAGCTGGCGAACGCAGAGGGAGACGGTGTTGCCCTCCAGGTTGTCGCCGTGGCGGGTGCTGGCGATGGAGTACAGGCGCAGCTTATGGGGCTTGCCGTTGGCGTCTTCCCCTTCGGGAATGATGCCGATGCTCTGACCTTCGATGTACTTCAGTTGCGGGTCGCCGCCGGCCAGATCAAAGGTGATGTGCTGCACACGACCGATCGCACCGTCCTTCAGCAGGGAGTAGTTCTCAGTGACCGTGCCCATGAACGGTGTTTTGGGCTTGTAGGTGTTGACCGGAACGTCGGCGTGGGGCTTCTTCTTCGGGGCGCTTGACGTCACGGCTTTCTTGGCGGTTTTTGTGGCGGTTTTTTTGGCAGGTGCCGGGGTGGTGGCGACAGGAGAGGCTTGTCGCTCTACTTCCTGACCGTTCACAGACAAGATTTTGGCGCCAGAGGCACCCAATCGTTTGAAAAGTGCGGAAAACTGGTTCATCCCAACGGTGTAGGTCTGAACCACAGACGGTTGTGAGCCGACATGGGGACCACTTGCCACGACAGTGAACAGAACCTCATTGCAGTGCTCTGTCGCTGCATTGGACACCCGCATTGAAATCACCTGCCATTGGTGGCGCGACTATAGGCGTGGCCTTTGATTTCACACAAAAAGGTTGCTGTTCGGAACAGAATCTGATGTGATCCAGGCGACCTCCTTAAGATCCTCAGGTTCGGCCCCTCATCTCGGCGTCTCTTTTGGTTTTCCCCCAGACAATGTTTGGACGAGGGCTTCAAACCTCCGCAGATTCAGGGACTGCGATTGAGCAGACCATCGAGCGGCTGCCCCAGGGGACGCGGCGTCTGGCCGCTGAACTCAAATCCTCACTGCCCGTTCAGCTGCTCTGGGATGTGCTGACGGATTACGAGAATCTCTCCCGATTCATTCCCAACCTCAGCACCAGTGAGCTGATTCAGCGCCAGGGTCAGACGGTGCGTCTTCAACAGGTGGGCAGTCAGCAGCTGCTGGGGCTGCGCTTCTCAGCCCAGGTTCAGTTGGAGCTGACGGAATACCGACAGGACGGACTGCTGAAGTTCCGCATGGTGAAAGGGGATTTTCGACGTTTTGAAGGGTCCTGGCAGATTCGTCAGCGTCCCGATGGCAGTTCGCTGCTTTATGAGCTGACGGTTCAAGGCTGCCTTGGCATGCCGATCGGTCTGATCGAGGAGCGGCTGCGGGACGACCTCTCCAGCAACCTCAACGCCGTTGTGCAGGAAGCCCACCGCAGAAACGGTTGAGCTAGCAGCAAGGGCAAACAATCCGAAGGAATCTTCAATGACCCAGTCTTCTGGCAGCTGAAGGTGCCAGAAGAGGTCAATTTGTACTCAAATCATCACCAGAACAAGTCTGGTGATGACGTCATACCCCCAAGGGGATTCGAACCCCTGTCGCCTCCGTGAAAGGGAGGTGTCCTAGGCCTCTAGACGATGGGGGCGAGGCCGTAATCAGCGAGCAGTCTTTGCTCCTGATCACTTGTGAACACTAGGGCTTGGTCGGACCCTCCGTCAAGACAGCTTGACCCCATTCGACACCTTGTCCTTGCCAGATCGGCACCGTGAAGGTGAAGCAGGCACCTTCGCCAGGGTCCGACACCACCCAGATCTTGCCGCCGTGCACTTCCACGATGCGGCGGCAGACCGCCAGCCCCACGCCGTAGCCGGTGGTTTGGTCGGAGGTTTGCGGCAGCCGCACCCGATCCAGAAAAATCCGCTGCTGTTCTGTTTCCGGAATGCCCGGGCCGCTGTCACAAACGCTCACCTCCACACGCTGGCTGGTGCGGTGCAGCATCGTGAGCGAGATGTGCCCGCCGTCGTTGGTGTACTTCAGGGCGTTTTCGAGCAGATTCAGCAGCACCTGGCGCATGCGGCGCTGATCGGCAAACACCTTGGGCAGGTCAGCGGGAATGTCGGTTTGGATCTCAACGTTGCGGCCCAACCACAGCTTTTCAAGCTCCAGGATCACTTCGGCTGAAACGCTGGCAAGGTCTAGCCGTTGTGGGTTGAACAATGTTTCCCAGCGGGTCGTTCCCACTTCGAGCAAATCCCGCGACAACGCCTCCATCTCCTCCAGGCGTCGGGTGATCACATCCTGAAAGCGATCCATATCGATCTGTCCCAGGCGCTGGCTTTGCAGGGCCAACGCAGCTGCCGTGAGCGGTGTACGCAATTCGTGGGCCACCATGCGTAGCAGGCGTTCCTGGGCGCTGACGCGATCGATCAGCGTCTCGTTCTCCTGGCGCAGCACCAGCAGCTGATCCTCCAGCTGGAGTTCCTTCTGGGTTCGACTGCCATCGAGTTCGGTTGGCCTGAGGCTGAGGCCAAGACCGCTCACCACCCCATCCTGTTTCCAGCGCGGCACCCATCCTTTGAGTTGCTGAAGGATGTTGCTTCCAGCGAACACCTGTTTGGGGTTTGGCGCCAGTTTGATCAGCGCTGGTGTCACCACCAGGCGGTGCAATTCCAGAAGTTCGGGTTGCTGTGAGGGATCGGCAACCTGCAGGGTCACTTCGAATCCCAGGTCCTCCCGTTCAAGGAACTGCACCAAGCCGCGGAGGTCTTGACCCGACAGGTGATGTCGCGCTGCCACCAGCAACAACTTCAGCGGTTGCCGTGTCTTGGGACCGTCCTTGACCACGCGGACTGCAAGACAGCAAAAACCGACGCTCACCTTATGGGTTTTTGACTGAACCGCCATCAGCGCTAAGACGAACAGGAACACTCCGTTGCGTCATCGACGCGGTCTATGTCGCTCTTTTCCGCGCAAAACCGTGTTCCTCTGACCGTTCCCGGCGGAGTGGCTGCTCGTCCAACGATTGAGGTCGACAGCAACCTGCGCCGCTGGTTCAGTCGCAATCTGGGTTTGTGGCGTTCCCGGCGCCAATACACCTTCAGTGACGACCAGGTTCTCCACTTGGACATGAACCTGAAGATGGAGGCCTTTGCGCACCCCGAGGCGGGAGAGAGCCGCTACCGCTTCACTTGGTGGTCCGACCAGAACGACCAGCATTCCGACGAATTTTTTGCGCGAAAGCCCTGGTTTGAGCGCACTGGCGTGATGGAAGCCACGTTGTGGGGCCATCAACTCCAAAGAAGTCGTGGTTATTTGACGGGAGACCCGGTGCGCACCCGGCTGCGTCAGGTGGATGAGCACGAAACCATCCTCGAATCCCACTACCAGCAGTGGGACATCCTTGAGCACATTCGCCTTGTCGATCAGGACCGCTACCGCTACCGCGCCATCTACAGCTGGGAGAACGGTGATCTCTCGATCGTTGAGCATCACCATGAGATTCGAATGTCCGACCCCCTGCCACTGATCGAAGACGATTGATCGAGGGCGACTGAACGGCGCCGTTGCGCTGATGGCCCAGTTCAACAACCGCGCCTGAGCTCCGGCCGGCTTTGGCATGGGCGGTAAGTTTCGAAAAATTTGACGCTGCCGGGACCCAAGGTGATTCGTCGTTCATTCGCTGCCGCAGCTCTCGTGTTGGCTGCCCCCTTGCTGTCACCGGCGACGGCTCTGGCTCAGGCCGCCAAGGACAAGCCCACCCCTGCCACAGCCATGGAGGTCAACACCTATGGCGTGATGTCGATTGCCACTTTCTGTGAGGCAAGGGCGCAGAAGATCGATTTCAGCAAGTCTCTGGCCGTGGCTCTCGCTGGTCAGTTGCATGTGATTTACGGCAAGCACGGTGGTTTGCTTCCCGGCACCAAAGACCCCTTGCCTGAGAAGCAATTTCTCAACAATGTGGGATTCATGATCGTTGGCGGAGCGCTGAAGTTCTGTCCTAAATCAGTCCCCGCTGCAGAAAAAGCACGCTTTGAAAAAGCTGCTGCTTCGTTGAAGTCCTCGAAAAAATAAGATCTTCCCAGGCTCTAGCGATCGAAAACGTCTGGCCTGTTGAGGTCAGGCGTTTTTTTTGTGTCTGTTCCTCTGCTCTGATGCCGTTGCTTGCCTCATGGCCGGCGCCTTGGCTGAAACGTCTCGGTTTTGAGGTCCGTCCGTCAGGATCACTCCGTGCTCGCGTCGTTAGGCCATGACTGCTGCTGCTTCGATTCGTCTGGCGGACTCCACGCCATGGGCGTTTGAGCTCCCCGCCATCGCCCTGCACGTGAACATCCAGAGCGACCATGTCGTTGTGGCATCCAGGCTCAGCCTTAATCCGCGCCGGTCCGGAGAGCCTCTGGTGCTGTGCGGCGTCGATCTGGCCATCGAATCCCTGGTGATCGACCAGGTGCCTTTGTCGCCAGAGGAGTACAGCTTCACCGACGGACGTCTCACCATTCCCAACGTGCCGGGCCAGCCGTTTGTGCTCGAGACCCGTTGCCGCCTGGATCCCTACTCCAACAGCTCGCTCGAAGGCTTGTACGCCAGTGGTGGTCTGCTGAGCACCCAGTGCGAGGCCGAGGGATTCCGGCGCATCAGCCTTCATCCCGATCGTCCGGATGTGCTGAGCCGATGGCAGGTGCGAATTGAGGCCAGTCGCAGCAGCTGCCCTGTGCTGCTGAGCAATGGCAATGCGGTTCAGGAGGAGTCCGTCGGCGCTGATCGTCATGCGGTCACGTGGGATGACCCCTTCCCCAAGCCCTCCTATTTGTTCGCCCTGGTGGCCGGGGACCTCAGAGAGATTCGTGATCACTACACAACGGCTTCGGGCCGGCAAGTCACCCTGCGATTGCATGTGGAGGAGGGGGATGAACCCTTCACGGCCCACGCCATGGCTTCATTAAAGCGATCCATGCAGTGGGATGAATCGGTTTACAACCTTGAATACGACCTTGATGAATACAACATCGTTGCCGTCCGTCACTTCAACATGGGCGCGATGGAGAACAAGAGTCTGAATATTTTCAACTCAAAGCTTGTTCTGGCTGATGCGGAAACAGCCACTGATGCTGAGCTTGAACGCATCGAAAGTGTGATTGCCCATGAATACTTTCACAACTGGAGTGGAAATCGCATCACCTGCCGGGATTGGTTCCAGCTGTCGCTCAAAGAAGGCCTGACGGTTTTCCGTGATCAATGCTTCACCGCAGATCTGCATTCGGAGGCGGTGAAGCGCATTGAGGATGTGGCGATGTTGCGCAACACCCAATTTCGTGAGGACGCTGGCCCCACGGCGCACCCGGTAAAGCCAGCGGAATACCAGGCGATCGATAACTTCTACACAACAACCATCTATGAAAAAGGTGCGGAATTGATCCGCATGCTGCGCACCCTGCTGGGACCCGAGCGGTTCATGAAGGGAATGGAGGTTTACGTGCAACGTTTCGATGGCACGGCCGCCACGACGGAAGACTTTGTTCAGGCGATCGCTGATGGCGCCACCAGCCAGGGCGAGCCACTGGGCTTTGATCTGGATCGCTTCAAGCGCTGGTATCACCAGGCAGGAACCCCGGAACTCAGCATTGATCGGCAGTGGAACCCCGAATCGGGTGAGCTCACGGTGGACTTGCACCAGGCGACGCCTCCGACGCCGGGGCAGGCGGACAAACAGCCCCTGGTGCTGCCGGTTGCTATGGCCCTGGTGGGGAAGCAAGGCCGTGTTGGTGAGGAGCAGCTGCTGGTGATGGAGGCTGAGCGCGCCAGCATCACCCTGCAGGGCCAGCCCGGCGACACCCCCCCTGCCCTTTCGATGCTGCGCCGCTTCTCGGCGCCGGTGCACGTGCGTCTCGAGCAGCCGCTGGAGGAGTGCCTGCAGCTGTTGGCGTCTGATGATGACCCGTTCTGCCGCTGGGATGCGGCCCAGCGCCTGGCACGCCAGGTGCTGTTGGCGCGGGCTGACAACCAGCCGAAGCCTGCCGTGGAAGCGGCGCTGATCCAGGCCCTCGATCAGCGGATCTGCGCCTACGACGGTGGTGATGGCATGGATCTGGCGGCGCTGCTGGCGCTGCCCGGCATGGCGGAACTGGAGGCGTTGCAATCCCCGGTGGATCCGCTGGCGCTGGATCAAGCCTTCCGGGCATGGACCCAGGAGATGGGCGTTCAATTGCAGACGTCCCTGCGTCGCCTGCTGGAGTTGGCCCGGGCTGACTGGACCCTGGCTTGGCCGGCTGGTCAGGGCGGCCGTGCCCTCACGGCATTGGCCTGGCGCTGGCTTGCTGCAGCGGGCCACACCACGGTTCAGGCGGAAGCGTTGGCAGCGGTTTCTGGCCCTTCGATGACCCTGGCGCGGGGAGCGCTGCGGGCGTTGCTGCCGCTTGAGCGTGCTGAGCGTGAGCAGGCGATGGCGCTGTTTTACGAGCGTTGGCAAGACAAGCCCGTGATCCTTGACGCATGGTTTGCCATGGAAGCATCGGCCCCCAGGTCCAACGCTCTGGAGCGGGTGCAGCAGCTTTTGGAGCATCCGCGTTTCGACCCCCTTGCGCCCAATTCCCTCCGCGCCGTACTTGGTGGATTCACCGCCAATGTGCAGGCGTTCCATGCCATCGACGGCAGTGGTTACCGATTCATGGCGGAGCAGATTGCAGCGGTCGATTCCCGCAATCCGATCACCGCATCACGGATGGCCAAGGTGTTCAGTCGCTGCGCCAGTTACGGACCTGAGCGCCAAAAGGTCATGCGCGAGGCCATCGAACAGCTGGCGTCCAAGCCGCTGTCGGCGAACACGGCCGAGGTGGTGCAGCTGCTTACGACGTGATCACCACCAACACGATCACCGCCACCAGCAGGATCACTAACCAGAGCTTTCCGTTGTTTCGTCGGGTGCTCCGGGGCGTTGCACGGATAGCTCGGCTTCCAGCTGGAGTGCCGCAGTCTTGACAGACCAGCCGACCGGCCATGGATCGGTCGGAACGAAACCGGCGGCTTCCGCAGTTCTGGCAGACGGTGACGGCCAAGGTCTCTCGATCAGCGCTTCACCAGCTTGCCTGGCGTGAGCCAGTGAGACATACAGCCAGCCAGTCAGTCCCGTTGCCAGCCATCGCAGCCGGCTTTGGCGCGTTGGCGCTTGGTGCGCCGGTAGCTCTCGTTCTGTTCGGCCAGAGCATCACTTGCCGCAGCGACAGCCGTGCTGTCCTTTCCTTCCGCAATGATCAAACGGTTGATGGCCATGGCGTTGCCCAGGCGATTCAGAACCTGATCGATCAGGCGACACTGATCAAATTCGGCGCGCCCCGCAGCCGGGATCCCCAACAGGATCAGGCTCCAACACGCAGCACACCAGGCTTTCATCGATCAGCTCAGGGGCTGTAAGTGATGCTGCACTGATAGCGGCTGCTGGCTCCCACATCAATGCTTTTGCAGGTGGTGTTGGTGATCGTTGCCCCTTTCGGGATCACCCGCATCGCCTCAGCGGTGGCGAACTGCTCGGACGGCCCTTGGGCTGTGGCCCGCTTGCCACCTGCAAGAGCCACGGATCCCAGAAGGAGGCTGGCCATCAACAGCGCCGCGTTTCGCATCGTTAGGGCCCGAAGGGGGTGCTTCTCCTTTCGGTTTACACAGAACGCTTCCATGTGACAGCGACAGTGTTCAGCAGCTGGTCCCGTTCAGCAGCCACCCCGGCACCAGCGTTGGCGTTGCGGCCTTGGTTCAGCGTCGGGTTTGCTGGCTGGAGTCGGACCAGGGATTGGAGGTGGCGGCAACAACGCTGCGGGCTGAACGGGAAGACGTCGCGACCCCCATGCGGCATTGAAGGGAACCACCACGAGGGGGATCGGTTCCGCACTCTTTGCCGGCCAGGCCAAAGCACTGGACGCGATCAGGACTGTGATCAGAAGTCTCATCGCGCCATTGTGCCGATTCTGCAGCGTTATGCCGTCAAGTCGGCTGCAGTCAGGTTTGCGGATTGCTGCAGCGTTGGCATGCAGCAATCCTGTCTTTGTGGTGTTGCGGCAGCGTCAGCCGGAATGGGTCCACATCAAATTCGTAGCCGCAGGAGCAGCGAGCATGGAATTTCAGTTTTTTCGCTTTTTTGAGTCGCTTTAACAGGGTGATGTTGCCAAAAACTTGCTCTGGCTTGAAGCGCTCCAGCTTCGTGCGTTCCTCCGGGGCATGCTTGACCCGGGCCTTGTGCAGGGCGTTGCGCACGGAGTTTTCACTGCCTTTGCCCAGGATCTTGGGGATCTGGAGGATCGATCGCCCTTCCTGCAGATAGAGACGCTTGATCTCCTCAATCTCGGCACTTGTGAAGCCAGATTTCTTGCCCACCTGCCTCCTTCCTCTGGTTTGAGTCTCTCAGGCGGCGCTCAAGCGCCATCCACGTTCTCGGCTGTGGAATGTCAGCCTGTCGGGATGATTCCCTTAGAACCACTGCTGCAACGGCTGGCCGGAGTTGCCGGCATGGAAAGCGGCTGCAAGCGCCTTGTTGTTGTGTTGGGTCAGTTGGGGGATTTCGACTCGATCGAATACGCCCAGGCGCTGGTGCCAAGGCTTCCCCAGTTGGCAGCAGCAGGGGTCAAGGTTCAGCTGTTCGGCATTGGCAACGCCGCCAGCGCTGAGCGCTTCGCTGCTTTCACTGTGTTTCCCCTGCAGCAGCTGATTGCTGATCCATCACCGCTGTTGCATCAGGCCCTGGGGTTGGAGGCCGGCTTGAAGCTTCCCGGTGGTCCCTGGCCTGGTTTTCTGCTGATGTGCGCTGGTGTGGGTTCGCCGGGCACCCTGCGCGAGGTGCTGCGCGGCTACACCGGAGATCGCTCCGCTGCCCAGATCTTCGACGACGAGGAGTGGGTTGAAGCCTTTCCTCTGCCGCGCTTCCGGGGTGCTCTGTTTCGCCGAGCCGGTGGTGCCGGGTTCCAGCGACCGTTCGAGCTCGCCACCAAGCGTCTGCGCAACATGAATGAAGTGCTCCGCAACTGGCGCACGTATGTGCCCTGTGACGACCACATCACCCAGCGCGGCGCCACTGTGCTGCTCGATGCCGATGACAGCGTGATCTACTGCCACCGCGATCAAAGCCTGCTCGGCTACTCCGCCACCATGGAACGCCCCTTGGCATTTCTGGACGAGGTTCTGTCTTAGGGCTGAGCTCAATCGGCTGTCTTCAACTGTCCCGTTTTCAACTGGGTGTTTCAACTGGCTGTCTTCAATGAGTGGTGGGCTCGCAATACACCGCCAGGGCCGCCACCAAGCCGCCGATGAAGCCTGCGCTGTGGCCGATCCAGCTGACGCCTGCCGGCGAAACACCAGGAATCAGAGCGATCAGGGCTGAGCCGTAGAGCCAGAACGCCACAAGCCCGAGCACGATCGAGAGGATGCGACGTTCCAGCCAACCGATCAGCAGCAAGTAGCCCAGCAGTCCGTACACCACGCCCGAGAGTCCATGGCTGCGGGAAGGCCAGAACAGGGCCACGGGAATGTTGATCACCAGCACCGACAGCCAGACGCTCAGGTAATCGCGCATCCCCCGGCTGAGCACCAGCCAGCTCAGGGGCAGAAACGCCAGGCTGTTGGAGATCAGATGCCCGAAGCCGGCATGGCTGAACGGGGCGGTCAGGACACCCCACCAGGGTTGATCCGGGCCCATCGGCAGGTTCCACTGCCCCGCAAAGAGCAGCTGGTCGATCAGCTCCTGCCCCCAGGCCAAGGCCAGGATCAGCAGGGGAAGCAGCAGTCGAGCGCGCATCGTCTTGCGCCAATGACCACAATGATGGCGCGGACGCTCAACGGATGATCAGAAGCGACGTCGACGTTCTGGTGATCGGCAGCGGCATCGGTGGACTGTGTGCCGCAGGGTTGTGTGCCCGCGCCGGCCGCGAGGTGCTGGTGCTGGAGGCCCACCACCAACCCGGTGGAGCCGCCCATGGCTTTCAACGCCAGGGATATCACTTTGAGTCCGGTCCATCCCTGTGGAGTGGTCTGGGGCGCTGGCCCAGCAGCAATCCATTGGCTCAGGTGTTGCGTGCCCTGGGGCAGACCCTGGAGGTGATCCCCTATCGCACTTGGGATGTGCTGTTGCCGGAAGGGGATTTGCGCATCGCCGTGGGCCATGACGATTTCGAAGCGGTGGTTCGCGGTTTGCGTGGCCCCGCAGTGGCCGCCGAATGGCGGCGATTTGTGGATGCGCTGCAACCGATTGCCGCCGCCGC
>CAJXPL010000009.1 GCA_913057985.1 uncultured Synechococcus sp.
TTCCCCGCAGAACCTCAAGGGGATCTCCGGCCGGCACCTGAGCGGGATCAAGATCCACCAGCCCAGTGGGGGCAGCAACGGTGCTGGGCTGCGTGGCCAGCACCTGACCACGCCAGTTGCGAAGGAAGGGGCCATAGACGCGGTAAGGATCACCACCGCCGGTCTTGAGCAGCTCAGGAGCGATCAGCAACTGATCCCAATCCACCACCACCTTTCGGCCGTCCGCCTGCAACTTCTTGGCCACCTGGCGGTCGCGCTCACGGGAGTAAGGCTCCACATCACGGTTCCACACCACGGCCTCAGCATCGATCTGCTGTGCCAACTGCGGCAAGACCGCCACCGGGTCGCCCTCCAGCACCAGCAGCCTGCTACCGGCATCACGCCAGCGCTGCTGCAATTCCACCAGGCTTTCGATCAGGAACCACAGCCGTGCCGGCGCCATCGGCGGCAAATGCTCCGGCGGGTTGATCACCTTGGGGTCGAGCACGTAGACCCCCGTCACAGCCGGACTGATTTCGGCAGCAGCGATCAAACCAAGGTTGTCCGCCAGGCGCAGATCGCGGCGGTGCCAGAACAGAACGCGAGAGGTGATCATCAGAGGCCGAGAAGCTGCTTGGCGCGGAACCAGGCGGTGACGCTTTTGCCATCGAGCCATTCATCGCCGGATGCCAGGGCTGCGTCCAACTGCGCTGGACTCATCAACACCACCTCCAGGTCCTCGTCGTCGTCCCCCGCCGGCGGGTTCTCCAACGCGGTGAGCTCCCGCGCCAGGAAGCAATGAATCACCTCATCGGAATAGCCCGGGCAAGGGAGCATCGGCCCCAGGGCATCCCAACGCTCTGCGCTGTAGCCGGCTTCTTCTCCCAACTCCCGCCGCATCGATTCCAGGGGGTCTTCCCCCTCCTCCAGGGTGCCGGCGGGGAACTCCAGCAAACGGGCTTGAACCGCGAAGCGGTACTGACGCAGCAGCACCACGTGGCCGTTGTCGGTGATCGGCACTGCCAGGGAAGCGCCAGGGTGGCGAATCATCCCGAAGGTGGCCTCCACCCCCATCGGCAGCTTGATCCGGTTGCGCTCAAAACGGAGTTTGCCCACATCCACCGCCTCAACGGTGTCCAATAGCTCGAAAGGCTCTGGGGCCGGCAGCGGCGCCATTTCATCAAGCGAGAAGGCTCACCAGCATGGCGGGTGAATGGCTTGCATCGCCTGAAGCAGCGGCTCCAGCACAAAGCTGCGCAGGTGCATCCGCGGATGGGGCAGCACCAAACGGGGGTGTTCGAGCCGCAATTCACCCCAAAACAAGAGATCGAGATCGAGTGGGCGGGGTCCCCAACGCTGCTCCGCACAACGATCCCGACCAAAATCGTGTTCCAGAGACTGGAGCGCATCCAACAACTCCAAGGCGTGGGCCTCATTCGGCTGCGCCTTGATGCCCTTCACCAACATCACGGCATTGCAGTAAGGGGGCTGATCGGGGGGGCCGCCAACGGGGGCCGTGTAATGAAGCAACGACCAAGAACAACGAAGCTCTTGGCCCGACCAAGTGGCGAAACATCGCTCCAGCAATGGCCGCACCGCCATCAATGTGCTGCGCGGCGCACCAAACCGAGTGGGCCGGTTGGAGCCCAACGCCACGGCCAAGGGGCAGTTATCCATCGAGGCTGCATCGCAAAGCATTCAGATGGCCATGGAAGCGCCGCAAGGGGGCCAGCAGATTGCGCCAAGCCAACGCCAAACCCCACGAGCTGCCATGCCATGATCACGCCCCTAGGCAGCTTTTTCCAATCGGGCAATGGTGTTTAGCCAATTTTTCTCCCGCTTTTCCTCCCGGAAAAAAGCTCCCAAGACAAGGAACGAAAAACCAACCAAGCAAAAGCCCAACGCCAAGAAAAAAAGCGCTCGAATCCTCCTACCTTCCAAAGACGAACACATTCGGCTCACACTCCAAGAAGCAGAAAAATACGCGGCACAGAAAAAATATAAACTCGCCATTCAAGCCATCAACAAAGGGCTGAACGCAGGTCTTCCTACGCCTAAACTCCTGAACCAGAAGGCGCATTATCTTGCTGAAAGCGGAATTTACACGCCCGCCCAGGAGATCTGGAAAAAACTAAAAAATGACCCCGACAATCCCGAACTTGCAGGCGATGCCGCGCAGTCTCTGAAGCTCTGCCAACAACGCCAAACCGCCCTCCCCAAGCAAACCAGAGCGCTGCTGAAATACTTCCACACACTCGCCAAGAACAAGCAACAACCACTCCAATTCATCCCCAAACCGAAGGACTGGAAAACCAACAATGATCTGACCGCGATCATTGCCAAGGAGGCAGAGCATCTCCGCGGCAAGGGTCACGCCAAACTTTCGCAGCTGATTATTGAGCGTGCCCTCAGCGAAGGCTTTCGCTCCCCAACTGTTCTCCAACAACAGGCCCTCACCCTGGCCGTGAGCGGCAACCTTCAAGACGCCAAAGCGATTCTCAACAACCTCCTTAAAAACGAGAACACCCCGAAACTTAAACGGGGGATTCAGAAGTCTCTACAAGACCTCGATGCCGAACAAAAACAGTACTCAAAAAACCGATCACGCCACCTTCTCCTGCGCTGCAGCAACTACGCTTTAGCCAACAACTGGAAGCCTCAACACCTCCCCAAACTAGGGGCAAAAAAAGCCAAAACCTCAGATCCAGAGGCAAAAAAATTAACCATCAAAGAAATCAAGTCGATTGTGGATGCCGGAAAAAGCAAGGTTGCCCTTGGCATGATTGACATCCTATTTAAGTTTTACAACCACGCCCCACAGGCACTGCAACTGAAAGCCAAGACCCTCCTTGATTCCAATCAGATTGATTCCGCAATCGAAGCGTTGCAACCACTCCTGACATCGCAAAAATCTTCAGATGCAACCAAGGCCCTAAAGCTTGCGAGAAATGGAATTACTGAAAAAGCCAAACAGTTGAGTGAACAACAAACCGCCGATGAAGCCATTTCATTTTTCATCAACAAACACCTCCAGCACGGCATCGCGCCTGAGTTCAACGATCAAATCGGCAGCATTCTGTCCAAATCATCCAATGAAGACACAGCCATCGGAGACCGAGAACTCAGGCAACAGGAACTGCAGCTGCAATTCAATTCGGCCTTGATTGACCACCTGGAAGCCCGGCTGAAGAAAACTGCATAAAGTTCCGCTGTCATCAGCGAGACTGTCACGCATAAACGTCTGAATGCCCCATGGTGGCGAGCGGTGTAGCAATCAAGGACGACCAGGCAACCCGCGCCTTTCCCCTCGCCGCCATTACTGGGCACGGGACCCTCAAGCTCGCCCTCCTTCTAGCGGCGGTCGACCCGGGCCTTGGGGGCGTCGTGATCGCAGGTGGACGCGGCACCGGCAAATCAGTGTTGGCACGGGGCCTGCATGCCCTGCTCCCCCCGATCGACATCCTCGACACCGAAGGTGGTGTGGGCCGCAACCTCGACCCACAGAAACCTGAGGAGTGGGACGACGCCACCCGGGAGCCCATCAACGGCGAAGCACCCTCCACGGTGATTCCCGCCCCATTCGTGCAGATCCCCCTCGGCATCACCGAAGACCGGCTGGTGGGAGCTGTGGATGTGGCCGCCTCCCTGTCTAGCGGCAGCGCCGTCTTTCAGCCCGGCCTGCTGGCAGACGCCCACCGTGGGGTTCTCTACGTCGACGAACTCAATCTTCTGGATGACGGCATCGTCAACTTGATGCTGGCGGCCGTGGGGAGCGGCGAAAACCGCGTTGAGCGGGAAGGTCTCAGCCTCAGCCACCCCTGCCGGCCACTGCTGATCGCCACCTACAACCCCGAGGAGGGCAACGTCCGCGATCACTTGCTGGATCGCTTCGCCATCGCACTCTCGGCCAACCAGCTGGTGAGCACCGAGCAGCGGGTGGAGATCACCAACGCGGTGATCAGCCATGGCCAATGCAGCCGCAGCTTTGCCGAAAAGTGGAGCGAGGAGACCGACGCCCTGGCCACCCAACTGCTGCTGGCGCGCCAGTGGTTGCCGGATGTGCAGATCAACGGCGAGCAAATCGAATACCTCGTCACCGAAGCCATCCGCGGCGGCGTGGAAGGGCATCGCTCCGAGCTCTACGCCGTGCGCGTCGCCAAGGCCCATGCCGCCCTCAGCGGTCGGGATCAGGTGGACGCCGACGACCTGCAGGTGGCCGTCGCCCTGGTGATCGCGCCGCGGGCTTCTCAGATGCCGCCACCGGACCAGCAGATGGAACCACCGCCGCCGCAGGACCAGGAGCCGCCGCCACCGCCCCAAGACCAGGGCGATCAGCAGCAGGACAATCCACCCCCACCGCCGGAGGGATCCGGCGAAGAGGAAAACGATCCGCCGGAGGACAACAGCGAAGACGACAACAGCGAAGATGACGAAGACGACGGCGAGGAGGATCAGGCTCCACCGGCAGTGCCTGAAGAGTTCATGCTCGATCCCGAAGCGATCGAGGTGGATCCCGATCTGCTGCTTTTTAATGCTGCCAAGGCAAAAAGCGGCAACAGCGGCAGCCGTTCGGTGGTGCTCAGCGACAGCCGCGGTCGCTACGTGAAGCCGATGCTGCCCCGCGGTCCGGTCCGCCGGATCGCCGTGGACGCGACCCTACGGGCCGCCGCGCCGTACCAGAAAATCCGGCGAGAACGGGAACCGGGCCGCTCGGTGATCGTGGAGGAGGGCGATCTGCGCGCCAAGTTGCTGCAGCGCAAGGCCGGAGCTCTTGTGGTGTTCCTGGTGGATGCCAGCGGCTCGATGGCCCTCAACCGGATGCAGAGCGCCAAGGGCGCCGTGATCCGTCTGCTCACCGAGGCCTACGAAAACCGCGATGAAGTGGCCCTGATCCCCTTCCGCGGCGACCAAGCCGAAGTGCTGCTGCCACCCACCCGCTCGATCACGGCGGCCCGCCGCCGGCTGGAGTCGATGCCCTGCGGCGGTGGTTCACCGCTGGCCCACGGCCTCACCCAGGCCGCCCGCGTCGGCGCCAATGCCCTGGCCACCGGCGATCTCGGCCAGGTGGTGGTGGTGGCGATCACCGACGGTCGCGGCAACGTGCCCCTGAGTACGTCGCTGGGCCAGCCGGAACTGGAGGGCGAGGAGAAGCCCGACCTCAAACAGGAGGTGCTGGATGTGGCGGCTCGCTACCGGATGCTGGGGATCAAGCTGCTGGTGATCGACACCGAGCGCAAGTTCATCGGCAGTGGCATGGGCAAGGACCTCGCCGAAGCCGCCGGTGGCAAGTACGTGCAGCTGCCTAAGGCCAGCGATCAAGCGATTGCAGCGGTGGCGATGGACGCGATCAGCTCCATCTAAACGGCACGATATCGAGTCGAAATCGCGTAGATCTTGTACCGAAATCGTGCCTATTCGGCGGTTTGGGCCGGATAGATTTCACCAAACAGCTCACCCAGGCCGATGGTGAGATTGCGCACGCCCTTCATGAACTCAGGATCACTCGTGAGTTGAGCGACATCGCCACCGACAGCATTGATCTTGGCCGTGAGCTGGGCGGCATTGGCGGCCGTCTGCTTGAGCTCACCCACCGTCTGAGGATTGTCGAGGGAGGAGACAATGTTGTTCATGTGAGCCGTAGCCTCCTCCAGATTGCGAATCACGGGAGCGGCCTTGGCCAGTTCGTCCTGCAGCTGCACCGTCAGCGCCTGGAATTCCTTTGTGGTGGCCTCAATCTGCTCAAGCGAGGCCGCCACATTGGGGATCACTCGTTCGTCCTGAACCTGTGCCAGCAGCTCCTGCATGGTTGCGGTCACGGTGGAGAGACTGGGGACTTCTTGTCCCACAACAGTTCCACCGTCGCAAAGCTGAAGCGTTGGCTGGCAATCGGCCCCGCGGGGTAACGGTGCGTTCTTGGGAAGGGGAGGTCCACCGCTGACCAGTGCCACCTGGGCGTCACCACCCAGCAGCGAGCCTGCCCCCACCGTTGCTGTCACAGGGAGAGGCAGGCGCAGATCACCTTTGTTGATCTCAAGCTCAGCCACCACAGCCTCAGGGGTGACCGCAATCGAGCGCACCGAGCCCACCAGGATGCCCCGATAGGTGACGGGGGATCGCTCCGCCAGACCCGCCGCATCGTTGAAACGGGCCGTCAAGGACCAGTGGCTGGCCCCCAAACGAACCCCCCTGAGCCAAAGTGCCGTTGAAGCAAATCCGATGATGCCGCCAATCACCGTGAATCCGACGATGGCATCACGAACGCTGCGTCGCATGGTGGTTAGTGCTCCGCCGGTTGCATCGGTCCGCGCAGGCTACCCGTCCTGAACTGGACGACATAGGGGTTGTCTGTGCTGCGGAACGCATCCACCGAGCCTTCCCACCGGAACTGACCGTCGTAAAGCATCACCACCCGTTCCGCAGAGCGTTCAATCGTGCTGCGCACGTGGCTCACCACCACCGAACATCCCTGGGCCACGGTGGTGGTTTTCACAATCAAGTCTTCGATCCGCGTGCAAGCCACGGGGTCGAGCCCTGCGGTGGGCTCGTCGTACAACAGCAAGGGCATCGACTGATCCCCCCGCTGAGGATCATCAATCAGGGCACGGGCAAAGCTCACCCGCTTCTGCATGCCACCACTCAATTCACCTGCATAGAGGTGAGCCACGTCGTAGAGCCCCACCGCCTCCAGACAGGCACGCACACGATCACGAATCTCCTGCCGCGACAGCTGCGCCCGTTCCCGCAAGAGGAAGCCGACGTTCTCTTCAACCGTGAGCGATGCCAACAGAGCGGGGTTTTGAAACACCAGCCGCACGTCCGGTGGATCGGCCTGGTCCAACCGCAGGTAGGTCTGCGGTTGGTTGAACAAGCGCAGTTCACCACTGGTGGGCAACTGCAAACCAGCCAGCAGGCGCAGCACTGTTGACTTGCCAGCCCCCGATGGACCCACCACGGCCAAGCGCTCCCCCGCCCGCAGGGTCAGGTTGACCCGATCCAGAACAGGCCGAGCTCCCCACTGCATCGTGAGGTCCCGCATCTCCACGACGGATTGAAGCTGCGGCAAAGTCTGGGCCGAAAAACACAGACATCCTGCCGCCTTTCCACAAGCTCCGTACAGTTCGGTGAACTTGCGAATCAAGCCGTTCCTTGGCGCGAAAGCCCCCAACAAGCAGACGCCAAGCCCGGATGATGCGCGATCAGCGGCGACGGGATCTGATGACCCGATCCCAACGGGCCGTGCGCTGGTTGCAACCTGGCCTGGTCGTCAAACGCTGGCTGCTCACCTCCGGCCTGGGCCTGTTGATGGCGCTGCTGGGGGCCGCCGTCTGGGCCGACCTGAAGCCGATCTACTGGATTCTGGAAACGCTGAGCTGGCTGCTGAGCAGCCTCACCACCGTGTTGCCCCGGGAGATCACCGGCCCGCTGGTGGTGCTCATCGGCAGCGGTCTTTTGCTCTGGGGGCAAAGCCGCAGCTTCGGCTCAATTCAACAGGCTCTCGCTCCCGACAAAGACACCGTGCTGGTGGATGCCCTGCGGGCCAAAAGCCGCTTGAACAGGGGGCCCAACATCGTGGCTATCGGCGGAGGGACAGGCCTATCAACCTTGCTGAGCGGTCTGAAGCGTTACAGCAGCCACATCACCGCCATCGTCACCGTCGCTGACGACGGCGGCAGCAGCGGGGTGCTCCGCCGGGAACTGGGGGTGCTTCCCCCGGGCGACATCCGCAACTGCCTGGCCGCGCTGTCCACCGAAGAGCCACTGCTCACACGCCTGTTCCAATACCGCTTTGCGGCCGGGAGTGGTTTGGAGGGGCACAGCTTCGGCAATCTGTTCCTCTCTGCCCTCTCAGCGATCACGGGCAATCTCGAAACAGCCATCACCGCATCAAGTCGTGTGCTGGCCGTGCAAGGTCAGGTGGTGCCCGCCACCAACGTGGATGTGCAGCTCTGGGCCGAACTGGAAAACGGCCAACGGATCGAAGGCGAAAGCAACATCGGCCACGCCCCCAGCCCCATTGTTCGCCTGGGCTGCAGTCCTGAACGACCGCCGGCCCTGCCACGGGCACTCGAAGCGATCGCCAATGCCGACTTGATCGTGCTCGGACCAGGCAGCCTTTACACATCCCTGCTCCCCAATCTGCTGGTGCCAGAACTGGTGGGCGCCATCAAACGCAGCAAGGCCCCCAGGCTCTACATCTGCAACCTGATGACGCAACCCGGCGAGACCGATGGCCTGGATGTGCGCGGTCACATCCGGGCGATCGAGGCACAGCTCGCCACTCTCGGCATTGAGCCCAGACTGTTCAATGCCGTCCTGGCCCAGGACGACCTGCCCGATTCAGACCTGGTGCGGTACTACCAAAGCCGCGGCGCTGATCCCGTGCGTTGCGATGCGGAAGGGCTCCGCTCAGACGGCTACGACGTCACTCAGGCACCACTGCAGGGAGTAAGACCAACAGCAACGCTGCGCCACGATTCACGCAGCCTTGCCCTTGCGGTGATGCGCTTCTACCGAACCCATCGACGAGAACGCGATCAATAGGCGTCCTGCATTTCATAGAAATCAGGCTGGACGTAGTCCTTGCGCAACGGCCATCCTTTCCAGTCCTCAGGCATCAACAAGCGTTTGGGATGCGGATGGCCCTCGAATTGGATGCCGTACATGTCGAAGGTTTCCCGCTCCTGCCAATCAGCCCCACGGAAGAGCCCATAGATCGACGGAATAGACGGAGTGCCTTCGCGGCTCAGAAACACTTTGATTCGAACCTCCCGCAGCTTGGCCGAGGGATCAGCCGCCATGGCTTCCACCTGTTCCGCCATCGCCAGGAAGTGATAGAAGCAAACCAGTTGCTCACCGGGGCCTTCGTCGTAGCCCCCTTGGCACTGGAGATAGTCGAAACCGTTGCTCTTGAGCGCCGCAGCGATCATCGGGAGAACCGCGGCGTCAACGCCGATCTGTTCAACACCGAGATGATCAGGCTCGAGGCTGTTGTGATCAAAGCCCTGCTTGTTCAGCCATTGGCTCACCGGACCAGGCTCGGGAGCAACAACCGCACCCGCGTCATCCGAGGCGGCTGTCTTCTTGGAAGGGGTTTCGCTCATGACTCGACAGGTTCAGCAGCAGGGGTGAGCACGGCGGCATCGGTGGCCAAAGTCTGACCGGCCGGCGCTGCAGCCAGGGCAGCTTTCTGAGATTCAGCCCGAAGGTAAGAACCTGTCACGACAGGTTCAACGCGCTTCATCTGATGGGAGACCGTCATGTAGCGATGGGTCTGCTGGTGCTTGCGCCGCTCAGCCAGCGATTCATCCCCAACTTTCTTGCGCAGTTTGATCACGGCATCAAAGATGGCTTCGGGGCGAGGCGGACATCCCGGCAGGTAGAGATCCACCGGAATCAATTTGTCGACGCCGCGCACTGCAGTGGTGGAATCAGCGCTGAACATGCCGCCTGTGATGGTGCATGCACCCATGGCGATCACGTATTTCGGCTCGGGCATCTGCTCATAAAGCCGCACCAGGGCGGGTGCCATCTTCATGGTCACGGTTCCGGCCACAATCAGAAGGTCAGCCTGACGCGGAGAGCTACGGGGAACCAGACCGAAGCGGTCGAAATCGAAGCGAGACCCGAGAAGCGCAGCAAATTCAATGAAGCAGCAGGCCGTCCCATAGAGAAGAGGCCAGAGACTGCTCAACCGAGCCCAGTTGTGCAGGTCATCCAGACTGGTGAGGATGACGTTCTCGCTGAGATCATTGGTGACCGTTGGGGCACCAATCGGACCGCAGCTGGCTTCGCGCAGATCGCGAACAGCAGCAATGGAGGGGGATGTGTTCTCAGACATGACTAGCTCCACTCAAGGGCGCCTTTGCGCCAGGCGTAGGCCAAGGCCACCAGCAGGATGGCGATGAAGATCAGGGCCTCAATGAAGGCCAGCAAGCCGAGACGGTTGAACGCCACAGCCCAGGGATAAAGGAACACGGTCTCGACATCGAAGATGACGAAGACCAGCGCAAACATGTAGTAGCGGATATTGAATTGAATCCAGGCCCCGCCAATGGGCTCCATGCCGGATTCATAGGTGAGCTGGCGCTCGCCGGCACGGCTCTTCGGCGCCACCAATTTGTTGGTGATCAGCGCCAAGGCAGGCACTGCAGCCGCAATCAGCAGAAACCCCAGAAAGGCGTCGTAGCCGGGCAGGGCAAACATGGAGGTTCCCGTAGACCGGGTCAGTCTGGCATTCACCGCCTGGAGTTGTCGTCTATAGAGTCGATTGGCCCAGCAACACAGCGGTGAGCGACGAACAACAGTCCGTCCAGCCGGTCGAAACCACCGAAGCGGTGGAACTAGCGGTTGAGACCGCTCCGGAGAGCGACCCACGGACCCACCGTTTCGAATGTCGCAGCTGCGGCTACGTCTATGACCCCGACGAGGGGGTCAAGAAGGTTGGGATTGACCCCGGCACGGCCTTCGAGGATCTCGATACGCTGGCTTTCCGCTGCCCCGTCTGCCGCAGCAAGGTGGCCGCTTTCCGCGACATCGGTCCACGTGCCAAGGCCAGCGGTTTCGACGAGAACCTCGACTTCGGCCTTGGGGTGAACCGGATGACGCCGGGGCAGAAGAATGTTCTGATCTTCGGCAGCCTTGCCCTCGGCTTCGCCTTTTTCCTGTCCCTTTATTCCCTGCGCTGAGGTCCACCGATGAAACGTCTGTTGAACACGTTCAGCCAGCTCCTGCTGGTGCTGGTGCTGGGGGCCAGCCTCAGCGGCTGCGTCACCACCCACGTGCCCACGGCCAGCACGAGTCCCTGGCAGGCCATGGATCTCGACACCCAGGCAAACCCGCTGGATGTGGCCTTCACAGACAGCCGCCACGGCTATCTGGTGGGCAGCAACCGGATGATCCGGGAAACCAACGACGGGGGCGCCCATTGGAATGAACGCAGCCTGGATCTACCCGACGAAGAAAACTTCCGCCTGATCAGCATCGACTTCGATGGCGATGAAGGCTGGATCGCCGGACAGCCCGGGCTGCTGATGCACAGCGACGACGGCGGCCAGAACTGGACACGCCTGTTCCTCGACACCAAATTGCCCGGCGAGCCCTACCTGATCACAGCCCTGGGCAGCCATTCTGCGGAGTTGGCAACGAATGTGGGTGCGGTCTATGAAACCCACAACGACGGCAGCAGCTGGGAAGCCAAGGTGACCGATGCCGCCGGTGCCGTCCGCGACCTACGACGCAGCAAGGACGGCAGCTACGTGAGCGTGAGTGGCCTCGGCAACTTCTACGCCACATGGGAACCGGGTGATTCCGTCTGGCAGGTGCACCAGCGGGTGAGCAGCCAACGCCTGCAGAGCATCGGCTTCCAGCCCGACGGCAACCTCTGGATGGTGGCCCGCGGCGCGCAGATTCGCCTCAACGATGAGCCAGGCAACTTCGACAGCTGGAGCAAAGCCATCATCCCGATCACCAACGGCTACGGCTACATGGATCTGGCCTGGGATGAAGACGGCGCCATCTGGGCCGGCGGTGGCAACGGCACCCTGCTGGTGAGCCGCGACGGGGGCGATAGCTGGGAGAACGACCCCGTCGGAGACCGTCAGCCCAGCAACTTCACCCGCATGGTGTTCGACGGGGAGCACGCCTTTGTGCTGGGTGAGCGGGGCAACATGCTGCGCTGGGTGGGCAACGCTGTGTAACTGAGGTGCCCCCTCAGCCTCGGCTCACCAAAGCCACCTCCTAAGATCGTTGTCCTGAACCGCCTAAAGCTATGGCCGCCGGCTCAACAGGAGAACGCCCGTTCTTCGAAATCATCACGAGCATCCGTTACTGGGTGATCCATGCCGTGACATTGCCTTCCATCTTCCTGGCAGGCTTCTTGTTCGTGTCCACCGGCCTGGCCTACGACGCCTTCGGGACCCCGCGTCCTGATGCCTACTTCCAGGCCTCGGAAAGCAAGGCTCCCGTGGTGAGCCAACGCTACGAAGGCAAGTCTGAACTCGACATCCGTCTGAAATAAGCCATGACACAGGCCCCTCCCGTCGCAACCACGCCACGCAACTACCCGATCTTCACGGTGCGTTGGCTGGCGTTGCACACCCTCGGCATCCCGACGGTGTTCTTCCTTGGCGCCCTCGCCGCGATGCAGTTCATTCGCCGCTGATTCAAAGCATGGAACGCAATCCCAACCCCAACAACCTTCCGGTTGAGCTCAACCGCACCAGCCTCTACCTTGGCTTGCTGTTTGTCTTCGTGACCGGCGTGCTCATGTCCAGCTACTTCTTCAACTGAGGTTTATTCCATGAGCGGAAAAAAATCCCCATATCCCGACGGTCGAATTCCCGACCGCAATCCTGATGGCACACCGGCTGTTCCCTGGAGAAGCCGTTGGACCGAAGGCGTTCTCCCCCTCTGGCTGGTTGCAACAGCAGGAGGAATGGCCGTTCTTTTCGTTGTGGGGCTCTTCTTCTACGGCTCCTACACCGGCGTTGGTTCCGCTTGATTGAAGGCCACTGCATGCTTCAAACCGGTCCAAAGGGCCGGTTTTTTTGTGCCTTGTTCATGCAGAACAGACGAACCGACCTCAGCTCAAACGTTGAAATAGTCGCGATACCACCGGGCGAAGGCATCCACCCCTGTCTCGATTGAGGTGGAGGGCTTGAAGTCCACCCACTGCTCCAGGGCGGAGGTGTCGGCAGCCGTCGCTACCATATCTCCAGGCTGCATCGGCTGGAAGTCCTTGATCGCCTCCCGGCCCAGGGCTTGTTCCATCACCTCGATGAAGCGCAACAGCTCGGTGGGCTGGCTGTTGCCGATGTTGAACACACGATGCGGTGAAGCCGCCGTGGCGGGATCCGGCTGCAGGGGATCAAAGCCGGGATTGGCGGTGGCAGGCTTATCGCAGCAACGCAGCACCCCCTCAACGATGTCGTCGATGTAGGTGAAGTCCCGCTGCATCTTGCCGTGGTTGAACACCTTGATTGGCTCACCCGCCAGGATGGCGCGGGCGAAAAGCATGGGAGCCATGTCGGGGCGTCCCCAGGGGCCATAAACGGTGAAAAACCGCAGGCCCGTCGCCGGCAAGCCATAGAGATGGCTGTAGGTGTGCGCCATCAGCTCATTGGCCTTCTTGCTGGCGGCATAGAGGCTCACCGGATGGTTCACAGGCTGCTGCTCATGGAAAGGCAGATTTCGATTGCCGCCATAGACCGAACTGCTCGAGGCGTAGACGAGGTTGTCGGTGCCGTGGTGGCGGCAGCCTTCCAGCAGATGGCCAAAGCCCACCAGATTGCTTTGGATGTAAGCCGCCGGGTTCTCCAAGGAGTAACGGACACCGGCCTGAGCCGCGAGGTTCACCACCACAGCCGGGTTCTCTTCCGCGAACAGAGCCATGAGGGCAGCACCATCCTCCAGGGCCAGGCACTCAAACCGCCAGGCGCCAGCGGGGGCCGCGGCTTCGATCTGACGCAACCTCACCTGCTTGAGGCTGGGGTCGTAGTAGTCGTTCAGGTTGTCGAGGCCGACCACCCGATCACCGCGTTGCAAGAGACGCTGCGACAGGGCTGCACCAATGAAACCGGCTGCACCAGTGACAAGAACAGTTTTCGGCATCAACCCTCTCCATCCCCCACGCGCCACAGGGTGAGGCCCGCGGCTCTCACCTGTTGTGGGTCCGCAACGGCCCGCGCATCAAAAACCCACGCCGGCTTTCGCATCCGACCCGCCAGAGCCTCCCAATTGAGATCCCCGTAGTGCTTCCACTCGGTGAGCACCAGCACGGCATCGGCCCCCGTCACGGCATCCTCCACGCTGCCGGCCTCCAGCCAACAGCCGGTTCCGCTGAGTGCATCCAGTTGGGGGGCTGCATCCTGTTGCAGATCCAGGGCCATCTGTTGGGCCGCCACTTTGGGATCATGAATGGCCAGCTGCGCACCTTCCTCCAACAGATCGCGGCAGATGCGAATTGCCGGCGCTTCGCGGGTGTCGTTGGTGTCGGCCTTAAAGGCAAAACCAAGAACGGCCAACCGCTTTCCGGTCACCGTGCCGAACAGCTTCTCAACCACCAACCGGGCAATGCGGTGCTGTTGCCAGGTGTTCAGAGCCACAACACTCTCCCAGTAATCCGCCACCTCCGGCAGACCGAAATGGCGGCAGAGATACACCAGGTTGAGGATGTCCTTCTGGAAACAGCTCCCACCGAAACCAGGACCCGCATTCAAAAATTTCGGGCCAATCCGGCTATCGGTGCCAATGGCGCGGGCCACCTCGCGCACGTCGGCACCACTGGCCTCACAGAAGGCCGCGATCGAATTGATCGAGCTGATCCGCTGCGCCAGAAAGGCATTCGCGGTGAGTTTGGAAAGCTCGCTGCTCCAGAGGTTGGTGCGCAGAATCTGCTGCTGCGGAACCCAGTGGGCGTAGATCGCGGCAAGGGCATCAATGGATGCCGGATCTTCACCACCGATCAACACCCGGTCGGGTGCTTCCAGATCACGGATGGCCGTTCCTTCCGCCAGAAATTCTGGATTGGAAAGCACGGAGAAGGTGCGGTTGTCATCTCCATCACTGGCCGCCTCCAGGATGGTTTTGATGGCAGCAGCCGTACGCACCGGCAGGGTGCTCTTCTCCACCACGATCGTGTGGCCGGTAGCAGCCTTGGCGACCGTGCGCGCACAGGCCTCGACCCAGCGCAGATCACTGGCCTGACCAGCCCCCAGACCTTTGGTCTTAGTGGGGGTGTTCACGGATATGAACACCATGTCGGCGGCCGAGATGGAAGCCTCCACCGACGTTGAAAAACTCAGATTCCTTCCACGGGCCCTTTCCACAACCGCGTCCAGGCCCGGCTCATAGACCGGCAAACGACTGGTATCGGGATCATTCCAGGCGTCGATGCGCGCCTGGTTGATGTCCACCACCTGCACTTGAACCTGCGGGCAGCGATCAGCGATCACCGCCATGGTGGGGCCACCCACATACCCCGCACCGATGCAGCAAATCCGTTGAATGGTCACGTCCTGCGGCCTTCGGGAACTCCCAGGAGATTACGGAAGGAGTCGATGGTGGGAGCCAGGCCCTGCTCCAGTGACACAGTCGGCTGCCAATCCAGCTGCTGACGGGCTAGATCGATCGCCGGCTGGCGCTGCTGGGGGTCATCCTCCGGCAAGGGTTTCTCCACCAACGGCAGCTCCGCGTTGATTTGGATCCGCACCAGCTCTGCCAGCTCTCGGATCGTGAATTCATTGGGATTGCCCAGGTTGATCGGGCCGGTGTGGTCGCCGTTCATCAGGCGAATCAACCCCTCAATCAGATCGCTCATATAACAAAAGGAGCGGGTCTGACTGCCATCGCCATAGAGCGTCAACGGTTCGCCCCGCAGGGCCTGAACGATGAAGTTGCTCACGACCCGGCCGTCATCGGGGAGCATGCGCGGGCCATAGGTGTTGAAGATGCGCGCCACCCGCACCTCCACGTCATTCATGCGCTGGTAGTCGAAACAGAGGGTTTCAGCGATGCGCTTGCCCTCGTCGTAGCAACTACGCACACCGATCGGATTCACGGAACCCCAATAACTCTCCGGCTGGGGATGCACCTCAGGGTCGCCATAGACCTCACTGGTGCTGGCGAGCAGCAAACGGGCCCCCACCCGCCGGGCCAGCCCGAGCATGTTGTACGTGCCGAGAAAGCTGGTTTTGGCTGTCTTGACCGGATTGAACTGGTAGTGAATCGGGGAAGCAGGGCAAGCCAGATGCCAGACCCGATCCACCTCAAGCTTGATCGGTTCGGTGACGTCGTGACGGATGAGTTCGAAACGGGGATGACCAATCCAGCGCGCGATGTTGGCCTTGCGCCCGGTGAAGTAGTTGTCCAGGCAGATCACCTCATCACCGGCCTCCATCAGACGGTCGATCAGGTGGGAGCCAAGGAAGCCGGCACCGCCAGTAACGAGGTGGATCTGCATCCTCAGGGGGTGAGCAACTTCTCCACGATCGCGGCAACTGGCGCAAGCGCAACGGTGGTTTCCTCAGCCTGCTGCTTCAACGGCTTCAGGCGCACCTCACCACGCGCAGCCTCGTCATCGCCGAGCACCAAAGCCCATTGGGCACCACTTCGATCGGCCCGTTTGAACTGCTTTCCGAAGGCCGAGCCCGACGCATCCAACTCAACCCAAAGCCCAGCGGCCCGCAGGTCCCGTGCCAAGGCCAAAGCGACACGCTCAGCCTCCGCTCCACGGTTCACCACGTAAACCTCGGGTAATGCGGCCGCCGTCAGTCGAGCGGCGACACCCTGAGGATCCGCTGTCGCGGCGGCTCCCAGCACCAGCAACAACCGTTCCATGCCGAGAGCCCAACCGATAGCAGGCGTGGGTGCTCCTCCCAACTGGCCGATCAGGCCGTCGTAACGACCGCCGCCACAGACGGTGGCCTGGGCCCCGAGTTGATCACTGGTGATCTCGAAAGCCGTGTGGCTGTAGTAGTCCAAGCCGCGCACCAGCCGAGGATTGAGCCGGAAGGGAATTCCCAAGGCGGTGAGGCCGCGCTGCACCTCTTCAAAACGTTGACGGCTGGCATCACAGAGGGCATCCGCCAAGGTGGGGGCATCCCCCAGCAACGCCTGGGTGTCCTTGTTTTTGGAATCCAAAATCCGCAGGGGATTGGTGCTCAGCCGCGCCTGGGAATCGGAATCGAGGGCTTCAGCGCGCTGCTCGAGCCAAGCCACCAGGGCATTGCGGTAGGCCTGGCGGTCTTCAGCGGTGCCGAGGCTGTTGAGCTCCAACTGCAAGCCCCCCACGCCGAGGCTGGCAAGCAGATCCCAGGCAAGGGCAATCACCTCAACATCACTGCGCGCCCGCTCTGCTCCAAGCCACTCCACTCCGATCTGGTGAAACTGCCGCTGCCGGCCCGCTTGGGGGCGCTCGTACCGAAACATCGGTCCCGCATACCAAAGTTTCTGGGCGCCCTGGCTGAGCAAGCCATGCTGTAAGGCAGCACGCACCACCGATGCGGTGCCCTCCGGCCGCAGGGTGCAGGAGCGATCACCCCTATCGTGAAAGGTGTACATCTCCTTGCCTACCACATCGGTGCCCTCACCGATGCCACGGCAGAACAGATCCGTTGTCTCCAGCAGAGGCGTCCGTATCTCACCGAAACCAGAACGCTGAAAATGCTCCCGAGCCATGCCGTCAACGGCCTGCCAGCGCTGAAGCTCCTCTGGCAGCAGATCTACCATGCCTCTGAGGCTCTGGAGCTGACTCACGTGCAGAATGCGTTTACGCCAACATAATCTCTCGGATTGCAAGCATACTGAGAACTACAAGGCACCAAGCAAATCAAAAAATAACAAACAAGCAATAAGCAAAGCCATTAGAAATACCCAACCTCCACGAAAACAAAACCCATAAAATAAACACACTAGAGCTAAAACCAATAGCACTAAAATACAATCGCGCCCAAATCACCAAAAGACGCTTGATCACAACAGGAAAATCAGAATATCAAGTCCAGGCAAGAACAACCCAAAGAAGCATAAAAGAGCATGATCAGCAAAAACAAATCTTGCAGCGGAAGATCATCGAAAGAATAATCCTCAAGAAGGCAAAGAGAAGCAGGATAACAATAAGATAAAGACCCAAAAAGTTCCACATGCAAGACATAGCCTTGCCAATGATTCACGCAATCAGACCAATCAGAGAGCCAAAATATACACCCGAAATATCCTCGCCTCTCGTTAAAAGAGTTTACGCAAAGCAATGAATCAGGAAGTCGAATTACTAATCGGCTGCAAATACTCCTCAAAGCCAAGTGTTTTCAATTCTTCAATAGCTGGAGTCCTGCCTCCAAAAGTGAGCCGGGAGACTTGCTTAAAGTTTTGCAGTTCTCTCCTTTTCCTAGGGCCCATACCCAAGCCACCTATTTTCCAATGACTAAATTCATCCTGGCCAACGTCTTTAAACTCAATAAAAACAGGCTTATCAGAACTAACGGTGCAAATCGAATGAGGGAAGAATAATTTTTCCCAAAGAATATCTTTGACAAAACGAACATCCGAGCGATTCTCGAATAATCGAGGTTCAGCCTCCCGCTCAGCCGGCTTTCGATAGTATTTACCGTTGTGCCCTTTAAAAACAGTTATCCCAAGAGGCACACCAAAAACAGAGGAAGAAGAAGTAGATGAATGAAAACCACTTTGAATAACCTTCTTTTTAAATATATTAAATTCATCAACCATATGATCTGGCATCAGCATATCACCGTCCCATTTAAAGATATAGCTATAGCGGCAAAGAGACAAACAGTAGTTGTAAAAGAAAGCGAGGGAGTGAACCGAATTCTCAGGACAGTCAAAATTATCTTGACCGCAACGGGCCACATTAAATGGATAAGAATAAACTCTAATTTTGTTTGCGCACGATGGAGTCATGGCACGCACCTTGGCGACCACAGCAAGAGTGCTATCGTCACTATTATTATCAATAACAACAACTTCATCAAAAACTTTTAAGCAATTTAATAATACCAATTCAATATTTAACTCTTCATTTTTGACACGCAGCATGGCGCTAATGCCCTTTTCTCGAACAAAACCAAAATGGAGACGTTTGAAAGCAAAACTAGTATCACCTTCAAGATTTGAAAAAGCATCAAAGCAATTAAGACCAGACCAAATAGGCTTAACTTCATTTGATATAAAATCAGAATCGTTCGATGGATTTTCAAATTGAGAATACAGGCTTTTTACACAGGAACTAACAGGATCACAAAGGGATTCAAAAGTAGTTTCTAAAATAAATTGCCTGGAAGTAAATGATTTCGCAATAGATGTTGAACGAAAATTGACAAAAGAAGATAAATCAGTGCTGTAAGTTTTATTCAACTTCTCTCTAAGAAAAGAATACTTATCCAGACTAAGTGGCATATATTTTGAGGAGCCATATTCACTAAGAACAAGTTTTTTGTAGAGGTTCTGGGAGGATTTTGTAGAAATATTTCTCAAGTCTTCAAAAACGAAATCTATTGCCTCACTCGTAGGAGAAGATCGAAGCGGTGAACTTGGCAAACAAAAATCAAAATCCTCTAACCTATTAAGTTCCGAGCCGGTATAACAGTCAACAAGAAAATTTAAATAACCAGAGAGGTCGTCTTTTATATCTTCAAAAGATACAATTACAGGGTCCTTTAATTTGAAGGAATGGCATAAATTCTGAAGCTTTTCGCAGGTATACTTCCAAGTGGCATCTTCTGAATTATCATAAAATTTTTCAACATAATCATCAAACCTTGCCAAATAACCCCATTTAATTTTCTCACAATATCGCGAAGCAATGTAATCACTCAAATCACGAATGCAATAAACTATTGACGTGTCCTTAGTCGGCAATACTGAAAGCAACCTTTTCAAGAAAAAAAGGCTAAGTCCATTTTTAGTGCACGCAAATGATTCATGCAAAAACTCAGGTTTAAGTGATTTACCAGAACTATTGGCAAGATTCTCGTCAAATATAATTACCTTCTTGGGCTTGCAAAATAACAGGGGCATTATGAGTTTCATCAAGCATGCCTTAATTTCTTCATCAGATCCTTTCGATAAAACCCTCGTACTCTTATTCATTAAAGCTTGCCTAAATTCAAAATAATTGATATAAATTACACCATTACAAGCAAGTTGATAACGATGATTTTGTAGGCAGGACTGCAAAAATGTCGTGGCAGTCTTGTGCGCACCAGCATAGATAAGGAATGAAGTATCACACAGAAAAGAGTCAAACATGGAAGAATAGTCACTTGTCACAAGCGAGGTCTTGACATCATCAAAAAAGGATTGAATTGTTGATTTTTTATCCTTGCTAGAAACCTTTATCTCTTGACCCTTAAGCACATTGAAATCATCAAGCCAACAGGCATTGAGCAAATTAAGTTCAAGAGGAAGAAGCTCTGCTTTGGCCTTTACTGACAAAATATCTGATATATATTTGAGGCGAAGCATGGATGCATGAGATTGACGTGAAGGGATATCGCGGTGCAATCTGTTAATAAATAGAGAATGCACTCGATACTCTAAATATTTTTCAATAGACCATGATTTACGCATGATAGATTCTTCTGTCATGTCATATACATACATTGAAGGTTGAACAAGTCCAATACAAGGTAATTTTTTAAAAAGCTGTGAAACTAAAATTTGATCCTCGCCGAGGCTTACTCCCTCTAAATTAAAAATATTCAAAGTTAATGCAAAATTTTTATCATAAACAACGCTAAAAGCATGAGCAAAGCCATACTTTTTTTCGGCAATTTGTGGCGAAACAACTTGGCAAGAATAAGAAGAAGCCAAACGTTGTTCGTATACTTTCTGATTAAAGGCTAACTCAGGAGTTTGGCTAAATACCGGAAATTTAACAGCAAGCAAACCTTTGTCCTCTAGAGATTGAAATATTTTTTCTGCTACATTTCTATGAGGGAGAAAATCGTCGCCATTAACATGCCAAATATATTTCATACGAGCTGCCATAAGCCCAGTGTTGCGCACTGCTGGAAGCCCAAGATTACGTATATGGCTAATGCAGCGGGTGCGACCTTGAGGGTCATCAATACACAAATTAGTAGCTATATCAAGCGTATTATCTGTACTTTTGTCATTAACGATTAACACTTCAATCTGATCAAGTGATTGTTCTTGAATCGAACGAATACATCGGACAAGTGAATCACCCAGATTATATGCAGCGACAATAAATGTAATGCCAGAAACTTCAGACATATGCAATGCAGAAATATTACTAATTTAGCATGGGGTGGCTTGACTGGATTTTAGCAATTAGGAGTAAAAAATACTAGAGAGAAGCATGAAGAAGCATATCAACAAGATTTGAGATTTGCAATTGCTGTTTTTTTAATATGTCCTTAAAGCTTTTCAGTCGATTTAGATCTTCTTGCAATTGAGCAATATGCAAGATGCGATATTTGTCGTTTTCTCTGAGCTCATCAACTGCAAGCTTGAGCTGTTTAATTTCTTTATTTTGATCAAGAGATTTTTCTTGTAACTTCTGAGCAGACGCCAGAGCTTTTTCCTTCTCTGTCTTCAGATTGTTTACCTGTGCTAGTGCTTTTTCTTTTTCAAGGGTTGATATATTAATTTTATCCCGAAACTCATTATTTTCGCGTTCTAGGCGACGATTCTTGGTGCCAAGCTCCTTCGCTATAAGGTCTTTTTGGAAGAATTTTGAAGATACATCATAAAATAATACCGATGAAGAAAGTTTGTCTGAATTTTTTTGAGCGAATTTTTTAAAATCAAAATCTGAGCTCAAAATATCCGACGATTTTGGCAAGTCTTTTCCCAAAAGGATGTAATCATTATGATAAAATTCAAGGATAGAATCTAAAAAACTAGATTCCAAAAAATCTACGGGAATATCCAGAGGAGATTCATTAAATCGTGGTAATCGATCAACTGCTACACCAAATTGATGAAGGTGCAGGTTTATTGCCGTCAAGAAAGCTTCCGAGAATCCAGAATCAGAAACATTAAAAACATTATCAAACAAAGGCAAGTCTTTGTTTGAAACAAATCCTGAAAGTGGCCTTACGTGAGTTACTCCTTTACCCAGAGAGAGCGCAGTCAGCAATCTTTTTGAAACAAAGTTAACATCATCCTTTAAATTTTGAATATCCGAATAATTCTTCTTAAGCTCGTACTTGATAGTTGATCCCAGGGTGAGTTCCTGAGCATAGGGCCCAGATCCAATTAAATACTTTGAGGCAATGGCAGAAAGAAACCGAGACAACGGGTCTCTAAGCACAAGTATTTTACAAAAATCAGAGGAAGCGAAAATGTCACGCAAGCATTGCTCAGTTGGCCGGCAATGATCTCGGACATAAGGATGTATATCTAAACTGCTTAGATTTTCGCTAGAAGCATCATTAGTAATTTCAGCATTTGGATTTCCTAGCCTAACGAGTGCAGTAAGAATTGAAGTTGAGGCACATTTTGGGGGAGCGTGTACAAATAATTTGTATTTATGAGATATAAACGAACCTGGTCCAGAAAGAGCGGTGAGCACCTAACCAATCCCTTGCATTTCCTGAATATAGCACAAAGAATAATAGCTTCTCAAGCATGGTGTTTAAAATAAGCACTTTAGTCGTCGAATGAACTAGGAAGAAGAGAAAGATTCGATCAACTTTACTATTATTTCGAGGTACTTTATTTAAAACCATAAGTACATCAGACCTCTCTAAGGTTGTTTTAATTTTTTCGCATACGGGAATAAAAGTTACAACTTCGCAAAAAATTAATGACAAGTATTTTATGACAATTTCAGAGGCGCTGCAACGATTCCGCCTTGTCTTGAAACTCACCCAGCAAGAGCTGGAGGTAAGAAACCTTACGCAACTTGATGTTCGCCGTCAGGCTCATGCCGACCTGCAAGGGCAATGAGGCACCACTTTTGAGACGCAGCTGCTGCTCATCCAGCTGAACGGTCACCGGGAAGATCAGCTCATCCCGCTGTTTCTGAGGATCCGGTCCCAGCGCATCAGAGCCAATGCGGGTCACCTTCCCCTTCAGAACACCGAAATCCGTGGAGGGGAATGAGTCGATGCTGATGTCGGCATTCATGCAGGCATCGCGCTTCTCAGGGCAACCCGGCGGGACCTGGACAAAACCGATCTTGTTGCTCGGCACCTCCACCTTGGCTTCCAGCGAACCCATCGGCACCACCTTCATCACCGTCTGAGTTGATTGGGCGGTGAATCCCCGGGAGGTTGGCTTGAGGTCAAAAACCACACCATCCACTGGCGACCTGAGCTGCTGATAGCGCAGGGTGACTTTGGTCTCCACCAGGCGACCATTGAGGTCGGCAAGCTCCGACTTCAACTGGGCCGTCTGTTGGTCAAGTAGGGCCACCTGACGCAGGCGATCCGCCTTGCTCTGCATCAATTTGCCTTGGATTTCAGCAACGGTGTTCTGCTGACTGAGGATCTGCACTTCCGACAAGGCCCCGACTGCCTCCAACTGCTCGAGGCGCCCGAGAATCTCAGACTGAAGCGCGAGGTTGCTCTCCAGCATCTGCACCTCTTCCTGGTTGACCAGCTGGTAGTTGCGTTTCTCCTCCTCTTTCAGGATGAGCTGCTCCTTTTTGAGCTTGATCGTCTTCTCCAGGCTGTTGCGCTGTTCTTCGCTGGCTTCGGTGTCCAACTTCATCAGCACCTGGCCGGCCTTCACCCGATCCCCCTCCTCCACGAGGATCTGATCGGCCACACCACCCACAGGCATCTGGATGTCCTGCACGGAGCCGATCGGTTCCAGCTGACCAGGGGCC
This sequence comes from uncultured Synechococcus sp., assembly GCA_913057985.1. GTDB lineage: Bacteria > Cyanobacteriota > Cyanobacteriia > PCC-6307 > Cyanobiaceae > Parasynechococcus. Next base: position 23,297 of record CAJXPL010000009.1, read on the forward strand.
ACGACAATCTCCTCGGTACGCGCCAAGGCCAGCCAGCCCACACCGAACACGGTGGTGCCGATCAAGGTCCAGGTGACGGTGCGCATCCAGAAGCGCCCCTGCTGAAGAATGGACTCGTCGTAGGTCTCGACATTGGTGGCGTCCTGTGGGGTGCCGGGGTCAAAACGGCGAAAAAAGTTGCGGGACGTCGCGACCAGATTGCTGGAGCCCTGCTTCACCAAAGTCGTCAGGCTTTGCGGATTCATTTTCATCAGCTGCTCTCCTGCTGGCGGTAAAGGGCGTAGTAACGACCGCGATGCATCATTAGGTCGTCGTGCGTGCCGACTTCAACAACGGCTCCCTGGTGAAGCATCACGATCATGTCGGCCTGACGGATGGTCGACAGACGGTGGGTAATGAAGAAGACGGTGCGGTCGTTGAGGTTCTCCAGAAGGTTGTCGCAGACCTTCCGTTCGGTTTCGTAATCGAGGGCGCTGGTGGCCTCGTCCATCACCAGCAGCTTGGGGTTGCTCAGCAGGGTGCGGGCAATGGCAACCCGCTGTCGTTGTCCACCGCTGAGGGCAGCGCCGCGCTCACCGACGGGGGTGCTGTAACCACTGGGAAGATCCATGATGAAGTCATGGGCATTGGCGAGACGAGCAGCCCTCACAATCTCTTCACTGGAAGCCTCCGGGTTGGTGAGCGCGATGTTTTCGCTCACGGTTCCGCTGAAGAGCAGGGGATCCTGAGGAACGATGCCGATTTGTCGGCGCAGGGAATAGAGCTCGACCTTTCCGATGTCGTAGCCATCGATCAGGATCCGACCTTCCTCTGGGTCGTAAAGCCGGGGTAGAAGCTTCATCAACGTGCTCTTGCCGCTGCCGCTCTGGCCGACGATTCCTACGAAGGTGCCGGAGGGAATCTCCAGATTCACGTCCTTCAGCACCTGCGGCTGCCCGGGACGAAAGCGGAACGACAGGTTCTCAAACCGCACCTCTCCCTGCAGAGGCGGCAACATCACCTTGGACTTGTCGACCTCATCGGATTCCTCCGGAGTGTCGATCACATCGGCAAGCCGTTCAAAGCTGACGCGCAGTTCCTGGATGCTCTGCCAGATGGTGGAAAGACGAAGCAGCGGCTGGGTCACGTAACCGGAAATGATCCGGAACGCGATCAGCTGACCAAGGGTCAGATCACCACTCAGCACCATGGAGGCACCGATCCAGAGCACCATCAGCTGAGAGATCTTCTGCAGCACCTGACTGGTCTGGTTCAGGGCTGTGCCGGTGATCGTTTTCTCAAACGTGCGGGCGATGTACTGGGAGTAGAACTCCTGCCAGCGCCAGCGGCTGACCATCTCCACGTTCTGAGCCTTCACGGTCTGGATGCCGGTGAGCACCTCCACGAGATGGCTCTGGGTCTTGGCGTTTTCTTCGGCAGCGGCCCGGAACTGACGGCGGAAGAGGGGGGCCCCCAGGATCGTTAAGCCGATCTGGATCGGTAGAACGGAGAGGGCAATCAAGGTCAGCAGCCAGCTGTAGACCACCATCACCGCGATGTAGATCACGGAAAACGCGGCATCCAGAATGGTGGTGAGGGCCTGACCGGTGAGGAAATTACGGATCTTCTCCAATTCGGCCACCCGGGTCCCCAGTTCACCCACAGGGCGACGGTCGAAGTAGCCGAGAGGAAGACGCAACAGGTGGTCGATCACCTCAGCCCCAAGGCGCTGATCGATCCGGTTGGTGGTTTCAGCGAAGAGGAAGGTCTTGAGGCTGCCCAGCACGCCTTCAAGGATGGTGACGACAACCAGGGCGATCCCCAACACCTGCAGGGTGTCCAGGCTGCGCTGGCTGATCACCTTGTCGATGATCACCTGGATGAGCAACGGGTTGGCCAGGGTGAACAGCTGCACCACAAAACTGGCGGCCAGCACCTGGATCAAGACGCCGCGATAGCGCTTCAGCGCGGGCCAGAACCAGCCGGGCCCGAATTTCTGATCGGGGGTGGCATTGGACCGCTCCATCAACAGCAGTTCAATCCCTTCAGGGAACTGCTCCGCCAGATCGTCCGGCTCCAGAGTCACCATGCCCTGTTTGGGCGAGGCCAGCTTCAGACCCCGCTCGTTGCTGGCGATCACCAAAGCGAATCCACCCTGCCAAGGCAGCATGGATGGCACCTGCAGCCGTGTGCCTGCCCCCGCTGGCACCTTGGCCGCCATCACATGGAGTCCAAGGCTCGCCGCCAGCTGACCACAGAGCTGGAGATTGGGGGTGAGGCCACGGCGGAGATTGTCCTGCAGGACTTTCTCGATCGAATCCCGCCGGAACGGCAGCTTCATCAGCTGCGCCAACATCTGGAAACAGGCCAGAGTTTCCTTCAGCGGACCGTCGGCACGGATCAGGCGCAGGCTGTCGACAACATTGCGCTCAGGGCTGAAGCTGCTGACGGGGGGCAGGACCTCCGCATCTTGTATGGACGTCACGGGGACGATCGGGCCCGTGCTCTGGTCCTGCGACTCAGCGGCTTGATCGGATCTTCCCGGGGCTGGGAGGGACACCAACCGCAACGAAAAAGGTTCGCAGGGAGGCAAATCTGCGGAGGACCTAACCGGCTGGCCAACCGTCAGGCCACCCCAGGCACTGGTGACGTACAACTCCTTCCCAGCCGCCAGAGCAGCATCCACTGCAACTGGATCCGAGGAACAGCGCTCGGCGCATTGCAGGGCATCCTCGAGCTTTTCAAGGGCGGAGCTGTCGGTCTCTGCCGTGTTCTGCTCAAGAGCTTCCAACAACTGGAGCAGCTCCTGGGGCCAGAGCTGCTGGTCACACCACTGACGGAACGAAGCTTCGCTGGGATACAGCTCACGCCAGAGTTCATCGGAGATGGCGCAGGCAATCACCTCTTCAGCCGCGATCACGTTCTCGCAGGGGGCACCGCAAAGCAGGCTGGCGGCCCCGATCACACTGCCAGGGCCAAACTTGCCCACGGTGGTGAGGCGGCCGTTATGTCGGCCGACAAGCCTGGCCTGGCCTTGGAGGATGACCAGGATCCGGGCTGGAATGTACTTGGGGTCACACAACTGCCCCCCGAGCTCGAAACGGAGCACATTGCAGCCGCGTTCCAAGGAAGAAGCCGAGGCATCGGACAAACCGCGGAACGCCGGATGATTCAGCAACGGAAAAGACGGTGTCTGGGTCATCGGGAGATGCTGAAGTCACTGAAATCGCTGGTGGGCGCCGGTTCTGTTGCCTCGGAGGCCAGCTGGCTCAAAGTCTTGGCGGTTTCCTCATCGATCCAGGCGTCGAACATTTCCTGACACATCTGGTCGGAGACCTCATCGGTGAAGGTGGCCGGCGAGTAACGCTCCAACCGCACCACCAACCACCAGTCCGAGATGCGGAACGGTTCCAGCAACACGCCAGGCTGAGCCACCCGTAATTTCTCGACCAACGTCGGATGGGCCTGGGTGAGGGAGACGGGGCCGACGATTCCGTTGGTGTTGCGTTCCGGCCCCTCGGCGTAGCGCTTGGCCAAATCAGCGAAGTTGGATTCACCGGATTCGATCTGCAGGTAGAGCTCACGCGCCAGGAAGCTGTTCTCCAAACGCAGCAGGCTGTACACCACCTGATCCAGCTCGTTCTTGCGTTCCAAAAAGCGCGCTTCCGCCTTGGGGGCGAAACGCTCTCGCATGAAGCTGCGGCGTCGGATGCCGTGACGAAGACGGTCCAGGACCTCCTCTTCGCTCCGCCCCAACGCATCCAGCAGCTCCGGCCACTGTTCCATGCCGTCGTAACCACGCTGCTGAAGCAAACCAAGCCGCGCTTCCTCGAGCTGTTCTTCAGGCACCGCGACCGCCGCGATCGCCTCCCGGGTCACCATCTGCTCCACCAAAGGAGTCAGCAGGTTGAACCGCTTGAGCAGGGCACGCCCTTCGGCTCCGATCGCGCGTCGCAACTCAGGAACGATTGTTCCGCTATCCACAAGTCCAACGCATCGGGCGAACCCTAGGTTCGATCGCCTACGGCTTCAGGCTTTTGCAATCAAGCTGATTCAGAATCAGGACTCCGAGACGGTGGAAGACATGGGCCGAAGAGTCCTCATCACAGGTGGTGCCGGCTTCATTGGCAGTCACACCTGCCTTGTTCTGCTGGAACAGGGTCATGAGCTTGTGGTGCTCGACAACTTCGACAACAGCAGTCCCGAGGCGCTCCGGCGCGTGCAGGAGTTGGCAGGTTCAACCCAGCTGACCTTGGTGGAGGGGGATGTGCGCGACCCCAACGCGGTGGATCAGGCCTTCAGCGCTGCCGGCGCCGTGGATGGCGTGATTCATTTCGCAGGATTGAAAGCCGTGGGGGAATCCGTCGCGAATCCTCTTCATTACTGGGATGTGAATGTGAATGGCAGCCGCGTTCTGGCGGCGGCCATGGACCGCCACGGCTGCCGGGCTCTGGTGTTCAGCAGCACCTCCACCGCCTACGGAGAACCCGAGACGTTCCCGCTGCGGGAGGACATGCCAACGGCGCCCGTTCACCCCTACGCCCAGACCAAAGTGGCGGTGGAACAGATGCTGGCGGCCCTCTGCCGCACAGGCTCATGGCAAGTGGCCTGCCTGCGCTATTTCAACCCCGTTGGTGCACACCCCAGTGGAAGGATCGGCGAAGACCCGCTGGGCATTCCCAACAACCTGTTCCCCTTCATTACCCAAGTGGCCGCAGGCCGCCGCGAACGGTTGCGCATCTTCGGCAACGACTACCCCACCCCCGATGGCACCGGCATCCGCGATTACCTGCACGTCATGGATCTGGCCGAAGCCCATAGCAAGGCGCTTGACCACTTGTTCGAGCGGCAAAGCTCTGACCCCTTAATCCTGAACATCGGCACCGGCCGTGGGCTCAGTGTTATGGACGTGGTGCAGGGTTTCGAACAAGCCACAGGCTTGACTATTCCCTACGAGGTTGTGGAGCGTCGACCCGGCGATGTGCCCCGCCTGGAGGCTTGTCCCAAGAGCGCCCAAACCATGCTCGGCTGGAGTGCCCGCCGGAACCTCGAAGAGATGTGCCGTGATGGCTGGGCCTGGCAGCAGGCCAATCCAACGGGGTATCAGCACCACCCATGAGCGCAGCTGGTGTGTTGCTCCTGGCCGGAGGCGGCCACAGCCATGCACTGGTGCTGAAACGCTGGGCCATGCAGCCGGAACGACGCCCGCCGCAAAGCATCATCCTGATCAATCGCACAAGTACAGCCCTGTATTCCGGCATGGTGCCGGGGCTGATCGCTGGTCTCTATCAGCGCGACGAGCTCGCCATCGACCTGCGACAGCTCTGTGATCGGGCCGGGGTGGCCTTCGTGGAAGCGGAAATCACCGAATTGAACCCTCAGCAGAACTGGCTGAGGGTTCGCGACCGCCCTGCACTCCACTTCGATTGGCTCAGCCTCGATGTGGGCGCCGTGAGCCGACCAAGCGCCATTGGGATGCCGATCAAGCCCTTGGAGGCGTCGCTCACCTTTCTGGAGCGCGAAGATCCATGGGACACCAAGCCGCTGCGGGTGATCGGCGCGGGAGCTGCCGGTCTGGAAGTCGTCTTCGCGCTGCGTCGCCGCTGGCCGCAGCGGGCCCTGGAACTGCAACAGCGCCCGGGACAGCTGGATCCAACCCTTCAAAGAGTGCTGCGACAGGCGCGCATCGCCTTGATCGACGACGACAGCCAGCCCAGGGGACCCAGCCTGCTCTGCACCGGAAGCCAGGGTCCTGCTTGGCTCGCGACAGCCGGTCTGCCACTGGATCCCGACGGCAGGATCCGCACGGATCGCTGCCTGAGGGTGGACGGACATCCATCCCTGTTCGCCAGCGGAGACTGTGCCGTGATCAGCGCCGCGCCCCGCCCGGCATCAGGGGTGTGGGCCGTGCGCGCCGGACGCCCCTTGGCCAACAATCTGGAAGCAGCCTGCCGGGGCGAACCCCTGCACCCCTGGCAGCCCCAGCGTCAGGCGCTGCAGCTGATCGGCAGCCATCTGGACGCCGCCTGGGCGCGGTGGGGCGGCTGGCGGCTGGGGCCATCGCCTCTGCTTTGGCAGTTCAAGCAACGCATCGACCGCGCCTTCATGGCCGGCTTTCAACGGCCGGCGGCGATGGCCGATGCAGCCCCAATGGCCTGCCGGGGTTGCGCAGCCAAGTTGCCGGCCCAACCCCTGGCCGCAGCACTGGACCGGGTGGGACTGGGGGGACAGCCCGAAGACGCCGCCCGACTGGATGACCATTCAGGGCTGCTGCAGAGCATGGATGGCTTTCCGGCCCTGGTGAGTGACCCCTGGCTGAATGGCCGCATGACGGCCCTGCATGCCTGCTCGGACCTCTGGGCCTGCGGTGCTGCCGTCTCCAGTGCCATGACCACGATCACCCTGCCATTGGTTTCAGCCAAGGAACAGCAGGAGCTGCTGGTGCAGACCCTCGCCGGCATCCGTTCGGTGCTGGATGAACAGGGTGCGGAGCTCATTGGTGGCCACACGATGGAATCCCGCAGTGCCACCCCCGTGCCGGCAAGCCTCGGGGTGCAGATCACCCTCACGGTGAACGGCGACAGCCCTCAATCACCCTTGCTGAAATCAGGGCTGCAGCCCGGTGATGCCCTGCTAATCAGTCGCCCCCTGGGCACGGGTGTGCTGTTTGCCGGAGCCATGAGCGGCGCCACCAAGGCGGCTGATCTGGATGCTGCGCTTCAGACCATGACCTGCAGCCAGCACACGCTGCTTGAGCAGATCGAACCGATGCGCGACGGCATTCACGCCTGCACCGACATCACAGGGTTCGGCCTGCTCGGGCATCTGGGCGAGATGCTTCAGAACTGCCCACGGTTGACCGTCGAGCTGAACGGATCGGCCATCCCGCCCTATCCCGGTGCACTGGAGCTACTCAAACGCGGCGTCTCCAGCAGCCTGGCCCCCTCAAACCGAGCTGCCTGGCGCTGGCTGGAAGGTCCGGTTCAGCTGCAACAGCCCCCCTCCACAGCCCTTTTGGAGCTGCTGGTGGACCCGCAGACCTGTGGCCCTTTGCTTCTGGCCTGCACCGCCGAAGCCGCGGCACAGCTCACTCAGAACGGCCCTTGGATTCAGATCGGCAGCGCAACAGCCACGCATGGGTGAGGTCATTGGCTTGGGATTCACAACGAAAACCCGCCTGCTCAAGCTGCGATTGCAGAGGTTTGAGCTTGCGCTTCATCGCCTGTGGCGGTCCACTGCTGGCCAGCCAGAGCTGCTGCGGCTGATCGGCCACCTGCAGCCGTCGCTTCAAATCCGCCTTTCCGCCCCAGGGCGATGACGGCACAGGAATCCGGCCCATTGCCGCCTCCATCCGGTCGCTCAGGTTGAACAGTCGCGGGCGAGGGCTGTAGCGCTCCTCCAAACCACTGGTGCGCTGGCTGATCAGACGGAACTGGTCCTGTTCCCGCACACCGCCGACGCCGGCTTCGAGCTCTGAGAATCCTGGCCCCCACCAGCTGATCAACATCAGCCCCAGCACCAGCAGAGCACAGCCGCGGCCCAAACGATTGAGCTCCAAAGCACCGATCTGCACCGCCACCACAGGCACCACAGCCGGCAGCAGCACAACGAAATAGCGGCTGAACGCCATCGGCTTCAGAAACGACACGGCAACAACCCCAAGAACCATCAGCAGGCACGGGATCAGACCGCTTCGATCGAGCAGATTCCAAGTTGGCCACGGCACCCGATGCAGCCCTCCCCAACGCCGCAGCACCACCAGCAACAGCAGGATCAAGCCCAATTTGGGCAACGGCCAGAGGCCGAGGCCGCGCGCCAACGTCTCCTCCAACAAGGCGTAATCCGGAGCACCGATCCAGCTACCCGCCCGATCGCTGAACAGGTAATTCGCGGCGTAGACCATCCAGGCCAAGGCCGGGAGGGCACCGATCAGGGCAGCGGCTGCAAGGGTCCAGCGGCGCTGCCTGCCATCCCAAGCCGCGGCCGCCAGCACCAGAAACAACCCATAGAAATGGGTGAGCCCGGCCAGCCCAGCCACGGCGCCATAGGCCATGGGACGCACCGAACGGCGCCACCACCAGGACAGGGCCAGCAGCAGCACCAACAGGGCATAGCTCTTGCCCTCGATCGCAAAACGGATCGGATAAGGGCTGCAAAAGACCAAGAGCGCCGCAACCGCTCCCACCCTGGCCCGCGTGCCCGACTGACCAAGGGCCATCGCCTGACGGACCATGACCAGGCCCCCAGCGAGATACGCCAGCCAGGACAACAAACGCAGGCTGACCGGGGTTTGGCCGACCAGGTGCCCCCAGAGCCAGAGCAGGCCGTAGTAGGCCGGGGGATGGGTGTCCTCCCGGAGCATCGCCAGCAGGCTGCCGAAGCTGGGCTGAAAACTCTTGCCGACGCTGTACAGCTCATCGCTCCACAGCGCCGTGGCATCGATCAACAGCAATGCCCTGAGGCCAAAAGCCAGACAAAGGGCCACCACCAGCACAATCCAGCTGCGTTTCATCGGCTGCAGTCCTGCGCTGCGCTGCGCTGCCGACGCAACTCCGCACCGATCGCCAGCCCGGGCTGCCAGCCTGCGGCGATCAGGTCACGCGCCGTTTGTGGCGCTTGAATCCGCCGCCAGCGGCCCCACCAACGCAGCAGGGGCTTCCATTGCTTCGGCTTAAGGGTCACCACCAGGGCCACCACCTCCGGAGGCCAACCCTGTTGTTCGATGGCCGATGACCAGATCGACGGGGCGGCCTCCAAAGGTGGGGATGAATCAACCAGCCAGTCGCGCAGTTCCCCGCACTGCTGCAGCCATTGCAGTTGCGTGCCGGGAATCTGCAGCCGTTGCGCCACCGCGACTGGGTCCGCTGCTCCCAGAAGAAAAGTGGGCATCAGGGGAAGACCCAGACGTTGGGCCCAGTTCAGTCGCTGCGTGCGGCGTGGATCGTTCTGAAGCTGCGGGTCCAACAGCGGCAGTGCCTGCCACTGCTCCAAAAGATCCAACGCTTGGGGCCAAGGTTCCCGCTCCAGCAGCCGCTCCAACTCCATCCGCAGCCGTGTTGCCAGGGCAGGCGGTGCCGCCGCGGCGGGATCTCCCTGACGCCAGGCCCAGGGCCACTGATCCATGGTGCTGCCGATCTGCTCGCTGCTCTCCTGAGCAAGCTGGAAACCGAGCCGAGCGGCATAGCGGGCGGCCCGAATCACCCGGGTGGGATCGTCCTGAACACTGCAGGCGTGCAGAAACCGCAACAGACCCGATTCCAGGTCCTCCGAACCATGGTGGAGATCGATCAGCTCACCGGCCACCAGATCAAAGGCCATGGCATTGACCGTGAAATCGCGGCGGGCAAGGTCAGCCTGAAGGGTTCCCGCCTGCACCACAGGATTCTCAGCCGGGGCGGGGTAGGACTCCTGCCGCGCCGTCGCCAGATCCAGCGGGATGTCATCCAGCTGCAACGCCACCGTGCCGAAGGCCCCGTGCTCCTGCACACCGCTGATGCGTTCGGAACCGACCTGACGGCACAGTTCCGCCACAAGCGCGGCGGCATCTCCCTCCACCACCCAGTCCAGATCAGGAACACCCGACCAGGCACGGCCGCAGCGCTGATGCAACAGCTGATCGCGCACAACGCCGCCCACCAGGGCCAGGCGTGGGATACCAAGAGCTCGAGCCGCTCCCTGCAACGCCTCCAGAACAGAAGACGGCACACCTGGAAGATCCATTGCGGGGCTTGCAGGAGAATGCGTCGATCATCACGGATCCTGTCCTTGTCCGCTCTCACCCGCTGCCTGGAAGAGGAAGCCTCGGCGATCGCTTCTGCTGCTGAACGGTTGAGCAGCGAGCAGGTGGAAGCCGCCCTGACCCTGCTGGAGCGCTGTGCCGATCGCAAGGCCAAGCTCGTGATCACAGGTGTGGGTAAAAGCGGCATCGTGGCCCGCAAGATCGCAGCCACCTTCTCGTCGATCGGGCTGATGGCCCTCTTCCTCAATCCCACCGACGCACTCCATGGCGATCTGGGAGTGGTGGCCGCCGAGGACGTCTGTCTGCTGCTGTCCAACAGCGGGGAAACCAGCGAACTGCTGGAGGTGCTGCCTCACCTCACCCGACGCGGAACCGGGCGGATTGCCATCGTTGGACGGGCTGATTCCTCACTGGCCCGCGGCAGTGACGTGGTTCTGGAGGCCGGCGTGGACCGTGAAGTCTGTCCTCTGAACCTCGCCCCCACCGCCAGCACCGCTGTGGCCATGGCCATCGGCGACGCCCTGGCGGCGGTGTGGATGGAACGGCGCGGCATCTCACCGGCAGATTTCGCCCTGAATCACCCCGCCGGGTCCCTGGGCAAACAGCTCACCCTCACGGCCGCCGACCTGATGGTGCCCGCCAGTCAGCTTCACCCCCTTCAACCCAGTACCCCCTTGCCCGAGGTGATCGGCGGCCTGACCCGCGACGGCATCGGCAGTGGCTGGGTCGAAAACCCCGACAGCCCTGGAAGCCTGCTCGGAATCCTCACGGATGGCGATCTGCGCCGGGCCCTGCAGGATCACGGTGCTGAAACCTGGAGCCAACTGACGGCGAAGGATCTGATGACCGCCGATCCGATCACAGTGAACGCCGATGTTCTGGTGGTGAAAGCTCTGGCGCAGATGGAACACAACCGACGCAAACCCATCTCTGTGCTGCCGGTGGTGAATCAAGAGCACCAACTGATGGGCCTGCTGCGCCTGCATGATCTTGTTCAGGCCGGACTCGCGTGAACAAGCTGCGCTGGTGGTTCCTGCGGCATCGCCTGAAATCGATTCAGCTGCTCGTGCTGGACGTGGATGGTGTGCTGACCGATGGGGGGCTCTGGTTTGATGCCGAAGGGCACTTGAGCAAGCGCTTCGATGTGCGCGATGGTCTTGGGATCCGCCTGCTGCAACAGGCCGGGCTTCAGATCGCCTTTCTCAGTGGTGGCCAGGGAGGAGCGACCGAGGTGCGGGCCAGGCAACTGGGGATCAGCCACTGCCTTGTGGGCATCAAGGACAAACCGAGCGCCCTCACGGCCCTGCAACAGCAACTGGGGGTGAGCGGCGCGCAAACAGCGTTTGTGGGCGATGACCTCAACGATCTGGCGGTTCGGCCGGTGGTTGGTCTGTTGTTCGCCCCCGCCGATGCCTGTCGCGCCGTCCGTCGCGGAGCCGATGCCGTACTGCGCCGGCGAGGAGGCCATGGAGCCGTCCGCGAGCTGGCGGAGCGCATCCTCCAAGGGCGTGGCCGCTGGGGTCACTTGCGCCGCGACGGCTGGAAAGACCGCAACGATTAACGATTGCTTTCAGACCATCGCCCGGGCCTGCTCCAGCTGCTCAGCGGTATCCACCGAGAGAGACGTTCCCTGAACCGGGAAGGTAGCAATGGTGAGGCCCGCCTCGATCAACCGCAGCTGCTCGAGCCGTTCCAGATCCTCGAGGGGTGAAGCGGGCAGCTGATCCCAGGCGGCCAGCACATCGCCACGGAAGCCATACATGCCCACATGGCCCCAATAGGTGGTGTGCTGATGCCAATCGGCCTCAGCCACATCACGCACATGGGGGATGGCGGACCGGGAGAAATAGAGAGCACGGCCGTCGTGGGCCAGCAGGGTCTTGACCACGTTGGGGTTGTGCACCGAGTCGGGCTCAAGCCCATACACAGGGGTCACCACGGCGGGCACGGGGGCCCTGCGTTGGAATTCCTCGGCCATGGCGTCGATCACAGCAGGATCGATGAACGGTTGATCGCCCTGAACGTTGATCACGGCGGTCTCTTCAGCCACGGGCTCGGCATCCCCCCAGGCCAAAGCCATGAGGGAGTGGGCCACCGATGCGATGCGCTCACTGCCAGAACTGCAGGATTCCGCCGTCATCAGCACCGGGAAGCCCCAGCCCTCGGCCAAGGCCTTCAACTCAGAACTATCCGTGCAGAGCACCACAGCTTCAACACGCTGGGCCTCACGGCAGCGTTCCAGCACACGCTGAATCATCGGCTTGCCGCCGATGTCGGCCAGCACCTTGTTGGGCAGTCGGGACGACTGCAGCCGGGCCGGGACGGCCACCACACACTTGCGAATCGCCATCAATCCCAGAGCTTCATTGCATCGTCACGGGCGCTGAACCATTCAGCGGCCAAGGGACCACCCATGGTGCGCTGTTCGCGGAACCAGGGGCCTCCGAGTGTCCAGTGCAGCATCGGGGAGCCCTGTTCTGAGTCCGGAGGAGCCTGCACATCCACCAGATGGTTCCATCCGCCCTGAATGGCACCGATCTCATGATCACCCTCGAGCCAGTGGAAGCGGTGCAACTCCAACCCCGTTGCCGTGTTCACGTAATCGGGCGTGAGCTTGGTGCAGCGGCTGCAGTTGAGCAGCATCAGGGAGCTCCAGTTCTTCTTCGGGTAGGCGCTCTGCACTTCACCGAGGAATTTCACGGTCTCCCCGGGCACGTGCTCGTGCTGCACGCACATCGCGCCATAGGCGTCATCACGCTGATCCCACAGCATCTTGATGTCTGCCCGGCAAAGCATGTCGCAATCCATGAACATGGCCCAGCCCTGGTAGCCCATCAGATACGGCACCAGAAACCGGGTGAAGGAAAAGGCCGTGCTCTGTTTGGGGTCCCGTTCGCGACGAAACAATCCCTGAGCCTCCAACTGAGGCGTCACCAGCGGCGTGATCGCCAGAGGAACACTGCTGTTCTGATAAAGGCTGTCGATCAGAACGTTGGTCGCCGCCCGCTCTCTGGGGTCGTAGCCGATGAAAATGGGTATCGGCTGACTGGTGGTCGACACAGGCCGTCGATGGCTGGTGAGGAGATTAAGCGGTGGTCACGGGCTCGATCGGCGCCAAACGCGGATCAAGGATCTTGGGTCCCATCCCGGCAAACTTGACCGCGATCGACACCTTCTCACCACTCCCGAAGGTGTGGGTGATTTCGCCAACCCCGAAACTGGCGTGAATCACCTGATCTCCGACTTGCCAGCTGCGTCCGGGGGCTGGGCCAGCCTGACGGCGACGCACGGCATTGGCAGGTGCCGATGACGGCTTGTCGCGGTCCACACGGGTGAGCCGGTCAAGGCGCCGTTCCCGCCGGAGCGCTGCCCCACCGGTCTGCGGAAGATCTCCCTGAATCAGAGCTTCCGGCAGCTCGGACAAGAAGACCGACGGCACGGCCGCTTCCCGCATGCCGCCCCAGAGACGACGTTCACAGGCATGGGACAGGAACAACCGTTCCTTGGCTCGCGTGATGCCCACATAACAAAGCCGACGCTCCTCCTCCAGTGAGGCCGGATCATCCAGGGATCGGTAGCTGGGGAACAACCCCTGCTCAAGGCCCACCAGGCACACCACAGGAAATTCGAGGCCCTTGCTGCTGTGCAGCGTCATCAAGGTGACGCGATCGGCCGCCGTGTCCTTGTTGTCGGCATCGCTGGACAAGGCCGCAGTGGCCAGGAATCCCTCCAGGTCGCCCTCGTCGTTTTCCTCCTGGTACTGCAAAGCTGCGTTCACCAGTTCCTGGAGGTTGCGGCGGCGCTCCTCCGCCTCATCGGTGCCATCGGCAATCAACTCGCTGACGTAGCCGCTCTTCTCCATCACCTGCTGGATCAGCTCCGAGGGCGCCACCTCACGGCTGCGGGCCTGAAGATCGTTCACCAGATCGCAGAACTGCAGAAGCCCCTTCGCGGAGCGGCCACCCAGGGAGCGCACAGCTTCGGGATCACTCACCACGTCCCACAGCGGAATCCCCAGTTGGTTGGCCGCATCGGTGAGGCGCTGAATCGTGGTCTTGCCGATGCCGCGTTTCGGCACGTTGATGACCCGCAGCAGACTGACCGTGTCGGCCGGATTCACCAGCAGCCGCAGATAGGCCAGAAGGTCCTTGATTTCACGGCGGTCGTAGAAGCGCAACCCCCCCACCACGATGTAGGGGATGCCCCAGCGCACCAGGGATTCCTCGATCGCGCGGGACTGGGCATTGGTGCGATAGAGCACGGCCATGTCACCCCAGCTGAGCTCGGGATTGGCGGCTTCCATCGTGCGAAAGCGGTGCACCACGGCTTCCGCCTCGGCGATCTCATCGTCACAGCGGGTGAGGGTGATCAGCTCCCCCTCTCCTCGCGTGGGACGGAGCACCTTGTCGATCCGTTCGCTGTTGTTGGCGATCAGAGCATTGGCCGCCTCAAGGATCGTGGCGGTGGAGCGATAGTTCTCCTCCAGCTTCACCATCGTCCGGGTGGAGTCATCCGGCGCCTGATCACCGAAATCGTCCTGGAACCCCATCAGGATCGTGAAGTCAGCCGCACGGAAGCTGTAAATGCTCTGGTCGGCGTCACCGACCACAAACACCGAACGGCCCGACCAGTCCTCAACATCCTGAGGATCCTTGCCATCGGTCACCAACAGCTTGATCAGGTCGTACTGGGTGCGGTTGGTGTCCTGGTATTCATCCACCAGCACATGGCGAAAGCGGCGGTGCCAGTAACTGCGCACCTGCTCGTTCTGCTGGAGCAACTGAACCGGCAGCAATAACAGATCGTCGAAATCCAAGGCGTTGTTGGCCGCTAGGGCTTTGCGATAACGCCGATAGACATCAGCCGTGAGCTTGCCCCGCTGGCCTTCGGCATTCGCCTCAAGCTGGTCCGGCAGCCAACCCTGGTTCTTGGCATTGCTGATAGCCCAGCGGGTCTTCTTGGGCTCGAACCGCTTGGGATCGAGCTGCAGCTCCTGGGTCACGATCTCCTTCACCAGGCTCTGGGCGTCGGCCTCGTCGTAGATCGAAAACTGCTTGGTCCAGGTGAGTCCTTCCGCGTCCTTGAACTTGTCGATGTCGTAGCGGAGCATCCGCGCAAACAGGGCATGGAAAGTGCCGATCCACAGCTCCTTGGTCACCTCCCTGTAGATCCGTGAGCGCAGCTGGCGCTGCTCCACCGGAGGCAGGGTGCTCCAGGGCTGGCCGTACTGACTCTGGGCCAGACGCTGTGCCAGAAGAATCTCAAGCCGCTCCTTCATCTCGCGGGCGGCTTTGTTGGTGAAGGTCACCGCCAGGATCTGGGCAGGATCGGCACCGTGCTCACCGATCAGATGAGCGATCCGATGGGTGAGGGCACGCGTTTTGCCACTGCCAGCTCCCGCCACCACCAGTAGGGGCCCCTCGTGATGGTCCACCGCCCGTCGTTGGGCGTCGTTAAGGCCGGCCAGAAAGCTCATGGGTGGAGATTAGTGGTGCTTAGATGCCTCCAACGCAGCTGCGGATGACTGGCGAGGTCTCGATGCCATCCCCTAAAGGGTCACAGCGCGCGATTCTGGTTCCGGCTCCACCGAAATGTGCCAGTCAGACCCTCGCGGCCCTGCTGAGCGATCACCTTGATGCGCCGGTTGTTCGCCACAAAACCACCAAGGGATTCGGACATCTGCTCCTGAACATTCCAGAGCTTGGGCGCCGCGAACGTTGGATGCGCAGGATCCGGTTTCACCAACCGCACAAACGCCTCTTGGTTTACGGGCATTACCCGGCCTCCCACCACAACCTCAAGCAGCTCAAGCGGCGCTACAGCACAGCAGCGGTGGTGATGCCAGTGCGCCCCCTCGGCGCCTTGTTGTGCTCCCTGATTCACCACACCCGACGCAAGAGCTACGGCCCCCTCGACCTCCGCTGTCCAGGACTCACGGATGGCATCCCGAACCTCCATCAGCGCTCAGAAAGCGATTTGTTCCACCTTCTGGGCATCCTCTATCTCCCCCAGATTCATCTACTGATTCGCAGCTGGATCGAAGCAACAAAAACAAACAACACCCCTCTCTTTTTTGTGCCTTTCGAAGGCATCACTAGAGCCCAAAGCGACTTGCTCGCCAAGATCAACCCACTCTTGCCCGAGGACTACCAAAGCCCCCTGCAGCCCGACAGAACAAACAATGCGGTCAAGGTCAACATGTCAACGACTCGGAAAATCAAAATCGAGGACATTGACTTCAACCAACGGGAATCCGTTGAGGCGATCGCCACGAAGCTGTTCGGCTGCGACGACAACCTGGGCGACCTCCTGCCCTACCTCCTCTCCGACCTCCACTCTCCTGAAAGAGATTGCATCGCCCCTCTGACCTGGGAATTCAACAGCCATCAGTAAAGTCAACACTCAGCAATCCGAAGTTTCTTGCCCTTCTCTCGCACCCAGAAACGCATTCGCAGAGAGTTGCGAGAGCAGCGTGCTCTCCTAAGCCTGGCCATCGAGCGCAAGACGTTAAAGATCAGGCGCGACAATCTTGATCGCGTCGTGTTTTACCCAGAACACAACATTGCTTTTAATAGAATCGCCAAAAGCGGCAATTCATCCGTCATTCTTTACCTGGATGAAGCGATCCGGGGCCCAAGCAGCCATCAAAACGACTACAAGCAAGCCAAACGGAGTGCCATGGGCACAGGCAAAAGCCTGATGGAAATGACGGGGACAAAACAAGACCGAGCATGCCTGAAAAGGGCTTTATTTTTTACGGTCGTTCGCAATCCCTGGACGCGGACATTATCTGCATTTCTTGACAAAATTGCCAACGGTCCTCAAGACAAATACGGATCCATTCCAGGATTTGGCGACAACAGCCAAGCCGGCTTCGAAAGTTTCATCACCTTCCTAGCAAGCGGCGGACTGCACGCCAACCACCACTGGAAACCACAGAACGATGCGTTACTCCTGCCCGCATCCCAGTTCAAAAGCATTTGCAGGCTTGAACATCTCTCGACCGAACTGCCCAATGCCTTGGCCCAATCAGGCTTAACGCTGCCCAGCTCCGAGCAGCTGCAACAACCGCACCGGATTGAAAGCAACCAGCACAGCAAACTCACCCAAGCTTCCAGCAAGCTGTCGCGCTACTACAGCCTTAAAACCATCCAGGCTGTGGCAGATCTCTATACAGACGACTTCAAGCTTGGGAGCTACAGCCTGGACCCCCGCAGCATCGGCTTGAGCCTGCAGAGCAGCTAAAGGAAGGCGGGTAGGCTCGCGCGATCCGGAGAACGCTCAAGACCGTGGCGCAGCAGATCCAACTGGGCGAGATCACCTTCGCGAACGATCGCCCCTTTGCCCTTTTGGGTGGCGTGAACGTTCTCGAGGATCTGGATTTCGCCCTCCGCTGCTCAAAGCACTACAAAGATGTGTGCGAGCGACTGAACATCCCCCTCGTCTTCAAGGCCTCCTACGACAAGGCCAACCGCTCATCGATTCACTCCTTTCGCGGCCCCGGCCTGAAAGAGGGACTGGAGATCCTTCAGGCGGTCAAAGACACCCATGGCATCCCTGTGATCACGGATGTCCACAGCCCTGAAGAGGCCGCTGCCGCCGCCAAGGTGGCCGACATCATTCAGCTGCCGGCCTTCCTCGCCCGTCAGACCGATCTGGTTCGCGCCATGGCGGAAACAGGAGCTGTGATCAACATCAAGAAGCCACAGTTCCTCAGCCCGGAGCAGATGCGCAACATCGTGGACAAATTCCGCGAATGCGGAAATGAACAGCTGTTGCTTTGCGAGCGAGGGACCAACTTTGGTTACGACAATCTCGTCGTCGACATGCTGGGCTTCGGCGTGATGAAACGCACCTGCGAAGACCTGCCCTTGATCTTCGACGTGACCCATGCTCTGCAATGCAGAGATCCAGGTGGTGCGGCCTCAGGCGGACGCCGCACGCAAGTGGTTGACCTGGCCCGCTCAGGCATGGCGGTTGGTCTGGCTGGTTTGTTCTTGGAAGCCCACCCAGACCCAGCCAAAGCACGATGCGATGGTCCCAGCGCCCTACCACTCGATCAGCTGGAGCCATTTCTGACGCAGGTCAAAGCCATCGATGATCTGGTGAAAGGAATGCCAAACCTGCAGATCAACTGATGCGTGTTGGCACAGGAGAACCTCTTGGCCTCTGACGCAACCTTTCTGCTCGGCGTTGGCGCCCAGAAAGCAGGAACCACCTGGCTGCACGATCAACTCAACCGCAGGAAGGATGCTGATTTCGGTTTCCTGAAGGAGTACCACGTTTTCGATGCGCTGGAGCTGGAGCACTTTTCCTCCTTCAGGCCCAAGAACCCCACACCATGGAAGTGGCGAACCTGGCGTCGGGCGCGGTTCATCGCACAACCCGAGCGCTACTTCGACTACTTCGCATCACGGCTCAAACCACCCCAGATCCGACTCACGGGGGACATCACCCCGTCCTATGCCGGGTTGAGCGCGGAGAGTTACCAGCGCATCCAGAAGGCCTTCGCCCAACGCGGCGTGCAAACGCGGGCGGTGTTCATCATGCGCGACCCGGTGGAACGGTTCCTGTCACAGCAACGCATGCAATTGCGCAAGCGTGGCCTGCTCAAGCCGGAACACGAAGTCGAACATCTGAGCAAGGCCAGCCTCAAGCTGCTCAAACGTGACTCTCCTCGGAGCGATTACCCCGCGACCCTCGATGCACTCCGGACAGGTCTTGCAGCCTCCGACGTGTTCGTCGGCCTCTACGAAACCCTGTTCACAGCAGCAGATCACCGTGCCTTGTGCCGGTGTCTGGGCATCCCAGAGCAGATCCCCGAACTGAGCCACCGGGTGAATGCCAGTCAGGCCACCACAGCTGTTCCAACGGAGGTGTTGCGGCGTCTTGGGCTCCACTTCGCCCCATTGGTGACGGCGGTCCAGGAACGTTGTCCGGATCTCGGAGTTGAACAACACTGGGCCACCGCGATGACCTGGAGAGACGCCTAAGGCGACCCACCGCACAGCAAGCCCGTCACAGCAAACCGTTGGAATACACCAAGCGGCGGTTCATGCGAGCCACGTTGGGCAAAAGCAAGCCGAGATGCGCAGCAGTGGGTGCAGGAGCTCCCAACCAGGCGCCGTCGTAGGCAATTGTTCGACTGCGCTCCGCATCAAAACGCACCCGATTGCCCGCAAGGATGTGGCTGCTGCTGTTCTGGCCGGGAGCCAGCATCGCCTCCTGAAAATCGATGGACAGCCAGGTGGAGAGCAACTCCAAGCTGCGCTGGGGTTGAAGCGCAAATTCCTCATACCCCAGATGAAACACCGGGTAAGGAGACTGCCGGAACGACCGTTCGAACTTGGCATTGACACGCCACCAACGCGCCAGCTGAGGCAAGGCAGGCCAGCGCAGGCCGGACTTGCGGCCGGCCCTGGCGCGGGAATGCACCCAGGAGCGCACATCGCGCACGAGATGGATGATGCGGATGTCAAACATCGCCTCGGGCAACCGCGTCATCTCCAGATCGTCCTGGTACGAATCCACATGCCAGACGGCACCGCCGTCGTGGGGGGAGCCCTTCAGCAGCCGCAGCACTTTCTCCTGCATCGGCATTTGGTCGTGCAGGCGAAGCCACTCAAGCTGAGGGCCCCAGATGGGGCACTCCGCCGCAACGACCCCACAGGTGCAACGCCGCTCAAACCGATGGGAACCGCGCAATTGACTGGGCCCACGATGCTCGTCCCCCCGCTTTGGCGTCGCCAGAATTCGTGCCGCTTCACCCAGGCCGATGATCTGCGGATGCGCCCCAAGGGCCAGATCCAGCATGGTTGTGCCGCTGTGGCCCAGACCCCGAATCAGCAGCAACTTCAGGCGTTTGCTGCTCATCCTCTGTGGTCCACCAGATCGTTGAGCAGCATGGTGATCTGATCCACGTGGTGCTTCACGGTGAATCGTGCTTGGGTCCGACGTTGACCGGCAGCCCCCCAAGCACCGGCCAGATCCGGACGATCAGCCAGCAAGGCCATGGCCTCCGCCATCGCCCGACGGTCGCCTTCCTCCACCAGCCTTCCGGTCTGTTGATCCACAACCACGTCAGGAATCCCGCCATGACGGGTCGCCACAACGGGCAGACCACAAAGCTGAGCTTCCATCACAGAGACCGGGCATCCCTCCTCGTCACCATCTTCCGCTGTGCGGGAATGCTGCACAAACACCCGTGCACGCCTCATCTCCTGCGCCACCGCATCCGGTGAAAGAACACCTGGGAACTGAACAAGATGCTCAAGTCCCAGCTGACGAGTCCTGTCCTGCACGACGGAAAGGAGAGGTCCATCACCAACCATGACCAGGCTGCAGGCATCAGCATGCTCCGTCAGGCCTTGCAAGAGAGCAAAAGCCTCCAGAGTGTCCAGCGGACCTTTTTTGGCCACAAAGCGTCCCACCGCCAGAAACCGCGGAGGCATGGAGGCGGGGGTGGCCCCCTGAAACCGCCGCTCATCGGCACCGGATGGACTGATCACAAGCTGTGCCGGCTGGGCTCCGAGGGAGATCAATCGGCTCCGCATCGTTTGGTTCTTGACGATCACAGCCGAGGTGAGCTGAAACAAACGGCGGTAGCGCTGCTGAAGGCGCTTCAGATAGCGCTCCGCTGAGGCATCGGCGCCGCGGAAGTGAACCGCCAGGGGAACTCCCATCCGAGCCAGCTCCATCACCCTCACCGCATGAAAACCGAACTCCACCATCACCACATCCGGCCGGTGGCGTTTCACCAAAAGCATGGCCACGGTTGAAGTGGGGAGCGTGGCCAACCGAAGCCAGCCCAAGCGGGTGCAGACCTTGCTGGTCAGCACCGCCAGGCCATAGAGCGCTTTGAGGGGCTCGCGCCAAGGCATCTCATCCCCGAAACAGGCCTCCACCACAAAGGGCAAGCGGGCCAGATTGGCGCGCACAAAGGTTTCCGTCCGCGCCCGCCGGGTCGGCGCCAACACCAGAACACGAGCGGTCATGACAACGCCAGGATCGACCGCCAAAGCGATTCCAACTGGGGCCAATCCAACGCAGCAATTCGTGCCTTGGCCGCTGCCCCCATCCGCCGGCAACGGTCTGGATCCGAGGCCAGCGCCTGCATGGCTTCCGCTAGAGCGGCCGGATCATCGCTCGGTACAACCAAACCGCTCAGCCCAGGCTCCACCACCTCCAGGGGGCCAGGGGATGCGTCCGTGACGATCACGGCCAGACCGGCAGCCATCGCTTCCAGCAAGGCATTGGGCATGCCTTCAAAACGGGAGGGAAGCACAAACACGGCAGCTTCCGCCAGGAACTGATCCGGATCCGAGCGAAAGCCCAGGAAGCGCAGCCGGCTGGAGACCCCCAGATCCTTGGCCTGTTGCTGCAACGCCTCACGCTCAGGCCCATCACCCACCAGGTTGACGGGCCATGCCGCTGCGGCTCCGCTCAGCCTCGGCAGAGCAGCAACCAAGACATCCAGGCCTTTCTGGGGCACCAACCTGGCAACACTGACGAAGCCAGAAGCCTCAGATTGATCACCGTGAGCCTCAGCCTTGGAGGCACCGGGCAGCGGATTGGGCAGAAGAGCCAACCGCTCCCAGTCCCCCATGGCGTCCAAAGCCGAGAGAACGCCAGCTGTGTTGGCAGTCACCACATCGGCCCGGCGATAGGCAAGCGGCCGCAAGCGCTGCCACACCTCCGGCAGCAGCTGAAGCGAGGGGTCGTTGCGCTCGGACACCACGAGGTGAATCGGCAAGTCCCAGGCGGCACAACAACAAGTGATGTTGGTGCGGGTGAGCAGAGCCAAGACCCGATGGGGCCTTTGAGAGAGGAACTGCCGGCGCAGCTGCCGGAAGCGAAAACCAGCTGTCGCCTCTGTTCCAGCACGAAACATCTGCATGGCAAGACCCCGTCCCCCTGGATGAACGCACGATTGGAACCAGCCGGCGAAGCAGCGCAGCTGCAGCTGAAACAACAAGCGGATCAGCTTGTCGAGCTGCGCCAGGGCGAAACGACCAGCGCGGGCCCACAAGGCGCGATGGGTCGGTGCCCCCAGTTCCAGCAGTGGAATCCCGTCGGGAAGGGTATGGGCCACGGGATGGCCTGGGATGAGCGTGACCAGCTTCACCTTCAAACCCTGAGCGGAAAAATGACGGGCAGCAATCAAAGCCACTTTCTGAGCGCCCCCCGCTCCGAGATGTGGCAACACCAGCCACAGATCATCACGGCCTGCCGCCAACACCGATTCAGTCATCAACCACCAGCTGCGACACGCTGCGCATGAAACACCGGCGCAGGCGTTCCTCGGAAAAGCGTTCTCGCACTTCCAGTGCGGCATCCCCTAAGCGCCGGCGTTGGTCTACGTCCTCCAGCAGCTCCGACACAAGCTCAGCCCAGGTCTCCGGGGTGGCATCGTTCGCCAACAAACGACCATCAACTCCATCGCGGATCAACTCGGCAGGGCCCTGGGGGCAGTCGGACGAAACACAACAACAGCCGCTGGCCATGGCTTCGAGCAGCACGTTGGGAAAACCCTCATAGCGAGAGGGGAGCAGGAACATATCGGCCCGCTCGTACCAATCCTGCACATTGCCCACCCGCCCGGGGAAGTGCAAGCGGTGGGATGCCTGAGGCAGCAATCGGCGCAACTGGGCCTGTTGGTCAACACCGTGGTACAACCCCTGATCGAGGCCAAGGATCACCAGATGCACAGCGGGATGCCGCTGCGCCATAAGGCCAAACATGGCGACCAAGCGGTCAAAGCCCTTTTGATGGGCTTTGGTTCCCACAGCCAGAAGCACCTGCTGGTGCGCCCCGACATTCCGGCGGACCAGCCAAGCAATGGGGTCGGGGTCAGGCGCAAACCGGGGCAAAGGCCAGGCCACAGGGTTGGGCAGACAGAGTTGGGGACGCGCCTTCAAATGCTGGGCCAGCCAGCGCCCCGTGGCCTCGGTTTGGACAAGATGCAGCTGGGCCCATGGGTAAGTGAGCCGTCGCAGCAATCGCCAGGGCCAACTCGGCCTCTTCAAAGGGGGGAAGTTCCGTTCCGAGACGATGCATGGACAGGCCATGCCCCGCACCGCCAGCAACAGCTTGATCGCTGGCAGAGTGGTCATGCCGATAACCAGATCAGGTTGATAGCGCCGCAACCATGCGCGCAACCGCAGCACACGAAGGGGGAAACCCAACGGCCCGAAGCGTCTTAACCAGATCGGATCTCCGGGTTCGAGAGCCCGTTGGACACCCACCGGGACGGGATAAAAATCGCGAGACGCACCATGACGGGTGAGCACCGTGGCCTGCCAGCCAGCTTCCACAAGCCAGCGTGCAAGCAGAAGAGTGACGCGCTCGGCTCCGCCGGTCTTGAGGGAATCGATGTAGAGCACGACCCTTCGGGTCATGGCGTACTCGACGTTGCAGGGTGAGGCTTAAGAAAGCCCTCGAAGCAAGGCAAAACTCCTGGCAACCGCTCAGCCCGCCAAGCCTCGTTAACGATCTTGGCGCGGAACAGCAACAGCATCAAATCTTCGGTGGCCCTGCGCCTTGCGGCGACGTCAGCGAGGGCGGGGTCAATCAAAGCGACACGCTCCATCACCTGTACGGCGAAGGCACGATGGTCTTCCTGCACCTCACGCTCGTCATGCTCCGGTCGATGGGCATGGTCATGAACGGCTTGCAACGCCTTCCTGGCCTGCCAGTAGAGCTCGCCATCCGCTGAAGCCCAGGCCTCAAGAGCATTGATCGCCAGCACGCGCATCAGATTCCGCGTGAGCCGGAAGGAGGTATCGGTTTCGATCATGGTGAGATCGAGGCGTGCACAGAACTGCAGCGCACGCCGCCCAAGGCGAGCGGCACCAGAGCGATCCGCCAGGGTGAGATGAAGCCGCAGCGAGGTGGCGTAACAGGAGATCAGCAGCTTGGCGCGGTTGAAGCGATTCCCCTGGCGACACAAAGGTGTGTTGGGATCGTTTTCCAGACCTGTTGCCACTTCGTCCAACGCTGCGAGCGAAGCACACATCAGCTCGGGGTCCTTGGCTTCAGCAGCGCGGTAAGCACAAACGACCCTGCAGTAGGCGCGGTAGCTGAGGGGCAGGCGGGTGCTGGAACCCAGGGTCTCAAACAAAGCGATCTGCTCCTCCAGCGCCTTGGGCCTGGCGCCACGGCGGAACAACAGGTGGTGAAGGTGATCAGTGCGGCCGAGCTCCAACCAAGACCGCTCCATCAGCGCCAAGGCCTCTGCATACAGCCCTTTCTGGATGAGGCAGGGAATCTGTACATCAAGCACCTGCGGCTCAATCGGATGGTGCCCATCAATCCAGCCCAACAGCTGACGTCCGACTTCACTGCGCCCAAACCGATTGCGCAACCGCACCGACCGAAACAAAACCGGCATCAACAGCCGCTGCAACGGCCAGGTCCGGGCTTGGGCCCGCAGCATCGACCGACCACTTGAGGCCGCATCCAACAATCCCTCCCGCTGCAGATCCGCCAGCATCTTGCGGGTGCGGCTCTCGTACGTGTGTTCAGCGGCCAACGCCAAGCGCTGATGTAGGGGTGGGCCATCACCCTCCAATGCCATTGCGATAGCGGCATCGAACGCCTCCGCATCCGGAGGGCAAAGCAACGCTCCAGAGGCGTAGGGGCGCAACGCCGGAATTCGGGTGGCAACCACGGGTCGCCCCGCTGCCAGGTATTCGAAGAATTTCATCGGGAACATGTGCTGCGTGTAGGTGTTCTCCTGCAGCGGCAGCAGAGCCACATCGGCGTGGGCGAGCCATGCCGGCAAATCGGCATAGGGCTGCAACCCCATGACGTGCACATTCGGCAAGGCCTGGAGGGCCGTAATGCTTGTGTCCGGATCGGCCTCGCCAACAGGGCCCAGCAGAACGAACGACCACTCCGAACGTTGACGGGCCAGGGCCGTCAGCATGGGCAGATCAAGCTTGTAGGAATCGATCGCGCCGACAAACATCAGGCGAGGCTTCGGGATGCCAGCCAGAGGCTCCGGGGCATGGGGCGCATCCAGGGCGGCAGCGAAATGGGCCTGATCGGCAACGTTGCCGTAGTGATAAGTGCAGGCATTCAGTCGCATCAACGACGCCTGAAGATCAGGAGACGTGGTGAACACCACGTTCACCGTGCGGCACAGCTGGCGCTCGCTATCAGCAATCAAGGTCGCGGGCATGCCTGGCTGGGCGTGAATGCGATCCACGCAGTGGTAGATGGCAGCGGAGAACATCGACGACGTCGAGACTGCAGCCCGTCGTTTGAGGTTGAGATAACGACCGGTCAGCGGGTTGTAAGTCCACAGCAGTGGCGAGCGAAAACGCAGACGCCGGAGAACCCAGGCCAGAGCGCCGCTGAACAGCACCCGGTTGATGCGCATCAACACACCGCGCGTCCCGCCGGGAATCACCATCGGCGACCACACCCACAATCCAGGCTCGACCTGGCGCGGCGGCCTAAACATCCTCCTAAGACGTTTGACGATCCGCTGTCGGTCCTGCCTGTCGGCACGCGGGGGACGCAACCCAAGAGACTCGATGTACAGCACACGGTGACCAGCTCGGCGCAAGGACAGCGCTGTGTGCTGCTTGTTCGTCCACAGGGGGTGGTCCCAGTCAGCGGTGGAGAGCAGAACGATATCTGCCATTAAGTATTTTCAATGCGATACATATCCCGGAAAGTCTCTGAAGACTCGCAAAGAGAGACGAAATCACCCTGGGCACGGATCCTACCGTCTTCAATCTCGACAATTCGATCACACTTTTTGACCGTTGATAAGCGGTGAGCGATCACAATCGTTGTGCAGCGACGCCCAACCAGATCCAAGGCTTGAAGAACATCATGCTCAGTTCTGTTGTCGAGAGCACTTGTGGCTTCATCCAAAACAAGAACTTTGGCACCGCGATAAAAAGCACGAGCCAAAGCAAGACGCTGACGTTGCCCCCCGGACAATTTCACGCCGTTCTCACCAATCATGGTGTAAAGCCCATAGGGCATCTGAGCAACAACATCATCAAACTGCGCGGTTTTCAGGGCCGCCCAAATATCATCATCGTCAATTGCATCGTTGTCCAATCCGAAAGCAACGTTGTCGCGAATACTTCCATCAAATAGGCGAATATCCTGAGGCACCAAAGCGCAATTAGCCTGCCATGCCGGCAGATCTTGCGGACTCACAGCAATGCCATCCAACATGAGCTGGCCCGAGGATGGCTGCAGCAATCCCAGCAGCAGGTGGGCAATTGTTGTTTTTCCGCTTCCGGTGCGACCCACCAGAGCGAAACGAGATCCAGTTGGAATAGAGATATTGATAGCGTTGAGAATTAATTTGTCACTGCGGCGATACGAAAAACTGACATCCTTCAACTGAATAAGACGGCGGGGCATCAACCCTTCAGGGGTTGGAACACCAGGAGAGGCAAGAAGAAGTCGCTCGGGCCTGAGATCCAACAAGTCGAGAGCATCCTTAATTTCCGGGAGACCACCACGCAAACGATTCAGACTACGGAACGTGTTCTGAAGAGGTCCAGAAATCTTCAACAGCGTGAACATGATTGCGAATAAATCAGGTATCGCATTACGCACATCGCTCGAATCTCCGTTCAAAACAGCAGGAGCCAAGCCGATTAAAAACAAAATGGAGATTCCGGCTGGCTCAATTACAAATCGCGGCACATCAGGGAGCAAACGCGTTAATCGGTCATACCGCTTTGCGATAACGCCATCGGAAGAAAAGCGAGTCACAAAATATTTATCAGCCGAATAGAGATGAACATCTCGAATCGATCGCAGCGACTCCATCAGCAAAAGATTGATCCGGCGGCCATAACGGACACGCTGCTTGGTTGCCAACCTCAAATAGGGAGTAATCAGCACTGAGGCAACGGCATAGGCAATCAACATCAACACGAAGATGGCCAATGCCTGATAACCAAGAACAAAAACAACCCCGATCAGCAACGACGTCACCGACAAAGCATTGCCAGCAATCGCAATCAAAGGAATAACAACTTTCGTTGAAACACTATTGAGTATTCGATTGAATTTTTCAGAGAGATTGGCCGTGCGATTTTCAATGAAGAATTCATATCGCTGCTGAAGAACATTTTGATAAACTTGATTAACAAGATCATTCCATATCTCGGCACTCAACAAGCTTTGCATCAAAGACACAAAGAAACGAACAAAAGACGTGAGCCAGAAGGAGGCAATCAACAACGCCAGCAACCAACCTGTCTGATCTAAAATTCCACCACCAAAGACCCAAATCCCAGGCAAACGGTCTGCCAGCTTTGCGCCTGAAAAAAGACCCACAAATCGGGCCAAAAAGGCAATCAGAAGGAGATCAAGGATGCCCTGACAAAACGAAGCGAGCAGAACGAACCCGACCAACCGCTTCCGCCGCGCCGGCAACTTGCCCAGCAGCGCAGAGATATCTTTCCAGGTCTGACTCTGGAGCGAAAATCTTGGAAACTGACGGCTGATCTTTCCCAAGCCAGAACCGACGCATCAACCTTTGATCTGACCGTACGCGTCGAGGATCAGGCTGAACTATCTGGAAGGCCAGCCGGGCAACCGATTGACCACTCGCTGCAGCCGAGCGAGCAGCTGCTGCACACGCAAGCACCACGTGGGCGGACTGCTCAAGGATGGCCCCGACGCTGCTTCCAGAGCATCCAGATGAACGAAGGCATCCCGCCAGCGTTCCAACAGCGAAGCTTCTGAACACTCCTGCAGCAGCACCTCCAAGCGATCGCCAGCGGGCCGCCAGTGCTGAGGAGAGGCAACGGCAGCCTTGATCCGCTCGAGATCGAAAGCAAGCCGCCCACAACCGATCTGATGCACGGTGTGACCAGGGTCGCCGTAGTCCGCCAGGGCGTGATTCAGGCTGCTGAACACAACGCAGCCGCAGGCCAGCGCCTCCAGCGGTGGCAATCCAAAGCCCTCGGTCACGCCGCGGCCGCGCCAGTACTCCGCTGAGTCGTAGAGGTACACGGTGGAGCGATTGAACAGACCCACCAGGTCATCCACCCAGCCCGTCTGGACCTCCACCACAAGGCCCGCCTGGCGCAGCGCCGGCACCAGTTGCTTCAGCACATAAGGGCTGCTCTTGCGGGCCTGCACCAGCACATCGATCGGTCGACGCTGGGCGATCGAACGGTCGCCACGGTCAAGCCAGGCTTGGCCCAGGGCATTCGGAACCAGGAGCAGCGGATTGCGGGGAGCTTTGTTGCCCCAATAGCCCAAGGTGTTGCGGCTGACGGCCAACACCGGAACACCTGGCGGCAAGTCAAAGCCGTACTCGCTGCTGTGGGCGTGGTACGCAACCCGAAGGCCTTTGAGCCGTTGGATCAAGCCAGGAACATCAAAGCCCCAGCTCACCACCCAGAGAACCTGAGCATCAGGGGGCTCATTGCGAAGACAGTCATCCAGATACGGATGGTCGGGTGAGCGCTCGCGATACGTGACCAGTTCTGTCGGGCACAGATTCGCCACCAGGCGGGCGGTCTGCTGTTCGACGCTCAGTCCGCCACACCGGAACCGGGCACCAGTGCCGGGAACCAGAAAGCGGACAAGCGCAGGGGCCACAGATTTAGGCCGCGAATCAGGCCGCAACCGCCTCCGTGCTGCCGGCCCGCTGACGGCGGGTGAGGAAACCAAACAGCACCTTGCCGATGGCGGCCACCAGGTTGCCCTCCAGCTCTTTGAACATGTTCATATTCAGGTGGAAGGCGTGATTGGCCTCCTCAACGATGCGATCGGCCATGGCCTGATCGATCGGCAGCGTGTCCATCGCAGAGCGATAGGTCGTCTTGAACGCCTTCTCATCGGCGATGTCATCGAAGACGTAAAAGCGCAGGCCGTCATCCCCATCCATGTTCATTGCCTTCTGGGCAATGTTCTTGAGGATCTGCCCACCAGAGAGATCACCGAGATAGCGGGTGTAGTGGTGACCCACCAACAACTCGGGAGAGTCCTTGGCCACAGCGTGAATGCGCTCGACGTAGGCCGCTGCCGAGGGGGAGGGCTGGATGTCGTCCTTCCAGCTGTCGCCGAAGTAATAGGTGAGGTCTTGCTCGAGTGCCTCACGACGGTTCAGCTGAGTCATGGCAACCGGACCCACCACCGGATGATCGGTCAGCTTGCCGATCTCCTCCTCCATGGCGGAATAGACGAAATACAGATCAGCCACCAGCTTGCGATAGCTGGCCTTATCAACGACTCCCTTCAGAAAGCAGCTCACGAAGCCGGTGTTCTCGGCCATGGTGTGCGATTTTTTCGTGCCTTCCCGGAGCTGGGCAGCAAGGGCGACAGACATGATTGCGACAAATGGCCTGACGTCGAACTTAAAAGGAGTTCAAGGCAGGACGGCTTTGTGCGTTGCGAAGGGTTACGCCGCTGGTTGAGACGCAACGGTGCCACCAAAGAGCTCGAACAGCTCGCGACAGATCTGCTGGAGCTGCTTCACCTGCTGCTGCTGAGGCAGGTGGGGGCCTTCCGGCATCCATTCTCCGACCGTGGCGAGGCGCCAGCGTTCGCCGTCGTAGGTCATGCCCCGCATCAACACCCCCAGGAGGCGCAGCTTGTCGTCACCCCGCTCCGCGCTGATCCGCAACTGCATCAGCAAACTGCGGCATTCCAGGCGTGGACTCCAACCAGGGAAATGAAAGGAGAGGTCGAGTGATTCCGTTTCACTCCACTGTCGGGTCTGCGGGTCGTCCCGCCAGGGACTGAGGTTGGCCTGAGCAGCTGGAAACTGACGGCGAACAAGGGTGATCGTGGACGCCAGCGCTCGCATTCGGGCCACGCTGTGTACCGACTCGCCCGCGTTCACTGCAACCTCCTGATTCCACACAGTGTGCAGGGAGAAGCAAGAGGTCGCCGTTACGGTTGCGCGAGGTTCACGAAATCATGACGCAACCGCTGCATATCGGCTTGCTGGGCGCCATGCCGGAGGAGATCGGCTCGGATCTCAGCCATCTCGAGGATCAGTGCTGCAGCGACCATGGCGACCTGAGGATCCACAGAGGTTCGTGGGGCGACAACGTACGCCTCAGCCTGGCCTGGAGCGGCTGGGGCAAAGTGAGCGCTGCACGGGCCGCCACACGCCTGCTCGCCAGCGATCCCAGCATCGACCTGCTGGTGTTCACCGGCGTTGCCGGCGCTGCGGATCCAGCCCTGCAGCAATGGGATGTGGTGTTGGCCGATGCCGTGGTGCAGCACGACATGGATGCCCGACCCCTGTTCCCACGCTTCACGCTGCCAGCGCTGAACCAGGACCGACTCCAACCGCAGCCGGCCTGGTTCAATTGGGCCAAAACCGCTCTGCTGGAAGCCCACAGCGCAGGCGACCTAGACGGGTTCTCACGGCCCAGCAGCGGTCTGATCGCCACGGGCGATCGCTTCATCGGCGATCCGGCAGTACTGCAGGCGCTGCGGGATGCCCTGCCCGACCTGCGAGCCGTTGAAATGGAAGGTGCCGCCGTCGCCCAGGTGGCCGAGCAGGAGGGCGTCCCCTGGCTGGTGCTGCGGGTGATTTCAGATGGTGCCGATGAAGCGGCCGCCCAGAGCTTCGAAGACTTCGTCAAGCGCTACGAACAGCAGGCCTGGCGGCTGATTGAGGCCCTGTTGAAGCGCTGCAACGCCACGCCCCAACAGTGCGCATGATGCCTGTGCTGAACCGCTTGCTGCTGTATGGCGTGGTGGGGGGCACGGCCGCAGCCGTTCACATCGGCGTGCTGCTGCTGCTGGGCCGGTGGATGAGCCTGAGCCTGGCCAACCCCATCGCCTTCCTGGCCGCCTCAGTGGCGGGTTATCTCGGCCATGCCCTGCTGACCTTCCGGGAGGAGACGGGGGGGCGCCAGTTCGCCCGTCGCTGGCTGCTGCTGCAATACGTCGTCAACATCAGTGTCTGCGCCCTGCTGCCGCTGCTCCAGGCACCGACCCTGGTGCTGGTGTTCACACCCACACTGCTGAACGCCCTGATCTGGAGCCGAGCGGCCCGGTTCAGTGCCAAGGCCCGTCAGCACAAGAACGGCCAACCACCGCTGCTCCACGCCGACGACCTCGGCCTGGCGGAGGGCGTGGATGCGGCCATCATCGATCTCGCCCAAGGCGGACGGCTTCAGGGGGCCAGTCTTCTGGTGAATGGTCCAAGTGCGGCCCATGCCGTGGAGGCGTGGCGGGACCTTGCCGATCCAGCACCGCTCACCCTGCATTTCTGTCTCACCGAAGGGCATAGCCTGCCCAATTGCCCTGATCTGCCGACCGGATTCGGCAGCTTACTGCTGGCGTCCCTCCTGCCCTGGCGACGCCGACGCATCGCCCCCCAGTTGCGCACGGTTCTGCTGCAGCAAATCAGCCGCTACCGCCAGCTCACGGGGCTGCGGCAGATCCGCCTCGATGGCCACCAACACATCCACCTCGTGCCGCTGGTGCTGGATGCGGTACTGGATCTGTCCCATTCCGAATCAATCACCTGGGTGCGCACGACGCGGGAACCCCTGCCGGCAGGTCTGTCGCTCCGGCTTTGGTGGCGCAGCCTCCAAACAGGAGGCATGATCAAGTGGCTGGTTCTGCAGCTGCTGAGCGGGCTGGCCATCCCCCGCCTGCGACGGGCCGGACTTCAAACCAACAAGCGCTTCGCCGGGGTGTTGTTCAGTGGATCAATGTTCGGAAGAGCCTTTCGGCGCAGCTGGGAAACGGCCTACAGCTCAACCACCGTCGACCCTGCTTCACATCCGGTTGTTCTGATCCACCCAGCCCTCCCTGATGCTGCGTCAGGAATGAATCAGGAAGCGTTTCAACAGTCTGTGGCCTTTTTCAACTCGGCCAACCGCCAAAAGGAATGGACATCAGCGCAACAGCTCTGAGGCCTGATGCACGGCTCGCACGAAATAGTGCGGTCGCCGTTTGACGTCGATGTAGATCCGACCGATGTATTCGCCCAGCACGCCGATGCCGATCAGCTGAATCCCCCCCAGGAACAGAACGGCCACGATCAGTGAGGCATAGCCCGGCAGGTCGACACCAAAGGCAAGGGTGCGCAACACGATCAAGGCGGCATAGACAAAGCTCAGGAACGAAATCAGCACACCGATCACGCCCCAAACCTTCAAGGGCTTCACGGTGAAGGAAAAAATGCCATCCAGGGCATAGCGCCAGAGCTTGAGGGAGCTCCAGGACGTGCTGCCTCCGACGCGGGCCACCCGGCTGTAGGCGATCTCCTCGCTGCGATAGCCAGTCCAGGGCATCAAGCCTTTGGAGAAGCGGGTGGCCTCACGCAACCGAGTCACCGCCTCCACCACCGGAGCACTCAGCAGGCGGAAATCGCCGGCCCCCTCTTGCAGCTGAATCGAATCCACTAGGCGGTTGAACACCCGATAAAACCAAGACGCCGTGGCCACCTTCACCAGCCCTTCGGCATCGCGGTCATCCCGCACCGCGGTGACCACCTCAGCGCCGTTCCGCCAGGCCTGCACCATTGCCGAAATCCGCTCCGGCGGGTGCTGCAGGTCGGAATCGATCAGCACCGCAGCAGCACAGCGACCGTTGGCGTAGTCCAACCCCGCCAGCATCGCCGCCTCTTTGCCGAAGTTGCGGGTGAGTTCCAACAGGGTGACGGCCTGGTCGGCATGACTCTTCTGCCAGGCACGGATCACCGCCACCGTGGCATCGGATGATCCGTCATCAATGAGCAGCAGATGGTCCACATCCGGCAAGGCCATCACCCGCTCCAGAAAGACGCCAATCACCTCGGCTTCGTTGAAGCAGGCCGCCACCACCCACACCTGCTCGTTGGCCATCAATGCGCGGTCTGCACTGTTTGAAACCGTAGGGCTCCCGGCTCAGTCATAGGCTCGGCCTGCTGACGCCCGACCAACCGCC
Organism: uncultured Synechococcus sp.; assembly: GCA_913057985.1. GTDB lineage: Bacteria > Cyanobacteriota > Cyanobacteriia > PCC-6307 > Cyanobiaceae > Parasynechococcus. The sequence goes on from CAJXPL010000009.1 coordinate 55,905, forward strand.
ATGGCCCAGTTCGAGAAGCTCACCGCCCCCAGCCAGGGCACACCGATCCGCTTCGAGAACGGTCAGCCCGTGGTGGCCGACAACCCAATCATCCCCTTCATCCGGGGCGATGGCACCGGCGTGGACATCTGGCCTGCGACACAGAAGGTGTTGGATGCGGCCGTGGCCAAGGCCTACGGCGGCAGCAAGAGCATCGAATGGTTCAAGGTGTACGCCGGCGATGAAGCTTGCGACCTCTACGGCACCTACCAGTACCTGCCGGAGGACACCCTCGAGGCGATCCGCGCCTACGGCGTGGCCATCAAAGGCCCCCTCACCACCCCCGTGGGCGGTGGCATCCGTTCGCTGAACGTGGCCCTGCGCCAGATCTTTGATCTGTATTCCTGCGTGCGGCCCTGCCGCTACTACGAGGGCACCCCAAGCCCCCACAAGCGTCCCCAGGATCTGGACGTGATCGTTTACCGGGAGAACACCGAAGACATCTACATGGGGGTGGAGTGGGAAGCCGATGACGCTGTTGGCCAGGAGCTGCGCAAGCACCTCAACGAGGTTGTGATCCCTGCCAACGGCAAACTGGGCAAGCGCCAGATCCCCGAGGGTTCAGGCATCGGCATAAAGCCGGTGAGCAAAGCCGGCAGCCAGCGTCACATCCGCAAGGCCATCCAGCACGCCCTGCGTCTTGAGGGCGACAAGCGCCACGTGACCCTTGTGCACAAGGGCAACATCATGAAGTTCACGGAAGGGGCCTTCCGGGACTGGGGCTACGAGCTGGCCACCACCGAATTCCGTGACGTATGCATCACCGAGCGGGAAAGCTGGATCCTCGGCAACCTCGAGAAGGATCCCAACCTGAGCGTGCAGGCCAACGCCCGCATGATCGAGCCCGGCTACGACAGCCTCACTCCAGAGAAGAAAGCCGACATTGATACCGAGGTGCAGGCGGTGATCGACGCCATCGGCAGCAGCCACGGTGGCGGCAAGTGGAGGTCGATGGTGCTGGTGGATGACCGCATCGCCGACAGCATTTTCCAGCAGATCCAAACCCGCCCCCAGGAGTATTCGATCCTCGCCACGTTGAACCTCAACGGCGATTACATCTCCGACGCCGCCGCCGCGATGGTCGGTGGCCTGGGCATGGCCCCCGGCGCCAACATCGGCGAGAACGCCGCCATCTTCGAAGCCACCCACGGCACCGCCCCGAAACACGCTGGCCTCGACCGGATCAACCCGGGTTCGGTGATCCTCAGCGGCGTAATGATGCTTGAATTCCTCGGCTGGCAGGAGGCAGCTGATCTCGTGACCAAGGGCCTCAGTGCCGCCATTGCCGACAAGCAGGTCACCTACGACCTGGCCCGACTGATGGAGCCCCAGGTGGATCCGGTGAGCTGCAGCGGTTTCGCCGAAGCGATCATCTCCCGCTTCTGAACACTCAACAGCAGGTCATCCGTGATCATTAATCACTCGAACAAATTCATATTTTTTGCCAATCGAAAAACAGCTTCAACATCGACGGCGATTGCGCTCTCGAGCAGCTGCAATAAAAAAGATGTCATAACACCCTTAGGACGAGATGAGAGAATTCGCCGAGAACTTGGCTATCAAGGGCCGATTAACTTTATTCCCTGGTGGAACATACCGAAATATCTAGCAATCGAAGCCAAAAGCAAGGCCTTTAAACGAAGCGCCAATCGCGACCTCAAAACGATTGGCCTACATACACACATCGAGGCCAAGACCGCTTTAGAGAAAAAGTATATTAGCGCTGATAAGTTTGAAAAGTATTTCAGCTTCTGTTTTATTCGGAATCCTTGGGACCACGCTATTTCAAAGTTTTTTGAGCTCAGAAAAAGCGAACAACTTCAATCTCTGGATCTGGACACTTTTATCCACGGCGGCAGGCTAGAAAAGTTCGCGGCATCTTGTCGATTAATTCACAGCAGCCAGGGCAAAATACTCGTCAATAAGCTATATAAATATGAACGCCTGGAGGAAACAATTGAAAACCTTTTCAGGGAACTAGATCTTGCAGGCAACCCGCAATTGCCGCGAGCAAAATCTACCTTGCGCACAGACAAAAGGCACTACAGAGACATGCTGAGCTCTTGCCAGGCAAAAAAAATTAAACGTATTTTTGCCCAAGAAATCGAATGGGGCCAATACCAATTCTAAATCATCAAACGCAAAAAGTGGCCCAGATAAAGCAAGATGAGAAGCGATTGAAAATCTTTTAATTCGACAATCTAATACTTGTTTAGAGACTTAAACTCTCGAATCACTCATGAGTCGCCACCCAGACGCTAGGGCTAATGAGCCAAATCAGTGACACAAAGCCCAACGTTGCAGCGCAGCGTTAATCAAGAACACACCAGCTGATCGCTTCGATCGACTTCCATCAGCCGTCAGAATTGGTCAATGGGTATCGAATTCGGCTCCTCATCTTCAACCAAGCTCCCCGGACTTCCCGCTGGCGCTGCAGATCCCTGCGTGCACTGCGGCTTCTGCCTGCCCACCTGCGCCAGCTATCGCGTGCTGGCCAGTGAGATGGACTCACCCCGCGGCCGCATCCATGCGCTGCGAGCCATCGAAGCCGGTGAACTGGAACTGGATGCCACGGTGGCCAGCCATTTCGACACCTGCCTGGGCTGTTACGCCTGTGTTTCCGCCTGTCCCTCTGGAGTCCGCTACGACCAACTGATCGAAGCCACCCGGCCCAGGCTCAATCAGGCCAACCAGCGCAGCAGTTGGCAAACCAGCTTCCGCAAGCTGCTGCTGCAAGTGCTGCCCTACCCCCAGCGCCTGCGGGCCCTGCTGCAACCCCTGCGGGCTTACGCCGGCACACCACTGCAACAGCTGGCCCGCCGCTCCGGGCTCACCCGCCTGTTCGGGCCCGAGATCGAAGCGATGGAGCAGCTGCTGCCGCCGCTGGTGCCGGGAAGCTTCAGCGACCAACTGCCCCAGATCAATCCCGCCTCCGGCAAACGCCGCGGCCGCGTGGCGCTGTTGCTGGGCTGCGTGCAGCGCTGCTTCGATCCCAGCGTCAGCACCGCAACGGTGAAAGTGCTGCAGGCCAACGGATTTGAGGTGGTGATTCCGCCAGAGCAGGGCTGCTGTGGGGCGGTGAGCCATCACCAGGGAGAGCTGCAACTCACGCGCCAATTGGCAACGGATCTGATCCGGAGCATGAATGCCGTTGAGGGAGATCTGGATGCGGTGCTGGTGGCTGCTTCGGGTTGTGGCCACACGATGAAGGCCTACGCCGAGCTGCTGAACGGCACGGCTGCTTTCCGCGCTCCGGTGCTGGATGTGCAGGAATTCCTGGCGGACCGCGGCCTCCTGGAGTCGTTCCGCGACCAATTGCAACCGCTTCCCGGCGTCGTGGCCATACATGACGCCTGCCACATGATTCACGGCCAGGGGATCCAGGCCCAGCCCCGTCAGCTGCTGCGGGCCATCCCTGGCATCCAGCTCCGGGAAGCAACCGAGGCGGGGGTGTGCTGCGGCAGCGCCGGCATTTACAACCTGGTGCAGCCGGAGGAAGCCGCCGAACTGGGCCGGATCAAGGCCGACGACCTCAGCGGCACGGGCGCTGCATGGGTGGCGAGCGCCAACATCGGTTGCACCCTGCAACTGCGGCGGCACCTGGGCGATCGAGCCCGGGTGCAGCACCCGATGGAACTGCTGGCCGCCTCAGCCGGCCTCCATCCGCTGCCAGGCCTCCCGCAGGGTGCCGGCAACGCCGAGATTGCCGGGGAACGTGAGAATCGGCAGTCCGCTGCAGGGCCCCGCTGACGGACGCACCAACGACAGACCCGGCAGCAGCTGCCCTTCCAGCTGTACCGACTCGAGGGCCAGCCCCCGTGCCAGCAGCGTCTGGCTGGTGATGCCGCCTTTGCTGATCAGGTAGCCCAGATCAGGCGCAAGAGCTGCCGCCAATCGACCCATCAACTCGGCCAGAGCGCAGGACAAGCGCCGGCCCTCCTGCTCGGAAGCACAACGCAGCTCACCGCGGCTGGTGAAGAGCACCGGTGTAGCGCCTCCGTCGCGCAAGGCCCGCAGCTGCTGCAGCCAGACCCGCTCTAGATCCGCGAGCAAGAGGTCGGGTGTCGGCCCCTCCAGCACCCGGGCGATGCGCGGCACCGGCAGTTCAACCCCTTGGCAACCCGCCTGCGCCAGCAACAGCTCCAGCTGCTGATCCGCCAAGGGCACGTGGGAGCCCACCATCACCAGGCCCGGCAGGGGCGTTCCATCAGCAGCCAACCGTCGCAACCCCGCTAAGCCCTTGGGATCAAGCGGCGGCGGGCCTGGATCCGCCAGAGCCTTCACCATGCTGGCGGCGGAACGGAACAGAAAGCGTTTCTGTCCCTGCAGGGCGCGCACCGCTGCGGCCAGAGCGGTGAGCTGCTCTTGCCGCTCGGCATCCACCACCACAGAGGCATTGCCCTGGAGCCCACGCAGACGCTCGATCAACAGCGGCAGTCCTGCTGCGCAGGCAGCATCAAGCTCGCGGCCACAGATGCGCTGCACCGACGCCGCGGCAATGGCCCCATCACTTTTCTCCTCCAACCAGCAGGCCAGATCACTGCTGCTGAAACCGAACAGCCGGTCCTGAGCAAACGGCGTGGTGTGCACCGGTTCCCCGTGGAGGAGATGCACGCCGTTCACGGTGGTGCGGCCCCCTTCCAAGAACGCCGGAACATGGAATGTGGCATCAAAGGGTCCGAAGGCCGCCTGCAACACCTCAGGCTCCAACACCCCATGGCCGCGCAAGGTCGAATCGCCACGACTCACCAGCAACACCTGATCACGCGCCAATACCTCCCGCTGCAGCGCCTGATCCAAGGCAACCGCAATGCCGCGGTTGCGTTCCGCAGCATCCTTGGGCATCAGCGCCCGGGTGTCGGCCAGCAGAAACAACAGGGGCGACGCATGGCGCAGCCCCTTACGCAGAGTGTCGACATCCCAGCGCAGCAGCAGCGGGCAGCTGTGCACCGTCTGCGAGCCGGTGGGATCGTCGTCAATGACCACAACCTTCATGGCACCATCGTGCCGTGAGCCATTCCCCCGCCAGCCGCAGTGCCCTGATTGATCTGGTGCGCCAGTGGCACCAGAGCGGCACCCCCTGGAGTCCCAGTGGCCTGGGCACACGCCTGGACTGGGGTCCCCCGCTGGATCCCCGCCATGAGGTGCTCTCCTGCCGGCAGCTCAACCGGGTGATCGACCATGCCGTGGACGATCTGACCATCACGGTGGAAGCCGGACTGCCATTGCAAGACCTGCAGGGTCTGCTGGCGGAGCAGGGGCAATGGCTGCCCATTGACTGGCCCCGGGCTGGCGCTCCCGGAAGCATCGGCGGCCTGGTGGCCCGTGGACTGGCGGGGGGACTGCGGCAACGCCATCTGGGGGTGCGCGATCAGATCATTGGCATCGGCCTGTTGCGAGCGGATGGCGTCGAAGCCCATGCCGGGGGACGGGTGGTGAAGAACGTTGCGGGCTACGACCTGATGCGGCTGCTCTGCGGCAGCTGGGGCAGCCTGGCGCTGATCACCGAACTCACCCTGCGGCTGCAACCGCTGCGCCCCGCCCGGAGCGGCCTTTTTGTGGAAGGCGACCTGAGGGCCCAAGAGGCATTTCGCAGCGAACTGCTGCGCTCCAGCCTGACGCCAGAACGCTGTGACTGGATCAACGGCGGCGATGGTGCCTGGCGGCTGCGGCTGGTGGTGAACAGCGTCTCGGAGCAGGCAGTGGACGATCAGCTGAAGCAGCTCGAAGCGTTGGCGCTGAACCAGCAGCTCAGCGCCGAACGCCAGGCTTGTTCCGATGCCCTCACCACACCCTTCGATGCCAGCCCCTCTGCACAGCTGGCGCGGCTGGTGCTGCCGCCGGCCCAGTTGCACCGGTTGTTGCGGGATGAGGCGATGAGGGCTCTCAAATCGTGGACCTGGGAGCTGGCTGCGGGAGCCGGGTGCGGTGATGGCTGGTGCGATGCGGCAACACCGGATCACCAGCTGGAGGCGCTGCGCCGCAGCGTGGTCCGCCTCGGCGGCGAAATGACGCTGTTGAAACGGGCGGCCGGATCAACCGTGCCGGTCTGGCTAGACCGTCCTTCCCGGCCGCTGATCGAAGCGGTGAAACGCCAGTTCGACCCCAAGCTGCAGCTCAGCCGCGGCCGACTGCCGGGGGTGAATCAGGAGACGCTGTAGCGGCAGGCCAGGGTCTGCATTGCACCGGGCTCGAGCACCAGTTTTCGATCACCGCTCACCAGAGCCTGCCGCGGACCGGTCCAGGGTTCCAGACAAACCATTGGCCGCGGGGGCTCGGTCCAAACCACGCTGAGATCCAGCGGCGCCTGATGCTGCAGTTCCAGCGTCACACCGGTGGCGTCGTCGATCAGGCTGACAGGACCCGCAGGCCGGCAGAGGAAATCCACCCCTTCGGGCAAGCGCTTGAGCTGATCGGCGGTGGCGGCCTCCGCCATCTCCAGATGGTTGAAGCAGCGCTCCGCCAGACCCGTGAGCCGGGTCTGGGCCAGATCGCTGACGTTGAAATAGGGGTGCAAGCCGAAACTGAACGGCATGGCGGCATCACCGCAGTTGTGCACCGTGGTGGAGATCTCCAAGGCAGAGGCCACCGGGCGCAGCTCCATCTCCAAACGGAAGGGGAAGGGATAGGCCTTCAGCGTTTCGTCGGTGCTGGAGAGGCTGAGGCACACGCCGCACTGATCCTCGAGCAACTGGAGCTGCCAGGGAAGATCCCGGGCGAAGCCGTGCTGCTTGAGGGGATGGTCGACGCCATCCACAGGCAGCACATCTCCGGGCAGGTTTCCGCAGATCGGAAACAACACCGGAATGCCTCCGCGAATGCTTTTGCTCGGATCGGCATAACGGTCCTGGTCGAAATACAGGATCTCCCGCCCCCCGCAACACCAACCACTCACCAGACCACCCCGCTCGGGAATGATTCGCAACCGATCGCCACTGCTGGGATGCACGAAGTCCCAGTGGGCATAGGGGGCCGACTGCTGGGTGAGGGTCATGGGCATCCGCCGATGCGGGGTGGCTCATTCATTCACTTAGCCAGCAGATCCGCATTTGTCGGTGCCGCAGCCAACTTGAGGCCCTCCAGCCATTGCAGCAACGCCGCATTCACCTGATCCGGCACCTCATCGTGGGGGCAGTGCCCGGCCTCCAGAACGACCTCGGTGGTGGCCTCCGGAGCATGGCGCTGGAAGGTGGAGCGGCGACCAGGGGCGTTGATCCAGGGATCACGAATGCCCCAGAGCAGCAACAGCGGCGCCGTCAGTTCGGCGAAAAGCTCATCGAGGGGCTGACCGCGAGGGATATCGAAGACCGTGCGGAACACCCCGAAGGCGCCGGGATCGAGGGAGGGGCGCCGGATCGACTCCACCAGCCAATCGTCAACGTTGGTCTTGTCGACATACACCTGATTGAGGGTGCGGCGGATCGTGGCGGGTCGGCGCAGGTTCTCGAACAGCAACCGCTGCAGCACCGGACTCTTCAGCAGGGCCGTGCCGATGCTCTGGCGGGCGATGGTGCCCCAGCCTTGCGGCGGCTTCTGCTCATCACTGAAGGGGCCGGCGGCATTGAGCAGCACGACTCCCGCACAGTCCGAACCCAACGCGGCCCCGGCAGCAAGGGCCGCAAAACCACCAAGGGAATTACCAGCGATCACCGTCGGACGGCCGATCCGCTCGCGCACATAGGTCACAAGTTGATCGCGCCACAGGGCACCCCCGTAATTCAGACCCGCCGGCTTGGCACTCCTGCCGAAGCCCAGCAGATCAATTGCATGCACGGCATGGGTCTGGGCCAACACGGGAATGTTGTGGCGCCAGTGATCGGTGGATGCTCCGAACCCATGCACCAACAGAAGCGCCGGGCGATCGGTGCTGTCCTGCTCGGGATGCTGCTGCACCGTGTGCACGGCGTGGCCGAGATGGCTCCAGGTGACGCGATCCACAGCCGGCTGCGAGGGACGCGATGCTAAGCAGCACTGAAGCGGCCTGGATGGTGAGCTACGAGGTGATGGGCGGACCGCTGGCGGACGCATCCGTCTGGCGCGGAGCTTTGCTCTGGGCCATAGCCCTTTACGTGCCGCTGAGCGCACCGCTCAGCACGTTGGAATCAAGCCTCAAGGAGAGTGAGCTACCTGAATCGGTGCGTCAACCGGTGCTGGTGATCAGCAGCCTGCTGCTGGCCCTCGTCACGGGCGTTGTCACCCAGCTCGGATTCAGTTGGATCCTGGGTCCGAGCTGGGCCTCCAGCCTTGGTGTTGTGGCCGTGGGCTGGAGTGTGCTGATCGTGCTCGCCAATGCTGGAAAAGACGACTGATTCAGGACGCACCCGCCAGGGGATCGGCAGCGAATTCGTCGGGAACCTGATTGCCGTCTTCAGGGGGCTTGTCTTTGAGGACGATGCGCAACAGCACCGGCGCCAGGAAGGTGGTGCCGATCACCATCAGCAGAATCGCCGCCTCAAGGCCAGGGCTGAGCAGCCCTGAAGCGGTGCCCAAGCCCAGAAAGATCAGGCCAACTTCGCCGCGAGGCATCATCCCCAGCCCCACCACCAGGTTGTTGGTCTTTTCCTTGCTGAAGATGGCCCAGCCGGCAGCCACCTTGCCGATGATCGCCACCACAAACAGGAACGCCGCCACCACAAGAGCGGAACGGGCCCCCGGATCAGAGGGGTTGATCACTGAGAGGTCCATACCGGCACCCACCAACACGAAGAAGACCGTTGCAAAGAGTCCAACGATGGGGGTGACCGCCGCTTGAATCTCGTGGCGATGCTTGGAGGTGCTGGCGATCAAACCAGCGGCGAAGGCTCCGAGTGCAGCCTCCAGACCAATTGCAGAAGCGACAAAACAGCTGACGGCCAGCAGCAAATAGGAGCCGATCAGCTTGGCGCCGGGAGCCTTGAGCTGATCAATCACCCAGTCGAAGGCGGGGGCAGCCTTTTGGCTCAACAACAAGGCCACCACCACAAACAAAACGGCCGCCACCACCAGCTGAACGATGGGCCCGATCTCCAGAGTCCCGCCGGCCGCCAGGGACACCACGATGGCCAGGATGACGATGCCGAGGATGTCGTCGAGCACAGCGGCACCGATCACAATCTGGCCTTCTCGGGTGCGCAGATAGCCGAGTTCACCGAAAACGCTGGCGGTGATGCCGATGCTGGTGGCGGTCATCGAGGCACCCGCGAAGATGGCCGGGATCGCATCCACGTGGAAGATTGCCATCAAGCCAAGGGTGCCGAGGGCAAAGGGAAGCACCACGCCGACCACGGCAACGCTGAAGGCCTGGGCCCCCACCGCCATCAGTTCCTCCAGCTCACTTTCAAGACCCGTGAGGAAAAGCAGGGAATAAAGCCCCAGCGTGGCCACCGCCTGCAAGGCGCCGAAGCTCTCGTTGTAGAGGGCTGGAATCTCCTCAACCGGCACATGTGAAAGGCCGGCCACCACCTCGGAGAACGCTCCGGAAAGCTGCACCTGGGTCTCCGGCGGCACCAGAAGGTGAAGGCCCGAAGCACCAATCAGCACGCCAGCAAGGAGTTCTCCAAGAATCGTGGGGAGCTCAAAGCGCACCAGCACCTCAGCGAGGGTGCGGGCCGCCACGAAGATCACCATGAAGCGAAGGACGCCGATCAGCGTTTCCGCCAATTCGAGGTCGTGACTGCTGATTTCGCTCAGCAGAGTGGGCAGCAGCATCAAGCCGGGCATGTCTCACGCCGAACCTTAATGGTGATTCCGCCGCTGAACTGTTCGCTGGATGATCCCAATTGACCGGGAATGCTGTATTAAGCGCTTTTTTTCAGGCAGCCCCAGTTGTGATGGCTACGGTCCGGGTAATTCATTGAGTTGGGCTCCGAGCACCCCTGGCCTGACGGTGATTCCACGCTCCATGGCTCGCTGAACCCCCATGACCACGTCACAACCGTTCGATCTGCGTCTGCCGACCCCCGGCTGCCACAACGACCCAGAACGCGCCGGCCTCGATGCCAAGAGCGTGTTCGACGGCATGACGGAACACCTGTTCTTCACGCTCGGCAAGCTCGCCCCCACCGCCAGCCGCCATGACCTCTACATGGCCCTGAGCTATGCGGTACGTGATCGGCTGATGATGCGCTATCTGGCCACCACTGAAGCGATGCGGGCCCGCCCGCAGAAATCGGTGGCCTACCTGTCGGCGGAATTCCTGATCGGCCCGCAGCTCAACAGCAACCTGCTGAACCTCGGGATCCAGAAGGAGGCCGAGGAGGCCCTAAGGAATTTCGGCATCGAGTCGTTGCAGCAGATCCTGGATGTGGAGGAGGAACCGGGCCTGGGAAATGGAGGCCTCGGCCGTCTGGCCGCTTGCTACATGGAGTCGTTGGCCAGCCTGAAGATCCCGGCCACCGGCTACGGCATCCGCTACGAGTTCGGCATCTTCGATCAGCTGATCCGCGATGGCTGGCAGGTAGAGATCACCGACAAATGGCTCAAGGGAGGCTGGCCCTGGGAACTGCCCCAGCCCGACGAGGCCTGCTTCGTGGGCTTCGGCGGCCGCACCGAGAGCTACATCGACGACAAAGGCAACTACCGCTCCCGCTGGATCCCGGCGGAACACGCCATCGGCATTCCCCATGACGTGCCGGTTCTGGGCTATCGCGTCAACATCTGCGACCGGCTGCGGCTGTGGCGTGCCGATGCCACCGAAAGCTTCGACTTCTATGCCTTCAACATCGGCGACTACTACGGCGCCGTTGAGGAAAAGGTGGGCAGCGAAACCCTCTCCAAGGTGCTCTATCCCAACGACGGCACCGACGAAGGCCGGCGTCTGCGCCTAAAGCAGCAGCACTTCTTCGTCAGCTGCTCGCTGCAGGACATGCTGCGCAGCCTCGACAACCGCGGGCTGTCCGTCGAGGACTTCCCCAACTACTGGACGGTTCAGCTGAACGACACCCACCCGGCCATCGCCGTGGCGGAGCTGATGCGGCTGCTGATCGACGATCGGCATCTGGAGTGGGACCGGGCCTGGGACATCACGTCCCGCTCCGTGGCTTACACCAACCACACCCTGCTGCCGGAAGCGCTGGAGAAGTGGGACCTCAACCTGTTCAGCAGCCTGCTGCCCCGCCATCTGGAGCTGATCTATGAGATCAACCGGCGCTTCCTGCAGCAGGTGCGGCTGCGTTATCCCGGCAACGACGCCATCCAGCGCAAGCTCTCGATCATCGATGAAGAGGGCAGCAAAGCCGTGCGCATGGCCCACCTGGCCACGATCGGAGCCCACCATGTGAACGGTGTGGCAGCGCTGCACTCCGATCTGGTGAAAACCGACCTGCTGCCGGAGTTCGCAGCGCTGTGGCCGGAGAAGTTCACCAACGTCACCAATGGCGTCACCCCACGCCGCTGGGTCGCCCTGGCCAACCCCGAGATGTCAGCCCTGCTGGATCAGCACGTGGGGCCGGACTGGATCTCCAACATGGAAAGCCTTCGCAAGCTGGAGGAGCGGCAGAACGACCAGGACTTCCTCGAGCTCTGGGGCAACACCAAATTGTCGGTGAAGCGCAAGCTGGCCACCTACATCCACCGCAACACCGGCGTGCTGGTGGATCCCGCCAGCCTGTTCGACGTGCAGGTGAAGCGCATCCACGAGTACAAGCGCCAGCACCTCAATGCCCTGCAGGTGATCACCCAGTACCTGCGGATCAAGAACGGCCAGACCGACGGCATGGCGCCCCGCACCGTGATCTTCGGCGGCAAGGCCGCTCCCGGCTACTACATGGCGAAGCTGATCATCCGCTTCCTCAACGGCATCGCCGACACCATTAATGCCGATCCCGACATGGATGGCCTGCTGCGGGTGGTGTTCCTTCCGGATTACAACGTGAAGCTGGGGGAGCAGGTGTATCCCGCCTCCGACCTCTCCGAACAGATCTCCACCGCCGGCAAGGAAGCCTCTGGCACCGGCAACATGAAGTTCGCCATGAATGGTGCCCTCACCATCGGCACCCTTGATGGGGCCAATGTGGAGATCCGCGAGCTGGTGGGAAGCGAGAACTTCTTCCTGTTCGGCAAGACCGTGGGAGAGATCACGGCTCTGCAGCAGGACGGCTACCGCCCTGGCGATGTGATCGCCGCACTGCCGGAACTGCAGGAGGCCCTGCGGCTGATTGAGATGGGGCACTTCAGCAACGGCGACGGCGAACTGTTCCGCCCCCTGCTCGACAACCTCACCGGAAACGACCCCTTCTATGTGATGGCCGACTACGCCGACTACCTGCGGGCCCAGGAGGCGGTGAGCCGTGCCTGGAGCGACCGGATGCACTGGAATCGGATGTCACTGCTGAACACAGCCCGCACCGGGTTCTTCTCCTCCGACCGTTCCATCGGCGACTACTGCAAGAACATCTGGGCCGTGGATCCTCTCAATGTGGAGATCACCTGCGACGTGCGCTGAAAACAGCTACAAAAAAAAGCCCTGGATCCTGTCCAGGGCTTGGAACCAAGATGCAGTGCTTCAGCTCCGATCAGGCAGATCAGGCGTCTGATGCAACAGACGGTTGAGCCGCAGACGGTCCACATTCAAAGGATCAGGAGCCAGCTCACCGGCCAGTTCGCGGAACTTCTGCTCGATTTCTTCCGGGACGCGCACGTCAAACACACGCTCCATCAACGCCTCGATCGAGAACAGATGGGCGTTGATGTTCTCCAGATCGGCAATGGCCTGCTGGATGCCATCACCTGATTCCTCCGGCACAGGAGCACCTGCCGAAGCAGGCTTCGAGGCGCCTGCTTCGGATGTCTGGCGGGAACCGTGCTGCTTCTGCAGATCCTCGAGCACCCGACCGGACAAGGTGCGGAACGACTGGAGTGCTGCCCAGTTCAACTCCTGTTGCTGACGAAGCGTGGGGGACTCCCGGATCAGCCGGTCATGCTCCCGGTAAAACCGTTGGCAATCCGGGCACTGGCAGGGCTCTTCCGGCAATGCAGTCCCTCGCGGTCATTCCCCACTATGCCACTGATCAAGCCGCCTGAGGTCCAAAGTCTTCCTCTGCCTGGGGGCCATCCTCACCAGCGGTGTCGGGAAGAGGGATCTCAATCGAGGACACCACACCGATCACATCCCGCAGCCGCATCGAATCGGCAAACCAGCCCATGGCCTGTTCCGTGTCGCCGCGACGTTCCGCGTCACTGGCCTGGTCTTCGTGGGATTCCGCCAGGAGAGCAAGCCAACACAGGCAGCGGGCCTGCACCACAGACAGATCCAGATCCGTGGGCTGGGATTCAGCAATCCGTTCACTTTCCTGTTGCACCAACAGCCTCAGACGGAGATTGTGAAGCTGGGTCATGGCACCCACACCCGGTTAAGGCAACCCTAGCGGTGGTGAGCGATCTGCCCACCCCACCAGATGTAGCGCTTACTACGTCTTCAGTGATTTTCACGGGGCTGGCGGGACTCGAACCCACGACCTACGGTTTAGGAAACCGTCGCTCTATCCAGCTGAGCTACAGCCCCAGACCTCTGAATTATGCCCACGAGGCATGATGAGATCTGAAAGCAGGCGAGGTGGTTGCGGCCGATCTCTTTGAGTGTCGGCTGAGGAAAGTCCGGGCTCCCTGATGGCCAGGCTTGCTGGGTAATGCCCAGTGCGGGTGACCGTGAGGAGAGTGCCACAGAAACACACCGCCGATGGCCGGTTCGCCGGCACAGGCAAGGGTGCAAAGGTGCGGTAAGAGCGCACCAGCAGCATCGAGAGGTGCTGGCTCGGTAAACCCCGGCTGGGAGCAAGGCCAAGGAACGACGGCTGGCCATTGGCCCCGTTCCGTTTGAACGCGCCGCTCGAGGCCGTCGGTAACGGCGGTCCCAGATAGATAGCCACCCACCCTCTGCAGACCAACCTCTGTGGGGGCGTGAACAGAACCCGGCTTATGTCCTGCTTTCACCCCTTCTTCAGCGTTGCTCAGGAGTCCTGATGGATCCATCCCGCGCCGCAGAGCTCACCGACTTCATCCAGCAGCTCGACGCTGAGATTCCACTCAACCCTGAGCTACTCGCCCTGGTGGATCAGGCCCTCACCCACGTGTCGAGCGGCCGAGCCCGCAACCTGGAACGGCTGGAGTTCCTCGGTGATGCGGTGCTGCGGCTCGCCGCCACCGAATTCATTGATCGCCACCACGCCGATCTGGCGGTGGGTGCCTGCTCCAACTTGCGGGCACAGCTGGTGAGCGATCGCTGGCTGGCGGACGTGGGGGCAGGGCTTGCCATCGAACAACACCTGCTGCTGGGACGGCATGCCCAGGGGGATCGTTCCGCCCAATCCAGGCTGAGGGCCGATGCCACCGAAGCGCTCATCGGTGCCTTGTACACGGCCCTTGGCAACTTTGAAGCGATTCACCGCTGGCTCACCCCCCACTGGCGCGCCACAGCCCAAGCGATGCTGGCCACACCCCACCAGTTCAACGGCAAAACAGCTCTGCAGGAGTGGAGCCAGGGCCAGGGGCTCGGCCTACCCCAGTACACCACCGAGGAATGCAGCCATCAGCATGGCGACCCCGAACGCTTCCGCTGCCGGGTGAGCGTCAGCAACAAAGAGCTGGCCGAAGCCCAGGGACGCTCACGCAAAGAAGCCGAGCAGAACGCCGCTGCCGCTGCTCTTCAGGCTCTCGAAGGCAGCAATGCGCCACAGGCATCGCAGTGAAGGGCGTCCTTACGGTGCCCCTGACGCCCACAGCTGCTGCAGGTCAGCTCCACCCCTTTCTGCTGGTGATGCCGCACCCCCGATACGGTCAAGATCCCGGTGGGGATAGCAATGATGCCGAAACCCAAGAGCATCACGACTGAGGCCAGCAGGCGCCCCAGCTCCGTCTGCGGCACCACATCGCCGTAGCCGACGGTGGTCATGGTCACGATCGCCCAGTACACGCCGCTCCCCACGGTCTGGAACTGAGAGTCGGGCCGGGCGCTTTCGATCACGAAGATGCTGTAGCCGAGCACCACCTGCAGCAGAACAACAAAGAACAGGAAGACGCCGATGGTGCGGGCACTGCCCAGCAGCGCCTGCCCGAGCACGCGGGCTTCATCAATGAACTTGAGCAGCTTGAACACCCGCAGGATGCGGCCGAACTTGAACACCCAAAGCAGCAACTCACTGCGCACCTGCGGCACGAAGAAAAACAGCACCGCCGAAGCGTCAATCAATCCGGTGAAGCTGAACAAGTAACGGCGAGGCCTCTCCACCAGGGCCAATTGAAGGACGAAATCCGCAGCAAACACCGCCAAGCAAACGTTCTGAACCAGATCGATCCAGGGCACATTGGTTTGGCGCAGGGCTGAGTTGCCCAAGGGGTCGGGTTCCAGCAGGAGGGCAAAAACACTCAGAAGAATTGCCCCGAAAATGACAGCGTTGTAAGCCTTACCGGCCGGAGTGGTGGCTTCCAGCACCGTCGACTGCAGCCGTTGTCGCAGGCTTCGGTCCTTGTCCATCGCCTCAGGCCGGCTGGAGGTCCTTCAAGCGCAGGGTGACCAACTTGTCCCAGTTACCGCCTTCGAACAAAACGGCCGCACGGTCGCCGCTGATTCGCTGCACAAAGCCGGTGTAGCCGTTGTAAATCGAGGTGGCATCCGCCACGGTGACGGTGGAGCCAGGGAGGATCGGAGCGGTTGCAGGCGCCATGGCTCGTTCGCGGACGGATCTGGGGCCATTATCGGCAGAGTGCGCGACGGATGGCATGGCGGAGAGTAATGAGTGGCTCAGCGTCGGCAAGATCGTGGGGGTCCAGGGGCTGCAGGGGGAACTGCGGGTGAACCCCGCCAGTGATTTTCCCGAGCGGTTCACAGCACCAGGGGCCCGCTGGCTGCGCAGCCGCAAGGGGAGTGAGCCGACGGAAATCCAACTCAAAAAAGGCCGGCAACTGCCCGGCAAGTCGCTGTTTGTGGTGCGGCTTGAAGGAATTGACAACCGCAGCGCCGCTGAAGCTCTGGTGGGCCATGAACTGCTGGTGTCTGCGGATGACCGGCCCGCATTGGACGAGGGGGAATTTCACCTGCTCGATCTGCTGGGCCTGGAGGCACGGCTCGCGGCCGATGGCCCTGCCGTTGGCACCGTGAGCGATTTGATCAGCGGCGGCAACGACCTGCTGGAAATCAACACATCGGAGGGCCGCAAGCTGCTTATTCCCTTCGTGGAGGCGATCGTGCCGGAGGTGCACTTGGAGGAGGGCTGGCTGCTGCTCACCCCACCGCCGGGCCTGCTGGAGCTCTGACAACTCTTCCTCGGGGCATCGACAGAACCCCCCGGGGCAAGCCAATCTGGGTTACCTCTTCCGGGACGTGATGGCCTCCACACCCCTGATTCCTGTGATCCTCTGCGGAGGAACCGGCACCCGGCTCTGGCCGCTGTCGCGGGCGAGTTATCCCAAGCAGTACTGGCCGTTAAGCGGAGAGGGCGATGCGACGCTGCTGCAGCAGACCCAGCAACGGCTGATCGGGCTCGAGGCTCTGGCGGCCCCCCTACTGATCTGCAATGAAGACCATCGCTTCATTGTGGCCGAACAGATGCGCCAGATCGGCGTGGAGCCGAACGCGATCCTGCTGGAACCGATGGGCCGCAACACCGCTCCAGCGGTGACCGTGGCCGCACTGCAGGCCACGGCCAACGGCGAGGACCCTCTGCTGCTGGTGCTCGCGGCGGATCACCTGATTTCTGATGCGGAAGAGTTTCGGCAGGTCATCGACGCCGGCCGCAAGCCCGCAGAAGAAGGACGGCTCGTGACCTTCGGGATCGTGCCGACAGCACCGGAAACCGGCTACGGCTACATCGAGGCCAGCGAACCCTTCTCCCACGAGGGAGCGACGCCTGTGCCGATCAAGCGGTTTGTGGAGAAGCCCGACCAGACCACAGCAGAGCAGTTCTTAGCCACCGGCCGCTTCACCTGGAACAGCGGCATGTTCCTGTTCCGGGCCAGCGCCATGCTGGCGGAACTGGAGCGGCTAGCCCCGGAGGTGGTGAGCTGTTGCCGGGCGGCTCTTGAGCAGGACACGGCCGACCTGGAATTCCTGCGACTGGAGCGGGAAGCCTTTGCCAAGTGCCCCAACGTGGCCATCGACGTGGCCGTGATGGAAAAAACAGAACTGGGCAGCGTGCTGCCGCTGGATGCGGGCTGGAGCGATGTGGGCAGCTGGAGCGCTCTCTGGGATACCTCAGAGCAAAAGGATTCCCAGGGCAATGTTCTGCAGGGCCACGTGATCGCGGAAGGCAGCCGCGATTGCTATCTGCGGAGCGAACACCGCCTGGTGGTGGGGCTGGGGGTTGAAAACCTCGTGGTGGTGGAAACCGACGACGCCGTGTTGATTGCAGATCGCTCCAAGGCCCAGGAAATCAAGACAGTGGTGAAGCAGCTGGAGGCTGCCGGCAGCCCCGAGGGCAAGGCCCACCGCAAGATCTACAGGCCATGGGGCTCGTACACGGGTGTGGTGGAGGACAGCCGCTGGCAGGTGAAACGAATCTCCGTGAAACCCGGCGCCAGCCTGTCGTTGCAGATGCATCACCACCGGGCTGAGCACTGGATCGTGGTGCGCGGAACAGCCATCGTCGAACGCGACGGAGAAGAGCAGCTGTTGGGTGAAAACCAGAGCACCTACATCCCCCTTGGCTGCAAACACCGCCTGTCAAATCCCGGGAAAATCCCCGTGGAGCTGATTGAGGTGCAAAGCGGGGAGTACCTGGGAGAAGACGACATCGTGCGCTTCCAGGACCGCTACGGGCGCAGCGACCTCAGCATGAGCCCTAACTGAGGCTTATTCCACCGTGACGCTCTTGGCCAGGTTGCGGGGTTGATCCACATCAAGGCCGCGATGGGCTGCGATGTGATAGCTCAGCAACTGCATCGGCACCACGGTGAGCAGGGGACTGACCCACTCGCTGACGGGGGGCACCGGCAGCAATTCATCGAACAGATCGGTATCGGGCCCCTGGGGCGCCACGCCGATCAGCTGCGCGTCGCGGGCCTTGGCTTCCTGCGCGTTGCTGAGCACCTTCTCGAACACCACGCCGGGCACGGCGATCGACACCACCGGCACCCGGGAATCGAGCAGGGCAATCGGACCATGCTTCATCTCACCGGCCGGATAACCCTCGGCATGGATGTAGCTGATCTCCTTGAGCTTCAACGCCCCCTCCAGGGCGATCGGGTAGTTGATGCCGCGGCCCAGAAAAATCACATCCTGGGTGTCGGCAAAGCGATGGGCCAGGGCCTCGGAGCCTTGGTCGTGCAGATCCACCAGCTGGCGCAACTGCTGGGGCAGGCCGCGCAGTTCATCCGCCAGGGCGTTGATCTCCGCTGCAGAGCGAGAACCACGGCGGGCCGCAAAGGCCATCGCCAGGCCATAAAAGGCCAATAGCTGGCCAAGGAAGGTCTTGGTGGCTGCCACGCCCACTTCGATGCCGGCCCCGATGTCGAGGATGTGGGGAACCTGGCGCGACAGAGAACTTTCCGGACGGTTGGTCACCCCCAGCTGGCGGGGGGCAAAGGCCGGATCCCCATGGGCCAGGCGCCGCTCGGCCTCCATGGCCAGAGCGGCCAGGGTGTCGGCTGTTTCACCGGACTGGGTCACCCCAATCGTGAGGGTGTGGGGGGCCAGCGGCGGCGGGGCGTAGCGGAATTCACTGGCGTAGTGCACCGACGTGGGAAGGCCGGCGAACTGCTCCAGCAGGTAGGCCCCCACCATGGCGGCATGGCGGCTGGTGCCGCAGGCCAGGATCTGAATCCGATCAATCCCGGCGTAAAAAGCATCGTCCATCGGCAGCGCCACCGGCTGCTCCGCCGGGAGGCCCTGGGGAAGGTGGCGCGCCACCCACAGCTCCGCTGTCTCCGGCTGCTCATGGATTTCCTTGAGCATGAAGTGACGGAACTCGCGCTTGTCCGCCACATGGTCCACACCACTGAGCTGGGTGGGCATGCGTTGCTGACGCGCCCCTGCCGCGTCGTAGAGCTCCACCCCCAGGGGTGAAAGCAAGGCCACCTCACCGTCTTCCATCGGCAGGATGGTGCGGGTGACCCCCGCCAGGGCCGGCGTGTCGCTGGCACAAAGGAATTCCCCTTCCCCCAAGCCGATCAACAGGGGCGCAGCCTTACGGGCCACCACCAATGCCCCCGGCGCCTGATCCCAGATCACAGCAAGGGCATAGGCCCCCTGAAGCTGGGGCAGCACCCGCTGCAGGGCCTCCAGCAACAGCCCACCACCAGGGGGCCCGCCCCCGGCTTGCAGCTGCTGCAGTTCTGCCGCCAGCAGATGCGGAATCACCTCGGTGTCGGTCTCCGACTGGAACACCACCCCTGACGCCTCCAGCTGCTCCCGCAGGGCCCGGTGGTTCTCAATGATTCCGTTCTGCACCACTGCCACCGCGCCATCGCTGCTGCGGTGCGGGTGGGCATTGCGCTCTTCCGGCTTGCCATGGGTGGCCCAGCGGGTGTGGCCAATGCCGCATTGGCCCGGCGCTCCCTCTGCTTCAAAACAAGCGGTGAGGTTGCGAAGTTTGCCCTTGGCCCGCAGGCATGTCAGCTGCCCCTGAGCAGCCACCGTGGCGATCCCAGCGGAGTCGTAACCGCGGTACTCTAACTGCCGGAGGCCCTCCAGAAGCTGGGGTGCCGCTTCTCGGGAACCCACCAGGGCAACGATTCCGCACATACAAAAAAAGCCCGGCTGAAGCCGGGCTGAGCTTATGAGGTGAAAAGAGGCGAATCAGTACGCCAGACCCATGGATCGGGTGGTTTCATCGCCCAGGTAGACGCGGATGCTGAGGAAGTCGGTGGGGCAAGCGGTTTCGCAACGCTTGCAACCAACGCAGTCTTCAGTGCGCGGAGAAGAAGCAATCTGACCGGCCTTGCATCCGTCCCAGGGCACCATCTCGAGCACGTCGAGAGGGCAGGCACGCACACACTGGGTGCAGCCGATGCAGGTGTCGTAGATCTTGACGGCGTGGGACATGTGCCCGATGCATACGAAGGCTTGGGGCAAACGTACCCGTCCTTCGCCGGTCCATGGCCAGGCCGTCACCGTTGTTAACGGCACAGTTGTTGGTGAGGAGACACTGAAGGCGTGCCCGTAGGATGCAGCGTCCCGTTGCCACGGCTATGTCCCAGGAAGCGATTCTCGAAAAGGTGCGCTCGATCGTTGCGGAGCAACTGAGTGTTGACTCCGGCGAGGTGAAGCCCGAATCCAACTTCCAGAATGATCTGGGCGCTGATTCTCTGGACACCGTGGAACTCGTGATGGCCCTGGAAGAGGCCTTCGACATCGAGATTCCTGACGAAGCAGCTGAAGGCATCACCACCGTTGGTGACGCCGTCAAATACATCGAAGACAAGCAGGCCTGAGCAACGCAATGGTGGATGGTCTCCATCGCGTCGTCATCACCGGCCTCGGCGCGGTCACACCGATCGGCAACACGGTTCAGGACTACTGGAACGGCCTCACCTCCGGCAGCAACGGAGTGGAGGCCATCACCCTGTTCGATGCATCCGAACACGCCTGTCGTTTTGCGGCAGAGGTGAAGGATTTCGATCCGTCCGGCTTCATCGAACCGAAGGAAGCCAAGCGCTGGGATCGGTTCTGCAAGTTCGGCGTGGTAGCTGCCAAACAGGCTGTTGCCCATGCCGGCCTTGAGATCAACGACGCGAATGCGGATCGGATCGGCACGATCATCGGCTCCGGCGTCGGTGGCCTGCTGACGATGGAGACGCAGGCCCACGTATTGGAGGGCAAAGGGCCAGGACGGGTCAGCCCGTTCACGGTGCCGATGATGATTCCCAACATGGCCACTGGCCTGGCCGCCATTGCCTTAGGCACCAAGGGCCCCAGCTCCGCTGTGGCTACCGCCTGTGCTGCCGGCTCCAATGCCGTTGGCGATGCCTTCCGGCTGCTGCAGCTGGGCAAGGCCGATGCGATGGTATGCGGTGGCGCCGAATCGGCAATCACCCCCCTTGGAGTGGCCGGCTTCGCCAGCGCCAAGGCCCTGTCCTTCCGCAATGACGATCCGGCAACAGCCAGCCGTCCGTTCGATAAGGAGCGCGATGGCTTCGTGATCGGCGAGGGTGCCGGCGTGCTGGTGCTCGAAACCCTCGAGCACGCCCAAGCCCGTGGCGCCACGATTCTTGGCGAAGTGGTGGGTTACGGCATGACCTGCGACGCCCACCACATCACCTCCCCCACGCCGGGCGGCGTCGGTGGTGCCGAGGCGATGCGCCTTGCCCTGGCCGATGGCGGCATTGATCCATCTGAGATCGACTACGTCAACGCCCATGGCACCAGCACACCGGCAAACGACAAGAACGAAACCTCGGCGATCAAAAGCGCCCTGGGTGAGCGAGCCTTGCAGATTCCGGTGAGCTCCACCAAATCGATGACCGGTCACCTGCTGGGTGGCTCCGGTGGCATCGAGGCGGTGGCCTGCGTGCTGGCGCTGCAACACGGCGTCGTGCCCCCCACGATCAACCACACCACGCCAGACCCCGACTGTGATCTGGATGTCGTGCCGAATGAGGCACGGGATCAGACACTGGGAACCGTCTTATCCAACTCGTTTGGCTTCGGCGGCCACAACGTCTGTCTGGCTTTCAAACGCGCCAGCTGAGCCTTCGCGCTCACGCCGTGCGTCAAAATCGCTTCAACTTTTCTTCTTAACACCATGGTCGCTGCGCCCGCGTCACTCGACACACTCTGCATCAACAGCATTCGAATGCTGGCTGTCGACGCCATCAACAAGTCCAACAGCGGCCACCCCGGCCTGCCGATGGGCTGCGCACCCATGGGTTATGCCCTCTGGGACAAGTTCCTCAAGCACAACCCCAAGAACCCCAAGTGGTTCAACCGCGACCGCTTCGTGCTGTCCGCAGGTCACGGCTGCATGCTGCTCTACGCGCTGCTGCACCTCACCGGATACGACTCGGTCTCCATCGAGGACATCAAGCAATTCCGCCAGTGGGGCTCCAAGACTCCGGGCCACCCAGAAACCTTTGAGACCCCTGGTGTTGAAGTGACCACCGGCCCCCTGGGTGCTGGCATCTCCAACGCTGTGGGCTTGGCCATCGCTGAATCCCACTTGGCGGCCAAGTTCAACAAGGCCGACGCCACCGTGGTGGATCACTACACGTACGTGATCATGGGCGACGGATGCAATCAGGAGGGTGTGTCCTCCGAAGCTGCATCCCTAGCCGGTCACCTGAAGCTGGGCAAGCTGATCGCCCTGTACGACGACAACAGCATCACCATTGATGGCCGCACCGATGTGTCCTTCACCGAGGACGTGCTGAAGCGCTACGAGGCCTACGGCTGGCACGTGCAGCACGTGGCCGAAGGCAACACCGATGTGGATGCCATCGCCAAGGCGATCGAGGCCGCCAAGGCCGAGGTTCTGAAAGTATCCGGTCTGACGGATGCCGCCAAGGCCGTGACCGACAAGCCGTCGATCATCAAGGTGACCACCACCATCGGCTACGGCTCTCCCAACAAGGCTGATACCGCCGGTGTTCACGGTGCTGCCCTGGGTGAAGAGGAGGCCGCTCTGACCCGTCAGCAGCTGGGTTGGGACTACGCCCCCTTCGAAATCCCCCAGGACGCCTACGACCAGTTCCGCCAGGCCATCAACCGCGGCGCGAGCCTCGAGGCCGAGTGGAACCAGACCCTGGCCACCTACCGCACCAAGTACCCCAGCGAAGCCGCCGAGTTCGAGCGGATGCTGCGCGGCGAGCTGCCCGAGGGCTGGGACAAGGACCTGCCCACCTACACCCCCGAAGACGGTGGCCTGGCCACCCGCAAGCACTCCCAGATCTGCCTGGGTGCTCTGGGCCCCAACCTGCCCGAACTGATCGGCGGCTCCGCCGACCTCACCCACTCCAACTACACGGACATCAAGGGTGAAACCGGCTCCTATCAAGCCAGCAGCCCTGAGAAGCGCTACCTGCACTTCGGTGTGCGCGAGCACGCCATGGCCGCCATCCTCAACGGCATCGCTTATCACAACAGCGGCTTGATCCCCTACGGCGGCACCTTCCTCGTGTTCGCTGATTACATGCGCGGTTCCATGCGCCTGTCGGCCCTGAGCGAGCTGGGCGTGATCTACGTGCTCACCCACGACTCCATCGGTGTCGGCGAAGACGGCCCAACCCACCAGCCGATCGAAACCATCCCCTCCCTGCGGGCGATGCCGAACATGCTGGTGTTCCGCCCTGGCGACGGCAATGAGACCAGCGGTGCCTACAAGGTGGCGATCCAGAACCGCAAGCGCCCCAGCTCCCTTTGCCTCAGCCGCCAAGGCATGGCCAACCAGGCGAACTCCTCGATCGACAAGGTGGCCCTGGGTGGTTACGTGCTGGAAGACTGCGCTGGAACTCCCGAGCTGATCCTGATCGGCACCGGCACCGAACTGGACCTCTGCGTCCAGGCCGCCAAACAGCTCACCGCTGAAGGCAAGAAGGTGCGCGTGGTCTCCATGCCCTGCGTCGAGCTGTTCGACGAGCAGACCGACTCCTACAAGGAAGAGGTGCTCCCCAACGCCGTGCGCAAGCGCATGGTTGTGGAAGCCGCTGAATCCTTCGGCTGGCACCGTTTCATCGGCCTGGATGGCGACAGCGTCACCATGAACCGCTTCGGCGCTTCCGCCCCCGGCGGCACCTGCCTCAAGGAATTCGGCTTCACGGTGGAGAACGTGGTGGCCAAAGCCAATGCTCTGCTCGGCTGATCGCCAGGACACTTCAACAACAAGGCCTCCTGCTTCGGCAGGAGGTCTTTTTTTATGCCACCAACCCAACCAATGGCCTTACGCAAAAAAGCCCGACGTCCTAACGGACGCCGGGCCAAGATCTGATTGCAAGCAGGCAATCAGTCGGCTTTGTCGAGTTTGACAGGCGTCAGCTCTGCAGCGCCAGTGTTGGCTTCGAGCACCTTTTCAAGACCTTCGAGATCTTCATCAGTGATCTTGGTCTGCATCGGGCAGTGCTTCGGTCCGCACATGGAGCAGAACTCAGCCTGCTTGTAGATGTCAGCCGGCAGGGTTTCGTCGTGATACTCCTTGGCCCGCTCAGGATCCAAGGACAGCTCAAACTGCTTGTTCCAGTCGAAGTTGTAGCGGGCGCGGCTGAGCTCGTCGTCACGGTCACGAGCGCCGGGGCGGTGGCGGGCGATGTCTGCCGCATGGGCAGCGATCTTGTAAGCGATCAGGCCTTCGCGCACATCCTCAGCATTGGGCAGACCGAGGTGCTCCTTCGGCGTCACATAACAGAGCATCGCCGTGCCATGCCAACCGGCCATGGCCGCACCGATGGCCGAGGTGATGTGGTCGTAGCCGGGAGCAATATCGGTGACCAGGGGGCCGAGCACATAGAAGGGTGCTTCACTGCACTCCTCCATCTGCTTCTTCACGTTGAACTCGATCTGATCGAGGGGGACGTGGCCGGGACCCTCCACCATCACCTGCACGTCATGCTTCCAGGCGCGACGGGTCAGTTCACCGAGGGTGTGCAACTCGGCCAATTGAGCGGCATCCGAAGCATCGTGCTGGCAACCGGGACGCAGCGAGTCTCCGAGGGAGAAGGTGCAGTCGTAGCGCTTGAAGATCTCGCAGATGTCGTCAAACCGCGTGTAGAGCGGGTTCTGACGATGGTGGTAAAGCATCCACTGGGCCAGGATGCCGCCGCCACGGCTGACGATGCCGGTGATGCGCCCCTTCACCTTGGGCAGGTGCTCAATCAGCAGACCGGCGTGGATGGTCTGGTAGTCAACGCCCTGCTGGCAGTGCTTCTCAATGATGTGGAGGAAGTCGTCCTCATCCAGCTTCTCGATCGAGCCATGGACACTCTCGAGGGCCTGATAGACGGGCACCGTGCCGATCGGCACCGGAGAGGCACCGATGATGGCGGTACGCACCTCATCCAGGTTGACGCCGCCGGTGGAGAGATCCATCACCGTGTCGGCGCCATATTTCACCGCCAGCTTCAGTTTTTTCACCTCCTCGGCGGCATCAGACGCATTCGGGGAGGCGCCGATGTTGGCGTTCACCTTGCACTTGCTGGCGATGCCGATGGCCATCGGCTCGAGATTGGTGTGGTTGATGTTGGCCGGGATGATCATCCGTCCCCGGGCCACTTCTTCCATCACCAGCGACTCGGGCAGGTTCTCCCGCTTCGCCACATGGGCCATTTCTTCGGTGACCACGCCCTGACGGGCGTAGTGCATCTGAGAGACGTTGGCCTGACCCTTACGGGACTCAACCCAGGAAGCGCGCATGATCTGAGGTGCGACGGACAGCCCAGGGGTCGACGTTTGGCCGTGGATCACGCTCAAGCACTTCCCTGCGCCGGCATGACCCGGAATCAGGTTCGGAGGGTGTGATCTCAGTCTGGGTTCATGGTGAAACCCAGACACCCCTAGTGATGTTTGAACGCTAGCAAGCGTTGGTCAAAGGCCCGCTCAGCTGACTTGCAGCCCATTGAGCACAGCAGCCACCACCCGGTGATCGCTGTCCTGCTGTAGGGATTGCAACAGGCCTCTGGCCTGCACCGCGATGGGATCGGTGCCCCCCTCCCGGACGATCCGACTAAGGATCTCGGCTCCACTCACACGCACGATCGCATCAGCATCAGCGATTGCCATGGTGGCCAACTCCAACAACCAGGTGAGATCGATCTCCGGCTGTTCTGCAAGGGCGGACAGGATGCTGCAACGCACCAACCAGGCGGCATCGGCTTCAAAAGCCGAGCGCAAAAGGGGCCAGGCGCGCTCCACCCCGTAGCTGGCCAGAGCATTGGCTGCCTCAGCCCGAACATTGGGGTCTTCATCGGCTGTGATCAACGCACTCAGCACACTCCAACCCTGTTCAGTGCGCTTGTAGCCCAGGCCGCTGCAACTCAAGGAGCGCACCAAAAACGGCTTCTGCTGCGTGCCCAACACCAGCAACGGCACCGCCTCAGCATCCGAGCAATGGCGGAGCTGGGTGATCGCCGGCATCGCCTGGACTGGATCCCCACTGGCAATGGCCTGACGCACCGCCTCGAGATCAGGATGTTGCGGGTCTGTCTCGCTCATGGGTTGCTGCCGGGAGTGCGCGCCCGTTGAAGATCGGCCAACAGCCTGGCGCGGCGGCGCTGCCGACCGAGAGCGCTGCTGATGATGAGACCCGAACCCACAAGCACGGCAGGCAGCACCTGCACCCGGTCCTTGCCCTGGCGCTGGTTTGTGGCCAACAACGCGAGCAAGATCAGGAACGGAGCCCCGAGGGAAACCCAAATCACCGCACGACGTTGGTTCATGCCGAGGTGTTCTCCGTGATCCACGCCAGCACGGTGGCCGTGAGAACCGCAATGCCAACACCGAGAGCGTCTTCCTCCAGTGAGAACGCCCCGTTGTGGAGCGGCGCACACCCTTCAGGTCCAGCCACCCCCAACCGCACCATCATTCCCGGCACATCCCGCAGCAGCTCGGCAAAGTCTTCCGCCCCCAGGGAAGGTTGCTCCACCGGCAGCACCTTGCCGCGACCCAGGCACTCCACCGCACAGCGTTCGAGCAGATCTGTGAGCTGCGGATCGTTGTGCACCGGCGGGGCGATGCAGCGGTAGTTGACCACAGCCGAGCCCCCTCCGCTGGCACAGATCCCCTGCACCGTCTCGTCAATCCAGGCCGGCAGCTGGGCGTGCTGCTCCACATCCAGACAGCGCACCGTGCCCAGCAAACGCACCTGATCGGCAATCACGTTGAAAGCCCGGCCGCCCTCCACCTTGCCGAAACTGATCACCACCGGCTGTAAGGCGTCCAAGCGGCGGGCGATCGTCTGCTGCAGCTCCGTGATCACCCGAGCGGCAAGCCATACGGCATCCACCGCCTGATGCGGGCGGGCGCCATGTCCACCCTCCCCCTGCACCAGGATCTCCAACTCGCCGGCCGCCGCCGTGAGACAGCCCCGCCGGACTCCCACCGTGCCCACCGGCAGATTCGGCACCACATGCACTCCAAACAACGCATCAAGGCCCTCCACCGCCCCCGCGTCCCGCATCCACACCGCCCCCTGGGCCAACTCTTCGGCGGGTTGAAACAGCAGCCTCACTCGAGCCCCTAAGTGGGGCTCCTGAGCCAGCAAGCGCGCGACACCAAGGCCCGTGCAGGTGTGCAGGTCGTGGCCACAGGCATGCATCAGACCCTGGCGGGTGGAGGCATAGCTCAGCCCGGTGCGCTCCTCCACCGGAAGCGCATCCATGTCCACCCGCAAACCCACCGTGGGGCCGTGATCAGGCCCCAACTCAGCCACCACACCCGTGCGGCCAACTCCCTCACGAACCCGCCAACCCAGCTGACGCAGTTCACCGGCGACCAGAGCAGCCGTCTGATGTTCCTCACCGCTGAGCTCAGGGTGGGCATGCAGATGCCGGCGCAGCTGCAGCAGCTCAGGCAGCTCCCGGCTGAGTCGATCGGACAGGGACGTCGCTTGGGTCATCTCAGGACGCCTCCAAGGCCAGGAACGCCATCAGATCCGCCGTCGGCTGCGGTGGCCAGCGGCGCACCTGCTCCAGCCAATCGGCCTGGCGGTAACGCTGATCCAGGCCGGCCGCCGCGGCCCAGTGGCTTTCGGCTTCACCACTGGATCCTTCGCGCCAGAGCAGGCCGCTGAGGGCCGCCCGAGCGTCGGCGAACAAGGGATAGCGACGGATCAGTTTGCGCAATTCCGCCTCCGCCCAATCGAGATCTCCTGCTTGCCAGGCCGCCAGCGCCTCACTGGAGCGGGCCATGGCGAAGCCGGGGCGGGCAAGAGCAGCCTGGCCATAAAGCTCTCGCGCCAAAGGCCAGTCCCCTTGCGAGCCACGCACATTGGCCAGGTTGTAGAGGGCTGAGGCATCCTGCGGATCGCGCTCCAGAATCCAGAGATAGTCGTCCGCTGCCGCGGACCAGTCCTGAAGCGCTTCCTCCGCCGTGCCCCGGTTCAGATGCGGGTCGCTTTCCTCCGGCGCCAGCACAATCGAGGCGCTCTGATCGTCGATGGCCCCGGACGCATCCCCGAGGGCCAGACGCACATTGCCGCGGTTGCTCAGCGCTGCTGCATCCTCTGGAGCCTGCTCCAGAAAGCGGTCCCAAAGGGGCAACGCCTCCACAAAATCCCCCTGACGGCTTGCCGTCAGCGCCTGCTCATAAAGCCCCTGCAGATCGAGGGCCTGCACTGGCAGGGCCAGCACCAAACTCATCAACAGGACGAGAAACCGGTTCATGCCGCCTCGGCCAGATGACTGCGGGCCGCATCCGTGACCATGCGGCCGCGGGGGGTGCGCATCAGCAACCCCTGTTGCAACAAAAACGGCTCTACCACGGTCTCCAGGGTGACGGGATCGTCGCCAAGGGCCGCCGCCAGAGTCTCCAGGCCCACCGGGCCACCACCATGGTGGTCGATCAGCAGCTGCAGCAAACGCCGATCGCTGGCATCGAGGCCCCGATGATCCACGCGGTGCAGGCTCAGAGCCTCTCCGACAAGGGCCTGATCAATTGCTCCACTGCTCCCGCCACGCACGCTGGCCACATCTCGCACCCGGCGCAGCAGGCGGTTGGCAATCCTGGGCGTACCGCGGCAAGAGGCGGCAATGCTGCTGCGGGCCTGCGGTGTGAGGGTGACCCCGATCAGCCCGGCGGTGCGCTCGACGATCGCTTCCAGGTCGTCCTGACCGTAAAACTCCAACCGCTGGATCAGGCCGAACCGGTCCCGCAGCGGGGAGCTCAGCGATCCGGCGCGGGTGGTGGCCCCCACAAGGGTGAAAGGCGGCAAGTCGAGGGAACGGGTTCGTGCTGTGCTGCCCTTGCCGACGGTGAGATCGAGGCGACGGTCTTCCATCGCCGGATAAAGCAGCTCCTCCGCCACCCGGCTCAGGCGATGAATCTCGTCAATGAACAGCAGATCACGGGGCTGCAGGTTGACCAACAACCCAACGATGTCGCGCGGGCGTTCCAAGGCCGGTGCACTGGTGACCTTGCACTGCACCCCCATTTCTTCGGCCAACACCATGGCCATGGTGGTTTTGCCCAAACCCGGCGGGCCATAGAGCAACACATGATCGAGGGCATCGCCGCGGCCAAGCGCCGCCTCCACCGCAATGCCCAGCACCTGCTTGAGCTCGCTCTGGCCGATGTAGTCGTTCAGGCGCTGGGGCCGAAGCTTGTCTTCCGGCCGACTCACCACCTCTTCAGGTACCGGCTGGGGGTCCACCAGCGCTTCAGGGCGGCGTGGTGGCTTGCGACCGGAGCTGGAGGAGACAATCGCCATGCGGGCAGGGTACCCAGACCTGGATAGGGTCGGAAGACGCAGCCGCAGCCATGGCCAAGGGAGGAGCGAAAAAAGCAGCCGCAGCCGCGGCACGGGCCGCCGCCAATCGGATGCTGGCGGACAACCGGCAGGCACGGCACCAGTACGAGATCCTCGAAACCCTCGAAACCGGTATCGAGCTGGTGGGCACCGAGGTGAAGTCGATCCGCAACGGCAAGGCCAACCTGCGCGATGGCTTCTGCCTGATCCGCAATGGAGAGCTGCAATTGCACAACGTGCACATCTCACCCCACACCCACGCCGGCAGTTACTTCAACCACGACCCACTGCGCACCCGAAAACTGCTGGCCCATCGCCGTGAGATCGACAAGCTTCGCGGTTTGGTGGATCAGAAAGGCCTGACGCTGATCCCCCTCAACATTCACCTCAAGGGGTCCTGGATCAAGCTCACCATCGGGCTGGGCAAAGGGCGCAAATTGCACGACAAGCGCGCCGCCGAAAAGGAAAAGCAATCCAAGAAGGACGTGAAAGCAGCGATGGAGCGCTACTGATCGAGCGGGTCCGCCCGACAAGACAGGGTGAACAGACTCGAAGAGACCCCTTCGTTGGTGACCAACACCTGCAGCGGCGAGCCCGCTTCAGGTGCAATCCGAGTCACCCGCAGGGGACCACGCTCCGCCTCCACCTGCCCATTGACGCCGAAAACCATCATCTGCATCAGCGGTGTGCCGTTGATGCCCAGGGCCACGGCATCACCTGCTGGAGCCTCCACCAGCACCAAACGCGCGCCACCGGCAGGGATGGGCAACGACGTGATGGAGGGTTCAAGCGGGCGCGCTTTGAGCCGCACGATTTCAACGTCATCAAGGCTCTGAATCGCCGCTGCAATCCAGAGCTGAAGAAAGGGGTCGGCGGGTTTCCGGCCACGCATGGTGACCGGCAGCAGATCCTTGGCTCCAGCACTCACCAGATGCTCCACGACCCGCGGATGAACGCCCTGTTTCAACAGCGCCTCACGCGGCTGCTGCCAGTCCCCTGCCCCCAAACGCCCCAACTGGGCCCGAATCGCCGGCGGCAGCAAGGCAATCCGAGCCAGCCATTGCTCGGCCAGCTCGGTCCAGACCCTGCGTAACGGCGCATCCTGCTGCGGCTCCGTGCTGAGCTGGCTGGCATCCACAAGTTCGACAAACCAGCCGCGATCCACTTGAAGCGCCCGCAGCCGGCTGAGCAATTGCTGGCGTTGATCCAGCTCCGCCGACGGCAGGCTGACGACGGGCGCCGAAGCCATCGAGAACGCCGTCAAGATTGCCCGTG
>CAJXPL010000010.1 GCA_913057985.1 uncultured Synechococcus sp.
GAAAGCCCCCTCCTCGGAGGGGGCTTTTTGTTGTGCATGCTGTTCCTATCGTTCCGATCTCTCCACCGAAAACCCCTCGATCTGGCATGGAGAACAACGCCAGACAACGCATCGCCCGGCAGGCTGAGACAGCCATCGCCAATCAACAGTGGAGTCGTCTGCGCTTCATCGGCAATCGTTTTGAACGGGCCGGCTGCCATCGGGATTGCTGGTTGGCTCTGACGCAGGCATCGGAAGCAACAACGCGTTACCAACTACCGATTTGGCCAGGGCCAGCCGTGAACTGCGGCGGCGTTCTTGTGCTGCCCACCACAAGGGATCTGGGAGACGAGTTGCGGATCCTCAGATTTGTCGGCGATCTCAAGGCACATGTCGATCAGGTCGTCGTCTTGAGCGATCCACGGCTCCATCCGCTGCTCAAAAGAAGCTTCCCTGGTGTGGTCTGCTGCAATCCATCGGAAACCCCAGGCAATGCCGAGCTCTCTCACATGACAGCCCAGGAGCGTTTGGCCTACTGGTTTGGATCCGATCCACAACAGCTGCAGAGCACCTTCCGCCCACTCACGGCACCGATCACCACAGGGCAGAGCCCCAAAGGAATCGGCATCAGCTGGTTTTCCAAATCCAGAAACAAAACCTTGCCAGCCGTCGAAGACTGGGCATCAGTGCTCAAGAGCATCCGCCAGCCACTGCAGTCACTGCAATATCTGGAAAAACAAGCACGCATCCGAACATTGCGGGAGTTGAGCGGTCAACGCATTCGCTCCTCACAACCGATCGACCAGATGCTCGATCTGGATGGGTTTGCCGGACAAGTCGCGGGAGTTCGTGGCGTACTCACCATCAGCAACACCACCGCACATCTGGCGGGGGCCTTAGGCGTTCCCTGCGTTGTCGTACTCGACAACGGCTCGATTACCAACTGGCCCGATCAGGGCGAAACAACCCCGCTCTATCCCTCAACACGACTGATCCGCCGCGGCAGCGATGACTGGGCCACAACCCTGCGTCGAGGCTGGCGCACACTGAGGTCCTTGATCCCACCCCAGTAGAAAATCAGCATGCAAAGCTCCTCGATCAAAAGAGCCAGATCAGCGTGAACAGCCCAAAGGCGAAGCGCAAACAACGCACCATCATTCAACGCGTGATCCGCTGGGGTCCATGGCATTACCGCTTCTGGCGTGAGATCGCACGCTGGTGCTACGAGCAATCGCTGCACAACCCTGCAGTCGTTCCAGCGGACGTCGGCTTCCCAGCCCACCGGCAACTACTGGAGTCGTACCAGGAGATCCGCAGGGAAACGCTGGAAGTGGCCCTCTCGGGGCGCTTACCCGCCAACCACGAGATCATGCAGCAACAGCGCACGCTGTACGAATTTGACAGCAAGGTCTGGGGAATGCTGCCCTTGCGGGGATACGGCTACAACTACCCCGCCAATCAGACGCTGATCCCGTCGTTGCGGAGCTTTCTCAAGCATCACCCTGATGTTGTTTCAGCTGCCGTAAGCCTGTTCCCCCCCGGGAAGGTTCTACGGCCCCACAAAGGCCCCTTCAAAGGGGTGTGGAGGTATCACCTGCCGTTGTATGTGGAGGATTTTGGCGACGGCCGCAGTTCCTGCGAACTGATGGTTGATGGCCAGAGCTATCACCTGCAGGAAGGTGAAGGCTTTCTCTGGGACGACACCTTCATGCACTCCGCCATCAATCGCTCAAGCCAGCCAAGGGTGGTTTTGTTGTTCGACGTCTTTCGCAAAGACCAACCGTTTTGGCTGATCGGCATGAGCTGGATCTTTCTTTGGGTAGCTCAGATCTGGCAGCACGTGCAGAACATGCGCGGGCGTGCAGGACTGCAATGAACCAGACGCAAAGCCTGATCCAGCACCTCGGCTTGATGCCCCATCCAGAGGGAGGCTGGTACCGAGAGTTGCATCGCAGCCCAGACCAAATCCAACGACAGGACGGTGCCGAGCGATCTGCCTTGACGGCCATTCTATTCTTGCTGCCCGCCGGTGCCGTCAGTTGCTGGCATCGGGTGATCGGTGGAGACGAAGTCTGGACCCACATTGATGGGGCGACACTGGAGCTCTTTCAGTGCCAGAGCGATGGCACAGGGCTGCAACGTGATGCTCTGCAGGCATCGAACCCCGTCCAGGTGGTTCCCGCCAACGCCTGGCAGGCGGCGCGGAGTCTGGGTGACTACTCCCTGGTGAGCTGTTGCGTCGGGCCAGGGTTTGACTTCTGTGATTTCGAGATGGCCCGGGAGCAACCCACGACAGAACGTCCGAAATTGCCCCATCCGGAGTTGATCTGAACCGATGGCTTCGTAGCCTCACCAGATCGATCAATGGCCATGGGCAGCAGCTTCGGCGACCTCTTCCGGATCAGCACCTTCGGTGAATCTCACGGAGGAGGGGTGGGTGTGATTGTTGAGGGCTGTCCACCACGGCTCAACCTCAGAATCGAGTCGATTCAGGCTGAACTGGACCGACGCAAACCAGGCCAAAGCCACATCACCACCCCCCGCAAGGAAGCGGACCAGGTGGAAATTCTCAGTGGCCTGCTGGATGGCGAAACCACGCTTGGCACCCCGATTGCCATGGTCGTGCGAAACAAGGACCAACGCCCCGGGGATTACAAGGACATGGCGGTCGCCTTTCGACCCTCCCATGCCGATGCCACTTACCAGGCGAAGTATGGAATCCAAGCCCGCAGCGGTGGAGGACGTGCCTCTGCGCGGGAAACCATCGGCCGCGTCGCTGCAGGTGCAATTGCCAAACAACTGCTGAAACAAGCAGCAGGGACTGAAATCCTCGCCTGGGTGAAGCGGATCCACACCATCGAAGCCTCCGGCATCGACCCACGGCAGGTTCAGCTGAGCGATGTGGAGGCCAACATCGTTCGGTGTCCCGAGCCAGCGATCGCCGAGCGAATGGTCGAACGCATCGAAGCCATTGGCCGCGAGGGTGATTCCTGCGGCGGGGTTATCGAATGCGTGGTGCGCCATCCCGCCATTGGGCTAGGCATGCCAGTGTTCGACAAACTCGAAGCCGACCTCGCCAAAGCAGTGATGTCGTTGCCGGCCACCAAGGGATTTGAAATTGGGTCCGGTTTCGATGGAACGCTGTTGAAAGGCAGCGAGCACAACGATGCCTTTGTGCCGAGCGACGATGGTCGGCTGAAGACCGCCACCAACAACTCCGGCGGCATCCAGGGGGGGATCAGCAATGGTGAGCCAATTGTGATCCGGGTGGCCTTCAAGCCAACGGCCACGATCCGCAAAGAGCAGCAAACCATCGATTCCAATGGCAAGGCCACCACACTCGCGGGGAAAGGACGGCACGACCCTTGCGTTCTGCCTCGGGCCGTGCCGATGGTGGAGGCGATGGTGGCACTCGTTCTGGCTGACCACCTGCTGAGACAGCAGGGGCAATGCAGCCTTTGGTGAGCACCACCCTCCAATCAGATCAAACGGAACCCACCGCTGTGCTGGCGTTGGAGCTCACCGCCGCTGAGGTCGCTTTCGTCTTTGCCGCGCTGCGGGTGCGGCGAGCGGGCTTTTTGCTGGCTTGAGCCTTGGCTGAGGCCGGTTTCTTGGCAGCCATCGTCTTCTTCAACGTCCGGTGTGCACGAGTTGTCGTTCCGCGGCTGCGATGACTCAACACCAGGGCCCACTCCTCATCACTGAGGGTGGATGGCTTGCTGCCATGGGCATAGGACAGCTTGGCTGCCTTCTCGATGTCCTTGATCAGATTCGTCCAAGACGTGGCAAAACGCTTGTCAGACTGCGATTTCGCTCCGCTCTCCACCAGGGTCTCCACGACCCCAGCAGCCGAAACCTTCTTGCGCCGGCGATTGAAAATCTCCTTCTGAAGCTGAGCGATCAGGGCATCGGCCTTGTCGCTGAGCTTGATCGTGAGCTGCGACATGACGCAGTTGGATAGCTATCTCATCTGTAGCACCTGGGACGCATGTCGCCCAGTGGTTGATATCAACGCTGGCTTGTCGATTGGTGCAACCAGTCGAGAAGTGCCTGGAAGGCAGTAGGCGATCCCACAACCCTGCGGCCCAGGGCCACGGCGCCATGCCCAGCCTCCAGCCATACGGGGAGATCACTCACCTCGAGGCCACCAGCGGCAATCACAAATGGCAATGGCCCGAGGGGTGCCTGCAAGCGGCTCCAGTAGCCCGGCCCCAGATTGGCAGCGGGAAACAGCTTGACGACACGACAACCGAACCGCATGGCCTGATGAACCTCGGTGGGACTGAAAACCCCAGGCACCAGCAAGACTCCAAGCCCTCTGGCCTGCTCCACGAGCTTCGGGCACCAGCACGGTGCCATCGCATAGCTGAGATCCAGCCGCGATAGATCGTTGATCGCCTTGGGGACCGTCACCGAAGCCGCCCCCAGATTCAGTCCAGGGCAATGGTCCTGCACCCGTTGCATGAACCCCATCCAGCCTGGCTGGTCAAGCCATGCGACCTCGAGATGTCGAAGTCCTGCGGCATGAAGCTGATGCACCTGCTCCAACAAACCAGAGCCCGAATCTGAAGCCACGAGGTCGTCGGGCTCTGGCCGAATCACCAACAAAAGAGGCTGGTGCTGCAGGGAAGCCACCAAGAGCTCCTGCCGCACCAGCCATCGGTTGGAGGACGAATCGAAATCAGACGTATTCGGCGACCCGGACGTCACGTTTGATCAGCAACTCCTGAAGCTCTTCGGCATCAACAGTCTCCTGCTCAACGAGCATCTCGGCCAACTCATCCAGAACGGTTCGGTTGTCGACGAGCACCTTGGTGGCGCGCTTGTAGGCCACATCCACCAGATCGGAAACCTCTTTGTCGATCATGGCAGCGGTTTCCTCAGAGAAGTCACGCTCGGCCGCGATGTCGCGGCCAAGGAACATGCCACCTTGCGCGCGCCCAAGGGCAACGGGCCCCAGCTCGTCGCTCATGCCGAAGCGGGTGATCATCTGACGCGCCGTGGACGCAACCTGCTGGAGGTCGTTGGAGGCACCAGTGGTGACCTCATCTTCGCCGTAGACAATTTCTTCAGCCACACGGCCGCCAAGTGCAACGGCCATCTGGTTCTGGAGGTAGGCCCGGGAGTAGAGGCCTGATTCCATCCGTTCTTCACTGGGGGTGAAGAAGGTCAAACCACCGGCATTACCACGGGGAATGATCGAGATCTTCTGAACCGGGTCATAGTCCGGCATCAGAGCACCCACGAGGGCATGACCAGCCTCGTGATAGGCAACCAAGCGGGCGCGACGCTCACTCATCACGCGGTCCTTCTTCTCAGGACCGGCCATCACGCGTTCGATGGCATCACTGATCTCGTCGTTGCTCACCTCGGTGAGCTCGCGACGGGCCGCAAGGATGGCGGCTTCGTTGAGAAGGTTGGCGAGATCGGCACCGGTGTAACCAGGCGTCCGACGGGCAACCTTGTCGAGATCGACATCCTTGGCGAGGGTCTTGCCGCGGGCATGAACGCCGAGGATCTGTAGGCGTCCGGAATAGTCGGGACGATCAACGGTGACCTGACGATCGAAACGTCCGGGGCGCATCAGAGCGGCATCGAGCACATCCGGGCGGTTGGTGGCCGCCACGATAATGATGCCGGTGTTGCCCTCAAAACCATCCATCTCCGTGAGGAGCTGGTTCAGCGTTTGCTCACGCTCGTCGTTACCACCGCCGAGGCCTGCGCCCCGCTGACGACCAACGGCATCGATCTCATCGATGAAAACGATGCAGGGAGCATTTTTCTTGGCTTGCTCGAAAAGGTCGCGAACGCGGCTGGCACCGACGCCAACGAACATCTCAACGAACTCAGAACCGGAGATCGAGAAGAAGGGAACACCTGCTTCACCAGCCACAGCCTTGGCGAGAAGGGTCTTACCGGTGCCAGGAGGCCCCACAAGCAGAACACCCTTGGGGATCTTGGCGCCGACAGCCGTGAAGCGATCGGGGTTCTTGAGGAAGTCGACCACCTCGGTCAGCTCAAGCTTCGCCCCTTCAATGCCGGCCACATCGGTGAAGGTCACCTGGGTGGAGGGCTCCATCTGAACCCGCGCCTTGCTCTTGCCGAACTGCATGGCTGGATTGCCACCACCACCGCCTTGAGCGCGCCGGAAGAGGAAGAACAGACCACCAAGCAGAAGCAGGGGGAAGATCAGACTTCCAGCAGCCTGCTGCCAGCCAGGGGTCTGACGGGAGGGCTGCACAGCGATATCAACGCTGTGTTCGGTCAGCAAGCCGAGCAACTCACGATCGGGGGCCAGGTTGACCTGGGCACGACGGCCATCGTTTTCAACAACCTGAGCGGTGCCTTGATCCGGAGAAATCAGCACACGGCTGATTTGGTCATCCTTCACCGCCTCAACGAACTCGCTGTAGCGGATGGTGTTCACCTGGGGCTGGCTGCCACCGCCGCCACCAAAGAACGCTGGTGCAATCACAACGATCGCCAGAACCAGAAGGGCCCCGAGACCGATATTTCGCCAACGCTTGTTCACAGGTCGCCTCGTAGATGAAGGAATGTTAAACGGGTTCTCAGTCTTCAGGCGGCGCGGAGCACCTCAACCACGCTCTTGAAGGCGAACCACTCGGGAATCTCCTCACCACCGCGCAGCATCTTGCGGAACTGGGTGCCGCTGAGCTTCTTCACGTGCAGGCCACGGGCTTCGGCATGCTCCGCCGTCACATAGCCCTCTTCCTGGGTGTAAACGAGGTTCAGGGAGGGAACCGTTTCCATCGTGAGCTCGGGGGCACACTCCTTGGCGAAGTTCTGCGCGTCGTAAGGGCCGTAGAAGTCGTCACCGGTGAGAGACGACTTGCAGCCGGCCATATCGCGGCCAATGATGAAGTGGGTGCATCCGTAGTTGCGCCGAATGATCATGTGCTGCAGCGCTTCACGCGGACCGGCCATATGCATGGCGTAGGGCAGGTAGGCCCAGCGAATGCTGTCGTTGTTCACTTCGGCCGCCAGACGCTCATAGGTCTGGAAGCGAACAGCACCAGGGATGTCGTCCTGCTGAGTGGGACCGCAGGTGGGATGAACGAGCACCACAGCGTTGTCACTGACGTTCTGTGCATGGAGGGCACGGGTGAACAGTTCGTAGTGAGCGCGGTGAATGGGGTTACGGCACTGGAACGCCACCACGTCCTCGCCTTCGGGCAGGCCTGCACGCACCTCAGCCGGGGTCTTGCAAGGGAAGACCCGCTCGGGCAGAGCAAGGCCCTGGAGGCTTCCACCCAGGTAGAAGCGCTTGCGCTCCATCGTGATCATCCGAACCGCAGGGTGCTCGATGGAGGTGGTGCCGTAGCAGCCCTTGGCTTCAGCCACTTTGTTGGGTTCCCACTTGTCCTCCACCTCGAGGACGGCCAGCTCCTGGCCCTTGTAAGTGAGCAGAAGCTTGTCGCCCACCACCACGTCATCGCGGTCGGTGTCCATCACGATCGGCAGACCGAACAGCTGGCCCGCAGCCAGACGATGCCCACTGACCACGGCGTCGTAGTCCTCCTGGTGCATGAAGCCACGCAGGGGAGAGAAGCCACCCACACACAGCAGCTCCACATCACAGGCATTGCGATCGGAGCACTCGATCGTTTTGGTCGCCGTGGCTTTCACAGCGGCACGATCCGCCTCAGCCACCATCAGGTCCACCAGCGTTCCGCCGTAGGGAGCAATCACACCGGATCGTTGAGCGGGAGCGGAAGCACTGGCAGTCATTAGGCCTAGAGAAAGATCGGAGGATTCTCCCAGATCGCAGGAGGATTGCAATAGGCGAAAAAAGGGGGGACCTAAGCCCCCCTTGCAACCTGTTGTGATGACCTCGATCAAGCCTCTTCAAGACGGCCGTAGAGATCGCCAGTGATCTTGATGTCGACCACTTCACGACCACCCATGTCGGAGTCGGAGGGCTGGATGGCGCTGAACACACCAGCGAATTCTCCGGTTTCAGGATCAACCTTGGTGATGGAGAGGCTCATGGTTCCCACACCATCGATGTAGCGCTTGTTGTTGTCCTTCTCGAGCTGCTCGTCGTCACCACCAAGGGCCACAAGACCCTGGGCGTACTGAACGCCGGTGGTCAAAGCCCGACCCTTGGGGTCGATGAAGTTGCTGGTGCGGTAGCTGGGGGTGCGATAAGTGCCTTCAAAGTCGGTGCTGGTGGTCAGAGCCGAGC
Organism: uncultured Synechococcus sp.; assembly: GCA_913057985.1. GTDB lineage: Bacteria > Cyanobacteriota > Cyanobacteriia > PCC-6307 > Cyanobiaceae > Parasynechococcus. The sequence goes on from CAJXPL010000010.1 coordinate 8,186, forward strand.
CCTCAGCAGTGGCATTGAGCGACTTGCTGGAGAACGTGAAGGGGAACTCTTCGCCACCGGGCACCAGAACGGTGATCGGCTGGAAGTCGATGCCACCTTTCTCCTGGAACTGCAGGCCGGATTCCGTCACCTTCAGATCGCCAAAAACGGAGTCGAGACTGGAGGTGTACCGGGTGAGGATCTTGCCCTCAACAAACTCAGCTTGCTGACGAATGTTCTTGGGCTCCTCCTTGGCATAGACCTGCACGGGGTGCATGCAGATCTCACGCAGCTCGTAGCTGCCACCGGCCGTCAGAGGAATCGAGCCTCGGGCTGAATCCCCGATCGTGGGGCAATCGTTGGCTTTGCCGGTGTTGTGGATGTCGTCGTAGGTGACGTTGGATCCACCACGCTGAACTGCATCACTGTCGCCACTGCAGGCCGTGGTGAAGAACGCGAGGCAGAGCGCCAGCACGACGGCCAGCAGAGGACGAATGCGCATGGAAGGAGCCGATCGGCTGAACGCTAATGGGGACGGAATGCCGTCAGACCGGATCTTACAGGGCGAAAAATGACGTCAGGGCTAGCCTTTTGCAGCTCTCAACAACTTGTCGAAAGCGCGTGACATCCAACGATCCCGATTCGACCCAGGCACGGATGGCTCCAGCACTGGCCGCCCTGGGCGAGCTGGCAGAGGAGTTGAGGGGAAATCCCGAAGCACTGCTCACCCTGCTGCGTGAGCTTGAGGCCCTGCATCGCGACGTTCAGGACGGTCCGTTTCGTCAAAGCCTTCCTGAAAACCGCCAGAAATTGTTCACACTTCTGCAGGGGATGGAGAAAAACGGAGGCTGGCCCTACATCCCCCGTCTTCAGCTGCGCACCTTCATTGACCTGCTCGGTCAGGACTCCATCGACGCCGCGGCCTAATCCCGAGCCTCAAGCAGAGCATCAAGCAATTGATGGGCCAGAGAGAGCTTTGCCGTCACAGGCAGCTCTCGTCTCCAGCCATCTCCAAGCAACCAGCCTCCGTTGGGTTGGGCCCCGAAACCCTGACCGTCACGGTCAACGGGATTCACCATCATCAGATCGCAGCCCTTCGCCAGCCGCTTGCTTTCAGCCCGCTCCAGCAAATGGGCATCGCTGCCTGTGAGCGCGGAGAAACCGAGAACCAACTGTCCTGGACGGCGTTGGCGGGTCAGACTCGACAGGAGATCAGGCACTTCGGCCCAACCGGAGACAAGAGCCTGCTGAAGATCCTGCTTGGCCAGTTTGCTTGGGGGAGCGGCATCGCGCCGCAGGTCAGCGACGGCAGCAGCCATGACGAGCACATCGGATCCGGGCTGAGCCAACTGCAGAGCTGAACCGAGTTCGGCGGCACTCTCCACCGCAGTGCACTCCAGGCCTTCAAGCCAGGCGCCGGGGAGATCCAAGGGGCCATGCACCAGATGAACGGTGGCACCCCGGAAGCGTGCCGCCTGCGCCAGCAACACACCCATGCGACCGCTGCTGCGGTTGCTCAGGAAACGGGCCGGATCAATCGACTCTTGCGTCGGTCCAGCCGAAACAAGAACAGACATCCCCGAGCAATCAAGGGTCACGTCAGGAGTGCCCGAACCGCGGCTGAACACAGACGCAGCCGCCAACTCAATCAACAGCGGATCGGCCATGCGCCCATCGCCGACGCGATCACAGGCCAACAGACCGGACGCCGGCACGAGGGGGGTCACCCCAGGGAAGGATTGAATCTGCTGCCAGTTGCGTTGCACCGCAGGGTGGCGCCACATGGCCGTGTTCATCGCCGGAGCCGCGATGACCGGAGCTTCCATGGCCAGCAGAACGCTGGCGAGCAGTCCGTCGGCTGAACCCTGGCTCCAGCGGGCGAGGCTGCTGGCACTCAGGGGCGCAACGATGGCCAACTCCGCCCACTCCGCCAACTCGATGTGCAACGGCCTGGATGAGGCGGAGTCCCACTGGTCGGCCTCGAGGTAGCAGCGATGGCGACTGAGGCTGGCGAGCGCCACGGGACTCACCAAGGCAGCACCACTGGTGGTCACAAGACACCGCACCTCAGCGCCGGCCTTAATCAGCGCGCTGACGAGCAAGGGCGTCTTAACAGCAGCAATGCTGCCGCTGACGGCCACCAGCACACGCCGCCCGCACAGTGGCGACGACAGTGACGACGACAGTGACGACGACAGTGGCGACGACAGTGGCGACGCCTGCTCAGTCTTCATCAAAAGGCTCTTGGTCCACCAAATGGTGGTACGGAAGGATCAGTTCGGGCCGGTGAATGGCCAGCGCCCGAAGCAGGTGCCAATCCGAAAGGCTGTCGAAAGGAGAGGGGTAATCGTCCTCTTCAAGCCGGCGGGCGAGTTCGGCCGTCGAGGCCTCGTCAAAAGCTTCGAGCCGTTCCTGCGTAAGCATCGAGCCGTCCTCAGACGCCATTCATGGCAGTTTGACGCAAGCCGTGCCGGCTAGCGTTGGCTGACCGGGGAATTAGCTCAGTTGGTAGAGCGCTGCGATCGCACCGCAGAGGTCAGGGGTTCGAATCCCCTATTCTCCACTGCGCTTTTGCAGCGTCGTCTGCCACTCATAGGCCTGTTTGCCCTTGTGGTGTTCAGCACCGTGGCACGACCTTCAGCCCTGCTCACCTTCACACTCATGGCTGCAGCCGGTGCGATAAGTCGCGCCCCATCACGCCGCACCTGACCCCCCATGAGGTAAAAGGGGTGTTGAACTCCCCCGTAGCCGATGTCGCAATCGAAGCGCGAGCAGGTCGTGAGCCACCTGCGCTACATCCGCCAAGAGCTGCGCGAGATGCACCAAGGAGTCATGGAAGACGGCCTTCTTCCCGAAGCGGGCGAAGTTCGGGGTGTGATGGCACAAATGGAAGCTCTGCTGGAGCTTCTCGAAGGCAAAGCGTCCAGAAAAGCGAAGGCTGAGTCCAAATAACTTTCAACGCAAGCCGTTGTCAAAGCCCTCAGCTCTGGCTTTGCTGCGCCAATCCCCATCACTTGGCCCGGGCTTGCCCCGGGTTTTTATTGAAATCTCCTATCCGTAGTGTCTGATGACTGCAGGTTGCCTACGGGTGGTGTAAACAGGGGCTGGCAGGGGCATGGCCGGGTGATGGGGATCACTGGTTTCGACCCTGCCTCTTCCCCTGAAACCAGTGCCGTGCGACGGCTTCAATCCACCCGGCTGCAAACCAACGTTGGAGCAGCATTTCAAAGGCTGGATCGATGGGCGCGCAATCCTTGGCGGCGGTTTTCCTTGCTGGCCCTTGCCGGACTCATCGGCTTTTTGATCGGTAGCGCCATCACATCAGTGGCAGGCGTTCTCGGGCAGATGGACCCCGTGGCTGCGCTTGTGGTGGTTCTTGGCACTGAACTCACGATCCGGCGCCGACGCAGCTCCGAACCATCACTGAAGCTGCCCCAACAGCTCCTGGACCTTGGTCGTATTGGCTTTCTCTACGGCCTCTTTCTCGAAGGGTTCAAGCTGATCTGAAGCAGACCCGTTGAAAACAGCCAACGAAGATTGCGATTCATACCCTTCGGAAAGAATCCGATGGGATGCAAATGGCGAGCAACCATTACTTCCTGGAGCTTGAACCGCCAGCGGAGCGGTTGCGTCATGCACCGCATGTGGTCATCGTCGGCGGAGGCTTTGCAGGGGTGCACGCCTGCAAGGCCCTGGCCAAGGCCGATGTGCGCATCACCCTGATTGACAAGCGCAACTTCAACCTGTTCCAGCCACTGCTTTATCAGGTGGCCACAGGTTTGGTCTCGAGAAGTGATGTGGCCACACCTCTGCGCGAACTGGTAGGCAAGCAAGACAACGTGCAGGTGCTGCTGGGGGAGGTCACCACCGTGAACCCCGAAGGCAAACAGATCGTTTTCAACGGCAAGGCCTACAGCTACGACCATCTGATCCTGGCCACAGGATCAGGCAGCACTTATTTCGGCCACGAAAACTGGCGTACCTTTGCGCCCCCGATGAAAATCCTCGAACACGCCGAGGAAATACGCCGCCGTCTGCTGATGGCGATGGAGCAGGCGGAGCAGACACCGAACCCCGAGGCACGCCAGTTTCTGCAGACGGTGGTGATCGTTGGTGCCGGCCCCAGCGGCTGCGAGATGGCTGGTGCCGTTTCTGAGCTGATGCGTTGGGCCCTGAACAATGCCTTCAAACAGCTGGATCCCCAGAAAACACGGATCGTATTGGTGGACCCCGGCGACAGAGTGCTGAGAGCGATGCCGGCAGAGCTCTCCGAAGCGGCCCTCAAGGCCCTCGAGCGGGATGGCATCGAATATCTTCCCCAAGGCCGCGTCCAAACCATGCGGCCCGGCGAGGTGGTGATCAGCAGCCCCGATGGTGATGTCCGGGTCCAGGCGGCAACGGTGATCTGGACCGCTGGTGTGAAGCCATCCCATCTGGGACAGAAGCTCACGGAAGCCACCGGTTGCGACGTCGATCGCGGTGGAAGGGTCATCGTCAACCCCGATTTCTCGATTCCCAGCCATCCCGAGATCCGCATCGCTGGTGATCTCTGCAGCTACAGCCACACCGTGAATGGCAGGCCGCTGCCGGGCATGGCGGCTCCCGCCAAACAGGCCGGCACATTCATCGGCAAAGACATCGCTGCAATCGTCGCCGGAGGTTCCCGCCCCACCTTCCGCTACGTCGATTTCGGCAGCATGGCTGTGGTGCACGCCAGTGCAGTGGCCGACCTGCATGGCTTCAAATTTTCAGGCCGGATCGGCCTGCTGCTGTGGGCCATCGTTCACCTGGCCTTGATCCCGAATCGGGAGAACCGGATCACGTTGAGCATCAAATGGCTGTACGCCCTGGCGACCAGACAACGGGCCTCCGTTCTGCTCACAGGCATGCCCAGCCAGCATCTGGCCCTTGATGCTGAGGATGCCCACTTCCCGATGGCAAGCGGAACGGGCCCCTCCATCGCCGAACCCGATGCCGCCCTCAAGGCAGCCATGGATTACTACGCCCACCAGCTCAGTGGTCTGCCGCAAACTCAGGAGCTGCTCGACACCAAGGAGGCCTCCGTAGCGGATTCGGAAGCTGCCATCAAATAAAGCAAGGCCATCCGGGTGGGCACACCATTCCTGACCTGCTCTTCCACCAGGCTGACGCGCGGGTCATCCAGGAGTGAACCGCTCAATTCAACGCCGCGGTTCACCGGACCGGGATGCAGCACAGGAACGTTCTCACCACAGAGTTGCATGCGCTCATGGCTCAGCCCAAAGTCGCGGTGATAGCGCTCCAGGCTGGTGAGCAACTGCTGGCCCATGCGTTCCTTCTGAAGCCGCAGGGTCATCACCGCATCGGCGCCCGGCAGCGCATGCTCAAGGCGCCGCACCACGCTGACCTTGCCCCGTTGCGGCACCGGATCCTGAAGCAGACCCGGGGGCGGAGCATCCACGAAAGCCGAAAAATCCTCGGGAACCAGGCTGGGGGGACCGCACAACACCACATCCGCTCCGCAGGCCGTCAAGGCCCAGAGATTGGAACGAGCCACCCGCGAGTGAAGGATGTCTCCAATAATCACAATCCGGCGACCTTGCAGCGCTTCCGGCATGGGGTGCTGGGGCGAAAAATGCCGGGCAAGGGTGAGCAGATCCAGCAGTCCCTGGCTGGGATGACTGTGGAGACCATCACCGCCGTTGAGCACCACGGTGCGCTCACCCATCTGCTGCAGGTCCTGCGCCAGTTGCTGCGGCACACCGGTGGAACGGTGGCGCACCACCAGCACATCGGCCCCCATGGCCACGTAAGTGCGCGCCGTGTCGAGAACACTTTCGCCTTTGCTGAGCGAGCTGCTGGAGGGTGAAAAGCTCATCACGTCTGCCGACAGACGCTTGGCCGCCAGCTCAAAGCTGCTGCGCGTGCGGGTGCTGGGTTCAAAGAACAGCGTTGCCACCAAACACCCCTGGAGCGCGGGAAGTTTGCGGGCACCGGTGACGGGCAGTGAACGAAACCGCTGAGCTAGTTCGAGCACAGCCGCAAAGTCTTCCCGCGAAAACGAGGCGAGATCAAGCACGTGTCGATGCGGCCAGCCACTCATGACGGCTGCTCCGGCGATGGGGAGAAGCACTCTGTCTTGGGTGGCATGCGATCACCCCGAGCTCGCCGGCTGACACTGCGGCTGCTGCGCAAGTACCAGCGCCATGGGGTTGCAGCGCCCTGGGAAATGCCGATCCGCGTGGTTGTCACAAGATCCTGGCTGGCAAACGTGTCTGACCTCGAGGCCATCCACACGTCATGTTCGCCCGTCACCGGACGGCTGTCATCACAGCGATCGATACCAAAACGGCGCGCCAACAGCCCAGGCCCTGCCGCAACCCGTTCGGGTTCATCCGGGAGCGCCACCGCACGAAGCAACACGCCATTCGCCCAATCCGCCCGATCCGTGACCACGTTCACGCAGTGGTAGATGCCGTAGCTGACATACACATAGAACCGCCCTGGCTCACCGAACAGGGTTTCGTTTTGCGGTGAACGGCGGCGGTAGCCATGACAGGCGGAATCGTCCTGGGAATACGCCTCCGTTTCCACAATCACGCCCCACAGCAAACCTCCATCCGCTTGGCGTTTCACCAACCTGCAGCCCACCAAGTCAGGTCCGACGACTTCTGCGGGGCGACAAAAGAAGGTCTTGGGTAGAGCTGGGAAATCCTGAGTGATGGGCTGGGTGGCTATGGAAGTGGCTTCTTTTCTCTCTTCATCTTGCTGACAATTAGCCAACTGCACTAAAGCCTGTTGGCAGCGATACTTTCGCTGCTAACGCTTCAGTCAGCCCTGGAACCCGCTTTGCAGCAGTCTCTACGGATATCACTGGCAGCACTCGGCACCGCTGCACTCTCCATCGCCTCGTTGCCTGGTGTCAGCGCCAAAGCTGCTGAGCTCGCACAAGGCTCAGCAGCAGACCTTGGTGATGTGATGAGCGTCAGCCTCAAGGACGTCGTCAAACCTCAGGTCGGCTTCCAGGGCGCACTGCAAGGTGCTGGTACTCCGAACCAAGCAGGCGTCGGCGGGTTCCTTCCTCTCTCGGTCGGCGACAACAGTGTTTGGTTTCTTGATGCCCTCGTCAATGCCCACTTCGGCGACCGAGATGGCTATAGCAGCATCATCAACACTGATGTTGCGGGTGGCTTCTCCACCTCCACACGCCTGGGTTACCGCTGGCTGAATGGTGATCGCTCTTGGATGTATGGGCTGAACGCTGGTTATGACAGCCGTTCACTGAAATCAGGCAATGCCGACACTGGTGTCAGCGTCACCAACAAGAAAACCGTTAGCTTCCAGCAGATTGCACTGAATGCAGAGGCGGTCTCCAATGGTTGGACCTTCAACGGTTATGGGCTCATCCCTGTTGGTGATGTGGAGCAGAAGCTGAACAGTTTTTATGAAGCTGGTGCGCTGAACACCTATGGGCTGGATGTTGGCTATTTCATTACGCCATCTCTGCAAGCCTCCGTTGGTTATTACTACCAACACCGTGACCAAGAAGAAGTTGACGGTTCTGGCATCCTCGGCCGTCTCGCTTATGCCATCAACAACGACCTCACCCTTGCTGCCAATCTCTCCTACGACGAGGCGTTTGATACTCGCTTCTCCGCAGACTTCACCTGGCGCTTCAATACCAATGGCGGGCCTGACAAAGAAACACCGAAAACCAATGCCGCCGTCACTGCCCTAACATCAACGCCTAGCAACAGGGATGTGCGGGTGCACGATGAGTCGGAAATAATGTATAAAGCTGAGCGACTTTATTTATGTGCGCTTAACCCCTATGAATTTTGTGCAACCACTCCAAAATTTTAAGCTAATTTAGCTCTAGGTTTTAGTGTTCTAGGCTAGCCACCCGTCACACCAATAAGCCAATAAACCAGCCTCAATACCTGGCACCATCGCCATCAACGCCAACTGACGACAGACCCAGCAAGGCACTGAGTGCCTCATCGCAAGACCACAAGAAGACACATCAAAGCCTCGCTCAATATGTTTCTCCCTACTTCTATCCTTATTCCCTCAACGCATTCACCAATCACTTCGCTATTTATCGCCATCACGGATGCCATTGGCGCGTCTAAATCTCACCGCCACCTGATGCCACTCGTCAGGGATTTGGTCGAGCCGCACATCAAACGCAAACGGTAGTTGCTGCCGCCCAGGCGATACACGCTTTTTCTTGCTTCTTTGATGAGCTCTTGTTGTTTCAACCAATCGCTTCAGCATCCTTGAGCCCCAGCGGCACTTGGCTGCTCCTTTGGCGTGATGGCGGTACCGCTGGCAAAACCGCTCATAACGCTTGGAGCATCCCTTCAGTGTTGATGCCAGCTGCAGGAAGCTTGGGCGCCATTCGCTGATGCCATCACCCGCCAACCTGCCGTAGTGACCGTAGTTGGAATAGGGGTCATCAAACCCCTTTCGCACTCCCGCTGCTTTGGGGTTGGCGTGGATGTACCGCAAGGTATTCAGCACTCGTCTGTGGTCTTTAGGCGCAATCGCAGTGGCGTAATACCTGGCTTCCCAAAAGTGCCCGCAACGCCCCGTAAGGCGATTGAGTGCCATTGCTGAAGTCCAGCCAAACCAGTGCATCAGCCTTGGCAGATGGCGTGCATCATCAGGCTTGATGAGCAGGTGCAGGTGATTGGCCATCAAACAAACGGCATACAACCTATGGGGCACCTTGGCTCGTGCCTTCGCAAGCACTGCTAACAGCACATCCCGCCTCAATCCCTTGGCAATCAAAAACTGACGACTGTTGGACCTGAGCGTGGAGACTGATTGTTGGTAGGCTTGATCACTGCTAGCCGCCCACCACCAGCCACAATTGCAGGGGCTTGTGATGTTTTTCAAGACACTCACAAGACAACAAACATGATGCAAGAAAGCCTTATTCCGATCTGATTCAGCTCGAGAGACGCCAGAAGCTCCTCGGGCCTTGCGCGCCGAAGTGAACCCGCTGTTGCATCACTGGGTTGAGATCGAGAACCGTGATCTCTGATTCAAAAGAACTTAAGCGCTCTCCTGGAGAAGTTGAGAGTAAGGACCATCCGGATCAGCAATCATGCTGTCGTGACGGCCTTGTTGAACAACCTGTCCCTGATCCATCACCAGAATCAGGTCGGCATCGCGGATGGTGCTGAGTCGGTGCGCCACGATCACCTGGGTGCACCCGCGATGACTCAGGTTCTCAATCACTTTGCGTTCCGTTTCGGCATCGAGTGCTGAGGTGGCCTCATCCATCACCAGGATGCTCGGATCTCGTGCAAGAGCGCGAGCCAGTTCAAGCCGCTGACGTTGTCCGCCGGAGAGGTTGTTGCCACCTTCACTCAAGACGGATTCCATGCCTTCCGGCAGTCCTTGAATCACATCGTGGATCTCGGCATCTCTGCAGGCGCGTTGAAGATCGGAGGTGCTGATGGATGGGTTCCAGAGGGCGAGGTTCTCGCGGACAGAGCAGCCGTAGATCTGAATGTCCTGCTGAACCATCGCCAGTGAAGTGGTGCTGACCGCACGGGGTGTGTCCACCAGAGTGGATCCATCGAACAAAATGGCCCCGTCAGTCGGTTGGTGAAGTCCGGCGATCAGCTTGGCCAAGGTGCTCTTGCCGCTGCCACTGCCGCCGACCAAGGCGATGCGTTGACCGGGGTGGATGGTGAGACTGAGATTGCTGATCAATGGATCTTTGATGGCGACAAAGCCGAAGCTGACGTTCTTCAGGACAATCTCCCCGCTCAAGCGGCTGTAGGAAGTCATCGGAGCGCTGGACTCCTCATTGCCCAGCAGAGGGTCGCGCTCTTGTTCCAGAACATCTTCGAGGCGAAGCACCTCCGCTTCAAACGTCGGTTGTTGCTGAACGAAGCTGATCACGCTGTCGACCTGAGTTTTCAGTGACAGGGCGATGGTCTGAGCGGCAAGCAACATACCGAGGGTGAGTTCACCTTGGATCACCAGGAAGAAGCCCACAATGAAGATGGCGACTTCATTGATCGTGTTAAGGGCATTGGGGATGACGCGGATTCGAGCATTCCGTAGTTGCAGTTGTTGGAATGTGTTGAGAAGTCGGCTTTGATACCCCGCAAAACGTCGAAAGACGTCCTGTTCCAGTGCAGCTGCTTTCACTGTTTCAATGTGGCTGATTGCCGCAACTGTCACCGCCCCTGCTTTTGCTCCGTCTTTCTGAAGGGTGAGATTGGCATCTTTTTGAATCCTCAGACTCGTGATGACGACGGCGGCATTGATTCCCGTTGTGAGGATCACCAGCAGTCCCAGCCAGGGGCTGTAGAGCATCGTGAGAATGAGGTAAAAGATCAGCAGCACAACGGATGTCGCCATCGGTATCAGGCGACTGCCGATGAATTCAGCGATGCTCGCGTTGGCCGTCATTCGACTGGCGATGTCTGAGGCATAGCGCTGGCTGTAAAACCGCTCGGGTAAGGCGAGCATCTGATGTTCAAAGTTCACGGCAAACCGACGGGTGAGCCGGCGTTCCAACGTGCGTGTGCCGAGCAGTTGCAGAGATTGCAGCAGAGCTTGCAGGCTGATGGTGAGAGCCATCGCCCAGAGCATCGGTTTCAACCAGTTCTCCATGCCATTGCCGATCACCTCATCGATGTAGATCTGAGCAAAGATCGGCATCACCAGCTGCGGCAAGATCAGCATCAAGCCGCTCAGCAGAATGAACAGCGCGCCTCCGGGCTCAGTGAACAGCCGTCGCCAGACGATTGGCCAGACCGACGGCGCCTGTCCTCCCCGGACAAACTCCTCACTTGGCGTCAGCGTCAGAACAATCCCGGTGTAGCTGGTTTCAAATTCGCTCTGGCTGACTTTTCGAGGGCCCAGTGCTGGATCGTTCAAGGCGATTTTGTCGCCAATGAATCCTTCAAAAACGAGAAAATGGTTGAATTCCCAAAATAAAATAGCCGGAGGAGTGATCTTCCTCAGGGCCTTGATTCCCTTTTTAAAGCCTCGGCCATTCAGGCCATAACTTTTGGCCGCAAGGATCAGATTGGCCGCATCACTCCCATCCCTTGAGACACCACAGCGTTCACGCAATTGGGTGAGTGGAACATATCGCCCATAGTGTTGAAGAATGATTCCCAATGCTGCAGCGCCACACTCGGTGCTTTCCATCTGCAGCCGAGTGGGTGTCTGCACCCAGCGCCTCTGGATCTTCGCCTGCAATTCGTCGTTCAGCTGTCGCAGCGATTGGATCAACATGGTGACGATGGTGCTCAATAAATTCCGCTCAGGTCACGCAGGATTGGGATCACATAGCTGATGGGCCGACGCTCCTCCACCAACACCCGCACCGTCGTCGTGGTTCCTGCTGACAGAGTGATGTTTGGGCCTGCACCGCCGCCCCAGTCATAGCCGCTGTGCGTGCCGGGATCCCGTTGCAGGGTCGTACTCACTTCGATCAGTGGGTCGGACTTAGCACCACGCACGGACTCCAGCAGCGACGGCACACCGAGGCGTTTGACGATCGCTTCATCCCGTACAGGCAGCAATCGAACCGTGACGATTTCACCTTCGATGCCGCCATGGCGCTGCTGTTTTGTGGTGGTTGGACTGACCCGAACCCGCTGTCCTTGCTCAAGGCGTTTCCCGTCTTGAGCGGGGAAAAAGACGAGGCTTTCGAGGTCTTCGCCCGTCCCTTCCCGTTGCAGAGTGAACAATGTGGAACCGGGCTGCACCACCTCTCCCTGGTGCACGCCTCGATCCACGATGCAACCTGTGATCGGTGCACGGATCAGGCTTGTCCGTTCGATTTCTTCCTGTCGGGACAGGATGCGGTTTTGTTGTTCCTTGATCTGCTGTTCACGCCGACTGTTTTCGGACTCCATGGCGTAGCGCAATTGGCTGAGTTCCCGCTGCCTGCGATTGAGTTCGTCCGTTGACAGCGCTCCGGTCTGTGCAAGATGGCTGACCCGTTCGATATCGGCTTGCAACTGGCTGAGCCGTTGTTGGGCCAGCAGGTCCTGTGCCTCGTCCTGGCTGCGCATCTGAGCCAATTGTGTTGTGACCGCGTTCATTTCGATTTCCTGGCTGACGGGATCGATCCGTGCCATCAGGCTGTTGGCGTCAATGCAATCGCCAACATTCACCGATAATTCAGTGATCTGTCCGCTGGTTTCGCTTTGAACCACCGTCAGACTGTTGGGTTTGATCAACACCCCCTTTCCGCTGATCCTCACCGGAATCCGACCGAAGATCGACCAGGCGAGAATGATCAGACTGAACACACTGAGCGATGTCAGCAACACCCATTGGGTGGGGCGCAGAAGCTGAAGCGGCTGATCGAGTTGTTCCGGGGTGGACAGGGCATCCAGCGCGGCTTTCCGGAAAAGGCTCATTGGATTTGGCGTTGCATGAGTCGACGAAACAACCCGTCATTGGCCATGAGGGTGTCGTAATTTCCCTGCTCTTTCACTTGCCCTTGGTCCATCACGATGATGCGATCGGCATGGCGAATGGTGCTGAGTCGGTGGGCAATCACCACACGGGTGATGGACAGTTGATCAAGGCTTCGCGTCACCACGGCTTGACTGTGGTTGTCGAGGGCGCTGGTGGCCTCATCGAAGATCAGCAGGCGGGGTTGTCTCACCAGGGCTCTGGCAATTGCAACCCTCTGGCGTTGTCCACCGGAGAGTGTTCTGCCTCCATCGGGAATCACCGTTTGCATGCCCATCGGCATGGCACGGATGTCATCCGCCAGTCCTGCCAGCTCTGCTGCATGCCAAGCCTGGTCTTCCTGAATCACGGCACCACCGGCAATCGCTTCCAGCATCGACGCGCTTAACAGAGAGTTGGTCTGTAGAACCGTGCCAATTTGGCGCCGAACACTGTTCAGCTCCATGCCAGCCAGTGGTCGTCCGTCGTAGAAAATGCTTCCGTCCTCCGGTGAGGCGAATCCCAGTAGAAGACGAACGAGGGTGGATTTGCCGGATCCAGATGGTCCAACAATCGCGACGTACTCTCCCGATTTGGCCTCGAAACTGACGTTGTCGAGCACGAGTGGCCGGTCATTGTCGTAGCGGTAACTGACGCGGTCCAACTGAAGATTGCCCTGCAATGTGCCGATGTCTTCGTTGTTGTCCTGTGCTTCCGTTTCGGTATCAAGCAGGGGCCGCGCGCGTTCATAGATCACAGGCAGGTCAAATGCCCCTGCAAACACCCCTGCCAGTCCGGCGATGCCGCCGATGAATGTGTTGAACGCAGCAAAGAAGCCGAGTTGTTGGCCGATGTTGGGTGCATTCACCATGGTGGATGATGCGGCTTCGGCCAACAGTCTGGTGATCATGATGTAAATCATCAAAGTCCCCAGATTGGGCATGATGGTTTGCAGCAATGATGCTGAGGCTTCCTTGACGTCCAGTGAGTTTTCAAGGTTGACAACTTGCTGATAGCGTTCTGCCCACCATCGAGCTGCGGGTGCTTCGGCACCCGCAAGTCTTAATTTGCTGACTGAATTGATCAGCTCAAGATTGCGACTCTGGGCATCAGCCTCTGCCACTTCCTGATGACGTTGTAATGGGCGAGATTGCAACGCAAGGATTGTGGTTGGCACAACGATCAGAACGGCCACCGCAATCGCCAGAACAGTGAGCTTCACGCTGATCCGCAGCATGAACAGCACATAGGTGCTGGTGAGGATCAAGCGCACCAACCCGCCCTCCATCAAGGCTTGGATTTCCAGTCTGAGTTCTTCAAAAGCGCCAAATCGCAACTGCAGGTCGCCAATGCTTCGCAGACGAAAGAATTCCGTGGGCAACTTGAGCAACCGGTGCATGGCTGCAAGTTGTGTTTTTGCTGCACCGGAGTGCTGGGTGAGGAGTATGTCGCGACTTTGAAGCCACTCCAGCGCCACACGTGTGATTCCGGCTGCGATCAACACCAGGCTGATCTGGAGAAGAAGGCCGAAATCCCTGTCTGGCAGGGCGCTGTTGGTAATGACCGTATTGAATGCTGGCGTCAGCATCGCCAGCCCGGTGGCAACAGCCATCAAGGCAATTCCACTACGAAACCCCCCGCTGACTACCCCGAGGCAGGCCCCTAGAAGAGTTCCGGTGGCCCCGAGTGTGAAGATCCATCGTGATGCCCCCACGTCTCGTCCGATCGACAGCAGGAAGCCGACGGCCAGCCCGATCAGCAGCCCGGAGATGATGGAACGGCTCAGATTGTTGGGCTTGCCAAAGGCGAATTGCAGCAACCCAACGGTGCTGAGGTCACCCTCGGTCAAGGCTGGACTGACGGCCACCATTCTTGGGCTGAGCTCACTCAACAGGTCCGGGCAGTCCCAGATCGACCGCGGTTGTCTCATGCTCAACGGTGCCCAGATCTGATACCCGGATGGTGTGGACTTCAGATAAGCCGGAGCTTTGCTGTCGTCTTCAGCGAAAGCGATCAGATCGCCGCAATCGTGGTGAAGACTGGCTTCGGTGATGAGAACGTCTCGACCAATCAGATTGTTGTGCTCAAGCAACAGTTGCAGTCGTCGGCGTGGATCGCTCGCTGCATGCTTGAGATCCACGACCGACCGAACGTTGATCCCTTGGATGGCGGCGATGCAATGCAGCAGCCCCTGATGGGTGTCGCGGTCGTCTTCCCTGTGTTCGTTGGGTTGATGGATTGGTTCGAGCGACAGAAACAGGTCTCTTGCTGTGGCGGCACTCAAAGGCGTGTGGCTGTCGATCCTGGTTTTGGAGGTCAGGATCCGTCGTTGGTAAACAGCCTCCAACAGCTCGATCAGGCTGTTGGGTGTGTTGATGTTGTCGGTGCGGAGGGTGTCGGTCTCCTGTCGCTCAAGCTCCTGTTGCAACCAGAGCATCCCTTGGCTCGTGTCTGCGGTCGGCTGGTGATCAATCCTGTTGTTCTGTGTGGCGAGCAGGGCCAGTCCAAGCCGCTGCACGGTTTCGGTTGGTATCCCAGGCAGAGCGAGATCGGCTGGAATGCGGAACAGGGCCACACCATCCATGCTCGCCAGAAGATCCGACTGTTTGGCGCAGAAGACCTCAGCTGGCCATGCCACGCGCTCCCCTGCTGAAAGTTTCATGGCTGGAGGCCTTCGCCGCTTTGGAATTTCTGGCAGAGACTGTTGAACCGCTGCCCAGCACGGTTGATGCCTCCCAGTTGCATCAGGTCAAGCTCATCGCCCTCATCGCTCTCGCGTTCAGCCCCTTGGCTGCGTGAGGCCAGTTGGCGAGCGAGCAATTGGTCGCGGCTGCGTTGCGACAACATGCAGCTCAGGCTGCGGAAGAAATGTTCGGCGAGAGACGGATCGTCCTGCAGAGCCCGATTCAAAACCGTTTTGTTCAGTTCCAGAAGTTCCATTCCGCCGGCGCTCTGAACCGTCGCGGTGGCGCCCTGGGCTTCGCTGTTGAGCAGTGTCAGCTCCCCAAGCAGCTCGCCTCGCCTGGAGCTGCCAACCCGTTTATTCAGACCATCGATTTCGACAAAGATTTCGGCTTCTCCAGCCAGAATTAAAAAGATTGAGGGAACGTCCTGCCCTTGCTGAAGAAGAATGTCGCCCGGTTGGATGCGTCGTAGCGAGCCGATTCGGGCCAACGTAGCCACATCCTGCTCATTGAGTTCTGCAAAGAGAACGAGAACTTTCCGTAGTGGTTCAATCTCCTCCCCAGGTCCTTCGTAGCGGTGGATCCAGGCGTTCTGACTTTGAATCTGAGCGGCGAGTTTCTTGGCGACGAGCCGTTGCCATTCGGCAGCGATGGCCGGCTCGCTCTGGCTGAGTTCATCGAGCACAGCCACATCAAGTTCGAGAACCTTGCACGGTGTGGCGCTGACAACATCGGCAACAGCCGGCCGCTTTTCGAGCCAGCTCATTTCTCCAACCATGGCTCCGTCATGGAGAACGGCCAGGCGTTGTTGGTTGCCTTGATGATCAGTGGTCGTGATGGTGACTTCACCGTCGAGAAGCAGGATCACGCGATCACTCACGCGTCCTTCCTCGATCAAAACGGTGCCTGGATCACAGTGAATGACTGTCCCTTTGTCGAGGAGGCATGACTGCAATTCAGCGGAGGCAGAGGCTTGAAAATTGAAGGCTTTGGAGCCCGCCATGCATCAAAGAGCTTTGCGACCACAAATAGCGGCTCTGCCGTAGGCCTGCACGTCAGATGGCTCGTCCTGGAAGGAGTCACTGGGTTCAGTTGAGACTCTCGATCAGGGTTGGAGTGATGGGGGTGTTGCGACTTCCACTGAGCTAAAAGCGATCCCAGCGGAAATGGTCCAGGAGTGATTGTTCTGGATTCGATAATGCGGTGGTGTTGGTCACAAGCTTGCTGAGCAATTCAGCGGTGATGGCCGCAAGCAGAACGCCGTTACGGTGATGGCCGCAAGCCAGCCACAGGCCGTGGATCGGGCTGGCTCCTAAGAGAGGACTTTCATCAGGAGTGCAGGGGCGGAATCCCCACCAGCGCTCCATCGGTGGCCAGTTCACGGCCTCGGGCAGCAGCGCGGCGATTCCTTCTTTGAGAGTGGTTTGGCCATGAGGGGTCAGCCCTTCGCTGAAGCCGGCCTCGCGTTCCGAGGTGGCCCCCACCACCACCAATCCGTCTTCCCGGGGGACCATGTAAATGCCCGGTCCGAAGATCACGCGCCGAAGCGCACCCCGAGGGGTCTGTAAAGACAGCATCTGCCCTTTGACGGGAAAGATCGGCAGCTCAGGAAGCAGCTGGGCACTCCAGGCCCCGCTGCAGAGCACGGCTTTGCTGCAGGGTTGGGTGGTGATCCGGCCTTCGGCATTGCGGGTGCGGACAGCCTTGAGCTGGTCGTTTTCCCGGAGGAGCTCCTGCACTTCCACCCCTTCCTGGAAGAGCACGCCACGATCCACACAGGCGCTTTCCAGGGCCCGCATCAGCTGGCGGCGATTGTCGATCTGGCCGTCCTGAGCGAAAAGGAGCCCGGCTCTCCAATCAGGGCCAAGGCCGGGCACTTCCTGCAGTAGTTGATCGCGATTGAGGGGGGCTCCGAACGCGGCTGTGGGGTAGTGATCGCGTTCTTCAGGGCTCCGAAAGGGCACCACAATGCCGGTGGTGCGTAGTCCACAGGGCAGCCCGCTGTCGGCTTCGATCTGGGCCACCCAGCTCGGAACGCGTTCCAGGCTGCGTTGTCCCAGTGACAGCAGCGAACCGCTCAGTCCTTCGGCATGGGGTGCGAGCATGCCGGCGGCGACGAATCCCGCGGCTTCGCTGCGCCGTCGGCTCAGCACGGTCACGGCCAGGCCACGCCGTGCCAGTTGGTGGGCGATGGCCAGGCCCATCAGGCCACCACCGAGAATCAGTACCGGCTCCTCGGATGCAGGTTGGGTGGCGTTCATCACTTCATTCTGCTGGGCGAGCCATGGGAATCGGCTCGCGTCAGGGGCCTTCGTTCCGATTCCATAGGATTGCCGTGGTTCCAGTGACCTACTCAGCGGATGGCGGCATCTTCAGCAACGGAACAAGCCTGGGAGGCCGTGATCGGTCTGGAGACCCACGTGCAGCTGGGAACCGACAGCAAAATTTTCACGGCGGCGTCCACCACCTTTGGTGATGACCCCAACACCCACATCGACCCGGTGGTGTGCGGTCTGCCCGGCACCCTGCCGGTGCTGAACCAGAAGGTGCTCGAGTACGCCGTGAAGGCAGCGATGGCGCTGAACCTCAACATCGCCGAACACAGCAAGTTCGACCGCAAGCAGTACTTCTATCCAGATCTGCCGAAGAACTACCAGATCTCCCAGTACGACCAGCCGATCGCCGAGGAGGGTTGGATCGAGGTGGAAGTGGCGGAGAAGGGAAAGGACACCTATCTCAAGAAAATCGGCATCGAACGACTGCACATGGAGGAGGACGCCGGCAAGTTGGTGCATGCCGGCAGTGACCGCCTGGCGGGTTCCACCCATTCGCTCGTGGACTACAACCGGGCCGGTGTGGCCCTGGCGGAAATCGTCAGCAAGCCGGACCTGCGCACCGGCCGTGAAGCGGCGGAGTACGCCTCGGAGATCCGCCGGATCATGCGGTATCTGGGGGTGAGTGACGGCAACATGCAGGAGGGATCCCTGCGTTGCGACGTCAACATCTCCGTGCGTCGTGGGCCGGATGCGCCCTTCGGCACGAAGGTGGAGATCAAGAACATGAACTCGTTCTCGGCCATCCAAAAGGCCTGCGAGTACGAAATCAAGCGCCAGATCAAGGCCTACGAGACCGGTGAGCCGATCGTTCAGGAGACCCGCCTCTGGGATGAGGGCAAGCAGCTCACCAAGAGCATGCGCAGCAAGGAGGGCGCCAGTGATTACCGCTATTTCCCCGATCCCGATCTGGGACCGATTGAGGTGAGTGTCGACCAGCGCGAAGGCTGGCGTTCGGAATTGCCGGAATTGCCGGCGGCCAAACGCCATCGCTACGCCGAGGCCTTGGGGCTGTCTCAGTACGACGCCAGGGTGCTCACCGATGAACGCCCGATGGCGGATTACTTCGAAGCTGTCGTGGCTGCAGGTGCTGACCCCAAGCTCGCGTCCAATTGGATCACGGGTGACATTGCTGCCTATGTGAACAGCAACCGGCTGACCTACGGCGAGCTGCCCTTCCGTCCGGAGCAACTGGCCGAGATGGTGCAGCTGATTGATGGCGGGAAGATCAGCGGCAAGATCGCCAAGGACATTCTTCCGGAATTGCTGGAAAAAGGCGGTTCACCCAAGGCGATCGTGGATGAGCGTGGCCTCGGCATGATCAGTGACCCTGCGGCGATCACCGCCATCGTTGAGGAGTTGCTGGCGGCTCACCCCGCCGAGGTGGAAGCCTTCCGTGGTGGCAAGAAAAAGCTCCAGGGCTTCTTTGTCGGTCAGCTCATGAAGAAGACCGGTGGCAAGGCTGATCCCAAGCTCGCCAACCAGATTTTGAGCAAGAAGCTCAAGGGTTGATGAGCGGAGTGGCAGCCATTCCCGATGCCTGGAAGGAATGGCTGCTGCAGAACCGGGATCGCGGCTGTGATCCTGAAGGGTTGATGCAGCGGGCCCTCGACCAGGGGTTTGCGCGAGAGGCGATCGCGGCAGTTCTCGATTCGTCGTCCCTTGGGCTCACTACCACGGACCCACCATCGCCCGATTGGCTCCCCTGGTTCGAGGCCCCCCCCACCCGGCCAGAGCACCGGCCTCGCGCCTGGCGGCTGGATACGTCGCTGGCCCAGGTCTATGAGCTGCCCGGGCTGCTCAGCCACGAGGAATGCGAGCAGGTGATCGACGCCATCAACGCGTCACTGCAGCCTTCAACGGTGACCCGCGGCAGCAGCGATTACCGCACCAGTCGCACCTGTCATTTGCGCCAAAACCATCCCCAGCTGGCAGCGAGCCTTGATCAGCGCTTTGCAGCTTTGTTTGGTGTGGATCCGCGCCTCTCGGAACCGATTCAGGGGCAGCGCTACGACCCCGGCGAATACTTCAAGGAACACACGGATTGGTTTACGCCGGGCACGGAGGAATACGCCACCCACACCGACAGTGGCGGGCAACGCACCTGGACGGTGATGGTTTATCTCAACCCTGTGGAGCGGGGTGGAGAGACGTTGTTCCGCCGCCTGGGGCGCTCGTTCACGCCTGTGCCTGGAATGGCGTTGGCCTGGAACAACCTCCAGGCCGATGGCACTCCCAACCCCTTCACGCTGCATGAGGCCTTACCGGTGCAGGCGGGCCACAAATGGGTGATCACCAAATGGTTCCGTGCCGACTTCGGCCGGAACGGATGATCAATTGAACAATTCGCCCTCGTTGGATCCAGCCTCGATCGCTTGATGCAGCTCCTGAATCACTGACTTTCCATCGGATGAAACCAGCACCATTGATTCGACCGTGGCGGGAAGCCCAAGCACTTCCCAGCCTGGAGGGCCTCCCTGGAATTTGAATTCGAAGCCGTTGCCATCCTGTTGGGCCAGGCAGGGGTTGTTGGTCGGGTTTTTAAACATGCAGCTGGCGGGGTGATACAAGCGCAGCCCTCCATTCGCTGCGGCGGCACTGCTGCGTGCAAGGTTGATGGCGCGTTTGGGCGCCAGCGGGTCCTCTTGCGCCATTGCAGGGGAGGTCAACATCAGGCCCCCAGAGATCAGGGAGAGCCAGGCCAGTGATGCCAAATGCATGGGTCGGTGTTGCGCTCAGCTGCATTCTGGACAAGAAGGGGTGATGTCTTGAACCCTGGTTTAGTTGTTCTGAGCTTGGTTCAGCAGACTCAAGGCTTGGGCCTGCCATGCGCCGGGTTGGCCTCGATTGGCAAGAACGTGATCTGCCAAGCCATGTTTCCGGCTCAGGGGCCATTGGGCGGCAATGCGGGCTTGAGCGGCTGCAGGGCTCAGCCCATCCCGCGCGATCAAGCGCGCCAGTTGCTGGGATTCATCGCAGTCAACCAGCCAGATTTCGCTGCAAAGCGACTCCAAACCCGCTTCGAACAACAGCGGAATCATCAGCACAACGGCTGGTGCCTTGGCATGGAGGCTGAGTTCTTGGTCGAAGCGCTCCCGCACGATCGGGTGAACCAGTTGCTCGAGCCACCGCCGTTCCGCGGGGTCCTGGAACACGATCCGACCCAGGGCAGCGCGGTCGACGGCTGCGCCCCCTTCAGCCTGGACTCCAGCGCCGTACCGCTGCATCACGCTGGTCGTGGCCGGGCGACCGGGTGCGAGGGCCTCCCGGGCGAATTGATCCGCATCCAACACCGGCAGACCTTGCTGCGCCAACCAATGGCCCACGCTGCTCTTGCCGCTTGCGATCCCGCCCGTGAGTCCGATGCGTCGTTGCGAGAACGGCTCGCCAGGCGCCATGGTGTCGGAGCAGGATGCACCCAGTGTCTCGCGGCGGATCAGCGGTGGCGATGGCTTCTTCTTGGCAACCGATCCAGGGTGGTGTGACGGCACCGCATGGGTTCCAGGCCGCTGGCATCGTTGCCGGTCTGAAGCCCTCAGGTAAGCCTGATCTGGCGCTGGTGTTGGCACCGGACACGGCCGTTTGTGCGGGCACCTTCACCACCTCCGTGGTGCGGGCGGCCTGTGTTGATCTCTGCCGTGATCGCCTCGTCAGTACTGCCGGCCAGGCCCGTGCCGTGTTGATCAACTCCGGTCAGGCCAATGCCTGCACCGGCGATCGCGGTCTGGTCGACAGTCAGCGCGCCACCCAGGTGCTGGCCGATCAGCTCGGCGTCGATGCGGAGTCGGTGTTGATCTGCTCCACCGGAGTGATTGGTGTGCCGATTCCGATGCCTACCCTTCTGGCTGGGTTGGCTTCTTTGGTGGAGGCCTTGGATGACGCGGGGGGTGATGCTGCGGCCAACGCCATCCTCACCACCGATCTGGTGGACAAGCAGGTGGCGCTTGAACTCGAATTGGAGGGGCGCCGTGTGCGCATCGGAGGGATGGCCAAAGGCTCGGGAATGATTCATCCCGACATGGCCACGATGCTCGGCTTCTTCAGTTGTGATGCCGGCGTCGATGCAGGCGTTTGGCAGGGGATGGTGCGACGTGCGGTGCAGCGTTCCTTCAACGCCATCACCGTGGATGGAGACACCAGCACCAACGACACCGTGCTGGCCTTCGCGGCAGGCCCAGCGCTGGCCCAACAGCACCATGCCGTTCTGGAACAGGGCCTTACCCAGGCCATGCAACAGCTGGCCCAGGCCATTGCCCGGGATGGCGAAGGGGCGACCTGTCTGATCGAAGTGAAGGTGGAGGGTGCGGTTGACGAGGCCGCGGCGTTGCAGGTGGCGCGCACCGTCTGTGGTTCGTCCCTGGTGAAGACCGCAGTCCATGGCCGGGATCCGAACTGGGGGCGGATCGTGGCGGCCGCGGGTCGCTCTGGTGTGTCCTTCGATCCGGATGCGGTTGCTCTTTGGATTGGTCCCCATCAATTGATGGCGGCCGGTCAACCCGTGGCCTTTGATCGCGTTGCAGCCAGCAACGTTCTGCGGCAGGAGCATGTTCCGATTCGCCTCGGCCTGGGGCATGGTTCCGGCTCTGGTCAGGCCTGGGGATGTGACCTGTCGGATCAGTACGTGCGCATCAACGCCGACTACACCACCTGAAGCCTCTGTTCTGAATCCCTGTCACAATCCGAGTCTCCGTCAGCCCCATCCGTGGATCATCCCAGCTCCCCTGACGCTCCCGTTGAGGCCAAGGCACGTTTCTGGGTGGGGCCCCTGGTGGCTGGTTGTTGTTTCGCCCTTGGTTACGGCATCACCGAGCGGGTGCTGACGCTGCAGACCAATGCTGAGGACCCTGTTCCTGAGGCTTTCACACCGCTCGCGTTTCCAGGGGATTCCCTGCAGGAGATTCGGGCTCGGTTCAGTGATGACGATTCATCCTTGCAAGTGGATGTCACAGCCCTAGAAGCTGCCGAGGCTGCAAGCCGTCCGCCCCAGCCAGCGGTTAAGCCAGCGGTTAAGGAGACGCCCAAACCCGCTGTGGCCCTGCAGACGCCCGAACCCCCGGTCTGGACAGCCCCCGCCTGGTCGGACCCCCAAACCATCGTCCCCGAGCTTGACGAAAGCAATGCCGATTCCCTGGTGCTTCCTGAGGAGTCCATCGAGGTGATGCCTGCTGTGGTTGTTCCAGCCGGTGATTCACCGGTGTTGGTGGCTGAGCCGGAACCTTTGGTGCTGCCGCCTGGCGCAGAAGCCTTTTTCGAAGCCATTGAGCCCGTGACCCCGCCTCAGCCCTGATCTCCTGTTGGATCTGCCACAGTTGAAGCCGTATGCAATCGGTCCATGGGCTCGTCGGAGGCCTTGATTCGCGCCACGGTGAATCGCATTAGTGCGCGCCTTGGTCACGGCTTTGCGGACGCTGCAGCGGAGTTGGCGGTGCTGGCGCAAGACGCCCCGCAACGGCTGCGCCAGGAATGGGATCTGTTTCAGGACGAGGTGCGTGCCGAAGCGGAACGGATTGAACGGGGTGATCAGGTCACGGTGAGCACAGATGGGGCGTCGGCCTCGGAACCGTCGGACAACCCACAGGCGGTGATCGATCGTCTTCGGGCCAAGGTGGCTGATCTGAGCCAAGCGATCGAGGCACGCCCCTGATGCTCGGACTGCTGCGAGCGCTCCGCATCTGGCGCGCTGTCCTGACGCTGCTGCTGTTGCTTTGGTGGGATGGCCAGTCCTGGACCTACCGCGGTGGTGTCACCGCCGAGCGTCGTGCCCACCGTCAGCAACAGCGAGCCCGTTGGTTGACGGCTGAGTTGCTGTCTCTGGGCTCCGCCTTCATCAAGCTGGGGCAACTGCTCTCCGCCCGCCCAGACATCCTCCCCGCGGGCTGGGTGGCCGAACTTGCAGCGCTGCAGGACAGCGTTCCGGCCTTCAGTTTTGATCAGGTGCAGACCGTGCTCGAGCGAGAGCTGGGGCCGCGCTGTGCCGAGGTGATCGATCTCGATCCCGAGCCCCTGGGTGCAGCCTCGCTTGCCCAGGTGCATCGCGCGAGCCTGCGCAGTGGCCGGCAGGTGGTGCTCAAGGTGCAGCGCCCTGGGCTCGATCGCCTGTTTCGCCTTGACCTGGAGGTGATGCAGCAGGTGGCAGCTGTGCTGCAACGCAATCCCAGTTGGGGGCGTGGTCGTGATTGGCCGGCGATGGCACGGGAATGTCGACGTGTGCTGCTGCGTGAGCTCGATTTCCGCGTTGAGGCGCAGTACGCCGCTCGTTTTCGTCAGCAATTTCTGGATGACGAACGCATCAGGATCCCCGGTGTGGTCTGGGAGTTGAGCACGCGCCGTGTGCTGTGCCTCGACTACCTGCCCGGTATCAAGGTCAACGACCGTGAGGCGTTGATCGAAGCCGGCGTTGATCCGGCCGCGGTGGCTGAGGTGGGTGCAGCCAGTTATCTCAAGCAGTTGGTGAGGTTTGGTTTCTTCCATGCCGACCCCCATCCCGGCAACCTCGCCGTGGCGAGTGATGGAGCGCTCATCTACTACGACTTCGGGATGATGGGGCTGTTGTCAGACGGCCTGCGTCGACGTCTGGGAGCCATGGTTCGCGCTGCTGCTGCGAGGGATTCAGCGGCATTGGTGGAGGAGATGCAGGCGGCTGGGGTGATCTCTGGTGGCATTGATGTGGGTCCGGTGCGCCGTCTCGTGCGGCTGATGCTGCAGGAGGCCCTCACCCCACCCTTCACGGCCAACGTGATCGACAAACTCTCCGGCGATCTCTACGACCTGGTGTATGGCCAGCCCTTTCGTCTGCCGGTTGAGCTGATCTTCGTGATGCGGGCCTTGTCCACGTTTGAGGGTGTTGGCCGCAGCCTTGATCCCGCTTTTAGCTTGGTGGCGATCGCCAAGCCTTATCTCCTTCCACTCATGACCTCCAGCGGCTCCGGCAGCAACGATCTGTTCAACGAACTCGGCCGTCAGGTCGGGGCCCTCAGCAGCCGCGCCGCGGCCTTCCCGCGGCGCTTGGACGAAAGTCTGGAACGCCTGGAGCAGGGGGATCTTCAGCTCCAGGTGCGGCTAGGTGAATCGGATCGTCAGTTCCGCCGGATGGCCCTGGCTCAGCAATCGATCGGCCAATCGGTGTTGCTCGGATGCCTGGCTTTGGCTACCGCGATTGTGGGTGCCAGTGCCCGCCCGCTCTGGTCGCTTCTTCCGGCTACTGCTGCCTTGCCGGTGGGCATGGGCTGGTTCCGAATGCAGGTCAAGATCCGTCGTGATCAACGGTTGGAGCAGTTGCCCGGTTCCAACCGTTGAACGTTCGTCGGGGGCCTGAGATCAGGCCTTACCGCGGGGGCCTTGGCCAACAGCGCCGGCGTACACGGCCTGGCTGCCCAGCTCGTCTTCGATGCGAAGCAGCTGGTTGTATTTGGCAACCCGCTCGCTGCGGCTGAGGGAGCCGGTTTTGATCTGTCCGGCGCGGGTGGCGACGGAGAGGTCGGCGATGGTGGTGTCTTCGGTCTCCCCACTGCGGTGGCTGATCACGCTGGTGTAGCCAGAGCGGCCTGCAAGGTCGATGGCCTGGAGGGTTTCGGTGAGCGAACCGATCTGGTTCACCTTGATCAGGATCGAGTTGGCCGTGGCGCTGTCGATGCCCTGTTGAAGACGCTTGGTGTTGGTCACGAACAGGTCGTCACCCACCAGCTGCACCTTGCCGCCGAGGCGTTCGGTCAGAAGCTTCCAGCCATCCCAGTCGTCTTCAGCCAGACCGTCCTCGATCGAAACGATCGGGAATTTCTCCACCAGTTGCTCGAGTTGGCCCACCATCTCGGCACTGGTGTAGCTGCCGCCATCGAAGGCATAGCGGCCGTTCTCGAAGAATTCGGTGCTGGCCACGTCCAGGGCCAGGGAGATCTGCTCGCCGGGCTTGTAGCCCGCCTTGCTGATCGCTTCCACCAGGATTTCGCCGGCTTCCACGTTGCCCAGATCCGGTGCAAAGCCGCCTTCATCGCCCACGGCGGTGCTCATGCCTTTGTCGCTGAGCAGTTTCTTGAGCGTGTGGAACACCTCGGTGCCCATCCGTAGGGCTTCGCGGAAGCTCGGAGCCCCGTGGGGCACCAGCATGAATTCCTGGAAGTCCAGGCTGTTGGCGGCATGGGCGCCGCCGTTGATCACGTTCATCAACGGCACCGGCAGCAGGTTGGCCATCGGGCCACCCAGGTAGCGGTAGAGGGGGATGCCCAGCCCGTTGGCAGCAGCGCGGGCGGTGGCCATGCTCACCGCCAGGATCGCGTTGGCTCCCAGGTTGGATTTGTTGTCGCTTCCGTCCAGCTCCAGCATGGCGGCGTCCACAGCCGCCTGATCCAGGGCGGACAGGCCGCAGAGGGCCGGTGCGATCCGCTCTTCGATGTGGTTCACGGCCTGGCCCACGCCCTTGCCCATGTAGCGGTCGCCGCCGTCACGCAGTTCGTGGGCTTCGTGGGCGCCGGTGCTGGCACCGCTGGGAACGATGGCCCGTCCCATGGCACCTCCTTCAAGCAGCACCTCGGCTTCAACCGTGGGGTTGCCGCGGGAATCGAGCACCTCTCGGGCCACGATGGTGTCGATGACGAGGTCGAGGGAATCGATCACGTTGGGACGGACGCTTAACCCGGGGATCTTATGGGTCGCCCCTCTCTCTCGTGTTGTGACGGGTCATACCTGGCCAGAATGACGGCAGGTTCACGCTCCTCGACATACACCCATGCGGATGCTTCACACCATGCTCCGGGTTGCTGATCTGGAGCGGTCTCTGGGCTTCTACACCGAGGTCCTGGGCATGCAGCTTCTGCGTCGCAAGGACTACCCCAGCGGCCGCTTCACCCTGGCGTTTGTCGGTTACGGGTCGGAGAAGGACCACACGGTCCTGGAACTCACCCACAACTGGGACACCGACAGCTACACCCTGGGTGATGCCTATGGCCACATCGCGCTGGGGGTGGAGGACATTCACAGCACCTGTGCCGGCATTGCCGATAAGGGCGGTCGTGTGGTGCGGGAACCTGGTCCGATGAAGCACGGCACCACAGTCATCGCCTTTGTTGAAGATCCGGATGGCTACAAGGTGGAATTGATCGAGATGTCCTCCAAAGCCCACGCCTGAAGAACCGGATGACTTCATCGCCAGCGTTGAACGGCAGCCTCACCCACGAGCCGGATCGCTTCAGCGACGCGGCCTGGGATCTGCTGCTCAGTGGTCAGGACGTTGCCCGTCGCTGGCGCCATGGGCAGTTGGATGTGGAGCACCTGATCCAGGTGCTGTTCACCGATCCCGCCTGCCGCCGCCTGGTGGAGCGCTTGCCCCTCCCCATCGATGCGCTTTTGGATCGCTTGGAGGATGAGCTGGCCGATCAGCCCTCCGGGCGAGGCGCTGAGCTCTTCATCGGTGATGACCTGGAACAGCTGCTCGATTCGGCTGATGCCATCCGTCGGCGCTGGAGTGCTGACGTCATCGATCTGCCGGAGGTGCTGATGGCCATTGGTGCCGATCCGCGCATCGGCGCTGATCTGTTTGCCGGCTTTGGTTTGTCGGCCGATGCCCTGGAGCAGCTGATCCAACCGGGCATGGACCAACGTGCTGGGGCTTCCGTTCCACCCCAGGAGCGGTCAATGCCGCGGGCTCAGCCGGAGCTGCAGCAGGAATCGCCCCGCCGTGAACGGGTGGCGCGCGTT
Organism: uncultured Synechococcus sp.; assembly: GCA_913057985.1. GTDB lineage: Bacteria > Cyanobacteriota > Cyanobacteriia > PCC-6307 > Cyanobiaceae > Parasynechococcus. The sequence goes on from CAJXPL010000010.1 coordinate 35,292, forward strand.
GCCTCCTCCTCCCGTGCGGTGCGCGGGCCAGAGCCTGTCGCCCCTGTTACCCCCCAGCCGCCCGCCCCTGAGGCCCCCTTGCCGGAGCCCCCCACGGCCTTGGAGTCCTATGGACGGGATCTCACCGAAGAAGCGGAGGCCGGCAACCTGGATCCAGTGATCGGTCGCGATTCTGAAATTCGCAACCTGATCAAGGTGCTCTCGCGCCGGAGCAAGAACAATCCTGTGCTCATCGGTGAACCCGGTGTTGGCAAAACAGCGATTGCTGAGCTGCTGGCGCAGCGGATCGTGGCGGGTGAAGTGCCGGAGTCGCTGCAGGGTCTGCGGCTTGTAGCGCTGGATCTCGGGGCTTTGATTGCCGGTGCCAAGTTCCGAGGTCAGTTCGAGGAACGCCTGCGCTCGGTTCTCGAGGAGGTGAGTGGTTCCGATTCCGGGGTGGTGTTGTTCATCGATGAGCTGCACACCGTTGTCGGCAGTGATCGCAGCAGCACCGATGCCGGCAGCCTGTTGAAACCCGCCCTCGCCCGTGGCGATCTGCGCTGCATCGGTGCCACCACGCCGGAGGATTACCGGCTCACGGTGGAAAAGGATCCGGCCCTCAACCGTCGCTTCCAGCAGGTGGTGATCCGCGAGCCGGATCTGGAGCTGAGCCTCGAAATTCTGCGCGGCCTGAAGGAGCGCTACGAGCTGCACCACGGCGTCAGCATCACCGATGAGGCCATTCAGACCGCCAACCGTCTCGCCGACCGCTACATCAGCGATCGCTGCCTGCCGGACAAAGCCATTGATCTGATCGATGAAGCGGCGGCGCAACTGAAGATGGAGGTCACCTCCAAGCCGCAGGTGGTGGAGGAGGCCGAGGCGGATCTGCGTCGCGTTGAACTGGCCCTGCTCGCCGCTGAGCAGGCCCCTGAAGCGGAGCGGATTCAGCTCCAGCGCAACCGGCTTGAAGTGTCCACGCGACTGGATGATCTGCGGCGGCGCTGGCAGGAGGAGCGCGGTCAGCTGGAGGAGCTCGGCCAGCTGCTCCAGCAGGACGAAGACCTGCGGCACGCCATCGCTGAGGCCGAGCGGGATGGTGACCTCGAAGAAGCGGCCCGCCTCCAGTACGACCAGCTGCACCGGGTGCAGCAGCGCCGGGATGAACTGGAGGCGTCCCAGGCGGAGGCACAGTCGGCTGGGACGGCCCTGTTGCGCGAGCAGGTGGAGGCCGGTGACATCGCGGATCTGGTGGCCCGTTGGACCGGGATCCCCGTGCAGCGTCTGTTGGCGGGTGAGCGGCGCAAACTCCTGGATCTGGACGCCCATCTCGCCGAACGGGTGATTGGTCAGGGCGAGGCGGTGACGGCCGTTGCCGCTGCTATCCGCCGGGCCAGAGCCGGCATGAAGGATCCCCGTCGTCCGGTGGGATCGTTCCTGTTCCTGGGGCCGACCGGCGTCGGCAAGACCGAGCTGGCGAAGGCGCTCGCGGGCTCGTTGTTTGATGAAGAGGAGGCGCTGGTTCGCCTCGATATGAGCGAGTTCATGGAGCGGAACGCCGTGGCTCGGCTGATCGGTGCTCCTCCGGGTTATGTCGGTTACGAGGAAGGGGGGCAACTCACGGAGGCCGTGCGCCGCCGGCCCTATGCGGTGCTGCTTCTCGATGAAGTGGAGAAGGCCCATCCCGATGTGTTCAACCTGCTGCTGCAGGTGCTGGATGACGGCCGGCTCACCGATTCCCAGGGCCGCACCGTTGATTTCCGCCACACCGTGGTCGTGATGACCAGCAATCTGGCCAGCCCGGCGATCCTTGAACATGCTCGCTCGGGATCCACGGATGAGTCAGCCCTGCAACAGCAGGTGGATGCAGCGCTTTCCAGCCAGTTCCGGCCTGAATTCCTCAACCGCATTGATGAGGTGATTCGTTTCCGTCCGTTGGAGGTCTCCGATCTGGTGCGGATTGTCCAGTTGCAACTGAAGGACCTCGCTGCCCTGTTGGCCGAGCAGGGTCTTGCCCTTCAGGTGGACGATGCTGTCGCTGAAGCCATGGCCCGTCAGGGCCATGAACCGGAGTACGGGGCGAGGCCCCTGCGTCGGGTGTTGCGGCGTCAGTTGGAAAATCCGCTCTCCACGCTGCTGCTCGAGGAGCGCTTCGCCGGAGCCAGTGGTGTGACGGTGCGGCTGGGGGAGGCTGGCGCCGATGCTCTCGTGTTCGATCCGGTGGGGGTTTGAGGGCATCCGGTAGGGTGTCTGTTTGGCGAAGTGCCTACCGGCACCGTTGTCAACTTCCGGTCCCATCCCCGTGACCAGCCCCATCTCTGAGGACACCACCACTTCCGACGGCTCAAAAGCCGCTGCCGATTCCACCAAATCCGGTGGTTTTCTGGCGGACACGGTTGATGAGCTGAAACTCGTGGTCTGGCCCAGCCGCCAGCAACTGTTCAGCGAATCCATCGCTGTGATCCTGATGGTCAGCCTTTCGGCCGCCACCATCGCGGCTGTCAGTCGCTTCTTTGGGTGGGCTTCGTCCCAGGTGTTCCGCTGACTCGATATCACCTTTCTCGCCGTGCCCGACGACCTGACCACACCGGACGCCCCTGAGGTGCTTGATCTGCCGGCCCCGAATGAGGGGGACGACGGCACCTTGCCTGCGGCAGCTGTCGCCAATACGGCCATCGCCCGTTGGTACGCCGTTCAGGTGGCCTCCAGCTGCGAGAAGAAGGTCAAGGCCACCCTGGAGCAGCGGGCCGTCACCCTCGGTGTGAGCAACCGAATTCTCGAAATCGAGATTCCCCAGACCCCTGCCGTCAAACTGAAGAAGGACGGCACCCGTCAGTCCACCGAGGAGAAGGTGTTCCCCGGTTATGTGCTGGTGCGGATGGTGCTGGATGAGGACACGATGATGGCGGTGCGGAGCACCCCGAACGTGATCAATTTCGTCGGTGCTGAAGACCGGCGTGCCACCGGGAAGGCGCGTGGTCACATCAAGCCCCGGCCTCTGAGCCGCTCTGAGGTGGACCGCATCTTCAAGCGGGCTGCCCAGAAAAAGACCGTTGTCAAGGTGGATCTCACCGAAGGCGATCAGATCCTGGTGACGGCTGGTCCGTTCAAGGACTTCCAGGGCGAAGTGATCGAGGTGTCTGGCGAGCGCAACAAGCTCAAGGCCCTGCTCTCCATCTTTGGTCGAGAGACCCCGGTGGAACTGGAGTTTTCCCAGATCAGCAAACAGAACTGACCCTTGCGGCGGCCGTCTCCCTGCGGAGGGCGGCCTTGGGAGTGGGCAACCATTCCGCCGCAGCCGACCCTCGGGTCTGGTGATCCGCAGCTGTCCAAACCACCCAGCCGATGGCCAAGAAAGTCGTAGCTGTGATCAAGCTGGCCCTAGATGCCGGCAAAGCCAACCCCGCGCCTCCGGTGGGCCCTGCCCTCGGTCAGCACGGTGTGAACATCATGATGTTCTGCAAGGAGTACAACGCTCGGACGCAGGACAAAGCCGGTTATGTGATTCCGGTGGAGATCTCGGTCTTCGAAGACCGCAGCTTCACCTTCATCACCAAGACGCCTCCGGCGTCGGTGCTGATCACCAAGGCCGCAAAGATCCAAAAGGGATCCGGTGAGTCCGCCAAGGGCAGTGTTGGATCGATCACTCGAGCTCAGCTCGAAGAGATCGCCAAGACCAAACTCCCTGACCTCAACTGCACCAGCGTTGAGTCCGCCATGCGGATCATCGAAGGCACCGCCCGCAATATGGGCGTTTCCATCAGCGACTGACGTCGCTGCATCGCTTCTCTAACCCATTCGGGGGAGGCATCCCTGATGTCGTCTGAACCCCAACCCTGAACATGCCCAAAATCTCCAAGCGCCTGGCCAGCCTGGCCGGCAAGATCGAGGACCGTGCCTACGCACCCCTCGAGGCGATTGCCCTGGTGAAGGACAACGCCAACGCGAAATTCGACGAGACGATGGAGGCCCATGTGCGCCTCGGCATCGATCCGAAATACACCGACCAGCAGCTGCGTACCACCGTGGCTCTGCCTAACGGCACCGGTCAGACCGTGCGCATCGCTGTGGTGACCCGCGGTGAAAAGGTGGCTGAAGCCAAAGCTGCCGGTGCCGAACTCGCCGGTGAAGAAGACCTGGTGGAAAGCATCAGCAAGGGCGAAATGGATTTCGACCTGTTGATTGCCACCCCCGACATGATGCCCAAGGTGGCCAAGCTGGGTCGGGTTCTCGGCCCCCGTGGCTTGATGCCCAACCCCAAGGCAGGCACCGTCACCACGGACCTCGAGGCTGCGATCAAGGAATTCAAGGCCGGCAAACTGGAATTCCGTGCCGACCGCACCGGTATCGTTCACGTCCGCTTCGGCAAGGCCAGCTTCAGTGCCGATGCCCTGCTGCAGAACCTCAAGACCCTGCAGGAAACCATCGACCGCAACAAGCCCAGCGGTGCTAAGGGCCGTTACTGGAAGTCCCTGTATGTGACCTCCACCATGGGTCCTTCCGTTGAAGTCGATTTCTCTGCTCTGCAGGACATCGAGCAGGGGAGCTGATCCGGCTCTCCTCTACACTTAACGATTGGCGAAAGCCAAATCGGGCACGCGCCCGGCCAGAGACAGCAGGATGTCCCTGGGCATGACGTCAGTCATTCCCGTTGATGTAATCCCTGCCGAGGCAGACGCGACACGGTTTTGTCCCATTCGGGATTGGATCGGCACGCGGCCTCGTCTTCCTTTTGAAGACTCGATCGGCCGTGTGCCCAGCTTGTTCCTTTGATCCGATCCAATCCCTATGGGCCGCACGCTGGAGAACAAGCAGCAGATCGTCGGAGAGCTCAAAGAGCTCCTCGCCGACGCCGAACTGGCACTTGTCCTTGATTTCAAGGGCCTGTCCATCAAGGAAATGTCTGACCTGCGGGATCGTCTGCGGGCCAGCGACAGCGTTTGCAAGGTGACCAAAAACACCTTGATGCGCCGTGCCATTGATGGTGACAGCAACTGGGCCAGCCTCGATTCCCTGCTGACCGGAACCAACGCCTTCGTCCTGGTGAAGGGCGATATTGGCGCCGGTGTGAAGGCCGTTCAGACCTTCCAGAAGGAACTCAAGAAGTCCGAGACCAAGGGCGGCCTTTTCGAAGGCAAGCTCCTGTCTCAGGACGAGATCAAAGCCATTGCCGATCTCCCCTCCAAGGAGCAGCTCATGGCTCAGATCGCCGGTGCCATCAACGCTGTGGCCACGAAGGTCGCTGTGGGCATCAACGAGGTTCCCTCTGGTATGGCCAGGGCACTCAAGCAGCACGCCGAAGGCGGCGAAGGCTGATTCGGCCCTGCCGAGACCACTGTTCATTGATCTGTTGCTTCCCCTTTCAAAACCATGTCTGCAAAAACCGACGAAATTCTCGAATCGCTGAAATCCCTCTCCCTGCTTGAAGCTTCCGAGCTCGTCAAGCAGATCGAAGAGGCCTTCGGTGTGTCTGCCGCAGCATCTGCTGGTGTTGTGATGGCTGCCCCCGGCGCTGCTGGTGGCGGTGGCGAGGCCGCTGAAGAGAAGACCGAATTCGATGTGATCCTCGAAGGCTTCGACGCCTCCGCCAAGATCAAGGTCCTCAAGGCTGTCCGTGAGGTCACCGGTCTGGGTCTGGGCGACGCCAAGGCTCTGGTCGAGGCTGCTCCCAAGGCCGTCAAGGAAGCTGTCTCCAAGGACGACGCCGAGGCTGCCAAGAAGGCCATCGAAGAAGCAGGCGGAAAAGTCACCCTCAAGTGATCGCCTTGGGAGAGGGCTTGTCCCTCTCCACCTGTTTCCCATCAGGCACCGGTCCCTTCGAGGACCGGTTTTTTTGTTATTTTTCTATGGTCAACAAAAAAGCCCCGCCGAAGGCGGAGCTTTTGTCGAGAGGAACGCGTTCAGGAGTCTGTCCTTGTTTCGACCCTTAAGAGGCGTTCGGCACTCCTCACACAAATTCAAAGTAAGAGCGGGGATTGCATTGTCAGCCCCTGTCTGGTCGCTCTATCAACTGGCACTGTGACGGTTGGTCCTCAAGGGCGGTAGGGGATCACCTGCAGCCGGATCGGAGCATTGCTGGCGAGGCGAGTTGTGCGTCGGTGTGTTGTGCGTCGCGGTGTTGCTCCTTCAGAGGGCAGAGGCGGTGGTGCGATCGGGGGCATCGGGGCTCCCAGTCGGCTGAAGCCTGAGCGTTGGCCGCTGCTGCTGGCCAGCGCGAGCAGTTGGTTCACCGGTGCCTGGTGGGCGAAATACAGGTGGTTCAGCTGGCGGCCTTGGTAGGTGCGCCGTTCCAGCGCCCAGCCAGGCTCCAGCTGCAGGGGCACGAACCCGTTGGGATCGCGTTCCAGGATGCGTGCTTGACCCACCAGCAGTGGCGCCCGTTGCTGGGGGTCGAGGGCTTCGAGCCTCAACGATCTGCCGGATTGCTTGAGCCGGAAGCGGAAGCGCGTTCCGAGATCCTGGCCACCGCTGCGCAGCGAGTAGCCATTGCTGTCCAGGTAGCGCTTGCAGATGCCGCTGAAGTCGAAGCGATTCAGGCTGGGCTCCACCAGGCCGTCTTGGCGGGGCGTCCAGCAGCGCGGTAGGGCCTTGATCTGTTCCAGTACGAGCAGTTTCCATTGGGCTCCGCCGATCGGTTGGGCCAGCACAGCAAAGCGCTCCTGCGGCAGGGCTGTGCTGTCGAACAGGGCTCGCGCTGCGCTCTCCTGCGGCAGGCCAGCGGCCAGGAGCCCCACGGCAGTCAGACCGGCAGCCCGCAGGTAGGTTCGGCTCATCCACGGTGACGCCAGAAACCGTGTTGTACCGAACAGCGTTGGGACTCATCAATGGCGGAAGGACGGGGACGGGTCGTGGCTGCAGCGACGGATGGTGCCTGCAGCGGCAACCCAGGTCCGGGTGGTTGGGGTGCCCTGTTGCGTTTTGAAGACGGCAGTGTTGAGGAATTCGGTGGTCATGCTCCCGACACGACCAACAACCGCATGGAACTGCAGGCGGCGTTGGAGGTGTTGCAACGGCTTGAGCAGCTGCCCCGTCATCCGGATCTCACCCTGCGCACCGACAGCAAATACCTGATTGATGGCCTGGGCTCCTGGATCAAAGGTTGGAAGCGCAAAGGCTGGAAAACGGCTGCCGGCAAGCCTGTGCTCAATCAGGACCTCTGGAAGGCCCTCGATGCCGCCCGACTGGACGACGTCCCCCTGAGCTATGTCAAAGGTCACAGCGGTGATCCAGACAACGAACGGGTGGATCGCATCGCTGTGGCGTTCTCCCATAACGCCCAGCCGAACTTGGTTCTGAAGCAGGGATCCTCCGAGCTGGCCCCCAAGCCTCTGCTGCAGCTGTTGTCGCGCTTGGAGTTGGCGGATCGCTTGGCACAGGGTGGTTACAGCCTTTCGCTGTTGGAGCTGGCGCAATTGGTGGAAAAGCCTCTCAAACAGCTGGAAACCAAAAGGGAGAGCTGGATCTGGAGGGATTGGACCGTCGAGCCCCAGGCGGAGGGGCGCTGGACCCTGCAGCGTCGCGAGGCAGGATCAGAACAGTCATGAGCCAGCGCATGTCGCCGTCCTCTTCGACAGGACCGCTCAGCAGCGGTGCCTTCTATCAGCGTTGGCTGGGTCCGGTGCTGGCGCGCGACGACGGCCTGGATGCTGAACAGCTGTCGCGCACTGCGCTCACGGCCCTGGGTCAGGCCAGCCTGCGGCGCCGCTGGCCCGGGGTGTCCACCGTGCTGGATGGTGTTGCGGCGGATCTGCAACGGCGTGATCTGCGCCTGGAGCAGGTGTTGTTTGGCTGCCGCTTCCCCAACCCGGTGGGTTTGGCGGCGGGATTCGACAAGAACGGTGTGGCTGCTGGCATCTGGGATCGCTTCGGCTTTGGCTTCGCCGAAGTGGGCACCGTCACCTGGCATGGCCAGCCGGGCAACCCCAAACCACGCCTGTTCCGTTTGGCGGAGGAGCAGGCCGCGTTGAATCGAATGGGATTCAACAACGATGGCGCCAAGGCACTGTTGAAAACGCTGGAGCGTCAACGCCTGGATCCGCCTGGCCGGCGGCCAGCGGTGCTTGGCATCAACGTTGGCAAATCCAAGATCACGGCCCTGGAGCAGGCACCGGACGACTACGCGGCTTCCCTGGAGTTGTTGTCGCCCTTGGCGGACTATGCGGTGATCAACGTCAGTTCCCCCAACACCCCCGGGCTGCGGGATCTGCAGGACACAGCCCAGTTGCGTCGTCTGGTGGAGCGCTTGCGGCGGCTGCCGGCTTGCCCGCCTTTGCTGGTGAAGATCGCTCCGGATTTGGATGATGAGGCCATCGATTCCGTCGCTCGTCTGGCCTTTGAGGAAGGTCTGGCCGGCGTGATTGCAGTGAACACCAGTCTCAATCGCCTCGGCCTGGAGCAGCGGCGGCTGCCGCAGACCGGGCGCACGCTGGCGGAGGAGGCCGGTGGTCTCAGCGGTGCCCCCCTGCGTCAGCGGGCCCAGGAGGTGATCCGTCGTTTGCGGGCCAGTGCTGGCCCGGCGCTGCCGTTGATCGGTGTGGGTGGGATTGATTCTGCGCAAGTCGCCTGGGAGCGCATCACCGCAGGGGCTTCTCTGGTGCAGCTCTACACCGGCTGGATCTTTCAGGGGCCGGATCTGGTGCCGCGGATTCTGGAGGGACTGCTGTTGCAATTGGATCGCCACGGCCTCCGCAACATTGCGGAGGCCTCCGGCAGCGGTTTGCCCTGGCAGGACTGAACTCCGCTCAAATCAAGCCAATGTCTGTCGCGTTGAGGTCTGGAGCCCCCTTGAGAACGGCAAACAGGCCTGAATCCTTGGGATCCCCCAGGCCTGGCTCGCGTCCGTTCCGATCGAAATAGAGTTCCCCGAGGGGTTGGAAATAGATGATTGAACTCGATTGTTCCAACTGTCGATTAAAGCTTCGCAGGCTGTTGACGACCTTGAAGCGTTTCCGTTTGAAGCCAGGGAAGACTTCGGCGTTGAGTTGAATCGTGTCTCCCTCTTGAGCGGAAAAACCAATGATCTGATCGGCTTTCTTGGCGCCGAATTGCTTCTCACGCGAGAAGATGAATTCATCGGTGGTGTTGCGTTTGCCGCGCAAACGTCCTTTGCCGGCGGCGTCGTAGACGAGTCGTGTTAGCTCAACCTCTTGGCCTCGGGTTGTGTTTTTCCCACCATTCTTGGCTTGGCTTGTTTCTGGCTGGCCCAGCTTCCACAATTCACGTCCATATCGGTCGGTTTTGGCTGAGAAATAAATGGCACCATCAACTTCCGTGATCGCTCGCGGGGAGGAATCCTTCGGGCCTGGGTTGATGTCACTGAGCAAGAAGGTTCCTGCTTCTGTGCCGTCACTCACCCACAGCTCTTCTCCGGATTGACCATCATCAGCACTGAAGTAGGTTTTGGCGCCCACGCTGGTGAAGCCCTGGGGATTGGAGCTGCCTTCCCCGGGATGAATGTCTTTCAGGAGTGTGTTGCCGTTCACCCGTCCATCGGAGATCCAGAGCTCACGGCCAAGGCTGTTGTTGTCGGTCTCTGCAATGGGCGAAAGATTGCTGTCACCCGCTGATGTGGTTGTGCTGCGTCTGGCTGCAGTGGAGGGGATGCCGTCTGGGATCCGAATGGGAAGGGAAGTAGAAAGTGATTGGTCGGAGAGTGGTTGATAATATCGATTCCAATCTTCGGCGAGTGAAGCGTCATTGTTATCGACAACGCTAGAGGTTGCTAGTCTATTTGCCGAGTATCTTGCAAGATTAAGCCACTCAGGATCATCGTATTCTCTGTAGTCATCTATTCTCCTGTTGTAAGTTTCGATGGATTCAAGTGCTTCTTCTTCAATTCCATCGGCAGCAATCATGAAGCCACCGGGATCCGATCCGGAATTGGATCCTGCTCCCGTGGAGGGTGACGACGTCGCTTCTTCTTGGGTTGGATCCAGGGTTGTTTCAGCGCTGAAGAACAATTGATCCCGTGATGCATAGAGATCGCTGGGTTCCGTTGCAGTCGCTTCACCAGAGCTCCCAATCATTTCAGTGACGTTTAAGCCGCTGCCATCCAGTTTGAGAATCTGACGCCCGTTGAAGTATGTGTTTGCTGTGAAATAAAGATTGCCATCGAGCAGGCTTAAGTCTGCTGGGTTGGAATCCAGGCCTCCTGGATTGATATCCAGCAGCAAATTGGTACCATTTTTTGTACCATCACTGCGCCATAGTTCCCGACCGTAGACATTGCCTTCAGCAGCAAAGACAATCTGTCCATTCACGGGGGTCAATTCACTTGGATTGGACCCCACGCGTGAACCTGTGCGGATGTCTCGAACCAGGTGGTGTTTTCCTGATTTGATGTTGTAAGACCAGAGCTCGCGTCCATGAATGCCGTCATCGGCACTTAGGTAAAGTGTGTTTCCTTGCGTGAGCAAATCCGATGGTGATGATCCCTCCTCCCCGCGATGTATATCTGCGGCGAGCTTGGTTCCCTTCTTGCCCCCATTGGAGATCCAGAGTTCAGATCCTTTACGCCCATCATCAGCAGCAAAGAACAGTGTCTTTTTATGACTTATGAATGATGATGGTGAGGAGCTTCCGCTGCCGTTGTTGATGTCTTTGAACAAGTTTGTGGATTTTGCCGTTCCACGGCTGACCCAAGGTTCGAACCCTGTTCTCCCATTGGTGGCGCTGAAAAATAACTCCCCGCGATGATTGTGTAGTTCAGATGGATCTGAGCTTTGTGACTTCTGTCTGATGTTTTTAACCAGACTGCTTTTTCTTGTGTTGGATTGATTCGTATCGCAGCTGCCGGGTTTGCCTGGATCGCATGCTTCAGGGTCTGTCTCTGTCTCGGAAGAACTTGGTTGGTATGCATCCACCGTCCACAGTTCTCGGCCAGAGCTGCCGTCATTTGCTGTAAAGAAGAGGGTGTTATTTGCATTGATCAGATTGCGGGGGTCACTGCTTGGTACTCCGCTGTAAATGTCTGCATAGCGTGTTGCTTTGCTGCCTTTTTTGCTGAGATTTTGGCTCCACAGCTCGATCCCGCGCTCGCCTCCGTTGGCAGAAAAATAAAGGATCTTTTTGCTTCCACCCTTCTTCGTATTTTCGCGAATGAGTTGGAATTGTTGCGGATTTGAAGAGCGAATGCCAGGATTGATGTCTTGGATCTGTTGTGGTTTGTTTTTGGAGTTGATGAAACAAGGCTCGCGGCCCTCCTTGCTGGAACTCGCTGAGTAAAAGAGTTTGCCGTCGATTTCAGTGAGGTGTCGCGGATCTTTGCCACTATTTTTTACCTTTTTTGCCTTATTCTTTTTATTGACGACCCAAAGTTGCCTGCCACTGCCGTCGTCGGCTGTGAAATAAAGTCGACCGCCGGCAACCGTCAGTTCTTTGGGACTGGAGCTGTTATCTGGATGAATGTCTTTGACAAGCTTTTGACCAATACCTGTGTTTTTGATGCTCCATAATTCGAATCCGCTGACGCCATTGTTGGCTGTAAAGTAAAGTTTGTTCTTGAATTTTGTTAAATGATTCGGGAATGAGCTGCCTGTGGCTGTGTAGTATTCATTGAAAATTGATGGAGGTTGGAACGATCCACTTGTTGGATTATAAATATTATAAGTTTCGTTGTTAATTGGGATCGCATATGTTCCATTCTCTGTTCCATCGCTGAACCAGAGTTCGATGCCGCCAAGTTGCAACCCGTCCGCAAAGCTACTTGTGCTTGCTTTGACGGTTTGGGTCGAGTAAGCCGTGAAGAAGAAGTTTCCCCCTCCGGCGCTTGTAAAGTTTCCAGGGAAAGAATCTGTGGAAAATTCAGGGGTGCTGGCGTTGAACTCAGCTGTGTTAATTGTTAGTGTTAGCTCCCCTGTTTCATCGTCTGGTTCGAGTTTCTGCTCTGTGATGTACCTGTCGGGGAATAAATTTTTGAACAGCTTGGTTCCAACGTCATCTCCCTCCCAGCGCCATAATTCATAGCCATTGCCTTGTCCTCCGGATCCACTCTCTCCGGATGCGCCCCCTTGCGAGCCGCTTGCGCTGAAAAATAACGTGTCGTTGACGGTAAATAAGTTGTAAGCGGAAAAATTATCTGAACCTGGAAATAATGCGTCGACTCGCCGGGTTCCAGCCTCGGTTCCATCGCTGCTCCATAGCTCAAAATTTTGTTCTGTCTGGGCGATGAAGTAAAGAAGCCCATTCGCCTCGACGAGGTTGCTGACCCCCTCAAAAGAGCGCAGCAGTCGTGTGCCTCCCTCGCTTCCGTCGCTTTTCCAGAGGCCAATGGCTTTGGTCGTATCAGAATTTTGATCGTCAATAGTTGTATCCTCTTCTTCGTTATCAGTTTCTACGTTGCTGTTATCGCTGGCGATTGTTCCTGTCTCTGCGGCAAAGTAAAGAATGCCCTCAATGTCAATTAGCTCGTTAGGTGAAGAGCTGCCATTGAGGTTGATATCTTTGACGAGGCGTCCTGTCATGGCCAACAACAATCCATAATCACTTTAGTGTTTTGTGGCGTGAATGCCATTTTCATTGCTGATTCTCAGCTGTGTCTCACTCGGTTTTCATCGGTTGATCGTTACTTCCATTTTTGCTGAGCTTTGATAGCTTTTGGTTACTGGTCTGACTCCAGTGACGCCACTGATGTTGCCTGAGTTACCGCAGTGGCAAAGCTTCCGTCTTGCTTGGTCACGTCTGATTCATCCGCGCCCTGTGCTGGTGGTCGTCTCCGACGACCGTTTGCAGTTTTGCTGGGGCTCCGGTCAACATTGGAGGTTTCGTTCCGCTCTCTTGCCTGATGGCGCCTGCCGTGATGGTGTGCCTTTGCAACGGGAAGCGCTTGGTGACTTCATCGCCGATCTGATCTTCGACTGCGATCTCCCCGGGGCAGAACTGGTGCTTTGCCTACCCCTGCGGGCTGCTGCGTGGTGCGTTGTCGACGGCTACGGATCGGATCGCGGGCCAGGTTTGTTGCCCCCGTCCTTGCAGACTCTCAATCTGCCTTTTGATTTGGCGGAGAGCTACATCACCTCCTCGCCGGTGCAGGACGCTTTGTCGGTGGTGGGTGTGCCGCGACAGTTAATCCAGGGCTGGACCGAGGTGGCGGAATTCGCTGATCTGCCGCTAAGGCGCGTCGATTGGTCGCTGACGGCAGCTCAAAGGGCCTTGCATCAGTTCACGCAGGCATGGCCTGGCGACCTGGCCTGGCTTGTGGTGGAGCAAAAGAGCATTCGTTTGCTGTTGATTCGTCAGCAGGTTCCTGAGGTAGATCATGCCCTCGTGGAAGAGAATCCTGTCAGCTGTCGCAGCGAGATTCGGACCTGTGTTGCCGCTTGGCAGGCCCGTTTGGCTTCGCCATCAGTCCTCGGATGGTGGTTGTCGGTGCCGACCGAACAGCTCGATGATTGGTTGCCCCTTGTTGATGCTGCCGCAGGGGAAAGCTGCTTGAACCAGCCCTTGCCCGATTGGTTTGAATCATCGGATCACATCGATGGTGCTGACCAAGACGAGCCTGCTGATGTGCTGTCACCCCTTCAGCACCTGGCGCTGTTGGCTTTGCAGGAGGAGGAGCGATGACGGCACGTCGGGATTGGCCCAAGCCGGATTTATTGCAGCAACGCCGGGTTGAGCTCGGCCTCCCGCCTGAGCCTGTTGTTATCGAACCACTCCCCCGACTGTTGCTGAAAGGTGCAGTACTGGGGGTTGTTTTGCTCTTGGCTCCCTTGGCTTTGTTGTTTGCCTTGGAGAATCAGCAGCGCCGTCTTGAGGCAGAGGTTGTCGAACTTGCTCCATTGGAGGGGCGTGTTGGGGATGCTCAGACTCGGCTGAAGACCATGGCGAAAGAGCGCAAGGCTCTGCATCAACAAACCAAGCGCATCGCTGTTCAACTGGTGGCTTTGCGCTCCGGATCAGCGCTGTTGGAGCAGATGCGACAGGTCACCCCTCAGGGTGTCCGCCTGCTCTCGCTTGACGTCCTTCCTTCTCAGCTCCTGATCAAAGGTGAAGCGGAAGGGGATGACGCTTTTGAGCGGATCAATGCTTTGGCGCTCAACCTCGAATCCCTTGATGATGTCCTCCTCGATGGAACATCTGTTCAGAAGGCCACGTCGAACGACGACGGACTGATTGAATTCAGCCTCGAAGCAGCACTGGATCCGTCGGTTCAGACCACTCCAGAACGTCTTCGTGAACTGGGAGCGAATGGTTTGGCGCGTCGTTATGAGTTTCTTCAAGAGAAGGGAATTGCCCTGTGACCAATCTCATTCCCTCCAAGCGTCGCCAATGGATCATCCGTGGTCGGGTGTTGGTGGGTCTGCCCATTGTCTTTGGTCTCCTTTTCAGCATGCCCTTGCTTCTTGTGTTCTTGCCGCCTGTTTGGCAGGACACGCATGAGCTGGAGCGACGCCGCGATTCCTTGCTTCAGTTGCAGCGCAATCTGCCGGCTTTGGTGAAGCAGCTTGAGAAGGCGAGCGTTGCCCTTGAACAGGCTGAACAGGAGCAGGCGCTGTTAATTGGTTTGTTGGCCGGGCGTGACAAGGTGCAGACCTTTCTGGCGCTTCTGAATCAACAAGCCTTGATGTCTGGCGTGACGATTCAGCGCTATGCACCCATCAATGTGTCGACGTCATCCTCAGAATCCCAACAAGCATCGTCGACATCGCGATCAGGAGATGACAAGCCTGATTCGGCAGACCCTCTCTTGGCCCTGGGTTATCAGAAGTCATCGGTTGCCTTAGAGGTTCGCGGCTCCTACGCCGGTCTGCAGGAGTTTCTTCAAAAGATGGAGTCGCTGGAACTCTTGGTGGAAAGCAGTGACCTTGAGATCAAGGCAGCTGCGACGAGCAACGACGATCAGGCTGCATCAGCTCCTGTTGCATTGAGAACTGAGTTGACCCTTCAACTGAGCTTCTATGACCCACAGAAGGAGATCGATGTCGATTCAGGCAATTCCCAGGAAACGCCGCCCAGTTAAGTCTGGTGATCGTCGGTTCTGATCGATACCATCGGCCTGATGTCTTCTGAGAGCGACAACGGAAGTGGGGAGCTCATTGTTTCGACGTTCGCTTTCCCTTGCCCTGCTGATCGGTTTCAGTTGTTCGACTGCAGAGATGGCTGCCGTGCTGGCGCCTGCACCCGCCGTGGCTGGAACGACGGTCGCCTTGAAGCTGCGTCGTTTCGGGGATCGCGTCGATCTTGTCGTTTCGGGTCTTGGCAGTAATCCGCGCTTGATCAGCCAGCGCCGTTCTTCATCGCGCTGGTCTGGCCGTTTGCGTGGCACCTCGTCGTCTGCATTGGTCGTTCCTCAGGATGTCGCGATGCCATCCGTTGGCTTGGCAGAGGTCAGGCTCAAGGCTGGAGCGGATTCGGACTTCGAACTGTCAGTCAGAGCCATGGAGGGAATGGCTTTGCCTGAGCCCATGATCAATGCGGATGGTTCCAATTTGATCGTGTCATTTCGTCAGTTGCCGATTCGTACAACAGCGCTGCAGAGCGGGCGCCTGGATCTGAGCCGGCCGGGACGGGTTCAGCAACCTGTAGTTGTTCCTCCGATGCGAGCCCGTGCTTCAGCACCCCCCTTGGGGGATATCGCTGTCGGGTCCATGCTGCTCAGCAACCGCAGTTACGTGCTGGCCCAGGGTCCTTCAGTCTCCCTGACCTTGAACAATGCGCCAGCGAAGGATGCCTTGATGTCATTAGCTCGTTTGGGTGGGTATGGCTTCGTCTATGTGGGCGAATCCGATCAGGATGCCGACCAGGCGAATCCTGTGGGCGTGACGATGGCGTTCCGGGACGAGCGATTCGACCGGGCCTTGAACAGTGTGCTGTTGGCGTCGGGTCTTCAGGCCAGGTTGGATGGTCAAACCCTGATGGTGGGCACCTCTGTTTCATCGAAGACATTTGGCCCGCAGATGTCCAAGGTGTTTCGACTGAATCAAGTGAAAGTTGACAAGGCTGCAGATTATTTGGCCAGTCTTGGCGCATCGATGAATGTGATCAATACGATCACCACGACAACCGGTGAACCCTCATCCGTCGGGACAAGTCAGCTGAGTAATCAGGCCAGTCGGTCCACGCAGAAAACGACCAAAGTTGAAACCTATGGCGCTTCTGTTGGCCCCTTGATTGGTTTGACGGGGACCACAGATACGCGTCTTGGGACAGTCACTCTGGTTGGAGATCCTCAGCTAATCGCCTCGGCTGAGAATTATCTTAAGCAGCTTGATTTGCGCCGTCGCCAAGTGGCAGTGAAGGTACAGATTTTGAACGTGAACCTCAATAATGATGAGCTTCTTGATTCCAGTTTCTCTGCCCGTATGGGGGACACTTTTATTGTCAGCGACAGCGGCACGGGGCATCTCAACTTTGGCCAGGCCAAGCCGGGTGGCACGGCCGGCTCAGGGCTTTATGGCCAGGGTTTTTCAGGTGTTCCTGGCACGTACCCAAACCGAGGGCAGGTTCCACAGCAGCGCGTCATTGACCCGGTGGTTGCATCTCAGGCGGTGGTGAATCCAGTGGTCCAGGAGCAGGCGGTTTTTCCACCGCAAACTCCAGGAGGCGATCCGGTGCTGGTGCCGAAGCTGGACTCGATGGGGCGTCCGATTTATGTGCCCAGCTCGGACCCGGCTGCGCCACAGACTTTGAAGCCTGTTTATGACGCCAATGGCCAGCCTATTTATGTGCCTTCGAAAGATCCAGCTGCGGATCAGATCCTGAAGCCTGTTTACGACAAGAAAGGCCGCCCTGTTTATGTGTCAGATTCGAATCAGTACCGGCAGCCAGACAATTCTTTCTATGCCTACCTTGAAGCCCAGGTTGTAGCGCGAAATGCAAAAATACTCGCTCAGCCGACATTGTTGGTACAGGAAGGGCAGAAGGCGATTGTCGAAACTGGTCAGGATTACGTTGTGAATGTTTATCGGGATGAAAATGGTGACACGGGTACAACTTCATACACCTATGAAAAGGAAAATGCTGGGCTTACGTTCGAGGTGAATGTTGACAAGATTGATGACAATGGGTTTATCACCATGAACTTGTATCCCTCGATTTCTATTCCTATTCCTGCGGCTCAATCTTCTTTATCAGATACGGGTGGTGTGCAGATCTACAATTTTAATAGACGTGAATTGGAGTCTGGATCTATTCGTCTGAGGGATGGTCAGACATTGATCCTTACCGGTGTGGTGTCTGAATCGCAGCTCGAGGTAGTTCGCAAGTGGCCTTTTTTGGGTGATCTCCCTTTGCTTGGCAGCTTGTTCCGCAGGAGGCAATCAACAAGATCTAAGGACGAACTGGTGATTCTTGTGACCCCTCGCGTTCTCGATGATGACCAGGGAGGTGTGTTCGGTTACGGCTACCGACCGGCCACGCAGCAAGCCACCCAGTTGATGCAGAAGGGGTTTTAACTCAGGGCAGAATCGGCGACAAAGCCCTCAACGCGATGGGTGCCAATGCCTGAGCGGTGGAAAGTGCACCACTGAGTAGCTGCGACCCAATGCCATTGCCACCGTTGGTTGTGTGATTGGCGATGCGTGCCGTGGCTTTTTGGCTCGCCTCCAGAAGTTGCTTGGCTTTCTCTTGGTCGCCTTGTTCGCCGAACAGTTCACCGGCATAGGCCAGATCCCTGGATGCGCCCTTGGTGTTCCCCAGTTCGCCGCGGGACAACCCCCGCGCCACCCAGCTCAATGCTTCGCTTGGTTCTGAGGCGATTGCAGCGCTGAACAAGGTTTCAGCCCGTTTCCATTGGCCGTTTTCTGCTGCCGTCACCCCAGCATTGTGCAGTGATGCATGGCTTCGGACGCCAGCGCTAATGCCCTGGGCCCCCTGCCAGTACGCCTGTTCGAGCGCCCCGTTATCGAGCTGAGCTCCACTGAGGTCGGCCTGGCGTAGATCGGTGCCATAGAGCTTGCTGCCGCGCAGATCGGCTCCCCGTAGGGACGCCCCGCGCAGGTTGGTGAACTGCAGGTTGCTCTTCCGCAGATCTGCGCCATCGAGACGCGCCTGCCCGAGGTTGGCGCGTTGCAGTTGGGCTCGCTGAAGATCAGCGTCCCGCAGGTCGGCGTGGACAAGATCCACATCCGCCAGACGACAGTCCGGGCACTTCCGTTGCTGCAGCAACACGATCAGATCATCTGCTCGTACCGCCAGGGGCGCGGTAAGTATCAGAGTGAACAGCAGCGCTCGAGTTGGCATCGGCAGTGGGCCACGCTGGTGATGTCTCTGCGTTCTATCGGGAGTCGGGATGGGCGTCGACCTGCGCCATGGCGGCAACCGCGAAGCAGCCGCGGCAAGGTTGAACTGCAATCCATCGCAGCTGCTTGATGCCAGTGCTTCTCTGGCCCCCTGGAGTCCGCGCTGCTCCCGCATCCCCCTGACCGCCATCCGCGACTACCCCGATCGAGGGCAGGCGTCCCTGCGCCAGGCGATGGCCGACCTGCACGGCCTGGATCCTGATGCTGTGCTGCCTGGTAATGGTGCGGCCGAGTTGTTCACCTGGGCGGCGCGCCGCTGATGCTGCTGGCGTCAGTGGGCTTCTCGCTCCTGGGTTTGCCGACTACCGGCGGGCTCTGCAGTGCTGGAAAGCCCCATGGATCGACGTTCCCCTCGTGTTGAGCTGGGAAAAAGCCGGACCGCTGTCGCATCCTCATTTGCAGGCGCCGGTGGCCTGGATCTGCAATCCCCACAACCCCACGGGGCAGCTCTGGAGCCGTGCGTCGTTGGAGCCCCTGCTCGCAACCCATGGGCTGGTGATCTGCGATGAGGCTTTTTTGCCTTTGGTGCCCACCGGCGAGCAGCAATCGATGATTCCGCTGGTGGAGCACCATCCCAACCTGGTGGTGATTCGCAGCCTTACCAAGTTGTTTGGAGTGGCGGGCTTGCGCGTTGGCTATGCCATTGCCCAGCCGGAACGGCTGAAGCGCTGGTCGGGTTGGCGCGACCCCTGGCCGGTGAACGGCATCGCTGCTGCGATGACCGAGCAGTTGTTGGTCCCCCGTGGGCGCTACCAGGCCTGGTGCCGCCGGGTGCAGCACTGGACGGCCACTGAGGGGGCCTGGATGCAAAGGCAATTGACCGCTGTGCCGGGCCTGTGCCCCATGCCCTCCAGCGTCAATTATCTGCTGGTCGCTGGTGCGGGATCGCTGGTGCCGTTGCGGGAAGCGATGGAGCAAAGGCATCGCATTCTTTTGCGTGATTGCCGCTCTTTTGAGGGCTTGGGAGAGAGCTGGCTGCGGATCGGATTGCAATCGCGCCGCAACAACCGCCGCATCATCAGGGCGTTGCGTGAGGAGCTGCAGCGCAGCCCTCTGGCTTGACTCAGGCCGCCAGTGTTTGAAGCAAGGCCGCCAGTTGGCTTTCGGCATCCCGTTCCGCAAGAGCATCCATCCCTTCACGCATCTGCGTGAGGGGGTCGGATCCTGCATCGGATTTCCCCAGCCTTATGGCTAAGAGCCGTTGCACGGTGTTCAGCAATGCGGGCTGATCCGGCTCATGCTGATGCACGATCACAGCCGCTCCAAACGATGCGGCACAGGCGGCGTTTGCATCTTGATGGCGGTCTGCCGCCTGGGGGAAGGGCACCAGCACGCTTGGTGTTACGCAGACGGCGAGTTCACTCAGGCTTCCGGCACCGGCTCGGCTGATGGCCAGGTCGGCATGTTGCAGCAGCCCGGGAATCTCATCACTGAAGCGCCGTTCCACCAGGTTTGGGTGTTGCAGTTGCCCGATGTCGGGATCGTTGTCGCCGGTGAGGTGCACCACACGGCAGCCCTGCTGCAACAGGGCCGGCACCGTTGCACGCACCATCCGGTTGAGGCCGACGGCGCCTTGACTGCCGCCCATCACCACCAGCAACGGCCCCTCGCCGGAGGGGACCCAGCTCGGCAGGGGTTGTGGGACCAGAAAGCTGGAACGCACCGGCGTGCCCGTCAGCACCGGCTGGCTGCCAGGGATGCGCTTGGCGGCAGCGGGGAGGCCGATGGCCACCGTGCTGCAGAAGCGACCCAGCAAGCGGGTAACCCGTCCCGGGATCGCATTTGATTCATGCAGCACCACGGGAACGCCGCACCAGCGCGCCGCCAGGATCGCGGGGGCTGCGATGTAGCCGCCGGTGGTGAACACCACATCAATCGCGTTCCGGCGGATCACCCGCCGCACGCTGATGCTGGCCAGCAACAGTCGCAGCAGCTGCAGCAGCTTGGTGATCCCGCGGCCCTGCAGTCCGCCGGCGTTCACGCACACCAAACCAAAACGTTCCGGCACCAGCCGTGTTTCGAGCCGATCGGGCACCCCCACCCAGCGCACGGGCCACTGCTCTTCAACGGCTTCCGCAACAGCCAGTGCGGGAAAGAGATGGCCGCCGGTGCCGCTGGCGGCGATCAGAAGCCGGGTCATCGCGTCGGCCGTCACCGCACACCAGGCCTAACTTAATTGGGTTGTTGTGGTCTCGCCCGTGCGTCGTTTCCTGGGAGTCGCGCTCGTCTCGGCCATGGCAATGGTGATGTCACCGGTCCATGCCCTTGAGCAGCCCGGACGCGGGGGCAGTGCCGTGGAACGTTTCAGCGATCGACTGCAAACAGCCTTGAACAGCGGCAGTGCGTCATCGCTCGACACGCTGGCCAGCGCTGAGCTGCAGCCGGTGCTGGCCCAGCGCCTTGCGCGATTCCAGCAGGATTTCCCCGAGGTCACCTGGCAAGTGAAACCCGCAGCGCCTACCCCGGATGGGCGTCCGACCCTGAGCCTGCGGGTGTTGGGTGTCGCTGAATCCGAGGGGCTGACCTATGCCCTGGAGGCCAGCGAAGAGATCGCGATTCGGTTGGACAATGGTCAGCTGGTGGAACAGGAACTGCTGGGCCAGCAGTCGTTGCTGCGCAGCGGTGAACGCCCCTTGGCCGTCAAGGTCGCCATCCCCGACGTGGTGCTCACTGGCAGTCGCTACGACGTCGACTTGATTGTTGAAGAGCCGCTGGGCCAGGCCTTGGTGGCGGGCGGCTTGATCAACCTCACCGATGAGCAGCTGTTGGCTCAGATGCGCCCCAATCTGCCGCTGGCGCCCCAGGGTGGTGGTGGGTTGTTCAAGAGCGTTCAGGCACCGCAGCAACCCGGTTCGCAGTCCTGGGCTGTGATGTTGGTGCATCCCGATGGGGTGGTGACGGCCACGAAGCGGGTGCGGGTGGTCAGCAGCAACTAGCTCTCCTGCCTCGTTTGGTTCCAGCGGTGCAGGGCTGACACGTCCTCGTTACCACGGCCGTTGTTGATCAGATCGAGTTCCATCTGTTCCACCAGCGTTGTGACGGGCAGATCCAGTTGGACGGCCTTGGCTGCATCAAGGGCAATGCCGAGATCCTTGCGATGCAGGCTGAGCCGGAAGCCAAGGGGGTAGCTGCCGTTCAGCATGGCGGTGCTGCGATGTTCGAGGGCCCAGGATCCGGCGGCCCCGGTTTTGAGGGCATCGATCACCTGTGGCATCGGCAGATCGAGCTGCTGGCCCAGGGCTACCGCCTCAGCCACGGCGGCATAACTGCCGGCCACCAACACCTGGTTCACCGCCTTCACCTGCTGCCCCCGCCCCACGCTTCCGAAGTGGTGAATGGATCCTCCAATCACCTCGAGGATGGGGCGAATCCGCTCCAGAGGCTCACTTGCTCCTCCCACCAGCACCGTGAGGCTGCCGCGTTTGGCACCTTCCGTGCCACCGGTGACGGGAGCATCAAGGTAGTGGACGTTCTGGCGCCCCAGGCGCTCCGCACAGTGTTGGGCTGTGGCGGGAGCAATGGTGGAGCAATCCACCACCACGCTGCCGGCGCTCAGTTGTGATGCGGCTCCCTTGGGGCCGAACAGCACGTTCTCGACGGCTGCATCGTCACTGACGCAAAGCAGCAGAACATCAACGCCGGTGCTGGCATCGGCTGGGCTGGAACATTGCGTTGCACCCTCGAGCTCCGGGC
This sequence comes from uncultured Synechococcus sp., assembly GCA_913057985.1. Classification (GTDB taxonomy): domain Bacteria; phylum Cyanobacteriota; class Cyanobacteriia; order PCC-6307; family Cyanobiaceae; genus Parasynechococcus. Next base: position 57,200 of record CAJXPL010000010.1, read on the forward strand.
TCGTTTCGGCTGTGCGGCTGCGGGTGTGCACCCGCAGTGGAAACCCGGCGCTGTGCAGGTTGATCGCGATGGGCAAGCCGAGCGCCCCCAGCCCCACGAAGCCCAGGCTTAAGTCACATCTGGTCATGACTCATGGCGAAGCATTCAGATCCTGATCGACGGATGGCGTCACAGTGAGTGCACCGTGAAGGCCTGATCCATGCGCATCTCCACTGCTTCCTTGGCCCTGGCTGCTGTGTTGGCGGCACCTGTGATCACGGCGGCTTCATCGGCAGCAGCGGGGCGGAATCTGTCCCCTGAGCAGAGCCAGGTGTTGTTTCAGGCCCGCAAGACCTGGTCGAAAGACAACTACCAGCGTCGGCTGGAGCTGCTGCAGAGCCAGCAGCGCTGCATCGATGCCGCAGCATCCGCAGATGCGCTGAAGATGTGCCGTCAGGACATGAAAAAAGCCCGGAAGTCCCTCAAGCAGGACTACCGGGCGTACATGAACAAAGTTCGGAATCAACTGGGGCTTCCGGCCAGCACCGGCAACAAGCGCGATGCCAAGGGCCGGAAGCTCCAGGCCTGAACCGCTGATCAGGCGGCGTCGAGGGCTGCCACACCAGGCAGCACCTTGCCTTCCAGCAGCTCGAGGCTGGCGCCACCGCCGGTGGAGATGTGCGACATCTTCTCGGCCAGGCCAGCTTTCTCAACGGCGGCTACGGAGTCGCCGCCACCGATGATCGTGCAGCAGCCCTTACCGCTCAGGTCCGCCAGAGTGGTGGCGATGGCGTTGGTGCCGGCAGCGAACTTGTCGAACTCGAACACGCCCATGGGGCCGTTCCAGATCACGGTTTGACAGTCGGCCAGGGCGTCTTGGAACACCTTGATCGAGTCGGGGCCGATGTCCAGGCCCATCCATCCGTCGGGGATGGCGTTGATGTCAGCGGTCTGGCTGTTGGCATCGGGGGCGAAGTTGTCAGCCAGCACCACGTCGGTGGGCAACAGCAGCTGCACGCCCTTGGCCTTGGCCTTGGCTTCCAGCTCCTTGGCCAGTTCCAGCTTGTCCTCTTCCACCAGGCTCTTGCCCACCGAGAGGCCACGGGCCTTGTAGAAGGTGAAGATCATGCCGCCGCCGATCAGCACCTTGTCGCACTTGTCGATCAGGGTGTCGAGAACGCCGATCTTGGAGCTCACCTTGGAGCCGCCGACGATGGCGGCCAGGGGACGCTTGGGCTCATCCACAGCACCCTGCAGGTACTGAAGCTCCTTCTCCATCAGGAAGCCGGCGACGGAGGGCTTGAGGAACTTGGTCACGCCTTCGGTGGAGGCGTGGGCGCGGTGGGCGGCGCCGAAGGCGTCGTTCACGTACACCTCAGCCAGGCCTGCGAGCTTCTCAGCAAAACCGGCTTCGTTCTTCTCCTCTTCAGCGAAGAAACGCACGTTCTCCAGCAGCACCACATCGCCGTTGGCCATGGCGCCCACCTTGGCTTCGGCGTCGGGGCCGATGCAGCTGTCGGTTTTGGCCACGGGCTTGCCCAGCAGTTCGCTCAGGCGAGCGGCCACGGGGGTGAGGCGCATGGCGTCATTCACCTGGCCCTTGGGACGGCCGAAGTGGGCGGACAGGATCACCTTGGCGCCCTTGCCGATCAGGTCGTTGATCGTGGGCAGGGCTGCACGGATGCGGGTGTCGTCGGTGATTGCACCGGCGTCGTTCAGGGGCACGTTGAAGTCAACCCGCACGAGAACGCGTTTGCCGCTCAGGTCGCCGGCGTTGAGGCTGGCCAGGGAACGCTTCGCCATAGGGTTGTGTCGTGCGGTAAGAAAACGGGGTGAGATTAACCCGTGTGAATGGCGATAGCGCCAGCGAGGTCAATGTGAATTTGTTCCGGCTGGCCGTCTGTTCTGTGCGTTTGCGTTCGTGAGCACCCCAACGATCCAGTGGTACCCCGGCCACATCGCCAAGGCGGAGCAGCAGCTCAAGCGCCATCTCGACAAGGTGGATCTGGTGATTGAGGTGCGTGATGCCCGCATTCCGCTTGCTACAGGCCATCCCCACCTCAACCGCTGGTTGAAGGGCAAACAGCATCTGTTGGTGATCAACCGGCGCGACATGGTCACCGCGGCCGCCAAGGAGGCCTGGGAGGCCTGGTTCAAGGCCCAGGGCCAGCGCACAGTCTGGTGTGATGCCAAGGCTGGGACCGGCGTGAAGCAGGTGCAGCAGGCCGCGATCCGTGCCGGCGACCAGCTCAACGAACGCCGCCGCAACCGGGGCATGCGGCCCAGGCCTGTGCGGGCCCTCACCCTGGGCTTTCCCAACGTGGGTAAGTCGGCCCTGATCAATCTCCTGGTGCGGCAGAAGGTGGTGGCCAGTGCCCGCCGGGCCGGGGTGACGCGCACCCTGCGCTGGGTGCGTCTGGGGCAAGACCTCGACCTGCTTGATGCTCCTGGTGTGCTGCCGCCCCGGCTCGATGACCAGCAGGCGGCCCTGCGGTTGGCGCTTTGCGACGACATCGGCCAGGCCGCCTACGACGGCGAGTTGGTGGCCCAGGCCTTCCTGCGGATGTTGTCTGCCATGGAGCAGCGACCTGAATCCGGTGTGGTCTTGGCCCGCGTTGCGTCGCGCTACGGCATTTCCCTTAGCGGTGAGACTGCCGATCCAGCGTTGTGGATGCAGGCGGCAGCCGAAAAGCACACCTCCGCGAATACGGCGCGTATGGCCCAGCGCCTGATGGATGATTTCCGGAAGTCAGCATTAGGGCCAATCGCTTTGGAACTCGCTGAAGGCTGATGACAAACGACTGGCTGTGCTTGAGGCCGCAAGGCAGTCATTGTTTCGTTGTATTGCCCATGGAGCTCGTGTGGACGTTTCTCGCTTGAGTGTCCAAAGGTGAATGATCTGGATTGGATCTTCAGCAGCAAATTGAATGCTTTAAGCAGGATCCCTGCCTCCCGGGTTGGGATGATCCTTATCCCGTGTATGCAGCGCTTAGGAAGGAGTCGGCGATTCATTGGTGTGAAGGGCCGAAATTATGGGTAATTGTTTCTTATAAAGAGGCTGTTGATCATATGAAAGATGCTCGATTTAGTCGTCAGAGCCATCTTGATGAGCTCATTGATCGCTTTGGAGATGGGCATATTTTTGAGCGTCAGAAACAGGATCTTCCCTATATGGATGGTCGTGAGCATTCCCGTTTAAGGCATCATATAGCGCAGGCTTATCGAGGTATCGATTTCCAGTCTTTGGCCGATTACACGGTGAAATTTCTGGACAAGCGCTGTCAGGCAATAGCAGATCAGTCTGTTGTTGATCTTGTGCATGAGATTGCCAATCCTTTGCCGGTCATGGTGGTGAGTGAGTTGATGGGAGTTCCCGCAGAGCACCAGGAGATGGTTTGTCAGAAGGTTGGTGCCTTTGTGCGTGCTCGGGGATTGACTCAGACGCAGTCGACTGTGGATGAGGCAGACGATTCCATGGCGTTTTATAGCGAGTATTTTTTGCCGTTGATTCATGAAAAGCGACGACATCTTTCTGATGATTTGCTTAGTCGCTTGATTTCAGATCACGAGGAGGATGTGCACCTCACTGATGAGCAATTGCTTCTTGTGATAAGCAGTAATTTTTATTCGGCAAGTATCTATACCCTTCGGCTCCTGGTTGGAACGCTGGCATGGTCCTTATCAATGCATCCAGAGGTGTATTCGCGCATTCGAGCTGACCGTGAATTGTTGGCGCCAGCACTTGAGGAGGTGTTGCGTTGGGAGCCGCCTGCTCAGGCGATTAATGCCAGCACTGCTTTGGAAAATCTGGAGGTTGATGGGAAGGTGGTTCATGCAGGTGAATCGGTCTCGGTATTGGTTGGTGCTGCAAATCGTGATCCTCGGATTTTTAAAAATCCAGACCAATTTTTGATCGACAGAAACCCCAATCCACATCTAAGTTTTGCTCCCGGATTGCATCAGTGTTTGGGCTTGAATCTTGCAAGAATGGAAGGAAAGTGCGTCCTCAATGCGCTTTGCGATCACTATGAGTCGCTGCGTGTTGTTGAGGCTCGACGTTTGATTGGGGATCGTTTTAGGGGTTTTGATCGACTCCTCCTGGAGACCTCATCTGTTGAATAATTATGTACCCGTCTGCTCATTCTTTTGACTACATCGAATGTCTGTTTATTTCTTCTTCTCAGGCTGTCAGAGACTCACCTCTTGAAGGTAATTCCATTCATAGTGTTGAATCAGCTTTAAGCCATGTAGAAGATCGTCTTTCACAGGGCTTGAGTCGTTGGTTGGTCGTTGCTGTTAATGATCATCCTGGTTTGGATCAGGTTGATGCCTCAGGATTCTGTGTTGCTCGTTTTCTTCACAAGGCGAGTTCTCTATGGTCAAGAAATCAGGCAATGTTCATTGCTGACGTTGGCTTATCTCCCTATCTCAGCTCTGGTCAAAGTGTCATTTTGGAGAACGGCATTATTGATTGTGAGGCCTCGTACCAAGCTGTGATTCGTCTTGCCCTGCGCTTTGCAGAGGCAGGGGCTCATTACGTTGCGCCTTGTCTTTCTTTGCCAGAGCAGACGATCAGATTGAGAGATGCTTTGAGATTGCATCAACTGTCGTGTGGATTGATGCCCTACAGCACTAAATTTTCTTCTTCCCTTTACGGTCCTTACCGTTCAACAGTAGGTTCTTCTCTTGGTTTCTCACGTAAAAGTTATCAGTTTGATTTCTCTGATTCGAGGCAAGCTCTCCATCAAATGTCGGAGGATTTTTTGCAAGGCGCTCGAATGTCCATTGTCAAGCCAGCCTTGCCTTATCTCGATGTTTTGCAGGACGCTTGCCGACAGTTCTCGCACCCTATCGCTGCATATCACGTGAGTGGAGAATATGCGATGGCAATCCATGCAGCTCGGGAAGGATTGCTGGATCCAGTGGATTATTTCGCAGAAATCCATGCAGCAATGGCGCGATGTGGGGCTCGCTATGTGATTGGTTATGCGGCTGATTACTTTCTTCAGTCTTCAGCCCAGAAGACCTCTTAATGCGAATCCTTGTTGTTGGGGCTGGGCCTGTTGGGCTCATGTTTTGTTCCAGGCTTTCCCAGGGTGGTCACGACTGTGTGTTGATTGAGCAAAATCGCTTTGATCAGACATTTTCCAGGGCCTCAACTCTTCAGCCAGCCACGCTGGAGCTGCTGTCTGAATTGAATTGTTTATCGGATCTGGAGCCCTATGGTGAGATCGTGTCGGAGGTGATGGCCTGGAATCTGGACGATGGAACGATTCGGGAGTCAAGTTATCGCATCCTCTCGGCTTGTACGAATTTTCCGTATCGCTTCCATTTGCATCAGTCGATCCTGCGCGAGCGCCTGATTGCTGAACTTCGAAGGCGATCACGTTGCCATCTGGTCGAACAATCTAAGGCCGTCGCTGTTCATTTCGATCGTCACGACCAGGCAGTTTCGCTAGAGGTGAAACTGCACGGTGTGAGTTGTTTGACTCAGACTTTTTGCGGTGATTATTTGATTTTATGTGATGGAGCTCATAGTGCGTTACGCCAACAGTTGGGTCTTCGTTTTGAGGGCTATGACCTGCCTATGCCTGTTGTTCGTCTCTCCACTCCAGTGCTTCCTGCTTGCCTTGAAGAGCAACTTGCTGGGGTCTCCTATCTTCAGGCAGCGAAGCGCTCTTTGAGCTGTCTCAAGATGTCTGATGGTTGGCGTTTTGTGCTCCGTCCATCGCTATCAGAAGTGTATGAGGCCACAGCAGATACCTTCTGGGCCCGCCAGTGTTTGGCAGATTCTTTCGCGGATTTGGTTCCCCCGCGTTGGTGGTTTTCACATCCAGCAAAGCGTGATTCCTACAATGTTGCACAGAGATATGTGTCCAACCGTAGGGTCAAGCGTGTTTTTGTTTTGGGTGATGCGGCTCATGTCACGAATACTCGGGGGGGAATAAATATGAATTTTGGCCTTTTGGAGGCTTATTCATTGGCATCATGTTTTTTGAATGATGCCGGTCAAGATGCACTGGATCGTTGGAATGTCTTTTGGTTGGGGTTGACAGAGTCTGTATTGATGGAGCGAACGACGCAGTTGCATTCTGGTCGCACACCTCATTTTTTGAATCCCAAGAATGATGAGCTTGACTCATTGATGCGCTCGTGTCTTCTTGACCTGCTTCCCTACACTCATTCGTCGTTCTGATGACTCTTCAGCCGTTGAATTCCGTTGGAATTGTTGTTCCGCCATCAAATCCAACCTTGGAGATTGAGATTAAGCGGCTGTTAGGTGATTGCCCTTATCTTTACACCTCGCGGCTGCCTATTTTTCCTCAATGTGATCTTCAAGAGCGTAATCAACGCTATCTCGACCAATATCTTGATGCTTGCCTCCGATTTGGTTCTTTGCCTCTTTCGGGCATTGTAGTTGGACTTACCGGTTCTAATTATGCATTGGGCCCAGATGGAGATCGGCGATTTTGTGAGGATATCTCTGCCAAATTGAGTATTCCTTTTGTAACTACAAGCTTGGCAATCCTTGAGCTTCTTCGCACTCTCGGATTCGAGCGCCTCCACCTTGAACTTCCTTATCCGCAATGGTTGATTGATCAGGCCAGTCTGTATTGGAAGCAGGCAGGGATAGAAGTTGTCGCTGCCAACTCAATTCTTGAATCTCTGAATGTTCAAGATGCTTATGCAATTGATGATCTTGATTTGGAGGACTATCTCAAGTCGCTGAAGCCCCATGATCGAGCACCAATCTTGCTTTCTGGTACTGGGATGCGCACTGTGGGTGCCCTCGAGGACTTGGTCGATCGTTATCCTGTTCCGCTGTTGTCATCCAATCTCGCGTCTGCCAACTGGCTTTTGCGCAACTGTGGAAATCCCGAGATGCGAGGATCGATCTTGTATAGAAAGCTTTACCAGAAGCTTACCCATTTTGCGTCTTTGAGTGATTGGTCTGAGGTGGATTCCTTTTTTAATCCCTTTGATTAGTTATTTGTCGCGATGTCATAGGGGATGAGTTTTTGATGCACATTGCCCTCCAGCCAGTGCTCGATGAGTCGTTCCGTTGTGTTCTTCCCGAGATGCCCTTCCATTAACTGTCTAGCCTTCTTGATGCGGTCGGCCTGCGTCAGAGGATTTCCTGGATCACCCTTGAGAGTTGAGCTTTCTGAGTGATGCATCTTGCCTTGTTTATTGGTGGTGTGCAGGCTGGCCCAACGGCCATTTTGCTGATCATCAATTTGTAATTTTGTCCTGCTTAGGAGTAATGAGAGATCGGGTTCAGTGAGCTCGGTTTGATTGAAGATGCTCGGATCTGTCCTCCCCTTGAGGAGGCAAATGCACGTTGCGTATTGCAGGCTGAATTGTGCCTGAATTCGATTTTTTGGCTGCGCCTTGTCGCAATATTTTGCTGCTTCTGGATACGTTGTGATTGTGATCGTTCGTGGTAATTGCTCTTCGCTTAGATGTCTCTCGGGATCAAGGCCTTGGCTTCTGCGCCATTCCAGGGCTGCTTCCATGCAGTAATGCAGGTGCCGTGCTCCTGGATAGAGCTTGATGTACCCATTTTCGATGGCGCATGTGGGCCTGATCCTGAAGTCGGGTGCGATCGGCCAGCGCTGTTCGTGATCACCTGCTGGTTGGCTGAGTTCCGCTGGTCCATGCAGTCCAGCCTTGGCCCCGATGGCAAGTTGCAGGCCTTTTAGGGCCGATAAGCCTGATGCCAACAGCCGGGATTCCGCTCCACTATCCACCTGTGCAAAAAGACTGCGACTCATTTGGCAGAGCGCGGCATTAATCGCTCCCTGTGTTTGCCCATGGCTGTTCCCAAGAAGTCTGCATGCTGAAGCCGTCGCGGCAACGGTTCCCCATGTGCCGTCCACGTGTTCGCCGCGAGGGACGGCATAGGCCTCCCCGAGCCTGGCTCCGATTTCGTAACCCTCCATCACGGCCTGGAGGATTTGATGGAGGGACGCCGAACGACTGAGTCCAAGGCCGATGCAGAGCGGCACCACGTGCAGAGCAGGCCTTCCGTGTGACGTTGCATGGCCCTCGACCAGTTCGTTCCATGGTGCTGCTGTCGAAAGCACGCTGATCAGGCCATGCATGCTCAGGGATTGTTTGACCCCTGGAAAGTGAAGATATCCCTGTTCCAGGATGGCGTTGTTCTGGGCATAGGCCTGGATCTTTGATTCGGCCAGTCCATTCACGATGGCTGCTGCTGTGTCGAGCAGAACCAGGCGTGTTGCTTTGATGATCGGATGCTGGGAAGGCCGCTGTTGGTCATCCCAAAGTGCACCTAATGCATCGACAAGGGTCGCTGCATCTTTGCCCCAGCACGACCAGATTTGGTCAGGATTTGTGTTATGACGAGGCGTTCCCTTGGGCCTTAGAGACATGCGAGATGGCCGTCACCTTCCTTTGGGAATTCTAGGGTCAGTAATGGGTGTGAGCATTGGCAATATGTTTTATTCCCAATCGCTGTTGCCGGTAATTTCCTCTTCGCTGAATTTGGCTTCAGGCCACATCTCTGTTGTGCCTGTGATGCTGCAAGCAGGCTTGTTAACGTCCCTGATTTTCTTGCTCCCAGCTGGAGATCTTGTTGATCGACGTAAGATCCTGCGTTTGATCGCTATCGGTGCATCAGTATCGGCACTGTCGGTCGTTGTTGCGAAGGGGTTGCCTGCACTTCTTATTGCTTTTTATGCTCTCGGCTTTTGTTCGTTGAGTTCTTATCTATTGCCATCTTTCGTTTCAGGTTTGGTCGCCCCAGGTGATCGTGGCCGTGTGATAGGCACGTTGTTGAGTGGGCAATTCGCTGGAATTCTTTTTTCTAGATTTTTCAGTGGAATGATGGCACATTGGTTTGGTTGGCGCAGCATTTATCTGATTTCAGCTGTCTTGATGGCGCTGATTGCGATGCTCTGGCCTCGTTTGCTGCCTCGTGATGATGACAGCGTTGATGAGGCTTATGGGCTCCTTATTCGTCGTCAATTTTCCTTTTTTTGTCGCTATTCGACTCTTAGGCTCGCTTGTGTCAATCAAGGCTTGCAGTTCGCAGCCTTTGTGATTGTTTGGACGGGATTATCTCTCCATCTCGGTGATGCCCCTTGGTCGTTGGGGCCTGCCCAGATCGGTGCCTTTGGGCTTGTGGGTCTCACCAGCATTCTTTCATCGGCTTGGATTGGGAGGATGGTGGATCGATATGGTTCTCAACGGGTGATCAAGGGTTGTGGCTTGATGACGTTGTTGGGGGTGGTGGGTCTGATTGTTTGGAGTTCCTCCATTTTGATGATGCTGGTGTGGATGTCTTGTATCGATTTCGGTGTGCAGGGAAGTTATGTAGCGAATCAATCTCGGGTGTTGTCGCTGAATTGTGAAGCCCGCTCCAGGCTTGGCGCTTTGCTATTTATCAGTGCATTTGCAGCTGCCGCCGTGAGTGGTCTTCTTTTGCTGCAGATGTGGCCGTCGTGGGGCTGGAATGGTGTCTTGTGCCTCTCGTTAGGGCTGGTCCTGACGGCCTTCGTTTCTGACCATTTGGGCAACAGGCCCCGAGCCATGCATTCTTCTGTTTGAGCCGACCGAATCTTTGTCCAAGCACCCCCCCTTACCGGAACTTTCCTACCAACAGGCGTTTGGTGAAGGGGAGGGAGAGCTGCTGACGCTGGCCTATCCCAAGCCGTTGCCGATGCGGCTGGACCGTTGGTTGGTGAGTCAGCGCACGGAGCAGAGCCGGGCCCGGATTCAGAAGTTCATTGACGCGGGCTACGTGCGCGTCAACGGCAAAACCGGAAAGGCCAAAACACCCCTGCGCCAGGGCGATGAGGTGCAGCTGTGGATGCCGCCGCCGGAACCACTGCCGTACCTCAAGCCGGAGCCGATGGATCTGGATGTGTTGTTTGAAGACGACCATCTGATCGTGCTCAACAAGCCGGCCGGACTCACGGTGCATCCGGCGCCGGGCAACAAGGACGGGACTCTGGTGAACGGCCTGCTGCATCACTGCCCGGACCTGCCCGGCATCAGCGGCAAGCTGCGGCCCGGGATTGTGCACCGCCTCGATAAGGACACCACCGGCTGCATCGTGATTGCCAAGAGCCAGGAGGCCCTGGTGCGGTTGCAGGTGCAGATCCAGAAACGTATCGCCTCCCGCGAGTACTTCGCCGTCGTCCATGGCGTGCCTGCCGGCGACTCGGGCACCATCGTCGGCGCTATTGGCCGTCATCCGGCGGATCGCAAGAAGTACGCGGTGGTGAGCAGCGAAAACGGCCGTTACGCCTGCACCCACTGGACCCTGGTGGAGCGTCTCGGCGACTACTCCCTGTTGCGCTTCAAGCTCGACACCGGACGGACCCATCAGATCCGGGTTCACTGCGCCCACATGAACCACCCCGTAGTGGGGGATCCCACCTACAGCCGCTGCCGCAAGTTGCCGATCGAGCTGCCCGGCCAGGCCCTGCACGCCGTGCAGCTGGGGCTGGATCATCCGATCACCCGCGAGCGAATGGTGTTCGAAGCCCCCCTGCCTCCGGTGATGGAGAAGTTGCTGGGGGTGTTGCGACGGCGTGCTGGGTCGGGCTAGGGCCGATTCGCTTTTGGGCTCAGCCGATGCTGATCAAGGGTTTTTGGCGCACTGGACAAGCCCTGAATCCGCCTTTTGATGGCAAAAAATTCACAGGCCCATCGATGGTCATTCGGGTGTGTTGCCGCAGAACTTGGGTTTCAGCGCTGATTCGTTCCGTGCGCCGTGAGGTGCTTCCTCCCTCCCTGCGCCGGCACCTGATCGTGGTTGATCTGCCGAAGGCCACCTGAGCTCAACGGGGCAGCCGTGGACAGGCCTCCACCAGAGTCCGGCTGATCGGTGCCTGAGGTGCACTGAAAATCCGGTTGCCTGGACCTTCTTCCACCACTTTCCCTTGGTCCAGCACCATCACCCGGTGACAGAAACCACTGGCCACCGAGAGGTCGTGGGTGATGAACACGATTGCGAGCCCCAACTCCTGCTGCAGCTCCCGTAGCAGCGCCAGCACCTCCGCCTGCACCTCCGCATCAAGCATGCTGACGCTCTCATCGCAGATCAGCACCTTGGGTTTCAAGGCCAGGGCGCGGGCGATGGCCACCCGCTGCTGCTGGCCGCCGGAAAGCTGCTTCGGCAGGCGATGTTGAAATTGCTCGGCCGGGCTGAGGCCGACCCGCTTCAGCAGGCGTCTGGCTTCCTCCCGGGCTGCGGCTTTGGAGCAGAGGCCATGGATCAGCAACGGATCGGCGATGGCATCCGCCACCTGCAGAGCCGGATTCAGGCAGGCCAGGGGGTCCTGAAACACCATCTGGAGAGCTCGGCGTGCTGTTCGCAGTGCTTCACCGCGCAGGCTCAGCAGGTCCTGGCCCAACAGATCGACCCGTCCGCCGCGGATCGAATTGAGCCCCATCAGGGCCCGGCAGAGGGTGCTTTTGCCGCAGCCAGAGGTCCCTACCACCCCCAGGCTTTCCCCGGCCCTGAGCTCGAAACTCACTCCGTCCACCGCCTTCAGCCAGACGGGTGCCCAAGGTGCGCCCCCCACGGCATGCCAGCAGCGCATCTCCTCCACCCGCAACACGTTGCCGTTATCGGGACGTGCCGGTGAGCGTCCGCCTTCCCGGGCCTGCGCGGAGACCACCAGCCGTTGCCCGACGGCCGACTGCGGCCGGGTGAGCAGCTGGTGGCTGGGGCCGTCCTCCACCTTGCGTCCGCCATCGAGCATGGCCATGCGGTCGCACCAGCGGGCGGCCATGGCCAGGTCGTGGCTGATCAGCAGCAGGGCACTGCCCAGTTCCTCGCAGAGGCCGCTGAGCTCGGCCATCACCTGCCCGGCCACCGCCACATCCAGGCTGGTGGTGGGTTCATCGGCGATCAACAGCGGTGGTTCCAGGGCAATCGCCAAGGCAATGGCCAGGCGCTGTCGCATCCCACCGCTGAGTTCATGGGGGTAAGCGCGGAAGCGGTTGGCCCCGATGCCCACCCGCTCCAGCAGCTCCCGGGCCCGCTCCTGGTGGGCCGCGGCACTGGTTTGAGGCCGGTGGGCTTTGAGGGTGTCGATCAGATGGCCGCCCACGCTCATCAACGGATTCATCCGCGTCATCGGGTCCTGAAACACCAGACCCACGGCATCACCACGCAGCTGCCGCAACTGCGGTCGCCTGAGTTGGCGTGGATCCTGGCCGGTCAAGGCCAGCCGGCCTTCACAGACCGTTCCCTGGGGCAGCAGCTGCATCACGGCCCGCGCCACCGTGCTTTTGCCACAGCCTGAAGATCCCACCAAGGCGAGGGTCTCCCCCGGCTCGAGGCTCAGATTCAGCCCATCCAGCGTCCAGATGTCGCTGCCGGGGTAGCGCAAGCGCAGCTGTTCGAGTTCCAGAACAGGCCGGCCCATGAACAGTGCTGTTGGAGCGACAGGGGGTCCTGCACTGAATACCATGGATTGACCCGATGGGTCGGATGCTCAACGCTGCCTCCACACCCAAAGAGCCCCGAACCAGCACGGGTTCGGCCACGGTGGGCTGCGCGTTGCCCGAAGTCCGGCGCCATCCGATTCGTCATCCGGACGACTACGGCATCGCTCTGCCTGAGTGGTTGAAGGAGTGCATCGCCAATGTGCCGCCCGGCATTGGCCAGAGCTGCCCCACCGATGCCGAGGCGTTGCTGGTGTCGGCCTTTGATTTCGGTTTCCAGCTCCACGAGGGCCAGTTCAGGGCCAGTGGAGACCCTTACATCGTCCATCCGGTGGCGGTGGCTGATCTGTTGCGGGATATCGGCGCCAGCGCTCCGGTGATCGCCGCGGGCTTCCTCCACGACGTGGTCGAAGACACCGACGTCACCCCCGATCAGATCGAGCTGCATTTCGGCTCCGAGGTGCGGGAACTGGTGGAGGGGGTCACCAAGCTCGGCGGCATCCACTTCAACGACCGCACGGAAGCTCAGGCGGAGAATCTGCGCCGGATGTTCCTGGCGATGGCCAGCGACATCCGAGTGGTGTTGGTGAAGCTTGCGGATCGCTTGCACAACATGCGCACCCTGGGTGCGTTGAAGGAGGAGAAACGCCAGCGGATCGCCCGCGAAACCCGCGAGATCTATGCCCCCCTCGCCAACCGGCTCGGCATTGGCCGCTTCAAGTGGGAGCTGGAGGATCTGGCCTTCAAATTGCTGGAACCGGAGGCGTTCCGGGAGATTCAGGAGGAGGTGGCCACCAAGCGCAGCGAGCGGGAGCAGCGGCTCGGCGTCACGGTGGGTCTTTTGAACGAACGGCTGGAACGGGCCGGCCTAGAGCACTGCGAGGTGAGTGGTCGTCCCAAACATCTGTTTGGCATCTGGAGCAAGATGCAGCGCCAGCAGAAGGAGTTCCACGAGATCTACGACGTGGCGGCGTTGCGGATCCTCACCCCCAATGTCGAGAGCTGTTACCGCGCCCTCGCGGTGGTTCACGACACCTTCCGCCCGATCCCCGGCCGCTTCAAGGACTACATCGGGTTGCCGAAACCGAACGGCTACCAATCCCTGCACACCGCCGTGATCGGTCGCCATCGCCCGATCGAAGTGCAGATCCGCACGCTTGAGATGCACCATGTGGCCGAATTCGGGATTGCGGCCCACTGGAAATACAAGGAAGGCGGCTCACCGGCCAGCAGCAGCAGTGATGCCGAGCGGTTCAACTGGCTGCGGCAGCTGGTGGATTGGCAGCAGGAAGGCGGCAACGACGATCACAACGACTACCTCTCTTCGATCAAGGAAGACCTCTTCGACGAAGAGGTGTTTGTGTTCACCCCAAAGGGTGATGTGCTCGGTTTGCGCAAGGGGGCAACGGCCGTCGACTTCGCCTATCGCATCCACTCCGAGGTGGGCAATCACTGCCATGGCGTTCGCATCAACGATCGGCTCTGCCCTTTGGCAACACCGCTGCAGAACGGTGATTTCGTTCAGGTGCTCACCAGCAAAACGGCCCATCCCAGCCTCGATTGGCTGAACTTCGTTGCCACGCCGACGGCCCGCAACCGCATTCGCCAGTGGTACAAGCGCAGCCACCGTGACGAAACGATTGAACGGGGCAAGGATCTGCTGGAGCGGGAGCTGGGCCGTGATGGCTTCGATGCCCTGCTCAACAGTGAGGCGATGCAGCGGGTGGCGCAGCGCTGCAATGTGCCCACCACCGAAGACCTGCTGGCTTCACTGGGGTTCGGAGACGTCACGCTGCAGCAGGCGCTCAACCGTTTGCGGGAGGAGATGCGTTTGCTGGCGGAACAGCAGCAGGCCCCACCCAGCAACGAAGACGTGGCCGCGGCGCTGCTGCCATCGCGGGATCTGGCGCCGGACCGTTCCGGAGGTGAAGGGGCGATCCTGGGGCTGGAGGGCTTGGTCTACCGCCTCGGTGGCTGCTGCAGTCCGTTGCCGGGCGAGTTGATCGTGGGCACGGTGGCCCTCGGCAATCACGGCATCACCATTCATCGGCAGGACTGCTCCAACGTGGAGACAATCCCGCGGGAACGGCGGCTCCCCGTGCGTTGGAACACCGCCCATGCCGAACAAGAGAAACAGCGCTTCCCAGTGCAGTTACGGATCGAAGTGATTGATCGCGTTGGCATCCTCAAAGACATCTTGCTGCGTCTCTCCGATGGGGCCATCAACGTCAGTGATGCCCGGGTGACCACTGCCGCGGGCAAGCCGGCCCGCATTGATCTGCGGGTTGAGCTGGAAGGTGCCGATCAGCTCAGCCGCACCATGGAGCAGATCCGCTCGATGGCGGATGTGATCGGGATTGCCCGGGTGGGCACGAGCTAGCTGCTTCGGCTCATCACGGCACGGGCTTCACGTCGCAGAAACAGGCGGTAGGCCATCCAGCCGCTCATCAGCGCCAACACCATTCCGACAACGGTGGAGCCGAGCAGGATGCGCTGGCTGAACTCCCAACCCTGGGCCCACAGGCTGCTGCGATTGAGCTCCGAAAGGTTGATCCCGCCTTGGCCTGGGCCCAGCAGCCGACAGCCCACCAGATAGTTGAACCAGTAGAGGGGCAGATAGGTGAGGGGATTGCTCACCAGGGTTCCTGCGGCGGCGAGCAGGTGGTTGCCACGCACCACGTTGGCCACACCCACGCTGAGGAAGATCTGCAGCCCGAAGAAGGGGTAGCAGCCGCAGAACACGCCAGCGGCGAGGCCACGGGCCCGTTGGCCTGGGGTGCCTTCCTGTCTCCACAACCAGAGGACCCCGCGGCGCATCCGGATGCGACTGAGGCGCAGCAACCGGCGCATGAACCCAGCAGAAATCGGCCGGATCCTAGGTATGGATCACCAGCGGCGACTGCTGTGCCCAGCACCGACACGATTGCGGCCGTGGCCACCGCCGTGGCCCCAGGGCAGGGCGGGATCGCCGTGATTCGTCTCTCCGGGCCGGCTGCGGAAGCGACGGGGCGCAGCGTGGTGCACTGCCCGGGCCGGCAGGAGTGGGGATCGCACAGGGTGGTGTACGGCCATGTGATGAATGGCGAGGGCCGTCGTCTCGATGAGGTGCTGCTGCTGCTGATGCGCGGGCCCCGTAGCTTCACCGGTGAGGACGTGGTGGAGATCCACTGCCATGGCGGGGTGATCGCCGTGCAGCGGGTGCTCGAACAGGTGCTGCGGCAGCCGGGAGTGCGGCGGGCCCAGCCGGGCGAGTTCAGCCAGCGGGCCGTGCTCAACGGCCGGCTCGATCTCACCCGTGCCGAGGCGGTGAGTGAGCTGGTGGCGGCCCGCAGCCGCCGGGCGGCCGAGTTGGCCATGGCGGGCCTCGATGGCGGCATTCAGGCCCAGATCACGGCGCTGCGGGAACGGCTGCTCGATCAGCTCACCGAGTTGGAGGCTCGTGTGGATTTCGAGGAGGACCTGCCACCCCTCGATGGCGATGCCCTGCTGCTGCAGTTGCAAGCCGTGCGCCTGGAGCTTCAGCAGTTGGTGCGGGACGGCGAGCGGGGCGATGCCCTGCGCCAGGGTTTGCGGGTGGCCCTGGTGGGTCGCCCCAACGTGGGAAAAAGTTCCCTCCTCAATCGGCTCAGCCGCCGCGAGCGGGCGATCGTGACCGATCTGCCGGGCACCACCAGAGATCTGCTGGAGAGCGAGATTGTGCTGGAAGGGGTGCCGATCACCCTGCTCGACACCGCTGGCATCCGCAGCACCGATGACGCGGTGGAGCAGCTGGGGATTGCCCGCAGCGAGGAAGCGCTGGCCACGGCGGATGTGGTGTTGTTGGTGCTCGACGGCCATGCGGGCTGGACCGCTGAAGACGCTGCCTTGCTGGCGCGCATCCCCGCGCAGATTCCCAGGATCCTGGTGGCCAACAAGGCGGATCTCCCTGCGGGGACCTTCCCCCAGCCGGTGGATGTTCAGTTGTCGGCCTTGGAAGGCACGGGGGAGGCCGACCTGGTGCAGGCCCTGCTGGAGCGTTGTGGTGCTGCAGGAACCGAAGGGGTGCTGCTGGCGCTGAACCAACGTCAACGCGATCTGGCCGTCCAAGCCGCCGAAGCCCTGGCCCGCAGCCAGGAGGTGGCGGCCCAGCAGCTGCCCTGGGACTTCTGGACCATCGATCTGCGGGAGGCGATCCGTGCGCTGGGGGAGATCACCGGAGAAGAGCTCACCGAAGCGGTGCTGGATCGGGTGTTTTCGCGCTTCTGCATCGGAAAATAGGTTCAGCGGACGTTTGAAACGGTTTGGACTGGCAATCCCCGGCACTCACCGCTGCCTTGGAGGCCTGGCTGGCGGAAGACATCGGCCGCGGCGATCTGACGGCCCCTGCGCTGAAGGGACAGCAGGGTCAGGCCCATTGGGTCGCCAAACAGTCGGGACGGTTCTGCGGTGGACCGTTGGTGCAACGTTTGTTTCAGCGTCTGGATCCCGGGGTGAGCGTCCGTTTGCTGCGGCAGGACGGCGACGCCGTCGAGGCAGGGGACTGCCTGCTGGAGCTGCAGGGGCCCGCAGCGGCCTTGGTGGCGGGGGAACGCACCGCCTTGAACCTGGCCATGCGCCTCTCGGGCATTGCCACCGCCACCGCTGCATTGGTGGCCCAGCTTGAGGGCACCGGTGTGCGTCTGGCCGACACCCGCAAGACCACCCCTGGGCTTCGTCTGCTGGAGAAATACGCGGTGCGTTGCGGCGGCGGCATCAACCACCGCATGGGGCTGGATGATGCCGCCATGCTCAAGGAGAACCACATCGCCTGGGCGGGGGGCATCACGGCGGCCATCGACGCCGTGCGCGCCCAGGCCCCTTGGCCCACGGCCGTGATTGTGGAAGCGGAGACGGAGGCCCAGGCGCTGGAGGCGGTGCAGGCGGGCGCCAATGGGGTGCTGCTCGATGAGTTCAGCCCCGAGCAGCTCAGGCAGCTGGTGCCGCGCCTGCGGGACTGCAGCACCGGTGGGGTGGTCCTTGAGGCCTCGGGCATTCAGCCGGAGCAGTTGCCGGCCTACGCCGCCACGGGTATCGATCTGATCTCCACCAGTGCGCCCGTCACCCGCAGCCGCTGGCTGGACCTGAGCATGCGTTTCACCTGAAGAGGGATGATCAGAGCCGGATTCCCCCGGCCACGCACTGCCCATGCTCAGCCTGTCCCAGTCCCTGGATGCCCAGCTGCGGGCGGCGATGCAACGGGCCTTCCCGGAAGCTGATGCGGGGCTGGATCCCCAGTTGGCTCCCGCCAGCAAGCCGGAATTCGGCGACTTCCAGGCCAACGGTGCGCTGCCCTTGGCCAAGCCCTTGAAGCAGGCTCCTCGCCAGATCGCCACGGCGATCGTGGAGCAGCTGCAGGCCGATCCCGCCTTCACAGACCTCTGCCTCGAGCCCCAGATCGCCGGGCCTGGCTTCATCAACCTCACGATCCGCCCGGAGCGGCTGGCGGCGGAGGTGTCGGCCCGGTTGGGGGACGAGCGGCTGGGCGTGCCTGCGGTCAGCAACGCGGCGCCGGTGGTGGTGGATTTTTCCAGCCCCAACATCGCCAAGGAAATGCATGTGGGGCATCTGCGCTCCACGATCATTGGCGACTCGTTGGCGCGGGTGCTGGAGTTCCGCGGTCATCCGGTGCTGCGCCTCAATCACGTGGGCGACTGGGGCACCCAGTTCGGCATGCTCATCACGC
Organism: uncultured Synechococcus sp.; assembly: GCA_913057985.1. Taxonomy (GTDB): domain Bacteria; phylum Cyanobacteriota; class Cyanobacteriia; order PCC-6307; family Cyanobiaceae; genus Parasynechococcus. Next base: position 75,306 of record CAJXPL010000010.1, read on the forward strand.
ATCTCAAGCAGGTGGCACCGGAAGCGCTCGAGACCGCCGATGCGGTGGATCTGGGCGACCTGGTGGCCTTCTACCGCGAGGCCAAGAAGCGCTTCGATGACGATGAAGCCTTCCAGTCCACCTCCCGCGACGAGGTGGTGAAGCTGCAGGGCGGCGATCCGGTGTCGCTCAAGGCCTGGGGCCTGCTCTGCGACCAGTCGCGGCGCGAGTTCCAGAAGATCTACGACCGGCTCGACATCCGCCTGAGCGAACGCGGCGAGTCGTTTTACAACCCCTTCTTGCCGGCGGTGATTGATGGCTTGAAGGACGCTGAGCTGCTGGTCACCGATGACGGTGCCCAGTGCGTGTTCCTGGAGGGTGTGCAGGGCAAGGACGGCAAGCCCCTGCCGGTGATCGTGCAGAAGAGCGATGGCGGTTTCAACTACGCCACCACCGACCTGGCGGCGATCCGCTATCGCTTTGGTGCGGCTCCGGAGGGGGATGGTGCCCGCCGCGTGGTGTACGTCACCGATGCCGGCCAGGCGAACCATTTCGCCGGGGTGTTCCAGGTGGCCGAACGGGCCGGCTGGATCCCGGACGGTGCGCGCCTCGAGCACGTGCCCTTTGGCCTGGTGCAGGGGGAGGACGGCAAGAAGCTCAAGACCCGTGCGGGAGACACCGTGCGTCTGCGGGATCTGCTCGATGAAGCCGTCGAGCGCGCCGAAACCGATCTGCGTTCACGCCTGAAGGAGGAGGAGCGCAGCGAGTCGGAGGAGTTCATCCAGCATGTGGCGGGCACCGTGGGTTTGGCGGCGGTGAAATACGCCGATCTCAGCCAGAACCGGATCACCAATTACCAGTTCTCCTTCGATCGGATGCTGGCGCTGCAGGGCAACACGGCGCCCTATCTCCTCTATGCCGTGGTGCGCATCGCCGGCATCGCCCGCAAGGGGGGCGACCTTGCTGCCACCACTGCACAGTTGCAGTTCAGCGAGCCCCAGGAGTGGGCCCTGGTGCGGGAGCTGCTCAAGTTCGATGCGGTGATCGCTGAGGTGGAGGAGGAGCTGCTGCCCAACCGCTTGTGCAGCTATCTGTTCGAGCTGAGCCAGGTGTTCAACCGCTTTTACGACCAGGTGCCGGTGCTCAAGGCCGATCCTGAAGCGCTGGCATCCCGCCTCGCTCTCTGCCGTTTGACGGCCGACACCCTCAGACTGGGGCTGGGACTGCTGGGCATCGCCACCCTGGACCGCATGTAATTAAGTCTTCGACTCAATCAGCTCCATGCATGCTTGAGCGAGCTCGGCATTCATCGCTTGGTAAGTCTCGATAAGGATTTCGGGATCGTGTTGGCGCTTTATTTGTTCGGTTTTTATCAAGTGTCGGATAATCGATTTGGTGAGGATTTCTCTTGGCTCGAAGGATGCGGTAGGTAAATCGTATTTTTCGCAGAATTTCTTATTTGAATTCCAAAAAAATGAGTCTATGTAGTATTCGAGTCGCGTTTCGAAGGTGGTTTTATTTTTGCTTTTGGTCGTCAAGGCTTGCGAAATGGCTGCTAGCTCTTTGTTTTTTTTGTGAGGTTCTACAAGTTTGATTTCATTGAGGAGCTGAAAGTTGCTTACAGCCTCTACTAGTGTTTGGTTGAATTGTGGATTGGCCTGAATCTCTTGTTGATTCTTTCTTGAATTTATTGGTTGAAGGTCGGCTTTCAAGTGAAAGTCCTTTACTAAAGAATTGGGGCTGGCTGCTTTTGGTATGGGTATGACGCCGCACTTGATGGTGGCATTGGTGTTTTTTATCAATTCATCAAGGCGGCTGTATCTTTTGTGCCAATTGAGAATTAAATCGCCTGAAAGTTGTCTTGTGCTTCGAAAATCTGTAAGTGCGCCTGCAATTAAGTATCGTTCGAGGCTGGTAAACAAGGTGGGATTGATCCCGTGTTCTTCGAGGCAGTTGTAGGATTCAAGAAGTCTTTTTCTTGATCTGAAGATCCATTGGTTGAAAGAAGACTTAATGTGTTCGGACTGTCTTCGCGAGTAGCCAATAATGATTATTTCTTGAAAATATTGCTCGAGTTTTTTGCAAATCGTGGATACTGCTCTTGGTTTTTGAAATAGGTATTCGTGGCTGAGGATTAAGGTTTGATGGCTTGAGGCCCTGTTTTTGACCCGATTGGTTTCTGGTCTTTCTTCGGGAAAATCATTAATTTTGCTTACTTTTCCTATCCAATTTGCATTTAATTGAAGGAAAGATGCGCTTTGCAAGGAATAATCTCGCTCATTGGATTTGAAGTGTTCTTGTATGCTTGATGACCCGCATTTTCCAGGACCAACGTGAATTATTAGCTTTCTCATGGTTGCTTTTGTTCCGAAATATTTGGTTGCTTTGACTGGTGTCCGTGTCTGGTTATGGTTTTGACCTGCGTGGCAGTCACGGATCTCAATTGACTATTTTAGGCAGGGTTGCCCTGGACTTCTTTTCTGGGCCATTGCCGCTGAATGGTTTCAACCTTTATGCGCCTCGAGGCCTGCACGCTTCAATGGTCTGCTGATGTCTCTTGACAAATCTCCAGCTCCGCCCTCTGCCCGCGCTGCCGTTGAGCAGCTCAAGGCCTACAGCGCGCCCTTGGAGGGCCGCCGCCAGATGCTGCGGCTGGATTTCAACGAGAACACGATTGGCCCCAGCCCCTTGGTGGCCCAGGCCTTGCGCAACTTCAGCACCGAAGAAATTGCCGTGTATCCGGAGTACGACGGCCTGCGGGACGCATTGCTCAAGAACCTGGAGGAAACCGGCTGCCGGCCTGGATTGAAGCCGGATCAGGTGGGCCTGTTCAACGGTGTGGATGCCGCCATTCATGCGGTGTTTCAGGCCTATGGCGATGCCGGTGAGACGTTGCTGACCACAGCGCCCACCTTCGGCTACTACAGCCCCTGCGCCGGGATGCAGGGCATGACGATCGAGGCGATTCCCTACGAAGGGGAATCGTACGACTTCCCCTTGTCGGCCATTCAGGAGGCATTGGCGGCTCGAGCGCCGAGGTTGCTGTTGATCTGCAACCCCAACAACCCCACCGGCACGCGCTTGCCAGCCGATCAGGTGATCGCCTTGGCGGCTTCAGCCCCGAGCACTTTGGTGGTGGTGGATGAGCTCTATGAGGCCTTCACCGGAGACAGCGTGCTGCCGAGCGCTGATTTCACGGCCACACCGAACCTGCTGGTGTTCCGTTCCCTGGCCAAGACGGCTGGTTTGGCGGGGTTGCGGATTGGCTTTGCGATTGGCCATGCCGATGTGGTGGATCGGGTGAGTCGCGTCACGGGCCCCTACGACGTCAACAGCGTGGCCGTGGCCGCGGCTTTTGCCGCCTTGGCGGATCAGTCGTATGTGGATGCCTACGTGGCCGAGGTGCTGCGGGCTCGCGACTGGACCCTGCAGGCGCTGCAGGACGCGGGGGTTAGGTCTCACTGCGATGGCGGCAACTATCTGCTGATCTGGCCCCAGCGCCCGGTAGCGGAGGTCGATGCGGCGCTGCGCAAAGTGGGAATCCTGGTGCGCTCAATGGCAGGCAAACCCCTGATCGATGGCTGTTTTCGGGTGAGCATCGGCACCACCAGCCAGATGCAGCGCTTCATGGAGGCGTTCCTCCCCCTGGAGCAATGAAGCGCCTGTTGCTGCTGGCCACCGGCGGCACCATTGCCGGCTGTGCGGAGAACAGTGCAACGCTGAACGACTACACCGCGGGTGTGCTCGGGGGTGATGCCCTGCTGGCGGCGGTGCCGCAGCTGCAGAACCTGGCGACGATCAGCGTTGAGCAGGTGGCCAATGTCGACAGCGCCGATCTGCTGTTTGCCCATTGGTGCGCGCTGCTTGGGCGCATTCGTGCTGCCTTTGCTGCGGACCCAGAGCTGGCCGGGGTGGTGATCACCCATGGCACCAACACGCTGGAGGAAACCGCCTGGTTGCTGCAGCTGTTGATCGATGATCCCCGGCCAGTGGTGCTGGTGGGGGCGATGCGGCCGGCCACGGCCCTCAGTGCCGATGGGCCGTTGAATCTTTTGCAGGCGGTGCAGGTGGCCTTGAGCCCCGAAGCCCGCTGCCACGGCGTGCTGGTGGTGATGGATGGCCAGATCCATGCCGCCGAGCGGGTCACCAAGCTGGCCACCCAGGGGGTGGGGGCATTCGCCAGTCCCGGCAGCGGGCCCTTGGGCTGGGTGGATGACGTTGGCGTTCATCTGCCCATGGCGAGTGG
>CAJXPL010000011.1 GCA_913057985.1 uncultured Synechococcus sp.
CTCGGCCGTTTTGAGCTTGCGGATGATCTGCTCCGGAGTGTGGCGGATTCGTTTCATGGTGAAGTCCTCGGCCCAGTCTGGCCGGTTGAGGACTCTCATTCACCCTGGACCGATTTCCGGGGTCCACGTCAATCAAAAGCTGACGGCTGTTGCACCGCAGCGTGATGTGGAAGGAATAGCCCTGCGGCAGATGGCGTGGTGAGCGTGACACTGGAGAAGAGCAACTTGCGTTGACCTGTCTCCTTGATGCTCTGCCCTGAGGAGTGCTCAGAAAACTCCTTCACCTCTGCGAAAAGATTGAACGTGTGTTCAGCACCGCCAATTCGATCGATACCGATCAAGTGGTGGGCTTCGCCAACGATCCCGATGGTGATGGTTCGGTTGAGCCACGGAGCGTCGTCGTAAATCTGTCTTAAGAACGACGTTTGATCGGCCACGGCCAACCGTGCTGCCCCCACTGATGCTCGATGCTCAGCAAGCCAAGGCGTTACAGGCCAGGCGTGATCTGACCTTTCTGGTGTTGGCAGGACTATTCCTGGGAACGTTAGCGATGCTCAACATCCTTGGACTGACGCGCTTTCTGGCCTTGGGGCACATCGGCTCCTGGCCGATTGTGGTGGCGGTCGGAGCGCTTCCCTACCCAATCACATTCCTCTGCACGGATCTGATCAGCGAAATCTGGGGAGAAGAGCGCGCCGCCCAGGTGGTGTGGGTGGGCCTACTGCTCAATGGCTGGGTGGTGCTGATTCTCTGGCTTGGGGGCCTGCTTCCGGGCCTGCAAGGTGCTCCAGACAACACTTTTTTTGAGATCCAGCGGCTGGCATTTGGAGCCGTGCTCGCCTCGATGGTGGCCTATCTCACCGCGCAGTTTGTGGATGTGCGCATGTTCCATTTCTGGAAGCAAGTCAGCCATGGACGGGCGCTCTGGCTGCGCAACAACGGCTCCACCCTGGTCAGTCAACTGGTGGACACCAGTGCCGTGGTGCTGATCAGTCACTACGCCGCAGGCGTGCTTCCCGTGAGGTCCGGCGAGCCGGTGGCGCCGCAGCTGCTTGCTTTCATCGCCAGCGGCTATCTGTTCAAAGCGGTCGCGGCCCTGGCCGACACCCTGCCCTTCATCTGGATCACCCGGGGCTTACGCCAATGGCTGAACATCCCACAGACCGGCAGTGAGATCGGCAGCGATGACGATCCGCTCATGCAGGCAATGACAACGGGCTCGTCCCTGCCAGGCTTGTAAAACACGAGGAAACGCCATGGACTCCGCACTCTCTGGATTCAACCTGGGCACCGTGCTGCTCTTCGGCAGCGGCCTGTTCGTGCTGGCCACAGCGTTCTTCGGGACCCGCGGCGGTTACTACAACACCGATCAGTACGACGGCAACGGCACCGCCCACTGATCGGCGGGAGTTGAGCGATCATCGGGTCACTGGTTCAGCCTGAATGACCGCTGCAACTCCCGGTCCTGTCGACAGCACGGACGCCATTCGCCTCGCCCTGCGCAGTTGGCCTGAAGTGGAGAGTTACCTTCAGGGCTGCAAGGGGGTGATCATCCCCCTGGGATCCACCGAACAGCACGGCCCCACAGGCGCCATCGGCACCGACGCCCTCACCGCTGAAGCGGTGGCCCTTGAGGTGGGTCGTCGCACCGGCGTTTTGGTCACCCCAGCTCAAGCCTTTGGCATGGCGGAACACCACCTTGGTTTCGCGGGAACGATGAGCCTGCAGCCGGCAACACTTCTGGCCGTTCTGCACGACCTGGTGTTGTCCCTGGGCCGGCATGGCTTCGAACGGGTGTTCGTGATCAATGGCCACGGCGGCAACATTGCGACGGCCAAAGCCGCCTTTGCCCAGGCCCACGGCACCGCCACCACCCGCAATCTCCCCGTTGCCCCGCAGCTGCGTTGTCGGCTGGCCAACTGGTTCATGGCCGGCCCGGTGATGCGCCAGGCGCGCGATCTGTATGGCGACAAGGAAGGCCATCACGCCACGCCCAGCGAAATCGCTGTCACCCTCGCCGTGGAGCCGAGCCTGCAGAGCAAGCAGCGTCCGCTGCCCGACCCCGCGCCAGCAGGCCCCATCCACGGACCGGACGACTTCCGGCGCCGTCACCCCGATGGACGCATGGGGTCCCACCCCTCCTTGGCCACCGCCCAGCATGGTGAGGCCTTGCTCGAGACAGCCGCCACCGCGTTGAGCGAGGATCTGCGCACGTTCCTCGGCGAGTCATGAGCCAGATTTCCAGCGACGACGTCCGCAAGGTGGCCCAGCTCGCCCGCCTTGATCTGCCCGAGGACAAGATTGCGACCTACACCGGTCAGCTCGAGTCCATCCTCGAGTACGTGGGTCAGCTCCAGCAGGTGGACACCGAAGGCGTTCCGGAAACCACCCGAGCCGTGGAGGTGACCAACGTCACCCGGGCCGATGGCGTGCAGCCGACCCCCGTTCGGGAAGACATCCTCAACCAGGCACCCCAGAGAGAGGGTGACTTCTTCCGGGTTCCGAAAATCTTGGCCGACTGAACCCGGATCAGCGGGACACCGAACGTCTGGGCTCGGTTTTGATCGCGATGCGATCAACAAAACCGAGCCAGTGGCGACGCAGCCCCCGACCGGGCATGAAGCGGGCTGCGCGCCTCATCTTTCCACTGCGGCGCTTGTGGCTGCGCACTCCCACAAGGATGTCGTAGAGGAAGTTGTAACCATCCCGGCGGGTCTCAAAAATGCCCAACCGTTGGGGAGATCCCTTGGCGTCGAGCAGAGGCTTGGTGGCCTCATAGGCCGGTTTGTATTCGAACCAGGGAATGGATGGCCAGAGGTGATGAACCAGGTGATAGTTCTGCCCCATGATCAGCCAGTTCATCAGCCTGCCTGGGTAGATCCGGGCGTTCGTCCAGCGGTTGCGGGAGGTGAACGGCCGATGCGGGAGGTAGTCGAAGAACAAACCCAGCGTCACGCCCACCATCAGGGCAGGGGCAAACCAGCAGTTGAAGATGAACGGCAGGAAGTCAAAGCGTGCCGCCGCCAGCACGATCACCACAAAAATGCTGCGCTCCAGCCCCCACTGCATCAACTCCCAGCGGCGCCAGAGGCGACGCTGAAAGAAAAACCACTCGTGATAGAAAAATCTCGGGGCGATCAGCCAGAGCGGCCCGAACGTGCTGACGATGTGGTCCGGGTCATTCTTCGGGTCATTCACATGGGCGTGATGCTCAAGATGCACCCGCGTGAACACGGGAAAGCTGAACCCGAGCAACAGCGCCGAGCCATGGCCCATGGCCTGGTTGATCCATCGATTGGGATGGGCTGCGTTGTGGCAGGCGTCATGAATCACCGTCCCTTCGAGATGCAGCGCAAGAAAGCCCGTGCACAGCAGCACCGGCAGAGGCAAGGCCGCCACAAACCAGCCCCAGATGGTCAGAGCCGCCAGGGCATAACCGCCTAGGAAGAGGCCAACGGTGGGGTTCCAGAAGGCCGGCGGGTCAACGAATTCGCGCGGAACCGAGCGATAGCCCACTCCGACCGGACGAGGCTGCTGTTGTTGAGCAGTGCTCTGATGCATCCGGAGGTCAGGCAACAAGTCTGTAACGATCCCGAACCACGGTAGGGAAAGGAATGCCCACCGGGGGACTTGAACCCCCACGACCAAAGCCACTGGTACCTAAAACCAGCGCGTCTACCAATTCCGCCAGGTGGGCAACGCCCCGACTTTAGAGATCGCACCAGAATGGGAGCAGATCGCCACACCTCGGATGCTTGCGACCCTCAGCGGCGATCTCTGCCTCATGCTCGGCCTGGCACTCCTGTTGCTTCCCCTTCTGGCCGTTGAACTCAGTCGTCCCCGCGATGGTGTTTGGGGCGCTGTGGTGTTGTTGCTGGGTCTCGTTCTGGTCACCAGCACGGACCGTCTGCGGGGAGCGCCGATGCTGGCGGTTCTCTGCGCCGGCCTGTTGATCGCACGCTTGGCAGCCGAGGTCGGACAGGCCCGCTGGAACAGCCTCAGCGAAACCGAGCAGCAGCGGTTCACCTCGCTCGATCATTGGCGCACCAGCCTTCAACAACTGTTGATCACCACGGGCCGAGTGGGCGAAGGCATCAGCGGCATTGCCAAACAACTCAAACCGGCCGGGAAATCAGGGGTTACGGGCAAAAAATGGGTGCGTCCCGAGTCCCCCGAAACCACTGACGCAAGCGACACCGAATCAGCCGAAGCCGCCAAGGTCACATCTCCAGAGGGCGAAGACTGATAATCCCGAGGCCAGAGCAGGGACCCCGTGAGCAAGGAGACGCGCGACGCCGCCGCTGAGGAACGCCCCTCTTATAAGCACACCCTAAATCTGCTGCAGACGGGATTCGGCATGCGCGCCAATGCCGTCCAACGCGAACCTGAACTGCAGGGCTTCTGGAAAGACCACGGCATCGACGGCGAGCTGGGCCTGAACAACAGCGGCCCAACCTTCACCCTCCATGACGGCCCGCCCTACGCCAACGGTGCGCTGCACATGGGGCATGCCCTCAACAAGGTGTTGAAGGACGTCATCAACAAATATCAGGTGTTGAACGGACGGCGAGTGCGCTACGTACCGGGCTGGGACTGCCACGGTCTGCCGATCGAGCTCAAGGTGCTGCAGTCGATGGATCAGGAGCAGCGCAAGGCGCTGACACCGATCAAGCTGCGCAAAAAGGCTGCCGCCTACGCCCGCAAACAGGTGGATGGCCAGATGAAGGGCTTCCAGCGCTGGGGCATCTGGGCGGACTGGGAGCAGCCGTATCTGACTCTGCAAAAGGAGTACGAATCGGCTCAGATTCGGGTGTTTGGTGAGATGGTGCTCAAGGGGCACATCTACCGGGGTCTGAAACCGGTGCACTGGAGCCCGAGTTCACGCACCGCTTTGGCCGAAGCGGAACTGGAGTACCCCGACGGCCACACCAGTCCCAGCGTCTACGCCGCCTTCCCAGCCGTGGAGCTTCCAGCGGCGCTGCGGGATGCACTCAAGGCCGAGGGCCTGGATCTGCCCACCGACAGGGACGCCCTAGGGCAGGCCCTGCAGGTGGCGATCTGGACCACCACCCCCTGGACGCTGCCGGCCAACCTGGCGGTGTCGGTGAATGAAAGGCTCGAATACGCCCTGGCCGACGACGGTGAAGGCCGACTGCTGCTGGTGGCTGCCGATCTGATCGAGACGCTGAGCGGCACCCTGGCGCGCCCACTGAGCCGGCGCGCCACCGTCAAAGGTGCTCTGCTCGCTGGGCTGACCTACCGCCACCCGCTGATGGATCGCACCAGTCCGGTGGTGATCGGAGGCGATTACATCACCACCGAATCAGGCACAGGCCTCGTGCACACCGCACCTGGTCACGGCGTCGACGACTTCCACACCGGCCAGAAGAACGGCCTGCCGGTGCTCTGCCCTGTGGACGAAGCCGGCAACCTCACGGACGAGGCCGGGCCGTTCGCGGGCCTGAATGTGCTCAAGGATGCCAACCCCAAGATCATTGAGGCGCTGGAGTCCGCCGGGGCCCTGCTCAAGCAGGAGGCCTATGGCCACCGCTACCCCTACGACTGGCGCACCAAGAAACCCACCATCTTCCGGGCTACGGAACAGTGGTTTGCCTCCGTGGAAGGGTTCCGTCAACAGGCCCTGGATGCGATCGCCGCCGTGGAGTGGACCCCTGCTTCCGGTCGCAACCGGATCGAATCGATGGTCAAGGAGCGGGGCGACTGGTGCATCTCCCGTCAGCGCACCTGGGGGGTGCCGATTCCCGTCTTCTATCACCGCAGCAACGGCGAGGTGCTGCTGAACGCCGACACCCTGGAGCACATCCAGGCGTTGATCGCCGAGCACGGTGCCGACGTCTGGTGGGAGAAGGACGAAGCGGATCTGCTGCCGGCCGCCTACGCCGACCAGGCCGAGCAGTGGCGCAAGGGCACCGACACCATGGACGTGTGGTTCGACTCCGGCTCCAGCTGGGCCGCCGTCGCCCGTCAGCGCGACAACCTCAGCTATCCCGCCGACCTCTACCTGGAAGGGTCCGACCAGCACCGCGGCTGGTTCCAGAGTTCACTGCTCACCTCGGTGGCCGTCAACGGCCACGCCCCCTACAAGCGGGTGCTCACCCATGGCTTCGCCCTGGATGAGAAGGGCCGAAAGATGAGCAAATCCCTCGGCAATGTGGTCGACCCGATGGTGATCATCGAGGGGGGCAAGAACCAGAAACAGGAACCGCCCTACGGCGCCGATGTGCTGCGGCTCTGGGTGAGCTCCGTGGATTACTCCGCCGATGTGCCGATCGGGGCGGGGATTCTGCGCCAGCTGGCGGATGTGTACCGCAAGGTACGCAACACCAGCCGCTATCTGCTGGGCAACCTGCACGACTTCAATCCGGCGACCGACGCCATCCCCGTTGCGGAACTGCCGTTGCTGGACCGCTGGATGCTGCAGCGCACGGCCGAGGTGATGGACGACATCACAGAAGCCTTCGAAAGCTTCGAGTTCTTCCGCTTCTTCCAGCTGCTGCAGAACTTCTGCGTTACGGATCTGTCGAACTTCTACCTCGACATCGCCAAGGACAGGCTCTACGTGAGCGCCCCCCAGGACCGGCGCCGGCGCAGCTGCCAGACCGTGATGGCCCTGATCATTGAACGGCTGGCCGGACTGATCGCTCCGGTGTTGTGCCACATGGCCGAAGACATCTGGCAGAACCTGCCCTACCCCATGGACGAGACCTCGGTCTTCCATCGCGGCTGGCCCACGGTTCCCGCCGACTGGCGTGATGCTGCCCTCAGCGCTCCGGTTCAAGAACTGCGGGAGCTCCGCGCCGCCGTGAACAAAGTGCTGGAAGACTGCCGCGGCCGCCAGGAACTCGGCGCATCGCTGGAGGCAGCCGTGCGGATTGACGCCCGCCGTCCGGAACTCCAGGCCGCGCTCTCCTGGCTCCATGAGAAAGGCGATACGGAGGTGGATGGCCTGCGGGACTGGCTGCTCGTCTCACAACTGCAGATCGGCGGCGAACCCTGGGCCGAACTTTTGGCCAGCCAGGACGACGACCTCGCGGTGATCGAAGTGAGCCGAGCACGTGGAACCAAATGCGAGCGCTGCTGGCACTACGAAGGAGATGTGGGTCAGCATCCCGACCACCCCCACATCTGCAGTCGCTGTGTCGGCGTCCTGGAACGCCGGTCTCACCAGTTGGCCTGAGCCAGAAGGTCGTTGGGTGGCATCGGACCAGCCAGCACAACCTCCTGAGTGGGGGACAAAGGCCCCTGCAGCAGCTCCACCTGATCCAGGCTTGTTCCCTCAGGGAGAACAGAAGCATCGGGGTCAAAGGCGGTGGGATGGGTGGTGCTGCTGCTGAACCCACGGAAGATCAACAATTCAAAGGGCTCGTCACCCACCTGACCCCGCAAGCGAACCACCCTCTGGGGCTCCAGCCGCGTGCGCTCCTCCAGTGCCTGAACCAACGTCTGGTCGCTCATCAGAAATCGCCAGCCACCCGTCCGTAACGGGGCAGGCGCACCAACAACCACTGCAAAAGACCGGCCAGGTAGGCCACCAGGGCGACGTAACCCACAAAGGCGGCAACCGCCTCCGTCCAAAGGCCACCGAACAGAAAATTGAACACCGTGGCCGCCAGCCCATGAATGCCCTGGGGAGCCTCAAGCCAGCTGAGGCAGGCCGGGGAGTCCAGCTGCTGCATGCAACGCAAACCTGTGGCGCTCATGCCCAGGCTGAGGAGACCAAAGCCACTGAACGCCCAACGCCACACCTTCACCGCCAGGGGTAAGGGACGCCAGGTCGGTTGATCGGCCAGCTCTTCATTGATATCGACCCAGAACCACAGGCTGATCACCATCAACACCGGTGCGACAACCCCCGTGGCGTAGCCCAAGGGCCGCTGATCCGTCAGCAGCAACAGACTGACCGCCATCAGGCTGGCCACCTTCCAGTAGATGCCGAGCAGCCGCAGCACCATCGGCTCACGACGCCAAGCCGACCAGATCAACAGGACCAAAGGCACACCAACGGCAAAGGTGGCAGCCAAGCGATAGGTCAGCCACACCAGAACGCGGTACGTGAGCTCGTTCACCTGGGCCTGACACAGTGCCGCCATTATCAACGTCCCGAGCTGAGCTCCAGGGTTGATAGGGTCCGCTTCATGGCACCGTTCGCACCGTTCAGCTGGTTCCGATCCGGGGGCGCAGAAGCCATTTGCCGGACAGGACTTTCCGCGAAAGCGTCTCTGGACGAAGCCGTCCGGGATGTGGTCGAGCAACTGGGGCGACCCAGGGACGAAGCCGATCTCGCGCTGGTCTTCACCTCAACGGGTTACGCCACCGACCTGCCGCGGCTGCTGCCGATGTTGCGCGACCAGGTCAGAGCAAAGCATTGGATCGGATGCACCGGTGGCGGCGTGGTGGGCACCCGCGGCGACGGCAGCGCTTCGGAACTGGAGCAGACTCCGGCCTTGAGCGTGACGCTGCTCTCCCTGCCGGGGGCCTCGATCGCCACCCGACACCTCAGCACGGACGAGCTGCCTGATCTGGATGGAGCAGCCCAGCAATGGCAGGACTGGGTTGGCATCACCCCCGAGGCTGCCCGCAGCCAGATCCTGCTGATCGACCCCACCAGCAGTGGCATCAACGACCTGATCAGCGGGCTGGACTATGCCTACCCAGGTGCCGAGAAGATTGGGGGCATCGCAGCGCCCCACAACAGTCCACACGGATCGCTGCTGCTGGATGACCAGGTCGTCACTGGCGCGGTGGTCTGTTCCATTGGAGGGAGCTGGCGACTCGAAACGGTGGTGGCCCAGGGCTGTCGCCCCATCGGTCCGGTCTTCTCGATCGAGCAGGTGCAGCGCAACGTGCTGCTGGAACTGAGTGATGGCAGCAGCAAAGCCAGCCCCATCAATTGTCTGCAACGGGTCCTGGCCGACCTCAGTGAACGGGAGCGCGAACTGGTGCGTCACTCGTTGTTCCTCGGTGTGGAACGCTGCAGCCTGCGGCTGAACGCCAACGGAGCAGGCTCGGAAGCGAGTGCCTTCCTGATCCGCAACCTGATCGGAGTCGATCCCAACAATGGCGCCGTGGCCGTTGCAGAGCGGGTGCGCGCCGGCCAAAACGTGCAATTTCACCTGCGCGAAGCCACGGCCTCCCAGGACGAAGCTGTTGCCCTGCTAAGGGCAGCGACAACTGATTCTGACGACACGGTCCACTTCGGACTGCTCATGGCCTGCCTGGGACGGGGCCAGGGGCTGTTTGGTCGAGCCGATGGAGACATCAGCCTGGCGCGTCAACTGATGCCAGACCTGCCTGTGGCGGGAGCGTTCTGCAACGGTGAGATCGGACCCGTCGGCGGGACAACACATCTGCATGGCTACACCGCCTGTTGGGGCTTGCTGCGCCAGGACCCCGACAGCTCCTCCGGCAGTGGCTCTGACAATCTCGATTGAACCGGATCGCACCGCTTCAGAACCTTGCGTCAGCACGTCAATCCCCTCAGCAGCTTCTTCCAGTTGCCGCTGGAATTACCACCACCCGAGCAGCTGTTTCGCGTTCCTGATCAGCCGATCCACCTTGATATCGGCTGCGCCCGTGGACGCTGCCTGCTGGGCCTAGCCGAGCGTGATCCCCACTGGAACCATCTCGGCGTTGAAATCCGCCGACCGCTGGTGACGTCTGCCGATCGAGACGCACTCGCCTCGGAGCACGGCAATGTTCGGATCCTGTTCTGCAACGCCAACATCAGCCTGGAAGGCTGGATGAAGGCCCTGGAGCAGGACCGACTGCAACGGGTCTCGATCCAATTCCCCGATCCCTGGTTCAAACGCAGGCACCACAAGCGCCGGGTCCTGCAGCCGGCGCTTCTGCTCGCCACCGCAACAGCCCTGCAGCCCGGCCGTGAGCTGTTTCTGCAGAGCGATGTTCTGGACGTGATTGAGCCGATGGTGGCGCTCACCGAACTCAGCGCCTGTTTTGATCGCCCCGCAGAGGATCAACGTCCCTGGCGCACCAACAACCCGCTTGCGGTTCCCACGGAACGGGAGCGCTACGTGCTTGAGCAAAACCTCCCCGTCTACCGGGTGCTCTATCGCCGGAACCAGAATCCACTTCCTTCCGTGTCAGATCTGGAACAGCGCTGGCAGGAGATCGATAATCCGGCGGAAGCACTCACCACCTGAAGCCCCACGATGGCCTCTGCGGATGCAACCCAGACGGCAAGCAGTGGGGCCCTGATGGTGCGCTGGCAGGGGGTGATCACTCCGGATCAGGCGGTGCTGAAACGCCTTGAAGGGCTGGCGGGACTCCTGCTGCTGGCCTTGTTCACGGGTCTTCCTTTCTTCACACGCACAGGCCTGGCCCTGGTGATTGCAGCCTGCGGCGTTCTTTGGCTGCTCTGGTGCCTCTGCAGTCCGCCACCTCAGCGCATCGGAACCATCTCGCGCTGGCTGATGCTTTTTCTGGCCATTGCGATTGTGGCCACGGGATGTTCTCCAGTTCCAATCGCCGCCAGCAAAGGCCTGATCAAACTGCTCAGCTACCTGGGCGTTTATGCCTTGCTCTGCAAGCTGCTGCTGAGCAACAGCCGATGGTGGAACCGGCTGATCGCCGGACTGCTGAGTGGCGGCCTCTTCAGCAGTGTTCTGGCTTTGCGACAGCTGTATGCCTCCAATGAGGCACTGGCGGGCTGGGCCGATCCGAATTCCATCAGTGCCGGCACCGTTCGGATCTATGGCCCCCTGGGAAACCCCAACCTCCTGGCCGGTTACCTGCTGGCGCTGATTCCCTTCGCAGCGATCGCACTGGTGCGCTGGCGTGGGGTGGGAGCCCAGCTGTTTGCCGGAACCACATTGGTGTTGGCAGCAACAGCCACGCTGTTCACCTACAGCCGCGGCGGCTGGCTGGGAATAGTTGCTGCCGGTGCCGTGCTGCTGTTGTTGCTGCTGCTGCGATGGACACGCCACTGGCCTCCGCTCTGGAGACGTCTTGTGCCTCTGGCCGTGCTGCTGGTTGGAGCCGCTTGCCTTGTGGTGGCGGCCACCCAGATCGATCCGATCCGCACGCGCATCACAAGCCTGCTGGCGGGACGGGGGGATAGTTCCAACAACTTCCGCATCAACGTCTGGATGGCGGCCATCCAGATGGTGCAAGACCGTCCCTGGTTGGGCATCGGCCCTGGCAATACGGCGTTCAACAGCATCTATCCCCTGTATCAGCAACCGAAGTTCAACGCCCTCAGTGCCTACTCCGTTCCCTTGGAAATCCTGGTGGAAACCGGCATTCCCGGGCTGCTGGCCTGCCTGGGATTGCTGGCCAGCAGCCTGAGGCAGGGCCTCAAGCAGCTCAATTCCGATGCTCCAAGCGCCTTGGCATCCATCGCCAGCCTCGCTGCCATCGCTGGCCTGCTGATGCAGGGCAGCACCGACACAATTTTCTTCCGCCCCGAAGTGCAGCTGATCGGCTGGTTTGCTCTGGCCAGCCTGGTGAGTCGACCCAGGGAATCATGAGACTGCTCGCTGGCTTCGATGCCGGACAGACGCACACCCGCTGCCGCCTCAGCGTGGTTCAAAACGGCGTGCACCAGCCTGTTGGAGAAGGCGAGGGCCCCGGAGTCAGCCACCTGGATGCCCCTCAGGGTGAACGTCGTTTCCTCGAGGCGATCAGCACCAGTGCGCAGGAGGCCCTGAAAAATCACCCCGATGGCGTGATCCAGGCGGCCGTTGTGGGAGCCAGCGGCATCGAACACGGAACAGCATTGCAAGAGCGTGCTGAACGTTTGGTGGGGCAAGCCCTGGCCATCGGTGATGACACAGGCTTGACCAAGGTGCTGGTCACTGGAGACGAACGCACCGCCTTGCGAGGTGCGATGCCTGAAGGCGCAGGAATCCTGGCGATCAGCGGCACCGGAATGATCGTGCTGGGCCGAGACGAGAACGGCCATGAACACCGCTGTGGCGGCTGGGGATGGCTGCTCGATGGAGCCGGCTCGGCCTTTGATCTGGGCCACCAGGGATTGCAGCTGACCCTGCGCATGGCCGATGGACGCCTGCCCGACCATCCGCTGCGCCTGCAGATCTGGAATCAGATGTGCTGCGACAGCCACGCCGCAGTGAAAGCCCGGGTGGTGCAGCAGGACTTCGGCACGGCTGACTTTGCAGCCTTGGCTCCACTGGTGGTGGAAGCCGCATCCAAGGACTGCCCTGGCGCAGAGGAGATCGTTCAGGGATCGGCAGCAGCCCTCTCCCGCTGCATCAGCACCGTGGCCCAGCAGCTTTCCCTGCGCTCCCCCCTGGTGGTCTGCCATGGAGGAGCCGTCACCCATCTCCAGGGGTTCCGCACAGCCGTGCAACAGGCCATCCATCAGTCGATTCCCGAAGCCCGATGGGGCAAGGCCAAGGGCGATGCCTGTGATGGCGCCCTCCTGATGGCCGAGGCCTTAAGCCTCAGGCCGCGTTGAGATGATCCTCGGCAACGGCGGCCAGATGCCCCGTCCAATGCTCCACAGCGTCCGACTGCTCGGCTTCCACCATCACCCGCAACACGGGCTCCGTACCACTGGCCCGCACCAAAATGCGACCGGTCTCGCCCATCGACTGCTCCGCTGAAGCAATGGCGTCGGTGAGAGCAGTGCAAGCGCTCCAGTTCTTACGACGCAAACGGTCCATCACCCGCACATTGACCAATTTCTGCGGGTAGGCCTGGAAACTGCGGTCCAACCAATCGCTCAGGCTGATGCCCTGGGCATGGCACAAGGTGGCCAACTGAACGGCGGTCAGAACACCATCGCCACACAGCCCATGGGAGGCGGAAAGGATGTGGCCGGATTGTTCTCCACCGAGGCCCGCGCCACTGGCCACCATGGCGGCATGGACGTGCTGATCCCCCACCGGCGTGCGATCGAGAGTGCCGCCCCGCTGCTGCCAGGCACGCTCGAAGCCAAGGTTCGACATCACAGTGGCCACCAACCGCTGATCGGGGAGCGCCTGCTGCCCCTGCAGCACGGATCCCCAGAGAAACAGCACGTGGTCGCCGTCGATGATGCGGCCGCGGCCGTCCACCGCCAGCATCCGATCGGCATCACCATCAAAGGCAAATCCCATCGCCGCGCCGCGCTCGATCACAGCCCGTTGCAGCGGTTCCAGATGGGTTGACCCGCAAGCAACGTTGATGCGGGAGCCATCGGGTTCCCCATGGAGCACGGTGAGATCAGCCCCCAGGGCACGGAAGGCATCGGCACCGCACGCCGTCGCGGATCCCCAGCAGAGGTCCAAAACGATGGGAACGCCATCCAGTCGGCGTTCAGCCACCGATTGCTGCAACACCTCTCTGTAGCCATCCAGGAGATCGGCGCTGGATCGCGCCACACCGCAGCGGAATGTTGCTTGCTCAGCCATGGGCGTCTGCCCCTGCAGACCGGCTTCCACCTGGGCTTGACGGGAGGCGCTGAGTTTGGCGCCATCGGCCCCAAACACTTTGATGCCGTTGTCTGCAGGGGGGTTATGGCTGGCGGAGACCATCAGGCCGCCGGCGGCCCTCAGCTGGCGGATCAACAACGGAACCGCCGGCGTCGGACAGAGCCCAAGGGTCCACACATCGCGACCAGCGGCCGTCAAGCCGGCCGTCAGGGCAGCAACCACCATGCTGCCGCTGGTCCGGGAGTCCATCCCGATCAGAACAGGACCTTCCGCCTCCAGAACCCGACCGACCCAGTAGCCCACCTGAAGACATAGAGCGGGGGTGAGAACCGTGCCGGCGAGCCCACGGATTCCATCGGTTCCAAACACTGGCGCAGCGTCACCGAGAGCGGGGCCGATCGGGGAGCACGCCTCTTGAACCATGGGTCTCAATCGTGGACAGCACCATAGGAAGCACCTCTGAGGCTGATTCCCAGGGACGTGACAGGTGCAGCTCTGCCCTCCACGGCCCACAGGCGATCAAAGGCTCGCCAACTCTCTTTGAAGCATCAGAATGAAACGAGCTCCATGTTGGGTGTGCAGGCAGGGCCGCCAATCGGAACGCTGCTGCTGCTTTCGGTTGCTGGTTTCAGTGGGTTAGCTGCATGGGGCGGGCAGCTGCTTCTGAACAAGCAGCATCAGCGCCTCACGCCTGAAGTCTCGCAGGCAAGGCTCTGGCAGCACTACCGCTGGGCCATCGATCCGCAGACCCGTCGAGAGGCCGCCCTATTGATGGTGGCGAGGGATGGGTCACCGCAACTGCTCCATGGCCAAGGCTGGGGGCGCGATCCGATGGCGGCCGTGGTGCTCGAACGGGCAGCCCTCACCACTGCCGCCCAGGGCAAGCCATCGGACGCTGCTGAGACCTGGCAGCGCCTGTTGGATCGCTTTCCCGAAGCACCCGGCTCCGCTTGGGCTCGATTGGCGCTTGGCAACAACAATCCCGTTCTTCATCAGCAGCTGCTCCAACAGCAACCCGCACACCCCGCAGCACTGACCCTGGCGGCTCGGGATGGCTCCGAAGCGCTAGCAAGCCATCAAGGCGCCTTGCACCTGGCCCGTTGGAATGCGCGCCGAGCCGGCGCCCTTGGGCTGATGCGTGACGCCTGCGAGGCCACGGGGGCGCAGGCACCTCAACCCGACCAACGCCAAACCTTGGCGCAAGCACTGGCAAAACAAGGCCATGCCGACACCGCAGTGACCTGTCTACAGGAGCTTGAGGCCTCCCCTGAGACCCAGCTGGCCATCGGTCGTTCCCTGCTGCTGCATGGCGACCCTGATGCAGGTACAGCCCGGCTGCTGACCCTGGCGCAGAACCACCCAAACCACCCCGCCAGCCTTGAAGCAGCACGAATCTTGAGTGAACCGCTCGATGCCCAGCCTGGGGTTCTGGATGCGCTTCCGGCTGCCCTTGAGGAGCGCTCAGCCGCTGTTGCCGCAGCTCGCGTGCGACTCGCCGGCGGCGATGGGGCGGATGCCGCCCTGAGCCGCTGGCCCAACGACCCCGACATCTGGCAACTCCAATGGGACCTCGCCCGCGAGGCATTTCTGGCTGGAGATTGGGATCGTGCCCGCGCCCTGCTGGAACGCCCCGATGAGGATGGCCCCCTGCCTCCACCGTTGGAGACGCGGCGGCTGTTCTGGTTGGGGCTTAGCCACAAGCAACTCGGCGAAACGACAAAGGCAGAACGGAGCTGGCGCCGCCTGATCGGGGCCTTCCCCGGGGGCTACTACCGCTGGCGCGCCATGGAGCACCTGGGTGTGGCCGAACCCCTGGCGTTGCGATCCCCAGACCCGCAGCAGGAGCCGCCAGCCTGGCAACCGCTCAACAGCCATCACCGCCTGGTGAACGAGCTTTGGCGCCTGGGCCAGGTGCACGCCGCCTGGGAGGCCTGGCAGGCCCAGGCAGACCCTGCAGTCCCGCCGCCACCTGAAGAACGTCTCGCCGAAGGCAGGCTGCGCCTTGCCGTCGGGGACACCTGGATGGGCCTGGACCAGCTCTGGTGGCTCAGCCTCCGCTGGCGTGATCCGAGCTGCCATCAACGGACTCTCCTGCATCGCAGCCAATTCCCTCGCCTCTTCGAAGCTGAGATCCAGACAGCGGCAGAGCAAGCAGGCGTTCAGGCCAATCTGCTGCGAGCGATCGCCAAACAGGAATCACGCTTTGCGCCTGGTGTCGTCTCCCCTGCTGGGGCCGTAGGCGTGATGCAATTGATGCCTTCCACAGCCACAGAGATGGCTGACGCACCAACCAGCACGTTGATGCTGACGGATCCCGCCGACAACTTCGAACTGGGCGCGCGCTACCTCCACCACTTGCTGGAGCAATGGGAAAGCGACCCCTTTCGGAGCATTGCCAGCTACAACGCCGGGCCAGGTGCTGTGGCTTCTTGGGTGCAACCCACGGATCAAGACGACGATGCGCTCTGGGTGGAACGCATTCCCTACCCGGAAACACGCTTCTACACCAAGAAAGTGCTGGACAATCTGCTCGGCTACCTAGGCGGCAATCAATCGTTCTGCAACGAGACTGGCGCTGGGATGGGGCAGAAGCGTGCCGGCGACGATGCCAGCGATCACGACCAGACTCATCAGAAGCAGGCAGATCCCGGCGGCGGGCAGAACACCGATGCGGATGAGATCGAGCCTGGCCAAGAGCACGGCTGAGGCCAGGATCAAAACGTCGGTGAGCACATTGAGCTTCAGCAGGTAGATGCCACCGGTGATCACCACCAGCAGCGTGACCACCAACGTCATCACTCGGCTCGACGCCATCAGCAACGACACCTGGCGCAACAGCAGATCGGGCATGGTGCAGAAGACGACAACCACCTGCGTCTGCAGCAGCACAAGAGACCAGAACCAGGCCGCACTCACGCCATAGAGAGACGTGAAGGAGGGCTGAACAATTTGCCAATGGTTGCCGAGCACAACCGCAACGAGAAACAGCACCGTCAGCAACGGCGCCCGAACCGGAAGGCTCAGCAGTCGCAGAATTGACATGGCGTCAAGGTAGCGGCGGCCTTTCGAAGTAGCTGCCAGAGTGATCGCTGCGGTTGACGTGCGATGACAGGCACCCCGGAGTCTTCGCCCCTGGGCACAGCGCAGCGATGGGTGCTGGTGCTGATTGCGGTGGCTCTGGCCATGGGCCTGGTTGTCCTACGCGGTGGCATTCAGAGCGAAAGCCCGATGGAGCAGCTGGCGAGACGATCCCTCGACCCACAAATAGCGTTAACCAACGGACGCCCAACGCTGATCGAGTTCTACGCCGATTGGTGCCAGGTCTGCAGAGAGATGGCACCTTCGATGCTGGCTTTGGAGAAGCAATCGCGAGATCGACTCGATGTTGTTCTGGTCAACGTCGACAACCCCCGTTGGCAAGATCTGGTTGATCGCTACGACGTCAACGGCATTCCCCAGTTGAACCTGTTCAACGCTGAGGGGGAAGCCAAGGGGCGATCCCTCGGCTTGCGCAGCGCTGAGGAACTCCAGCTGCTCACCACAGCACTGCTTGAAAATCAGCCGTTGCCGGCCTTGCCTGGCGTCGGCAACATCAGCCAGCTGCCGACGCCCCCCTCTGCGAACAACGCGATGGCAGGGGCCTCGAGCCCAGCCAACGCGGGGCCCCGCAGCCATGGTTGATACGCCTCGCCATGATCACCACAACTCGTCACTCTGACGCTCCCATGGACCGCTTTCGGGTCGATCTGATCGCAGCTACGCCGAACCCGCAGCAATGCGTGTACGCCGCCATGCATCAGGACTACAGCGAAGGATTCGTGGCCGGAGATCGTGCCAACTGGCCCGATGAGCAGCGGGCTGGAGAGATCTGTGTGAAACGCCTGCTGTCTGGAGAGCGCGGCCACTACGGCCCGATGGAGCATGCGCAGATCGTGCTGAACGTGGGCTGGTTCCCGCACTCGGTGATGCAGCAGGCCCGCACCCACCGGGTTGGGGTGAGCTTCGATGTGCAGTCGATGCGTTACACCGGTGAACGCATCTGCCGTGCAGCGGATGGAGCCCTGGACATGGAAGAGGTGTTCTATCTGCGGCCCATCGGCGAGTACAGCGATCGGCAGGGCAAGAAATACGCCTACACCGAAGCACTACGCCAACAGGATCTTGATCTCTGCCGGAGCGCCGCCGAGCGCTACAGGGATCTGCTCAGGGCGGGCTTCGCCGAGGAGCACGCCCGCGGCATCCTCCCTTTCGACTACCGCCAGCATTTTGTGGTGAGCTTCAGCCTGCGGGCGTTCCTGCACTTCATGGATCTGCGAGCCAAGCTCGATGCCCAGCTGGAGATCCGCCAGCTCTGTGATCTGATGTGGCCCCACATGGTGGAGTGGGCCCCTGAATTTGCAGCCTGGTACGAAAAAAGCAGGCTGCACCGGGCGCGTTTGGCCCCCTAACCAGAGAGCACTAGACCTTGGCCAGCGTCACCCGTTCCGGTTGGTGCTGGTACTTGCCTTGTCGATCGCTGTAGGTGGTCGAGCAGGGATCACCCTCAAAAAACAGCAGCTGACAGATGCCCTCATCGGCATAGATGCGGCAGTCAGCACCGGAACTGTTGCTGAATTCAAGGGTGAGGTGACCCTCCCAGCTCGCTTCTGCCGGGGTGGTGTTCACGATGATTCCAAGGCGGGCATAGGTGCTCTTGCCCAAACAGATCACGGTGATGTTGGGGGGAACCCGCAACTTCTCCAGGGCCACACCGAGGCCATAGGAATGTGCCGGGAGAATGAAATATCGCCCGTCTTCATCCTCATGAAGGGGAGTGGGTTCGAGGTTGGCCGGGTTGAACCGCTTGGGGTTCATCACCGTGCCTGGAACATGCCGGAAGATCAGAAATTCCTGGGAGGAAAGGCGTAGGTCGTAGCCGTAGGAGGAGCAACCAAAACTCAGCACTGGCCGCAGCTGCTGCTCCGGCTCCAGGTGACGGACCAAACCGCTCTGGAATGGCTCGATCATTCCCTGCCCGGCCTGTTGAGTGATCCAGCGATCGCACTTGAGCATTAGAAACCTCGGCGCAACTCCGTGACTTGATCTGCCATCTCCACCACACCGGCGGGAATTGCAGGTCCAGTGATGATCACATCCATCGAAGCGGGCCGCTGCTCAAGAGCTGCAATCACGTCCGCCTCATCCAGGTATCCGAAGGCCACGGCAAGGCCGAGTTCATCCAACACCAGCTGGTCGAGATCTCCCTGGATCAGATGCTGGCGGCAGATGGACCAAACCTCAGCCACCGCCTCCGCACCACCGGGATGCCCCGGCGAGGAGAGGCAGAGGGGCACTTCCGGCCGCAGCCAGACGAGGCCTCCGCAGAGCTTCACCCGGCCGGCCGGCCCCTGCTGCACGCCCCCTTTGAGGAACTGACTGATCAGAACACGACTGCCCAAGCCGGCAGCTCGCATGGCCTGGCTGAGAACACTGGCGAAACTGCCTCGATAAGGCGCCGTATGCACTTGCAGCTGCCCTTCGGGGGCCACCAGATGTAGGGGTGGCGGATCAGAGACGGCAGGCAAGGGCCTCAGGCCCGCACGTTGCAAGGCCTGCTGATCCCGATCCAGGGAATTTTGGAAGGATTGGGGGTCGGCGAGGCTTGTGGTCATCACGGAAGCATCTGTCCGGGCGACCCCGGCATCACCTTGAATGTAGCGGCGAGATCACATTCCACAAGGGGATTGACACCACCCATGGTGTTTGGACAGGGCAAGAACCAACCGCCTGCGAGGCTTGACGAACTGCACACCACCGATGAGCCAATCCCCTGAACAACGCACTGATGGCCGGCGCCCGCAGCAGTTGCGACCGTTCTCGGTGACCTGGAATCCCATGGGGTTTGCCTTGAGCTCCCTTGTGGTTCACACCGGCCGAACCGCTGTTCTCTGCAGCGTTTGCTTGGAGGACAAAGTTCCCCGCTGGCGCAAGGGAGAAGGATTGGGATGGCTCAGCGCCGAATACCGGTTGCTGCCCGGATCCACCCCACAGCGGCAATCACGGGAGCTGATGAAACTCTCGGGTCGCACCCAGGAAATTCAGCGGCTGATCGGCCGAAGCCTGCGCGCCGTGATCGACATGGAGCGCCTAGGGGAGCGCACCTTGCTGATCGACTGCGACGTGATCCAAGCGGACGCCGGCACCCGGACGGCCTCAATCACCGGGGCTTGGCTCGCCCTGGACCAAGCCTGCCGATCACTGGTGGACCAGGGAGTCCTGGAGCAATCGCCCCTGATCAATCAGGTGGCGGCTGTATCCGTGGGCTTGGTTGATGGCCAGGCCTTGCTGGATCTGGACTACAGCGAAGACAGCCGAGCCGAGGTGGACCTGAACGTTGTGCAGTCCGGCGATGGCCGTCTGCTGGAAATCCAGGGGACTGCGGAGGGTGCGCCCTTCAGTCGCAGCCAACTCAATGAGCTGCTGGACTTAGCAGAGCCGGGATTGAGCTCCCTGATGCAGGCGCAACGCCAGGCCTTCAAGGAGCACAGCAGCGTTAGGTAATAACCGCTACATGGCGGCCACCGCCGGCTCCGTAGCTTCGCCACACCAGGGGGTTGTCATGACCAGTAGCCGAGGTTTCAGCCGATACGCCCCGCAGATGGTGGCTCCAGCTCCCAGCGCAGAGCCCGCCAACCGTTCTCTGCTGGAGATGATCCGGGATCTCGATGGCGCTAGCAGTGAACTGGTGGATCGCAACAAGACCATCTTTTTCCCCGGAGATCCCGCAGAACGGGTGTATCTGATCCGCCGGGGAGCCGTTCGTCTGTCCCGCGTCTACGAATCGGGAGAAGAGATCACCGTGGCCCTGCTCCGCGAGAACAGCCTCTTCGGGGTGCTGTCGCTGCTGACAGGCCAACGGTCCGACCGCTTTTATCACGCTGTGGCCTTCACCCGGGTCGAAATGGTGACGGCACCAGCGGCCTCCGTGAAGGCCGCCATCGAAGCCGACACCAGCGTTGGCCTGCGCTTGCTTCAGGGTCTCTCCAGCCGGATTCTGCAGACCGAGACGATGATTGAAACCCTCACCCATCGGGACATGTCATCCCGGCTGGTGAGCTTCCTGCTGGTGCTTTGCAGAGACTTCGGCGTGGCAGATGAGCTGGGCATCACCATCGATCTGCGCCTGTCCCATCAGGCCATCGCTGAAGCAATTGGCTCAACACGCGTCACAATCACGCGTCTGCTGGGAGACTTGCGTCAATCCGGTCTGGTTCAGATTGACCGCAAGAAAATCACGGTTCTGGATCCGATCGCGCTGGCCAAACGCTTCAGCTAGGCCTGCCATCGCCCGACTTGTGCAGCCATGAGCGGCTGGGCACTGATCCTGGTTTTGTTGGTGCTCGGGGGCGTGCTGTCGACCCTGGGCGACCGCTTGGGCAGCCGCGTCGGCAAAGCGCGACTGAGTTTGTTCAGCATGCGCCCCCGGCGCACCGCCGTTTTGATCACGGTGTTGACCGGCAGCCTGATCAGCGCACTCTCACTTGGCCTGATGCTTCTGGTGAGCCGGCAGTTGCGGGTGGGCCTGTTTGAACTGGATGCCCTGCAGGAGAAACTCCAAGACAGCCGTCAACAGCTGGAGGCAGCCGAGCAGGAACGGGACAAGACCCAAACGGAAACCAAACGGATCGCCATTGAACTCGAGCAGTCGCAGCAACGGGCCAACACCCTGCGCCTCGAACTGGCTCCTCTTCAGAAGGAGCTGGCCCAACTCGAAGCCGAACGTGAACGCCTCAGCCAGGACATCGCCTCCCGCGATGCGGACATCCAGCGCACGGAAGCCGAACTCAACAGCGTTCGCAGCCGCATCCGTGCCGGCGAACAGGAACTCAAAGAACTGGAACGCAATCTGGTCGCCTTGCGGCGTGGATCGGTGGTGATCAGCAGCGGACAGACCTTGGCAAGAGCAACGGTTCGACTCGATGCTCCGGACCAGGCCAAACAGGCTGTCGACAGGCTGTTGCAGGAGGCCAATCTCAACGCCTACGGAAAAGTGCGACCTGGCGAAGCACCCGAACGGCAGTTGATCCGCGTTCCGCGCAGCGATGTGGAACGCCTGCAAAGCATCATCCGCAAACCGGAGACCTGGGTGATCTCGCTGCGCTCAGCCACCAATGTGCTGCGAGGTGAAACAGCGGTGTACGCCTTCCCCGAGGTGCGTCCGAACCGGCCGGTGACCCAACGCGGAGACGTGCTGGCCACCACCACACTGCAACCGGATGAACGCACTCCAGAGGGCATTCGCACACGATTGAACCTTCTCCTGGCCTCGGCCTATGCCGAAGTGCAGCGGCGGGGATCCCTGACCGAAGGCCTTCAGTTCGATGGATCAGCCCTCTCCCAACTGGCCCAGACCCTGATGGAGGGACCCAGCCAAAGCGTGGTCTTGGACGTGATTTCCGCAGGGGTCAGCGACAGTGCCGATCCTGTCGTCGTCACCATTCAGGCCTCCCCATGAAACGGGTGGCCGTCCTCGATCCAGGCCGCTGCAAATGTGGTCTTGTGCTGGCCGATCTTCAGCTCGGCCTCGTGCGCGAAGGGCATGTGCTGGCCCCGGAGGCCGTCGAACCCTGGCTGGAGCACTGGAATCAAGACCAAGCTCTCGACCGCATCCTGATCGGCGATGGCACGGGAAGCCGAGCCTGGATCCAGCGACTGGAACGGCTGGGCCATCTCACTGTGGTTCCGGAGCAGGGAACAACCCTGAGGGCGAGACAGCGTTACTGGGCGCTGTGGCCGGCTCGAGGTTGGCGACGGATGCTGCCGGCAGGACTGCGCATTCCACCGGTGGATCTGGATGCTGTTGCAGCTTTGGTGATGCTTGAGGAGCACCTGCAATGCCGCCTGAAATGGCCTGAGCCTGATCCCACGTTCTCGCTCAGAACCTGGCCCGGACCATGAAGGTGTAATCACCCCCCGGCTCCAGCCTGTAATCAGAACGCACCAGAAACCGCCGCAAGGCATCCTCGATTAGGGCACGTCCCAGGGATGGCTCAACCACCAGTTCACCGCGATCAAAGGCCCAGGAAAACTGCCACTCAAACCCTCCTGCGGAAACTTCACCCTCCACGCACTTGGCTTGAAAACACTGGCGGAGCACCCGCAAATGGGCCGTTGTCGCCGGAAGTGCCGGCATCAGTCGACCGACTCCAGTTCATAGCGGAACCCGTTGATCCAGGTTCCAGCGCGCTCAAAGCTCTGGCGCTGAAGACGTTGAATCCCATCCAGAACAGCATCGAGAACAGCGCCGACACAGGGTTGCTCCGCCTTGCTGAACGGACCAAGAACATGGGACACCGTTCGGGCGCGGCGTTCGGCAGGGTTCTCAGCCGGCGCACCAATGCCGATCCGCAGCCTGGGGAACCCCTGGGTCCCGAGATGCTGAATGGTGCTGCGCAAACCGTTGTGCCCGCCGGCACTGCCCTGGGCCCGCAACCGCAAACGACCCAGCGGAAGATCCATGTCGTCCACCAGAACCAACAATTGGTGAGGCTCCAGGCCGAACCAATCGAGAGCCGCACGAATGGCACGACCGCTGTCATTCATGTAGGTCTGAGGCATCAGCAAGCGCAGCCGCTGCTCACCAACCCCTGTATCGGCTGCAAGACCGTGCAACTTGGCTTGCTGACGAAAACTGAACCCAGAGCGCTCACCCAAAAGCTCGAGGGCCATGAAGCCGATGTTGTGACGGGTGCCGGCGTATTTCACACCCGGATTTCCCAGACCCACCACCAGCTTGAGATCAGTGGTCATACCGCTGGAACGACTCAGTCGCTGGGGGGAAGTTCTTCAACTGGCTTCGCAACTTCACCGGAAACTTCCGGTTCAGCCATGGCTTTGTTGATCTCGCGTTCGAATTCCTTGGAGGCGGATTGGAAACCCTTCAGGGTTTTACCAAGAGTCCGACCAAGCTCGGGCAAGCGTTTCGGCCCGAAAACCAACAAGGCAACGGCGCCGATAACCGCCATTTCGGGGAGACCGACGCCGAAGATGTTCATGGGTGCAGATCAGCCGAGGCCGTTCCAGTTCACGTTGATGCCTTCGAGGATGAGGGACTTGTTGTACAGCTGAAGAATCACCAGCAGAAACACCAGGAACAGCACCATGAAGATGCCCATCACGGGAGTGGTGCCCCATCCGGGAACCACTTTGCCGTACTCGGAGTTCAGTGGGCGGAGAAGGTCTCCCAGACGGGTGCGTTGTGCCATGGCGACGCCGGGTCTCGGGTGGTTTGAAGTCTCGATACTGTAGGGGCCGACTCCGGTTCGGGGTTGATCCTGTCGAGAGATGTGATGGAAACGTCGTCCCCAGCCCTGTCCGTCGCCATTGGCGTGCTCGCCGTTTTGTTCGGACTCACCGGATTTGGCGTGTATCAGGCCTTTGGCCCTCCATCAAAAGCACTCGACGACCCGTTCGACGATCACGAGGACTGACCCACCACCAGGGAGACGAGTTCTCCTGGGGTGATCACCACGGCAGAAGCGGCCATTGAGTCGGCTTCCCTGCGGACCCTCCACCCCGCTCCGGGGGTCCAGCGACAGCGAGCTGATCCCGAATTGAGCAGCTTCAGCACGCAGCCGTCGGCATGGCGCTCCAACCCCACCGGCGTGAGTGGAAACGGCAGCGATGGGAACCATTGACGCGGCGCCGCAGGCAAGTCCGCACACCACCCGGGCTCACGAAAGGCAATGGCCGCCTGCGACACACCGGCATCGCTCCATGAGCCGGCGAACGGCATGAGGGCCAAGCGCTGGCGATGCCAACCCTGATCAGCGCTGGGATCTGGCCAGGTCGGGGCCCGCAGCAGCGAAATGCCAAGTCGATCTGAAGACCAATCCACACCCTGGGGGCCGTCCAGCAACACAGCCATCCCGCCTCCAGGAGCCGCCGACTGCGAGGCGAACCAGGAGATCACAGGCACTTCCCAACGGGCTTGTTCTCGAGCCGTCATCGGTGCAGCGGGGCGTTCGATCACCCCTCCACTGGTGTCGGCAGCGATGCGAACGGCGGGGGTCGCCAGCGGCAGCTCAAGACGCAGCAACTCATGGGTCTGGCGCCAGTCGATACCGCAGATCAGCTCCAGCCAGGGCGTGTCGGCCTTCAGCCGCAGGTCCAGACGCATGCAACTGGCACCGAGCTGGCGCCGCAGCACCAGATGCGCCACCAGGGGGCCCTGATCGAGCCACTCCAGGGAATCCGTACAGAGCACACCCAGGGGCTGAGATCGGTAGTCCGCCGCAAGATCCCAGGCATCCCAGAATTCGCCCCGGTCCCGATAGCGCTCCAACTGCAGGGAAGACGCCAACTGGTCCCGTCCATCGCGATCCCGCAAAGCCAGCAGTCCGGCCGAGGAGACATCGAGCTCGATCAGACCATTGCCCACACGCCAAGCCCCCCCCCCAGCGACGTGATGACCACAGCCTGACGGGGCTCAGCCGCACAGGACGTCAAGCCTGGTTCACGCCGGAGCGGCACCGAACAAATCCCGTGCTGACGCGGCAACTGCACCCAGGTACCACCAGCAGCGGCGTTTTGCTGCGGCAGTGAAACGGCATCCGCTGACCACGATCCCGCAGGAAGGCGAACCAGAGGCGACCAGGACGCCAAAGGCTGCAGACCCCACCAACTCCACGCCGCTGCTGTGTCCTCCGGACGCGGCAGCCTGGCCAGCCGCCGATCGCGTTCTTGGCGGGCCTGGCGCCGGGCCGAGCGCCAGACCGGTTCCGCCTGGTCGAACACCTCCGGGATCGAGGTTCCCGGAAGGATGTCGTGAAACTGCTGAAACAACAGCGGGCGCCAATCGCTGCTGCCGCTGTCGCGACCTGCGATCGCCAACAGGGCTGAGACTGCATCAGCCTCCTGTAAGAGCCGTTCAAGCGTTCGGTTGTGGCGCTTCTGATCCGGACGGCTGGTGGCGCAACCGCGGTGCAACTCCAGGAAAAGCTCATCTCGCCACACAGGCCAGGCCTGATCACCCTGCTCCAGCTCGGCCAAGAACTCCCGCACCGTGCCGGCTCGGGTGGGCAAGGCGGCTGCTTGCCCTTCCCAGAGCTCGATCTGCTCCAGCAACTCCTCGGTGGGACCACCACCGTGATCACCAACGCCTGGAATCCACAGCGCCGCCTCCAGCCCCGTGGCCTGATGCCAGGCCCTCTGCTCGTCCAGCATCTCCACAGGATCGGCGCGGCGCCCGATCGGCGGCAGCATCAGGCTGTGCAGTTCCGACCGTCCCCGTCCGCGCCATCGGAACAACCGATGGGGGAAAGGGTTCTCCGCATTCCAGGCCAGCTTGTGGGTGCAGAACCAGCGCACACCGGTGGCTGACGCCACGGCAGGCAGACCAGCAGAGAAGCCAAAGCTGTCCGGCAACCAGGCCAACTCATGGGTCCACTCCGGGAAACGGCGGCGGCTGTCGTCCTGACCGAGAGCGAACTGGTTCCACAACGACGCCGTGCTGACCAGCACACAGTCGGTCTCCACCCAGGGGCCATTGATCGGTTCCCAGCGGCCGGCCCGGCTGGCCGCCTGGATCTCGGCAAAAAGAGCGGGCCGATGTTGCTCCATCCAGGCATAAAGCGCCGGCGTGGAATGGGCAAAGTGCAACTCGGGCCAGCGACGCATCAACGCCAACGTTGATCGGAAGGTGCGTTCAGCGGCCTGCCAGGTATCAGCGACCGGCCAAAGCCAAGCCAGATCGAGATGGGCATGACCCAGCCAATGCAACAACCCCCGTGGCGGCTCTGCCTGGTGCAGGTGCGCTGCAACAGCAGCCTGCGCCTCTGTACCGCCGGGATCCAGCTCCGCCCAATGCGGCGGCAGGTCTCCGTCCGCCGCCAGATGCAGCTGCAGGGCCGCAGGCAACAACGTGCCCTCGGGATCGGGGCCTGCGGTCTGCGGCTCCAGGTCGAGATGGCTGCTGATCAGAGCTCCATCGTCATGCAGGGGGCTGCAGAGCTCCAGCACAAGATCCAGTGCAGCCCCCTGACGACAACGCCCAGGCAGCGACCAGCGACAGGCGGTATCGAACAGATCCCCCTCATGCACCAGCACGCCATCCACCCAGAGACGCATCTGCTCGGCCCACCAGCTCAGCACCAGCCGGGCACGGCAGGAATCACGGTTACTCCAGCCATCAGGCCAGCTCAACCGCTGCTCAAGACGCAACCATTGGCGTCCCCTGGGCCAGATCAACAGGCCGCGCTTGGCCCAGTCCGGCCGGTGCGTTGCTCCCCAGCTTTCGTCGAGAAAAAACCCTGCCTGGGCGGCGCCTGAGCGGCGCCAACCGGCACGCAGATCACGCCGCGAGCGACTGCGAAACGTTTCAATCCACTCCGATCGACCGACTTGATCAGGGTTCATTCCCCTGCTGACGCTGTCATGCCCCATAGGATGATGCCCAAGTCACAGACGCCGGTCGGTCTCCATGCTCGCCCTCAAGATCTCCGTTTACTCGGTCGTCTTCTTCTTCCTCGGCATCTTCGTGTTCGGGTTCCTTGCGAGCGATCCAAGCCGCACCCCCAGCCGCAAAGACCTGGAAGATTGATTCAACATTCCGCTCAGACCGCGCCACACACTGGTCTGAGCGGAGCGTGATCTCTGAAATGAGCTGCCAAGCTCATGGGCCGCAGCAGCATTGCCTTGGCGGCGCACCGCCTTTTTTTTGCATTGACCGGAACCCTGATCACAGGGTCAACGTCCGTGTTGCCCGCAGCGGCAGGTTCGGCTGAATCAACGCCAGAGAAAGTTGCTTCAGCACCAGCGAGCCTGAACGTTCGAGCTGACCGCCAATACACCGACACCAAGTCGAAGGCCACGATTGCCGAAGGCAACGTTTCTGTTCGGCTCGGGCACGCCGAACTGCACGCCGATCGGATCGAATTTGATGCGGCCTACCGCACGCTCTACGCCCGAGGCGCCGTTCGTTTCAGGCGCGGCAATCAGTTTTTTCAAGCGTCGAGCTTTCGCTACAACCTCGTCCAAAACGAAGGGCAGCTCAACGATGTCTACGGGGTCATCGACCTTGAAGAGCCCCTCACCAACCCGTTAACCACGTCTCGAACGGCATCAGCCCCACCGGAGCCACCCACGCCAGCCAGCCGTGAAGGCATGCCGACCGTGGCCTGCCCGCCACTGCTTCCTCCGGTTCCCGACTGGCATCCACAACCGTGGGCAGTCACGGCCTGGGGCGGGCAGATGATTGATGCCGCCTTCGGTGACACCTTCCTGTTCAACGGCCGGATGCGTCCCGAAGCAGTGTTGGGCGTCGGCGTGCAGAAACGGATCATGCGCGCTGGTCCACTCGCCGTTGAACTTGAGGCTGACCTGTTCAGCCACATCGCCAAGCAGCAACAGGGAGGCGAATTCAACCAGAGCAAGCCCTATGCCGATCTGCCCGCACAAAGCTTCGGGGAGGGGGTGCTGGGAATTGGAGCGCGCGTCTGGGTTCAGCCTTGGCTGAGCTTCAGCGTTGTTGAAGGCATCAGCTACAACTCCAACGTCAGCCTTTACGAGAAAACATTCCGCGAGAACTACACAAAGTTGTTGAACTACCTCGGCTTTGAGGTGGAGGCAGCAGTGTCCTCCGACTTGTCGCTCGTGGGCCGGATTCACCAC
Organism: uncultured Synechococcus sp.; assembly: GCA_913057985.1. Taxonomy (GTDB): domain Bacteria; phylum Cyanobacteriota; class Cyanobacteriia; order PCC-6307; family Cyanobiaceae; genus Parasynechococcus. Next base: position 28,065 of record CAJXPL010000011.1, read on the forward strand.
CGTTCCGGTGCTTTCGGCACCTATGGGGGCGTCTCTGAGGGCAGCAACGCCTACTTGCTGGGCCTGCGCTACCGCTGGGGACGGGAGACACCCAAGCCGGAGAGCGCCATGATGCCGCCCCTGCCGGAGTGTGATGACCCGGATCGCGGCCAGCGCGTCAAGCCCTCCCCCCTCTCCGAGCGTCTTGACTCGGTTGCCCTCGGCGATGATGGAGGACGCCCCCAACGCCATGTCAGCAGCGGAGGCACAACAGAACATCCCTCGATTCCGCCAGCCCAGCAGCAGGCCATGCGGACTGAAGCGATCGCCAGGATCGACCAACGCATCTCAGACGTCGACCTCCAGGGCAGCTTCAGTATCGAACGGCGCAGCGGTATCCCCGTTCAACGCCTGAATTCCTCGGTCAGGGATGAAAACCGCTTTGGCGTGGTCAAAGTTCCCCAACTGAAGAGCCTGGGAAGCACGAATTTCCTCAACGGCACGATCAGCCGCTGGAGGGTGCAGGCCTCGAAGATCCTGATCACGGCGGATGGCTGGGAAGCCGATCGCATGGGCTTCAGCAACGATCCCTTCACGCCGGCGCAAACCAGAATCGATGCAGAGGATGTGATCGCCCGCGAGCAAGCCAATGGCGATGTGCTGATCTCGGCGCGACGCAACCGGCTGATCGTTGAAGAGCGGCTGCCCATCCCGGTCACCCGTCGACAGCTCATCCAGAAGGAAGAGGAAGTGGAGAACCGCTTCGTTGTTGGCATCGACAACCGGGACCGTGATGGCCTTTTTGTGGGACGCAACCTCAAGCCACTCACCATCGGTACGAGCACGGAACTGTCCGTTCAACCGCAGTTCATGGTGCAGCGCGCCATTGACGGCGACTTCAACAGCGCCGCTGATTTATTTGGCTTGGACGCCAAACTGCGCGGCCGCTATGGCAACTACAAACTGAACGGCGATGCCGACATCAGCAGCTTTGACCCCGCAGACATCCTGAGCAGCAGCCGCTACTGGGGAAGTTTTGGCCGGGACATCGACATGGGCGGATTGGGCGTGCTGAGCACCAATCTGTTCGGGGCCTACCGCTACCGCACCTGGAATGGCTCCCTCGGTGAAACCGACATCAATGCGGCCTACGGCGTCTATGCCCAGACCAAGGGCAGCTGGTCGACAGGCGACGTGGACCATGACTACCTCATTCGCGGTGCAATCGGCGATTACGACGCCGACCGCTTCAACAGCAACCGCCGTTTGCGCAGTGGGAGAGGCAGCTTGTTCGCCTCCGTCACCAGCAAGATCCCATTGCTCAAAGGGAAGACAGCAGAGCTGATTCCAACAGCGGCATATCGCTATTCCCCCGTTCCCATCGTTCCGGGGCTGAGCCTGAACACCAACGTCAACACCTCGATTGCTGTGTACGGCGATGGCCGTCACCAGGAGACCCTGAGTCTCAGCGGAGGCCCCACCATCACCCTGGGCACCTTCAGCAAGCCCTTCCTCGATTTCACGCAGATCTCCATCGTCGGCAGCGGCTCCCTAAAAAATGGCGACAGCCCGTTCGCCTTTGATCGGAACGTCGATCTCGCCACCCTTGGGGTTGGCCTCACCCAACAAATTGTTGGGCCGGTCGTGCTGAGCACCGGCGTCAGCTACAACGTCGATCCCGGTTCGAAGTTCTACGGGAGCACCGTCAACTCCAACATTGAATTGCGCTGGCAACGGCGCAGCTACGACGTTGGGGTCTACTTCAATCCCTACAAGGGCATTGGTGGCGTTCGCTTCCGGCTCAACGACTTTGACTTCAAGGGCACAGGCGTGCCGTTTGTGCCCTACACCCCAACAAACTGGATGGGAACGACCAACGCGGATCGGCCCTTCTGATCAATCACCGCCACCGATGATCAGATTGCTGCCGAACAGCGAAGCTCCGGCGTAACGCATGCCGGAGGTCCGAACGTTCGGTGCATAGGCATTGATCACCTGGGCCTCCCGTAGATCGGCATTGCGCAGATCCACGCCGGACAGCTCAGCGTTGGTGAGGTTCGCTCCCCTCAGGTCAGCACCTTCCAGCAACGCTCCCGTCAGGTCAGCACCTTCCAGATTCGCCTCCCGCAGATCGGCACCGCGCAGATCACTGCCCCGAAAATCAGCACCGATGAGATGGGCCTCTCGGAAATCCGCCTGGCGGAGATCACAGCCGGGACAGCTGCGATCCAACGGATCATGGGGCTGCACCTGAAGCGGCAGGGCCCCAACAGGACCCACACCGACAACAACCAACAGCGGCACAAACGGCAACACCAACCGCGAAAGCGAACAGGCCATTGACTCCCAACCTCCTATCTCTTTCATAGACACAGGAGTCGCGCCTGGCTGTTACTCGGCGGCGAACTGGTTGATGTAGGGCAGTTTTTGCATCAATTCCGCAACCTGGGGGCCATGGTCCAGGAGCTGGGACGTTGCATCCCAACGACCGCTGCGCAGCATGTCCAGAGGACCGGGATCGACCGACACAGGCCAACTGGAGTCGGCTGCGGTCAGTTGCAAACTGGCAAGATCGAAGCTCCAGGATCGGGCCGGATCGCCATCCACCTGCGCCTGAATCGCCTTGATCTGCTCGGGGGCCGCCGTTGCACAGGGAATGCCAAGGGCGAGACAGTTGCCGTAGAAGATCTCGGCAAAACTGACCCCAACCACCGCGCGAATTCCCCAGCGCATCAACGCCTGAGGGGCATGCTCACGGCTGGAACCACAGCCGAAATTGCCATTCACGACCAGGATCGAGGCCCCCTGATAACGGGCCTGATCAAAGGGATGCTCACCGGAGAGTTCAAGACGGTCATCGGCGAAGACCTGGTCGCCCAATGCCTCAAAGCTGACGCATTTGAGGAACCGTGCCGGAATAATCCGATCGGTATCGATATCTTCACCGGGAACAGCAATGGCCGTTCCACTCACCTGTTGAATCGGACCAGTCGGGAAGTGAGCCATCACGATGCGGACGGAGAAATCAAAGTACGAACATCGGTCACACGACCGTTAACGGCAGCGGCAGCCACCATGGCTGGACTCATCAACAACGTCCGGCCACTGGCCGATCCCTGCCGACCCTTGAAATTGCGGTTGCTGGAGCTGGCGCTGATCTGACGGCCCTCCAGCCGATCCGGATTCATCGCCAGACACATCGAGCAGCCGGGCTCACGCCACTCAAAGCCTGCGGCACGGAACACAGCATCCAGCCCTTCCGCTTCAGCAGCCTTCGCCACCTGCTCCGAGCCGGGAACCACAAACGCCTTGATGCCTTCAGCCACCTGACGCCCACGGGCCACATCGGCAGCCGCACGCAGATCGCTGAGACGACCATTGGTGCAGCTGCCGATGAAACAGACATCCACAGGCACCCCGGCAATGGCCGTTCCCGGCTGGAGATCCATGTAGCGGTAGGCCTCCTCCGCAATCGGACGCTCACCTGGATCCAGTTGATCAAGGCTGGGAACGGTTTCGTCGATGCCCAGTCCCTGGCCAGGGGTAATGCCCCAAGTCACCGTTGGTGGAATCGCAGCGGCGTCAAACACCACCTCGTCGTCGACCGTTGCGTTGGCATCAGTGGCCAGGGAACTCCACCAAGCGACAGCGCGGGTCCAGGCATCACCTTCAGGAGCATGGGGGCGACCTTTCAGATAATCAAAGGTGACCTGATCGGGATTGACGTAGCCGCATCGGGCTCCCCCCTCGATTGCCATGTTGCACAGGGTCATCCGCTCTTCCATCGACAACGCCTCGATGGCAGAGCCGGCGAACTCATAGGCATAGCCAACGCCGCCCTTCACACCAAGGTGACGAATCACATGCAGGATCAGATCCTTCGCCGACACGCCCTCTGGCAGCAGGCCATTCACCTGAATCCGGCGCACCTTGAGCTTGTTCATGGCCAGGCTCTGACTGGCCAACACATCGCGCACCTGACTCGTGCCGATCCCAAAGGCGATCGCCCCGAAGGCGCCATGGGTGGAGGTGTGGGAATCACCGCAAGCCACCGTCATGCCCGGCTGGGTCAGGCCCAGCTCCGGGGCAATCACATGAACGATGCCCTGCCGGCCGCTGCCGATGTTGTTCAGAGGGATGCCGTGCTCCTGGCAGTTCCGCTCCAAGGTGCTGAGCATCTCCTCCGCCAACGGGTCGGCGAACGGCCGTTGCTGAGAGGTGGTCGGCACGATGTGGTCCACCGTGGCCACCGTGCGCTCAGGACAACGCACCGTCAGGCCCTTGTCCTTCAACGCCGAGAAGGCCTGAGGACTGGTGACCTCATGGATCAGATGCAGACCAACAAACAGTTGGGTGGAACCGCCGGGGAGCTCCGCCACCCGATGCAGATCCCACACCTTGTCGTAGAGGGTGCCGGAACTCAACAGCTCAGCCGCAAGAACCGTCGACCCTAAACCTGAGCGAGCAAGCGAAGACGCAGACGGTCCAAGCCACGGATCACGCTCATCCTCTGAATGGCCTCCCGACCCCGCCGCTCACCGAAATGCTGCACCCAGGCGTCACAGCCATCGGGACCAGCCAAGGCCAGATGCACCAAGCCCACCGGCTTCTCAGCACTGCCACCGCCAGGGCCGGCGATACCGCTTACAGCGATCGCCCAGTCGCAATTCAGGCGCTCCCGAGCTGCCCGAGCCATCTCCTCCACCACAGGCTGGGAAACAGCACCATGGGCAGTCAACAGATCCGGCGAAACCCCCAGCAAAGCCTGTTTCACCGCATTGCTGTAAGCGACGACGCCACCCTGGAAAACCGACGAGGAGCCTGGAACAGCCGTCAGGGCTGCCGCCAATCCACCACCGGTGCAGGACTCCGCCACCGCCAGCGTCTGGTGCCGTTGCTTGAGCAGGTCGATCACCACCGACGCCAGGCTGTCCGCATCGACGCCATAGCAGTGGGTTCCCGTGCGACGGCGCAGCTCAGCTTCCACTGGCACCAACAGCTCAGCGGCGGCATCGGCAGTGGCTGCACAGGCCGTGAGCCGCAATTTCACATCGCCGAGGGATGCATAGGGAGCCACCGTTGGGTTGGTGGACGCCAACAAATCGGCAACACGCTCAGCCAGATCGGATTCACCAATGCCACTGAAGCGGAGCTGGCGGCTCACAAACACACCGGACGTCGCAGCATTGGCTTGAAGCCAGGGGGCGGCCGTTTCCGTCCACATCGCCCGCATTTCCGAAGGCACCCCAGGGAAGGTGAGGATCGTGAAATCAGGCCGGGGCGACCAGATCATTCCCGGTGCCGACCCCTTTGGATTGGGAAGCACCTCAGCTCCACGGGGCAGAAAAGCCTGGCTGCGGTTGCTGGTAGCAACCGGCCGGCCACCGGCCGATAACTTCCGCTGGATCTCCAGCCAGAGTTCGGGCCGCTCCTCGAGAGGAGTCTCGAAAGCAGCGGCCAGAGCCTCTGTGGTGAGGTCATCGGGGGTCGGTCCCAGACCTCCAGTCGTCACCAGGAACCTGCAGCGCTGCGATGCCTCGCGCACAGCGGAGATCAAGCGATCTTTGTTGTCACCGACAACGGTTTGGCGGTAATGCGGCAGCCCCAGGCCCGCCAACTGTTCAGCAATCCATCGGGCATTGCCGTTGAGGATGTCACCCAACAACAGCTCTGTGCCCACGCACAGGATTTCAACCCCTGGTTCAGCCACGCGGTTCGCCCAGTGCAGCGGGGTCAACGGGGCTTGAACAGGGGTTGGTATTCATCAGAGCTCGCTCATGTTGCAGCTGGCGACGGCTGATCACCACCGTTGCCACGAGGATGGCCGTGGCCAAAGCCAGCCAGAGGAAGCGCATCTCGGCATTAGCCACCACCAGGGCCAAGGCAGCAAGCCACTGGGTGAAGACGTAGATCAACAGCACCGTGCGTCGGTGACTGAAGCCAGCGCGCAACAGGCGGTGATGAAGGTGACGCCGGTCGGGATAGAAGGGGGAACGTCCTTCGCGCAGACGGCCCATGATCACGGCCGACATGTCGGCCAGGGGCAGCGAGAGAATCAGCAGCGGCAGCAGCAGGCTCACCGTCGTGAGCCCCTTGGCGGGGCCCACGATGCTCACGGCAGCGAGGGTGAAGCCGAGGAAGTAAGAGCCCCCATCACCCATGAAGATGCGGGCAGGATTGAAGTTGTGGCGCAGGAAGCCGAGGCAACAGCCCGCCAGCGCTGCGGCAAGGAATCCGGCAGCCACCTGATGCAGCGAAAAGCTGACGGACACCAGCCCGACAGCAGCGATACCAGCCACTCCCGCAGCAAGGCCATCGAGGCCATCAAGCCAGTTGATGGCGTTGGTGATTCCCACCAGCCAAACAACGGTGGCCAGGAGGCTGAGGGTGTCCGGCAGAGCAATCGGACCGGCTGAGGCGGTGAGCCAGGGAAGATCGATCGCTCCAATCCGAACGCCCTGGCTCCAAACCGCACAAGCCACAGCAACCTGTCCAGCCAGCCGCGGCCAGGGAGAGAGAGCGAAGAGGTCGTCCACCAGGCCAATCAGAAAAAAGCAGAGCGAACCGGCCAGGGTGCTCCAGATCAGCTGATCCTTGGCCGGCGCCAGCAGGCCGAAGCCCCCCATGGACCAGACCGCCGCCAAAGCCGTTCCAAAGCCCAGCACCATGGCAATGCCCCCCAATCTCACCATGGGGGTGACATGCTGCTTGCGCTCATCGGGCTGATCGGTCCACCCGAAGCGAAGCCCCATCCGGCGCACTTGGGGCACCAGCACCATGGTGGTCACCGCAGCCAGAAGAAAACTGACCGAGGCGACCGCGATAGGGCTGGCCAAGAGGTTCACGCAGGCTCCGGGAAAGAGACGATCCCCCGGTCAGAAGGAGTCACCCCAATCCTAGGGAGCCTGCAACCGTTCAACCAGGCACCGCCCCGGCCCATTCGAGAGCCAGGGCCAAGCCTCACGCCAGAACAGGCTGCTTGCTGTCGGCGTAGAGGGGGAAGCGCTCACAGAGAGCACCCACCCGGTCGAGGCAACGCTGACGAATCGCATCATCCTCAGGATTGAGAAGACGATCAGCAATCACATCAGCGACCTCCCGGAAGGCCTGCGCATCAAAACCACGGGTGGTAAGCGCAGCGGTTCCCAGCCGCAGGCCACTGGTAACGAAAGGAGATTCGGGGTCGAAGGGAACGGTGTTTTTGTTGGCCGTGATGTGCACATCACTCACCAACAGATCAGCCACCTTTCCAGTCATCCCGATGCCACGCAGATCCAGCAGCACCACATGGTTGTCGGTGCCGCCGCTTACGACATCGATGCCGCGGGCGATCAGCTGTTCAGCGAGGGCTGCCGCATTGGCAACCACCTGCTGGCTGTAGGCCTTGAACGAAGGCTGCAGCGCTTCCCCGAAGGCCACAGCCTTGGCAGCGATCACGTGCTCCAGAGGGCCGCCCTGGCTGCCAGGGAACACGGCCTTATCAAACTTTTTGGCGAACTCGGCGTCGCGGCAGAGGATCAGGCCGCCGCGGGGGCCGCGAAGGGTCTTGTGGGTGGTGGTGGTCACCACATCGCAATGGGGCACCGGGCTGGGATGCACACCAGCGGCCACGAGGCCAGCGATGTGGGCCATGTCGGCCAGCAGATAGGCACCCACTTCATCGGCGATGGCGCGGAAGGCGGCGAAGTCGATGGTGCGTGGATAAGCGGAATAGCCACACACAATCAGCTTGGGCTTGTGCTCTAGCGCAAGCTGCCGAATCGCCTCCATGTCCAGGCGCTGGGTCACCTTGTCGACGCCGTACTGAACAACGTTGAACCACTTGCCGCTGACATTGACCGGGGACCCATGGGTCAGGTGACCGCCATGGGACAGATCGAGCCCCATGATTGTGTCGCCGGGCTGCAGCAGGGCCAGAAAAACAGCGAAGTTGGCCTGGGCACCGCTGTGGGGCTGCACATTGGCCCAGGCGGCACCAAACAGCTGCTTGGCCCGCTCGATGGCCAGCTCCTCAATGGCATCAACATGCTCACAACCGCCGTAGTACCGCTTGCTGGGCAGCCCCTCGGCGTACTTGTTGGTGAGCACGGAACCCTGGGCCTGCATCACCGCACGGGACGCAAAGTTCTCCGATGCAATCAGTTCCAGGTGGGTTTCCTGACGCTGCCGTTCTTGATTGATGAATGCGGCGATATCAGGATCCGACTGAGCCAGATCAGCGTCGATGGCGCGTCCAGAAACCTGGCCCATGAAATGTCAGTAAAGCTTTGACCAATCGTAAGAAACCGCAGCGATCAGCCCGACCGATCAACCAAAAAAAAACTGCCCGTTGGGGCAGTTGAAACGCGCCTGGAGAGATTCGAACTCCCGACCCTCTGATCCGTAGTCAGATGCTCTAATCCGCTGAGCTACAAGCGCTTGCGCCAAACCATCAGACCCCATCGAGGGTCCGCTCGTCAACTGGGTGCGGGCCGCGCCAGGATTCAGGTGTTTCTGAGCCCGAGCAATGCCGATCCGCTGGTATGGACCCGCTAACCCTGAGGATCCGACTTACCGGCATTTCGAGCGCATCGTGAACCTTTGCCTGCACGGCGGCGTGTTCGCTGCGGTGAACAGCGGCGGCTGGTTTCTGCAGGAGATGCGCCACCCCTTCCCCAACGGGAGCCTGACCTGGGTCACCAGCCTCTGGGCAACCCTGTGGCTGGGCCAGTTGATTTGGGTGATTCTTCAGCGCCCCAAGCCGGAGGAATAAAGCCAGCATGGATGCATTCCCCACCTCGACCTTCCTGGGCTGATGTCCCTCTCCGCCAGTGATCTGCAGGACCTACAGAGTGCATTGGCTGACCGCCTCTACGTTCAGATCAGCGGCTGGCATCTTTATCTCGGTGATGCCGACCTGGCTTCAGCCCTTGCGATCGAATGCAGTGCCCGGGTTAATCAAGGTGCTGAGGTGGCAGCCCGGCAGGCCCTCGACGCTGTCAAGGTGCCCCTAGCGGGAGGCGCCAGTCAGCTCCCGCTCTCCAAGTTGATCCCCCCCGCCCAGCTGAGGGATCTTGAAGAGATCCTCGAGCCGTACTGCGGATAAGGTTGCATTCCATCCGCAGCGGTTGGTGTGCTGATCATTGAAGTCACCAACTCCAGGGATTTGGTCCGCCAACGCATCGGCCGCCTGGGTGAACGGCTGATCGGTCGGGTGGTGGATGCGGAGGCTCAGGTTGAGAAAGCTCTGATTCAGGAACTGGAAACCGCCTTTAAAGAGTTCGGCATCGAGGCCCGGATTGTGTCTGTTCAGGGCCCGCAACTCGTGGGTCGCGAGCAGCTGGAACTTCCCATTCAGGTGCGTGAAGAGCTCGATGTTCGTCTCAGCGAGCCCTGAATCGACCCACCAGCAACTGCGTGATCTCTCGCACCTCTGGCACCTTGAGTTGTGCTCCGATCAAGGCAAACAAAGCCAAGCCCAGCAGGCCGGGGGCAGACACCTGCAGCAGCAGGCCCAGCAACCCTGCGGGCCAGGTCACAACGGCCACCAGCATCCCGGCAGCCCCGGCGCCGAGCACACCAGCGATGGCCAGCCGCAGCAGATCCAGCCCCCAGCTGCGCAGGGGAAGGCCTGAAATCCGTCGCTGCAGACCCACCAACAGGGCGAGGCAGGTGAGCAGGTTGATGGCAACCGTGGCGAGCACCAACCCGGGCGCACCGAAATTGAACGGCAACTGATGTCCCCAGGGGGTCGGACCACCCACCAGCAGCCAGTCAAAAGCCACGTTCAGACCGATCCCCGCCAGCGAGAGCCGAAAAGGCGTTGTTCCATCTCCAAGGGCATAGAAGACGCGCACCAGCACATCCCGGCCGAGATAAGCCGGCATGCCCAGGCCATAGGCCATCAATAGGCCCGTCACCAGCTGTGCGGCTGATGCATCGAAAGCACCACGCTCGTACACCAAGGCGACGATGGGGCCACCCAAAGCAATGAACAGTCCCCCCAGGGGGATCATCGATGCCGCAGACAGCATCAACCCCTGGCGGATCCGATCGATCAGCTGCGGACGATCCTGCGGAGCCGTGAGCCTGGAAAAAGTGGGCAGCAAGGGCACCAGCAATGCATTCGAGATCAGGCCCAGGGGGGTTTGCACCAACAAATTGGCGTACCCCAGACCCGCCGCCGCACCGACGATGCCGGAGGCGAAAAACAGATCCGTGAACACATTGATCTGAAGCATTCCGGACGACAACGTCGCCGGCCCCATCACACGCCACACCTCCCGCACTCCCGGGTGCCGCCAGTCCCAGACCAGTTGAAAACGGGCCAAACCCTGCCGGATCAACGCCGGCAGCTGGATCAACCACTGCAGCAAGGCCCCCACCAACGTGGCCAAGGCCAGCACCACACCACCTGTCATGGCGGCGGATGGCAAAGCGATGTCAGCGCCGAGCTGCCACCAGAGCAGTCCCACCCCCAGGATCAAGGCCCCGCTGGACATCAGCGGTGAAATCGCAGGGATCCAGAATTCGTCGGCGGCGTTGAGGGACCCGAAGCCCAGCCCGATCAGCCCGGCCAGCAGCGCCATCGGCGCCATCACCTGCAGCTGGACCCGTGCGATGGCGTGAAGCTCGGGGGCAAGGCCAGGGCCCACAAGGGTGATCAAGGGATCCGCCGCCAGCACCAGAACGATGGTGACCAGGAGCAACAGAGCGCTGACGCTGGTGTTGAGCGCCGCGAGGATGTGCGCCCCTTCAGCCCGGGGGCGCCGGCTCAGCACGCTCACCATGGCGCTGTGGAAGGGGCCATTGATTCCCCCGAGCAGGATCAGCAGAAATCCAGGCAGCACATAGGAGTAGTTGTAGGCGTCATAGGCCGCGCCCACTCCGAAGGCCGCCGCGATCACCAGCTGCCGAATCAGGCCACCCACCTTGCTCAGCAGGGTGCCGAGGGTCACCACCAGTGCGATCCCCTTGAGTGAACGCGCCATTCGGCCCTCAGCATTGGGCGCATTGTGGAGGCACCACACGAGACCATGGGCCAATCTCGGCTGCTGCCATGACTGGCCTTCCCTCTCCGGGCGATGCCCTGCTGCGCTTTGAACCCCTGACGGAGGGCGTGCTGCTGAAGCGCTACAAACGCTTCCTGGCCGATGTGGAGCTGAGCAGCGGCGAGACCGTCACCGCCCACTGCGCCAACACCGGCCCGATGACCGGGGTCTTGATTCCTGGCCAACGGGTGCGTCTTCGCCACGCACCCTCCCCCAAACGCAAGCTGGCCTGGACCTGGGAGCAAGCCGAAGTGCCAGGCGCCGATGGCCAGCCCTGCTGGGTTGGCATCAACACGGCCCTCCCCAACCGTCTGATTCGCGCCACGGTCGAAGCGGGGTGCTTGGAGGCCCAACTCGGCCCGATTGCGGGGATCCGCGCTGAGGTGGCCTACGGCACCAACAAACGCAGCCGGATCGACCTTCTGCTGACGCCGACAGAGCAGAACCCCGATCAACGACCGATCTACCTGGAGGTGAAAAACACCACCTGGACCGACGGCAGCACGGCCCTCTTCCCCGACACGGTGACTGAACGGGGACAAAAGCATCTGATTGAGCTAATGGGGGTGCTTCCGGACGCTCGAGCGGTGCTCGTGCCCTGCCTCAGCCGCCCGGATGTGAGTGCCTTTGCTCCCGGAGACAGCGCCGATCCGCGCTATGGGGAGCTGTTTCGCCAGGCCACCAACAGGGGCGTGGACGTTCTGCCTTGTTGTTTCAGCTTTGCCGCCGACGCAGTGCATTGGCAGGGAGTGCGCCAAGTCAGGCCAGTTTGATTTTTGGTAGCAAATCGAACATAGCGGGCACCTGTCCGCAGGCACCTTGGCTTTGTTCGTCTGGGAACATTCCAGACGTGTCTCGCAGCTCTGCACCCTCGTTCATGACAACTGCATTCCACGCGCCGCCGCAAAGGCGGCGCAAAACCCTGCAGGAGGCCAGCCTCCTGGAAGGCCCGATGCTGCTCCTGAAGAGCATCCGGGGCTTCAGCTCCAACCGCGCCATGACCTGGCTCGCCTGCGCGCCTCTGGCGCTCATGGGCCTTGGCATCTTCACGCTGTCAGCCAAAGCCGAAGAGCTGCCTGAGCTCTCCGCCGCTTTCCTGGCCAACAACCTCTGGCTTCTGGTCGCCACCATTCTGGTGATCTTCATGAATGCCGGCTTCGCCATGGTCGAGGCAGGCATGTGCCGGCAAAAGAATGCCGTCAATATCCTCGCCAAGAACCTGTTTGTGTTCGCCCTCGCGGTGACCGCCTACTGGTTCGTTGGCTACTCCTTCATGTACGGCGATTCCGTCATCGACGGCTGGCTGTATTTCGCAGGCTTCTTCTTCGATCCAACCGTCACCGCTGAGACCATCAGCGATGCCGGCCTTGTTCCCACCGTTGATTTCCTGTTCCAGGCGGCCTTCGCCGGAACCGCCGCCACGATCGTTTCCGGTCTTGTGGCTGAGCGGATCAAGTTCGGCGAATTCGTGATTTTCGCCCTGGTCCTCACCGCCTTCATTTATCCAGTTGCTGGCAGCTGGGAATGGAACGGTGGCTGGCTCAACAGTGTTGGCAGCGTCGAATTCATCGACTTTGCTGGTTCCTCGATCGTGCACTCCGTCGGCGCTTGGGCCGGCCTCGTCGGCGCCATGCTGCTCGGACCCCGCATCGGCAAGTACGTCGATGGCAAGGTTCAGGCCATTCCTGGCCACAACATGTCCATCGCCACCCTTGGCGCTTTGATCCTCTGGATCGGCTGGTACGGCTTCAACCCCGGCTCCCAGCTGGCCATGGACCAGTGGGTTCCCTACGTGGCCGTCACGACCACCCTCGGCGCTGCCGGCGGTGCCATCGCCGCCACGGTGATCTCCACAATCACCTCAAAAAAGCCTGACCTCACCATGATCATTAACGGCATTCTGGCCGGCCTGGTGAGTGTGACTGCCGGTTGCGGCAACCTCACCCTGATGGGCTCCTGGGTAGCCGGTGCGGTCGGCGGCATCATCGTCGTCATCTCGGTTGCCGCTCTCGATGCCGCAGGCATCGATGATCCTGTCGGCGCCTTCTCCGTGCACGGTGTGTGCGGCGTGTGGGGCACGATCGTGATCGGTCTCTGGGGCTACGACGTCCAGGGCGATGGCTCCGGCCTCGGCCTGCTGGTCGGCGGCGGCATCGAGCAGCTCGGCATCCAGGCTCTTGGAGCTGCTGCCTATGCCATCTGGACTCTGGTCACCTGCTTCATCGCCTGGCAGATCATTGGCGGCCTTTTTGGTGGCATTCGCGTCACCGAACAGGAAGAGTCCGAAGGTCTGGACATCGGCGAACACGGCATGGAGGCCTACGCCGGTTTCTCCACCACCAACAACTGATTCCTCTTCGAATCAGTTGCTGATCTCAAGCCCGGCCGACTGGCCGGGCTTTTTTACTGCCTGAAGCAGCGCTTCAGGCCACATAGAGTTGCCCCACTCCAGCGCCCTCCATGGACACCCACGCCTTCAAGCGCTCCCTTCACCATTCCGAGCGTTACAACCGGCGAGGCTTCGGGCGCGCCGAGGAAGTGGCCGAAAGCCTTGAGCAGGCCTACCAGAGCGGCCTGATCGGCACGATCCGGGACAACGGCTACCGACTGGAACACGGCCGGCTCAACGTCCGGTTGGCGGAAGCCTTCGGCTTCTGTTGGGGTGTTGAACGGGCTGTGGCGATGGCCTATGAGACCCGCAAGCACTACCCCAGCGAGCGTCTCTGGATCACGAACGAGATCATCCACAACCCTTCCGTGAATGATCACCTCAGGGAGATGGATGTGCAGTTCATCCCTGTCGAACAGGGAGTGAAGGACTTCTCAGGAGTCACCTCCGGTGATGTGGTGATCCTCCCGGCCTTTGGTGCAACTGTGCAGGAAATGCAGCTGCTGAATGAACGGGGCTGCCACATCGTTGACACGACCTGTCCCTGGGTCTCAAAGGTGTGGAACACCGTTGAGAAACACAAGAAGCACACCTTCACCTCGATCATTCACGGCAAGGTGAAGCACGAGGAGACACTGGCCACCAGCTCATTTGCCGGCACCTATCTGGTGGTGCTCGATCTGGAGGAAGCCCAGTACGTCTCGGATTACATCCTCGGCAACGGGGACCGAGATGACTTCATTCAACGGTTTGCCAAAGCCTGCTCTCCAGGGTTCGATCCCGATCGGGACCTCGAACGTCTGGGCGTGGCCAACCAGACCACGATGCTGAAGAGCGAAACGGAAGAGATCGGACGGTTGTTCGAACGCACGATGTTGAGCAAATACGGTCCAACCCAGCTCAACGACCACTTCCTGGCCTTCAACACCATCTGCGACGCCACCCAGGAGCGTCAGGACGCCATGTTCTCCCTGGTGGATGAACCCCTGGATCTGATGGTGGTGATCGGTGGTTTCAACTCCTCCAACACCACCCACCTTCAGGAGATTGCCGTCAGCCGCGGCATTCGCTCGTTCCACATCGACACACCCGAACGCATCGACGTCGGCAGCAATTCGATTGAGCACAAACCATTGGCGGCCGAACTCTGTCGTGAGGGCGGTTTCCTGCCTGAAGGGCCCGTTCGGGTGGGAATCACCTCCGGTGCCTCAACCCCGGACCGGGCGGTGGAAGAGGTGATCGAAAAACTGATGCAATTGAGCGAAATCTGAAGCGCAGAGAGCTTTACATTGGTTCATCTTTAATCCGCCCTTTGCCGGCAGCTCCCTATCCGTGACGGTCTTGTCGCCCACTGAAACTGACAATCAGCTTCACGGTGCCGACCCGCAGGTGCGCTGCTACAGCAGCCACTTCGAGGATTCCATGCAGATGATGGCGTCCCAAGCGGTCGTGGCTCGCTACCTGGATGACCATCAAAGCTGGTTTGAACGCTGCGCCAGCCCGATGCAGGTTGAGGCCATCGACCGTCAGTCCTACAGCCTGACCTTGGGGCGGTTCGGCAACTTCGGCTTCGAAGTGGAGCCCACGATTGCTCTGCGGTTGCTGCCACAGCAGCGAGGGATCTACCGCATCGAAACAGTACGAACCGTGCCGCAGTCGCTCGCCCTGCGCCATCACTACGACGTCGACTTCCGTGCAGGGATGCGCCTGATCCCTGAAGAAAAGAACACCTCTGTGCAGTGGGACCTGGATCTCAAGGTCTGGATCCGACTACCCAAGGTGATCACCATGCTCCCGGATCAGTTGGTCCAGAGCAGTGGGGATCATCTGCTCAAGCAGATCGTCCGCCAGATTTCACGTCGACTCACCTGGAAGGTCCAGGAGGATTTCCATGCCGCCAACGGCCTGAGCTGCCCACCACGTCAGCGGGCAGCCTTCTGAATGATCTTCAGCGATTGGTCCAGATCTTGTTGACGATCTCCATGCCGCTGACGGCCTGCCAGAGAAACAGGGTGAGCATGCCCATGTTCAGGCCCACATGAGCCTTGCGGGCGATCAAATTACCCCGCTGCATCAGGGGTGAGAGCGAAGCGGCAACAGCGATCATCCCGGTCATCGTCAGACCCACCAGCAGGTGCGGACCGACGAACAACTTGCCGTTGTTCAGATAGGTGACCGCCATGCCACCCAGCGTGCCGAGAGTCATCACAGCCAGCAGGATGCTGCCCCAGAGGTAATGGCGCTGGGCGAACTTTTTCGGCAAGAGTTCTTTGCGCTGTTCTGGGGTACCGGTGCGCGTTTTCTTGGCCTTGATTCCCAGGTAGAGAGCCCAACCACCAACGGCGAGCAGGCCCCACTCCGCTAAGGGGTGAGCGAAATTGAGGCTGAAGGGGAGAGTGGCGAGCATTGAAGGGGACTCTTCAGTGCCGCGAGGCTAGGGGGCCGGCGGCCCCCACCAGCGTCAGTGCAGGAAATGGCGGCGCCCCGTGAGCTGCATCGCCAGGCCGAGCTCATCGCAGGCTTTGATCGAATCGCCATCGCGCATGCTCCCGCCTGGATGAATCACGGCGGTGATGCCATGGCTGGCGGCCAGACGCACCGTGTCATCAAACGGGAAGAAGCCATCACTGGCCAGAACGGCTCCCTGGGCTTTCTCACCTGCAGCCTCCAGGGCAATCCGCGCGGAGCCCACGCGATTCATCTGCCCGGCACCCACGCCAAGGCTCTGCCCATCCTTGGCCACAAGGATGGCGTTGGAGCGCACATGACGCACCAGACGCCAGGCAAATTCCAGGTCGAGCTTTTCCTGCGGTGTGGGCGGCCGCTGGCTGGCCACAGTCCAGTCGGCCGGCGTGATCGCCTGGTCATCGAGATCCTGAACCAGAAGACCGCCGAGAATGCTCCGCACGTGATCGGGGCCAGCCGCATCGATGGCCTGGGGAGCCAGCTCCAACAACCGCAGATTGGCTTTGGCCGCCAGCACCTCCCGTGCTTCGGGGGTGAACCCTGGTGCCACGACACATTCGAGGAACAGGCTGGTGAGCTCACGGGCCGCCGTGGCTTCCACCACACCATTCATGGCGATGATGCCGCCGAAAGCACTCACCCGATCGGCATCCAGGGCCCGCGTCAGTGCGGCAGGCAAGGAAGCTCCGATGGCCACACCACAGGGATTGGTGTGCTTGACGACCACGGCGGCCGGTTGCGATGCCGGTGCGGAGCCGTCGGCTCCGTAGCCGAACTCACGCACCGTGGCGAGGGCCGCCTCCAGATCAAGAAGGTTGTTGGTGCTCAGCTCTTTGCCTTGCAGCTGAATCGCACCACCCCAACCCTGCTTGGGATGGCTGAACCAGCGCGCTTTTTGGTGAGGATTTTCGCCATACCGCAACGTCTGCCGCAGCGGAACCGCCTCCAGCCAGGGACTGTCGTCCGCTGCGGTTTGCTGGGCCATCCAGCGGCTGATTGCGGTGTCGTACGACGCGGTGTGCTGGAACGCTTCCAGGGCCAGTTGGCGCCGCAGCTCCGAAGGCACGCTCCCGCCCGAATCCGCCATGGCGCTCAGCAGACGGTCGTATTGGTCAGGGCTGGTGAGGACTGCCACATCGGCATGGTTTTTGGCGGCTGCCCGGACCATGGCGGGGCCACCGATGTCGATGTTCTCGATCGCCTGATCCCAGGTGACGTCAGGCCGAGCAATCGTTTCGCGGAAGGGATAAAGGTTGACCACCACCACATCGATGGGGGCGATGTTCTGCTGCTCGAGATCAGCCGCATGGGCTGCATCACCACGCTTGGCCAGAATTCCGCCATGGACCCTTGGATGGAGCGTTTTCACACGACCGCCAAGAATTTCCGGGGCCCCGGTGTGCTCCGACACACGGGTCACCGGAAGGCCGGCCTGCTCGAGCACCTTGGCCGTGCCCCCACTGGAGAGCAGCTGATAGCCATGGGTCCGATGCAGGGCCTCCGCCAGGGGCACCAGCCCGGACTTATCGGAAACACTCAGCAGAGCGACAGGAGCCATCGAAGGGTCGTGACTGGGTCGTGAGCCAACCTACGCAGCAGTGATGCTCATGCCCCATGGATGGCCGGCTGGTGCTGCTCCACGGCTGGGGAGCCAACGGAGAGGATCTCAAACCCCTGGGCGATCGCCTGGCGCGAGAGTGTTCCAAGACCCTTGATGTGGTGTGCCTGGAGGCTCCTGAGCTCCATCCCGACCAACCGGGAGGGCGTCAGTGGTACGGCCTGTTCCCAGCACAGTGGGATGCCGTGCCCGCGGCCGTTGAGCGCCTCAAGACTCAACTTCAGAGCCTGAGCAGCTCAGGCCTTGGACTCGAACGAACGGTGGTGTTCGGCTTTTCCCAGGGGGGAGCCATGGCCCTGGAAGGCGGCTGCGCCCTGCCGATCGCAGGGCTGATCAGCTGCAGCGGCTATCCACACCCCAACTGGGCTCCGCCCCAGCAACATCCCCCCGTATTGCTGATGCATGGTTCAGACGATCCCGTGGTGCCGTTCCAGGCCATGCAGTCGATCGCTACGCAGTTGCAGCCCGATCAATGTCAGACAGTTCCATTCAAAAACGGCCACACCATCCCTGATGAGACGGTGCAGCCGATCCTGATGTTTATCGAGCGTGTTCTGGAGAACGCCTGATCAAACGAAGGCGTATTCGTACTCCTCCATTTCCTCCCAATCATCAGCGCCAAGCTCGAGCCCCTCGAAGAGCTTGTCTTCACCGATGGAATCAACAATCGTGCGCAATGAGGGGAAGAGGAAATGGTTCTCTTCGGCGTATTGAGCGCTGAACAGACCTTTCTCACCCCAGAAGAAGCGGTCGGTGGTGTGCTCATTGCGGCGCACATTCAGCAACGCCGGAGGCACCAGTCCGCCCTCAGCGATGTAACGACGAGCAGCGGTCACGGGCTTGTACTCACCGGTTTCCAGGTGATGGGTTGGCACATGGGCCAAGACCCGCTGACCTGCCAGGCGACGACGGCTAATGCGCTTGCGCTTCTTGGACATGGGAGGGCTCCGGTACGAAAGGAAGAACGGGGTGGATCGTCAGAACAAACAGGTGCCGTCGGCGCGAAAACGCCAGACGCAAGGGAAGCGTCGGGGCAATTGCAGACACACCACAATCACCGGCAGGACACCAACACCCAAGCGGGAACCAGCGGAGGACACTGCAACCTCTGCTGTAGCTTTGGTTGCGAAGCAATTGCAACCGTTGCGAGAGCTGGCGGGCGTCTGTTCATGGTGAACAGCGCCTCGGTCGATAAAATGATCTTAAGACTTTTCCCAGATTTTTCAAGTCCCCCTGGCGCAGGCTTGCCCAAGCACCTGAATTGATCGTCCGGAACTGATGCAGCTCACCGATCGATTCTTCGATTTCACCGATCAACAGCTGGCTGATCTAACCGCCAAAGAAGGCATCCAGCATCTGGGGCTGTACGTCAGTGCGCCACCCAATCAGCAAGGTCCGCCACTGCTGCTGATCCGGCAATGGTCAGCCAATGAACGATCGCTTCCCCCTGCGGACGCAGACCCGAACCTGCGCCTGCCGCACGAGAGTCGGCGCTGGTACCCCCTCCAGGATGCCGGTCTGATCCTGGGAGCCCTGCGCGCGGACCTGGATCCGCAGCGGAACTGGACGCTGACCCTGGACCAAAGGATGCGGCGCAGTGCCGCCGCCATCAGCCACGCCCTGGGGCGTGACCTGGAATGCCTGCAACTTCGCCAGGAACTCAGCCAACAAAACGAGCAGCTGCGCACCCTCGTGCATCAGCTGCGCAATCCACTGGCTGCCCTGCGCACCTACGCCCAACTGCTGCTGCGGCGGCTCGAAGCCGACAGCTCCCACCGTCCCCTCGTGGAGGGGATGCTCTCGGAACAACGCCAACTCGGCCAATACATCGACGTGCTCGATGGCCTTGGGCAACAACGTCTCCCCGAACAGGACCCCCTTGGCCCCACCCTGTTGCCCCCAGGGCCTGCCGAAGGTGAGGCCACCATGCAAACCCTGCTGATGCCTCTGCTGGAGCGGGCGGAAGCGACGGCAAGCCTGCAGGGCCGACCCTGGCGGGGACCAGACCTGTGGCCCCAGTGGATTGATCAACCGTCCCAGGACGGAACGATCGCGGAGATCGTCGCCAACCTCCTTGAGAATGCCTTCCGTTACAGCCCAGCGGGCTGCAGCGTGGGGCTGTGCCTGTTGCCCGATGGGCTCTGCGTCTGGGACAACGGGCCGCCGATCCCCCTGGAGGAGCGCGACCTGATTTTCGAGCGGGGAGCACGAGGGTCCACCGGTCAGGACCGGGCGGGCACGGGCCTTGGCCTCGCCCTTGCACGCTCCCTGGCGGAGCAGCAGGGCCGCAAACTCACGCTCTGCGTGGAGCCTTCCACGATCGCTCCGGATCTGCCCGCTCAGGGCAATGCATTCGTCCTCAGCTGGCCGGCAGGAGCAAGGCCAGACCCAACAACGTGATCATCTCGGTGAGCACAAGAACCGCTCCATAGCTGTCGCCGGTGTGCCCCCCCAATCGTCGCCCAAGGCTCTGGGCAACCAGGATCGCCACCACACCCCCCAGGAGAAGGGGCATGGGCCTCACCCAGCCAGCCGATACCACCACCACCAGCAGTGAGGGCAGGGCATCCCAGACCGGCCTGCCGTGATCGCGATGAAACGCCGCGGTTCCATCAGCGCGAAGGTAGTTGAAACGTGCCATGGCCCAGAGCGGTGCCACCCGGGCCCAGAACGCAGCCAGGCACAGTCCGAGCGGGGCCTGCCCCCCCAGCTGGATCAATGCCGCAACCTGTAGCAGCAGCACCATCACGAGAGCCAGCACACCACTGGCGCCCACCCGGCTGTCCTCCATCGCCTCGAGCCGCCGCTCCGCTGGCGCCCCGAGGCCATCCGCCGTGTCGATCAGGCCGTCGTGGTGCAAGCCACCACTGAGCTGGATGCCGAGAGCCACCACGCAAAGGGCACAGGCCGCCGGAGGCCAGGAGAGCCTGGACAGACCAATCCAGAGCAGCCCCTGCAACGCACCGATCAGCAGCCCCATCCAGGGGGCGAAGCGGGCAATGCGCTGAAACGAGGGCTGCGGCCAGGGCCATGCTGGCAGCACCGTGTAGAAGATCCAGGCTCCCGCCAGATCGGAAAGCCAGGGCGGAACGATCCTGGGAATGGCGCGAGGGATGCAGTCGGCCCTCACCGTAGGGTCAATGCAGGGGCGGATCAGTCGTGTTCGGCTTCGAGATCAACGCGCATTGCGCCAACACATCAGCACGGTGCGGCACCTTTGAGACCCCGCATGGGCCGGTGCACACACCACGCTTCATGCCGGTGGGAACCCTGGCCACCGTCAAGGGCATCAGCACGGAGCAGCTGGGGCGCACTGGAGCCCAGATGGTCCTCTCGAACACCTATCACCTGCACTTGCAACCGGGGGAGGAGATCGTGGCGGCGGCCGGTGGCCTGCACCGGTTTATGGGCTGGAACGGCCCGATGCTCACCGACTCCGGCGGCTTTCAGGTGTTCAGCCTGGGAGACCTGAACAAGATCGATGACCGTGGGGTGGTGTTCCGAAACCCCCGCGATGGACGCACCATCGACATGACCCCGGAACATGCCACCCAGATCCAGATGGCCCTCGGGGCGGATGTGGCCATGGCCTTCGACCAGTGCCCGCCCTATCCAGCGACGGAGAACGACGTCATCGATGCCTGTCGCCGCACGCATTCCTGGCTCGAGCGCTGCGTCACAGCCCACACCCGCGAGGATCAGGCGCTGTTCGGCATCGTTCAGGGCGGCTGTTTCCCCCATCTGCGGCGGGAGAGTGCCATGGCCGTCGCCTCCTTTGATCTGCCGGGCATTGCCGTCGGTGGCGTCAGCGTTGGTGAGCCCGCTGAGGAGATGCATCGCATCGTGCGGGATGTCACGCCCCTGCTTCCTTCACACAAACCGCGCTACCTGATGGGTATCGGCACCCTGCGCGAGATGGCCATTGCCGTGGCCAACGGGATCGACCTGTTCGACTGCGTCCTGCCCACCCGACTCGGCCGTCATGGCACCGCCCTGGTGGGCGGTGAACGTTGGAACCTGCGCAATGCACGCTTCCGCCACGACCACACTCCCCTGGATCCGAGCTGCTCCTGCGTGGCCTGCACCGGTCACACCCGGGCCTACCTGCATCACCTGATTCGCAGCGAGGAGCTTCTGGGCCTCACCTTGTTGAGCATTCACAACATCACCCATCTGGTGCGTTTCACCTCGGCCATGGCACAAGCGATTCGCGACGGCTGTTTTTCAGAGGATTTCGCTCCCTGGGAGCCAGACTCGCCAGCCCATCACACGTGGTAGCGTCCAGCCCAACGCCTTTTTGATGCAAGGGATGGCCACCTTCACCCTCGACCTGCTGGCACAGCTGCCCGAGGCCTATCAGGCCTTCTCTCCGCTGATCGACATTCTCCCGTTGATCCCGGTCTTCTTCCTGCTCCTGGCCTTCGTTTGGCAGGCCTCTGTGGGCTTCCGCTGAAGACTCAGCCCAACCGGATCACCTTCAAAGCAAACGCTGGCAGCGACAGCATGCGTCGCCAGCGTGAAGGCTCCTTGATGAGCCGATACAGCCACTCAAGTTGCATCCGGCACATCCAGACGGGGGCACGTTTTTTGATGCCGGCCCAGACGTCAAAACTGCCGCCGACACCCATCCATAACCCTGGCTGTCCGGCCGCCACGCGTTCCGCCCAGGTTTCCTGGCGCGGCACCCCCAGGGCCACCAGAACGAGATCCGGCTTCAACGCCCTGAGCTGAGCTTCAACGCCCGGCCAGGCCTCAGTAGCTTGATAACCGTCAACAGCGAGCGCCAGATTGAGGCCACGGATCCGTTGTGGCAACTCCGCACGCAGGGTTTCCATCACCTCAGGTGTCGCCCCCACCAGCGCCACGCGCCATCGATGGGCTGCGGCGTACTCCAGCAAGGTCCAGGCCAGTTCGATGCCCGCTGTTTTAACAACCCGGATCTGCTGACGGCCCAGGGCCCAGACCACTCCCGCACCATCAGGGATCACCAGATCAGCCGTTGCGATCGCCTGCCCCAAGGCTGCATCGGCCCGGGCCGACATCGTCATCTCAGCGTTGAGGGTGACGATGCGTCCGCCGCCCCGGGCATGCAGACCGAGTGCAGCAGCACAGACATCACGGCAGGCATCCACAGGCACGCCGAGCACCTGGCAGCGGCGACGGTCATCGGGGGCGGTGCTGACAGAGTCCATGGCCATGGGGCTGCGTTGGAGAATTTAGGGGCGGTAATGGATGAGGGCATGGTTGCGACGACGACGGAAACCCTTCCGCAGAACCACGCCACGACCCTTCAGCGTCTGGATCAATCCATCCAACGGGTGGTTCTCGATCGGCAGGACCCGATCAGCGGCCTGCTCCCCGCCAGCACCGCGCACACCATCCATGGCAATTACGGCGATGCCTGGGTGCGGGACTGCGTCTATTCGGTGCAGTGTGTTTGGGGACTGGCCCTGGCCCACCGCCGTCAGCAGGGGCAGAACAGCCTGCGCGCCTGGGAGCTGGAACAGCGGGTGGTGGCCCTGATGCGGGGTCTGATGCGCTCGATGATGCGGCAGGGCCAGAAGGTGGAGCGCTTCAAGCAGAGCCTCAACCCCCTCGACGCTCTTCACGCGAAATACGACAGCTGCACCGGCGAGCCGGTGGTGGCTGACGACGCCTGGGGGCATCTCCAACTCGATGCCACCTCCCTGTTTCTGCTGCAGCTAGCGCAGTTGACCAAGGGCGACTGCGCGGTGGTGCAGAGCCGTGATGAAGTGGATTTCCTCCAAAACCTGGTGCACTACATCGCCAGGGCCTACCGCACCCCCGACTACGGGATCTGGGAACGGGGCGACAAAGGCAACCATGGTTTACCGGAACGCAATGCCAGCTCCATCGGCATGGCCAAAGCCGCCCTGGAGGCCCTGGATGGGCTTGACCTCTACGGCCCCCATGGCGACGGCAGCTGCATCCTGCTGATTCCCCAAGGGGCCATCGTGCGCCTCCGTCGCGCCCTGCAAGGGCTCCTGCCGCGGGAATCCGCCAGCAAGGAAGCCGACAGTGCCTGCCTCTCAGTGATTGGTTATCCCGCCTGGGCCGTGGAAGATGCCGCCCTGGTGGAGCGCACCGGCCGGCGGATTCGACGGGAACTCGGCGGGGCTTATGGCTACAAACGCTTCCTACGGGATGGTCACCAGACGGCGGTGGAAGACGTCAACCGCCTGCACTACGAACCAGAAGAGCTCGCCGCCTTTGAAGGAATCGAGTCGGAGTGGCCGTTGTTTCTGGCCTTCGAACTGGTCACCGCCTGCTGCGAAAGACGCTGGGAGGAGGCCCGGCGCCTGCACAGCCAGCTCAAGACCCTGGCCGTTGAACAGGACGGGGAACGTCTCTACCCCGAGCTTTATCAGGTCCCGGCCAGTGCTGTCGATCAGGAACGGCTCAATCCAGGCAGCCAGGAGCGGGTGGCCAACACCAACCTGCCGCTGATCTGGACCCAGAGCCTGGTGTGGCTTGGGGAAATGCTGCTGGACGATCTGATCCGTCCCGAGGACATTGACCCCTGTGGACGCAGGGAGCCGCAGTCGCTCGGCGCCGACACTGTTCTTGTGGCAATGGCTGCGGAGACGGATGACGTGCGCCAGGCACTGCTGGCTGCAGAGGTGCCGATCGAGCCAACCTCAATGATTTCCGTGCAGTCGTCCGACGAGCTGAAGCAACGGTTGAAAGCCGCCGGCACCAATCCGCGGCTTGAGCTCACCGGGCGCCCCGGGCACCGGGTGGAAACCGAGGACACGGCTCGGGTCTACCGCCAGGACGGCGCCATCAGTGTGTTCACCCCGTCCGTGCTGGAAGACGTCAGCAGCTATCTGGCCGATGACCCGGAGGAGCTGGTTGAAACTGTTGTGGACGAGCTGCATCTGCTGCAACGGCACTGGCGCGGCATGGGACGTCCCCTTCTGGTGATCCCCATTCGCGACGCAGCCCTCCTGCAGCACCGCGACGTCATCCTCAAACTGGCCCGGCAACTCGGCAGCGGCGTCATTGAAAGCATCCCGGTGCGCTTGGGCTGCCTCAGTGAACTGGTGGATCAGGCGCAGGAGGTGCAGCTGCCGCCGCTCCAACAGAAACCGGTTCCATGCTCCGAGCCAGCCAAGCCACTTCTGCGCGACGCCACCGATCTGCGGGATCTGACCGCCGCAGAGGAGCAGGAGCTGGATGACACACCGATCGAACAATTGAGCCAGCGCCTCTGGAACAGTGCGCTGCTGCATGAACAGGCGGAAGTGCTCGAGTTGCTGCAACGGCGTCTTGGCCCCAAGGGGATTCAACGCAGCCCCGAGGGCCATCCGGTGTCCCTGCGCACCCTGCTTGAGGAGGTCTATCAACGGGGCTTGCGTTGTGAAGACTGGAATGTGGTGCGGCGCTGTGCTGGCGCCATGGGAATGGTGCATCCCCAACTCGAAGACGCCCTCACCGATCTTCTCGTTCGTCAGAAACAGGTGGTGGTGGGGCGCAACTACACCGGCGACTCCCGGCTGCGTCAGCCGATGGACAGTGCCGCCATCGCCGAGCGGATTGAAACCACCAGCGGAATCGACGGCCGTGAGCGCATGCTCGAACAGGAACTCCTGCTCGCCCTCGACAGCGTGGCGCGGCGGGAGCCAGCACTGCTGAAGGGGAGCCTCACCCTGCAGCTGGGGCAGCTGATGCTGCTGCTGACATCAGAGCTGGCCGTGGAGAAAACGCTCAGTCAGGACGAAGCCTTTGAAGCCCTCTGCAGCGAAGCACCCCACGCGATTCGCAAGCGCTTGCGCGCCGTGCTCGCCGATGTGGACCATGCCAGAGCAGCCCTGCAACGCGGCGAACAGCTGCACGTGAGCGGCCGGGTGCAGTGGTCAGTGCCTGACCCGTTGGTGGAAACACCGGGGGGTGGGGACTGGCTTCAACACCGCATCCGCATGGGTTCCTTCCAGAAAGTTCCCCGCGATTTCTATGCCGGGATCTGGTCGCTGCTGCAGCACTGCCGCGGCCTGGTGATTGGCGACAAGCTGGAGCGGCGCAATCGCCTTAACAGCAGCCTCATCCTCGAGAAGACGCCAGGGGAGCGCAATTTCGCCGCCCAGGTCGACCATTTGCTCAGTCGGATCAAGGCGCCGGAATACCGCCAACTCTGCAGCGAATGCCTGCTTTCGCTGATGGCCTTCGTCGAAGCCAATCCAGAGGTGCGCTTCGAGGATGACCTGGCCCTCGACGTGGTGATCGGTCATGCCGTCAGGGTGGGCTGGCAGCAGAGCCATCCCTCTCTTCGTCCAGAGAACTACCCGCAACACAAGGCCCAGGCCTGGGGGCAGTTTTATCGGTCCTCACCCGGTGACTGCCGCCGCTGGCAGGTCACGGCGTTGCGGGAACTCGCGGAAGAGCAGGGGCTGGTGTAACCCCAGTAAAAGCCCTCAGATCGGTGCGCACAGGGGCGCTCCCGTATCCGGATGTTCAACGGCCTGCTCGATCAGGTCTGCCAATTTGAGAGCCCGCGAGGCCTGAAGACCATCCACCGCAGGGGTCTCGCGGCCGCGAAGGCACTGCAGAAAGTGCTCGAGCTCGGCATAGAGCGGTTCGATCGAGGTGGTGCTCACCTCCTCGATGAAGCCATCATTCCGATACAGCAGCTCGCCGTGATCAGCGGAATACCACTCGTGGGCCCGGCGATGAATATGCAGGGTGTGGTTGAGGAAGTCCGTCTCCACCAGGCTCGAACGGCAATGGGCACTGAGGCTACGGATTTTGCGGTGGCTCATCTTGCTCGCCGTCAGGCTGGCCACAACACCGTTCTCAAAACCCAACGTGGCGTTGACATAATCGATCGGGCCTTCGGCACTGCGGCCACCGGCAGCGGCAAGCCGCACCACCGGTGCCTTCGCCAGCTCCAGTACGAGGTCGATGTCATGGATCATCAGATCCAGCACCACAGAGACATCATTGGCCCGATCCGAGTGGGGGCTATGGCGACGCGCTTCAAGAACCACCACCTCCTCGTTGGCCACCACCTTGGTGAGCTCACGGAAGGCAGGGTTGAACCGCTCGATGTGGCCCACCTGAAGCAGACACCCCGCCGCTGAAGCGGCCTCGATCAGTGCAGTGGCTTCGTCCTGACTGGCCGCAATCGGCTTTTCAATCAGTACGTGCACACCTGCACGCAGGCAGGCCAGACCGACGGGATGATGCAACAGCGTGGGGACCGCGATGCAGACGGCCTCCACCTCCGAGAGCATGGCGTTGTAGTCGGCGAACCAGCGGCAGCCGAATTGATCGGTGGCGAGCTTGCCGCGCTCAGCATCCGGATCCGCGACTCCCACCAGATCGGCATCCCGCAGAAGGCTGAGCACCCGCGCGTGGTGCCAGCCCATGTTGCCGATGCCGATCACCCCGACCTTGACCGGGACCATGGGGTCGGGAGACATCAGCGCAGGCGGTCGATTGGGGGAAGACTATCGGCCTTCAGTCGGAATCTTCCTCTGAGCTGGGGAAAACAAGCCGGACCCGCTCGATCCGCGGCCCTGCCATGGCTGTGATCTCGAACTGCAGACCGTTGAAATGAAGCCCTTCCCCCGCGGAAGGAATGTGCTGGAGCCGCTCCAGCAGGAAGCCCGCCAGGGTGTGATGGTCATCGGCCTCGGGCAGATCGAGATCGAGCTGTCGATTGAGTTCGAAAATCTCCAGATCTCCGGCCACCAGCCAGGCACCGGGGCAGTCCTTCTGTTCGAGCAGATCCGGTTCATCGGTCTCGGCAGGATCCTCATCACCAACGATTTCTCCGGTGAGGTCAGCTGCGGTCACCAGACCCTCGGTGCCACCGTGCTCATCCACCACCAGCAGGAGCGGCTGACCGCTGCGGATCATCGGCAGCAGTTCCGCCAGCGTGCAGGTCTCCAGCACGGGCACCGCAGGCTGGAGATACGGCTCGAGCAACGAATCGGCCTGGAGCTCACCCCGTGCGATCGGTTCGGCCATCTGACGCAGATCCAGCACGCCACGCACGTCATCCAACGAGTGGCCGATCACCGGAAAGCGGGCATGACGGGTGTGGTGCACGGCCTCCATCATTTCCGCAAAACGGACCGTGGCCGGCAGAGTGACCATCCCAGAGCGCGGCACCATCACCTCCCGCACCTGGGTGTCCCGCAGGGCGAAGACACCTTCCAGGATGTTCTTCTCATCCGGGAACAAGCCCGTGACCCGTCCAGATTCCACAAGGGTTTCCAGCTCACCAGCGGAAAGGGCTGGCACCAGCACATCCCACTGGGGAGCCAGGCCAAGCAGGCGCATCAACAGGCCCGCCAGCGCCTCAAGCAGATTGAGGAGTGGGGCCAGGCATCGCATCACCACCTCCAGCAGCGGCACCAGGCGAGGCGCCGAGGATTCCGGACGGTTCAACACCCAGGCCTTGGGCAGCAAACCAGCCACCAGCGTGGCCAGCAACACGATGCTGAGGAACAAGGCTGTGTCGCGCCAAGCGACACCCACAGACCCATCCGACCAGAGCCGCCCCCCCAGACCACGGCCAGCCCAGCCAAGGGCCACCAGAGCAAGCGTTGCACCCAGTTGAGACACCAGCAGAGCGCGCCGCAGGCGTCGCTGAAGACGCTGGATAGAACGGGCCCCGGCCTGCTCTTCCTCAACGAGCACTTCAACGCGACTGGGGCGTAACCGCAGCAGGGCCACCTCTGCAGCCGCGAAGAAGGCCGGCAGAATCAGCAGAACAGCCAGCAGAAGAAGCCGCATCAACAGGGGGGAATGGGGGTCGCGAGGATCGAACTCGCCTTAGGCGAATTATGAGTTCGCTGCATTCACCAGATTGCTAGACCCCCATGGGGAGAGTGTTACCACAGGGGAGTCACGCCGGGGAAGTGATCGTCTGAGGGCGCATCCTGCACGGCTTCGATGGTCTCGGTGGCCGCCAGGCTGCCGTTGAAACCGCTTGAGATATCCATGGTTCGCATCGGCAGCGGCGGACTCTGCTCCTCCAACAGCGCTCCCGTCGTGTTCTGAACTGCAGACCCATCCCAGATCAGCGTCTGGTCGGGGAAGCCGAATCCCATGACCCGATTCCCCTCGATGCCGCCAACTGCGATCCCCAGAACATCGGTCAATTGATGCAGGGGGTCCACGCCCCGGGCCATGGGCGAGGTCCAGGTGTAGAAGCGACGGTTGACCAGCTCACTGGCGGTCTCCGTGGGGTGGCACACCGTGACTTCGACGGGAGCACCACCACTGCCGGGCATAGGCGCCTCAACATTGGTGGTGCAGACCAACGGACCCGCCAACAACGATGGGCCGGCGAGCAGGAGCAGGCTCGAACCAAAGAACGACCGCAGCAGCACCAGATGAATCAGCTCTAAGCGCAAACTAAGGACATCTGCGAAGCGCGGCCAGCCCCATGCCTGAATCGTCGAGTGTCCCGACTGAGCGGGAGCAACTGCTGAACCGTCTGGCCACCCTGGCCTACCGACGCGGAGACTTCACCCTGGCTTCAGGCCGCAAGAGCGAGCACTACGTGAACTGCAAACCCGTGAGCCTGAGCGGTTCCGGTCTGGCGCTAATCAGCCGGGCGATGCTCACCCACGTGGAGGCCGATGCGCTGGCCGTGGCTGGTCTCACCCTCGGAGCAGACCCACTGGTGAGCGGTGTTGCCATGGCCGCCGCCGACCGAGGTCGGGAGCTTGATGCGCTGATCGTGCGCAAGGAAGCCAAAGGCCACGGCACCGGTGCCTGGCTGGAGGGTCCGCTCCCTGCCCCCGGGGCACGCATCACCGTGCTGGAAGACGTTGTCACCACAGGAGGCTCATCCCTCAAGGCGGTTCGGCAGCTGCGCGACGCCGGCTACAAGGTGGAGCGGGTCGTCACCATCGTCGACCGGGAAGAAGGGGGTGACGCTGCGATGACGGCTGAAAATCTTGAACTGATCAGCCTGTTCAAGCTGTCTGAAATCGCCGCCTTCACGCCGGCATGAGCAAGTTGTTTTGGGACGCCCAAGTTCCCTGGCTGCGCTTGAACGGCAGCGGAGCACGCCAGTTTCTTCAGGGGCAGACCAGTGCTGACCTCAACGCACTCGAATCCGGGGATCTGCTTCAGACCTGCTGGCTGACTGCAACGGGACGCTTGCGGGCCGTGCTGGAACTTCGTTTCGATGCAGAGGGGGCCGATGTGATCGTTCTGGCGGGAGAGGCCTCTGCCGTTCACGCTGGATTTGATCAGGTGATCTTTCCAGCCGATCGGGTTCGCCTCCAACCCCTGGGCCAGTTGCGCCGACTGCAGTGGCTGGAGCCCATGGCTGCAGCCGTGTGGTGCGATCCGGATGCGGCCCTCCCGGAGCCCTGGGCATCAGGGGAAGCAGCCAGCGCGACGGCTCTGGAGCAATGGCGGCTTCAAAGCGGATTCCCCCCGGGACCCGGTGAACTCAATGGCGAGACCAACCCCCTGGAGCTTGGGCTCATCGCTCAGGTCAGCACAGAGAAAGGCTGCTACCTCGGCCAGGAGACCATGGCCAAACTCATCGGCCAGGCAGGGGTGAAGCAACAGCTGCGCTGTTGGAGCTGCCCCAGTCCGCTGGCGGCCGCCGCCAAGCTCACGCTGGATGGCGAGCGAGCCGGGGTGATCACCAGTGCGCTCGAACGCGATGGCACTTGGCTTGGGCTGGCCCTGGTGCGCCGCCAGTGCCTGGCCAGTCCAACGCTGGAAGGTCCCAACGGAGAACAGCTCCAGATCCGTCAACCTGAGGCGTTTCAGGATCCCGACGCCTGATCCTGTTCAAGCAACCAGTCGGCTACGGCCCAGGTGGCCAGGCAGTCGTCGCGGTTGTAATCGAAGATCCAGCGCAGCCCGTGCCTGGTGCCGCGTCGATCGGGCCCCTCCCCCTGCCACTGCCGCCACCAGAGCAGTGCCCTCGCCCCATCCACACCGGCCTGACTCCATTGAAACCCCTGCCAAACAGCCACGGCCTTGAGGCCATAACTGGCCAGGGGTAGGCGCCAGTGATGTCTGACCCGGGCATGCACATCCACCAACCGCTGACGAAGCTGCAGCACCTCGGCCTCGGCAGCACCCTGGCGCTCAGCCATACGCCTTAAGGCCAGGCTTTCTGTCTCCCCGTAGTGGAGGATCGGCCAACCCCGATAGCGATTCAGCAACCGTTGCAAACGGAGCCAGCAACGGGCTTCACCATGCTCCGCCAGAGCCAGGATCGGGTGATACGCCACGGATGTCAGATCCCAGTTTCCGCTCTTGGTTCTGGGCAACACCAGAAAACCGTGAAGGAAGTCGTGACGGGCGTCGGGATCGGATTCGATGTCGTAGAGCAGCACACCAGGACAGTCCTGCAGTTCCGGCAGTGCCGCTGAGGCATCCAAACGCTCCACCCGTCCATCCCGCTGCGCCCGGGCCTGAGCCACCAGGGATGCGGCCACCTCACCATGCTGATCCCCAAAACGCTGCAGCTGCTCGGCGAGCTGCAACGGATCAGCTGCGGCCAGATCGGACAAGCCGCGGATCCCAAGCTCCAGCAACATCTTGCGCCGCTTGGCTCCGATGCCACTGACCTCGCTCAGATGCCCTTCCTCCGCCGCCACGGCATTGCAGACGACACGCCAGCTGCAAAGTGAGCACTTGCGCCGGTCAGCGGCCAGCGGAGGAGGAACCGGGCGCTCGAGGTCAGAGCGCAGTTTGCGCAGCCCCTCCGACAGCTGTCGGCGCAGACCACTGGAGAGATGCAGCCGCTCCTGTTCCAGGCGCCGGCCACCACCGCCAAGCACAAGCATCGATGGAACGTCCCCCTGCTGATGCTGCTCAAGCAACAGGGCCATCAGCGCCAGCGGCAGCTGATGTTCCCGGGTAGTGCGGCGGCCCTGACGGGCCAGCACCGGTTGATAGGCGAAGTCACCCCAGCGGCTCTGCCCCTTGACCCGCCGCAGCAGTGGAGGGTGTGCCTCCAACGGCTCACCGGATGGGCCAAGCCCCTTCAGGCGCAGACCCACCACGGCCTCGGCTCCGGCAGCACAGGCGGCGATGCCATGGCCAGGCTTGCGGGGCAGCAAGGCCACAAAACAGCGCTGCTGGTCGTCCAGCAGGAGATTGCGATGGGCCGTCCAACGCCGCTCGGCAGGATTCCCGTGGCGATCGAGCCAGGCCTTGCGACGGCAACGCAGCCAACTGCGCAGCAACCGATCGGTGAGGACGTTGTCGGCAGGCGGGGTGTCACCCATGCGCCGACCCTACGGCTGCCAGCTGCTAGATCCTCTGAAGTACACGCTATGCCATGGCATCGGCTCACCTCCCCTTAAGCCCAGCTCCGATCAAGTTCGGCACCGATGGCTGGCGCGGGATCATCGGCGTGGACATCACGGTGGAGCGGTTGTTGCCGGTTGCCGCTGCCGCTGCCCAGGAACTGGCGCATCGCGCCCCGGAAGGTCTCAACAGCCGAACGGTGGTGATCGGTTACGACCGGCGCTTCCTGGCCCCCGAACTGGCGGAAGCCATCGCCGCCGCGGTGCGGGGTTGTGAACTCGAACCCCTGCTCACCGACACCGCGGTCCCCACGCCGGCCTGCAGCTGGGCCGTGGTGGAGCGCAAGGCCCTGGGGGCGCTCGTGATCACCGCCAGTCACAACCCGCCGGAATGGCTGGGTCTGAAGATCAAAGGGCCCTTCGGTGGATCGGTCGAGGGAGACTTCACAGCCGCAGTCGAACGACGTCTGGCCGCCGGCGGCATCACAGCACCGATCAAGGCGGACGTGCCTCGCTTTGATGGACGCGGCGAACATCTCGAGGGGCTGCGCCGCAAGCTGGACCTCACTGCCCTGGTGCGTGGCCTCAAGGCCATCAACCTGAAGGTGATCGTCGATCCGATGCACGGATCAGCCGCGGGGTGCGTAACGGAGCTGCTCGGCCCTGACGCCTCTGGCGTTGTGGAGGAAATCCGCAGCGATCGCAATCCCTTGTTCGGTGGTCATCCGCCGGAACCCCTGGCGCCCTATCTCGGGGAGCTGATCCAAGCGGTGAAGGCCTCAACCGCCGCCGGGACCCCTGCGGTGGGACTGGTGTTCGATGGCGATGGAGACCGCATCGCCGCCGTGGATGAAACCGGTCGGTTCTGCAGCACCCAGCTGCTGATGCCCCTGTTGATCGATCACCTGGCCCGAGCCCGCCAGCTGCCGGGCGCTGTGGTCAAGACCGTGAGCGGCTCGGATCTGATGCGGCTGGTGGCGGAGGCCCAGGGACGCAAGGTTCTGGAGCTCGCGGTGGGCTTCAAGTACATCGCCGCAGAGATGCTGGCCGGGGATGTGCTGATCGGCGGAGAGGAATCCGGTGGCGTGGGCTTCGGCATGCACCTGCCCGAGCGGGACGCCCTGTTCGCGGCGATGCTGGTGCTGGAAGCCCTGGTGGAAGGGAAGCAACCCCTGGGTGCACGTCTGGATGCACTCCAGCAACAACATGGAGGCAGCAGTCATTACGACCGACTCGACCTGCGCCTGGCCGACATGGAGGCACGCCGACGGCTCGAGACGCTGCTGGACCAGAGCACGCCCTCGACCGTCGCCGGCGCAGACGTGCTGGAAGTGATCAGCACCGACGGGATCAAACTGAGGATGGGGCCGAACCACTGGCTGATGCTGCGCTTCTCCGGCACGGAACCGCTGCTGCGGCTCTACTGCGAAGGGCCGGATGCCGAGCGGGTGAACGAGGTTCTCGCCTGGGCCCGACAGTTTGCGGAGGCCGCATGAAGACCCTTGTGATCGCCAGCGGCAACGCCGGCAAGATTCGTGAATTCCAGGGTCTGCTGCAGGCCCTGCCCGTCAGCGTGCAACCCCAGCCAGAAGGCTTGGAGGTGGAGGAGACGGGCACCACCTTTTCCGCCAATGCCCGGCTCAAGGCTCAAGCGGTTGCCTCCGCCACAGGGGAATGGGCCCTGGCCGACGATTCAGGCCTCAGCGTTGATGCGCTTGATGGCGCTCCGGGTGTTCACTCCGCCCGCTACGCGCCAACAGATTCAAAACGGATTGCGCGGTTGCTGAAGGCCCTGAACGGCTCAGACCAACGCCAGGCCTATTTCTGCGCCGCGCTCTGTGTCGCCGCCCCAGACGGCACGATCCTGCTGGAGGTGGAAGGCCGCTGCGACGGCTTGATCACGGCCCAACCCCGGGGAGATCAGGGTTTCGGCTACGACCCGATCTTCGAAGTTGCTGGAACCGGCCGCACCTTCGCGGAGATGCCGTTGGCGGTGAAAAAGCAGCACGGCCATCGCGGCAAGGCCTTCAGCCTCCTGGAACCCAAGTTGCGCCAGTTGCTCGAAGCAAGCTGAAGAAGAACCTGGGAGACAAAGGTCCTCGGGGCATGGTCTGTACGGTGAGGCCTGCCGCTGACGAGGTCCATGGCCATCGCCATGACCACGGGTTACAGCGCGCAGACCGAAGGGGCTCTCCTCTGCATTGAAGCCGCTTCGGACTGGGCCTTGACTTGTGTAGATGAACTGGCTGTCGCTGACAGCCATGTCCTGATTGATTACGGAGCTGCCGATGGCGGCACCGCTGTTGGGCTGTGGAATCAGGTGCTGGATCGCCTGCATGCCAATCAGCCGAACGCCCACCTGACGCTGATCGGCAACGACCTTCCGAGCAACGACAACATTGCTCTGGCCAACAACCTGGCCCTGCAGATCCCACGGCATCCGAAGCCAACGGTGCTGGTGAGTGCCCGCAGCTTCTACGAACCCTCCGTGGCGCCGAACAGCGTGAGTTTCGGTTTTTCCGCTACGGCCATGCACTGGCTGAGCGCCTCCCCCGGACCGCTGGAGAGCCACACCCACGTGCTGGCCTCCAGTGATGGCGAGGCCCTTCAGCGCTTCACCGCCCAGGCGATGAAGGACTGGAACCACATCCTTGAACTGCGCAGCCGCGAACTGAAGCTGGGCGGCCGCCTGCTGACGGTGAACCTCTCCCGGGATGAAGCAGGGCTCTATCTCGGGCACAACGGCGGCGAAACCCGCAACGTGCACGACCAGCTGCACCAGATCTGGCGGGGCATGGCCGAGGAAGGCCTGATCAGCCAGGAGCAGTACAAACAAGGCACGGTTCTGAACTTCTACAAATCCCCCGAGGAGTTCATGGCTCCGCTGAAGGACCAAAACAGCGCCGCCTATCGCAACGGCCTACGGCTGGTGGACGAACGCACCGTGTACGTGAAGTGCCCTTACCGACGCCGCTGGAACGAAAACGGTGACACCGCCGCCTTCGCCTCCGGCCTGATGGCGACGATCCGCAGCTGGAGCCGCCACAGCTTCGCCAGTGCTGCCGGTGATGCCGCAGCAGACACGGTGTTCGAGCGGCTGCAGCAGCTCATCGCCGAATCCCCCAGCGAATGGAGCCTCGACTACGTCGAACACCACCAGATGATGGAGAAGGTGGCCTGATGAGCAGCGGCAAGAAAACAGCGCCGACCGTGTCGGTGCTGGCGGAACACGTCTCCGACCACCTCTCGGTGTTCGTGGTGGCGGAAGACACCGATGCCAAGCGCCCCGCCAACGGAGGGCTGCGGGTGCTCAATTACCCGAGCGATGAGGCCTGCATCGCCGACGGTCAGCGGCTGGCGGGGTTGATGACCCACAAGCACGATCTTTACGGAACCGGTTTTGCCGGCGGCAAGATCGTTGCCCGGGCCGCTGAACCCGATGCCGTCAAGGATGAGCTGATCAGCGTCACCGCCGAGCTGCTGGAGTCGCTTGATGGCGCCATGATCACCGGCTGCGATCTCAACACCAGCCTGGAGGACATGGAGCGCCTGACGGCGCTCACCCCCCATGTGCTGGCGGCGGTCGGCAGCCCCGTGGACGCCAGTGCTGCCACAGCCCATGGCACCCTCGGAGCCGTGGAGGCCGTTCTGGACACAGACCTCAATGCTGCCCGTCCCGGCAGAGCCCTCGTGCACGGCTGCGGTGCTGTTGGTGGAACGGTGGCCCGAAATCTCGTCGCGCACGGTTGGACCGTGTTCACTGTGGATCTGGATCGCGAGAAAGCCCGTTTTCCCGGTGCGACGCCACTGCCGGACAGCTGCGCCTGGTGGGAGTTGAACCTCGACCTGCTGCTGCCCTGCTCCATCTCCGGTTTGATCAACACCGAGATGGCGACGGCGCTGAGGACCCCCGCCGTGGTGCCTGCGGCGAATGCCCCCTTCCAGCAACCCCAGTTAGCGGATGACCTGCGTCGCCGCGGTGTAATGGTGCTGCCGGACCCCCTGGTGAATGCCGGCGCCGTGATCGCCGATTCGATCGAACGGTTCTCCCCCGACGCCTGGAAGGACGCAGGCGCCAAGGATGTCTATGCCTTCGTTCGCGATGAGGTGCGCCGGCGTGCCAGCGGCTACCTGAATCAGCGCGAACAGGGATTGTCGGTGGGTGCAGCCCTGGAGGAGGTGGCCGCAACACCCTCCACAGAGCCCATCGGCCTCAGCTTCGGAGAGAGCGAATGAGCACACACTCCGCCCTGCCCAGCCGGGCAGCCATCGTGATCGTGGGCGGCGGCATGGCCGGCCTCAGCTGCGCTGCATCCCTGGCCCGCCAGGGCGTGCGCGATGTGGTGCTGCTGGAAGCCCACACGCTGGCCCACGCCAAGGCAAGCAGCTACGGCGAAACCCGAATGTTCCGGGAGATGTACTCCGACCCGGTGCTCTGCCGTCTGGCCCAGGAGGCCAACCGCCTCTGGCGCGACGAGGAGACCCACGCCGGTCAACAACTGCGGGAGACCCACGGGTTGCTCTTCTACGGCGAAAGCTGGGATGAGGAAACGATCGAAGGATCGATCCCTGGGGCCCGGCGGGTTATGGACGACCAGGGGATTCCCTATGAGGCCCTCGATGCCGACCAGATCGCTGATCGTTTCCCGCTGAAACCGAAGGCGGGCTTCACCGGCCTGTTCGAGCCCACCGCCGGTGCCGTGCGCAGCGACAGGGTCGTGGCCCACTGGATCACAACCGCGCGCAATGCCGGTCATCAGCTCATCGAGCACTGCCCCGTGGCTGGCATCGATCCAGACGGCGGAGGCGTCACCCTCGAAAGCGGCGAACACATCGCCGCCGGACAGTTGGTGGTGGCCTGCGGGATCTGGAGTCAGCTGTTGCTGGCCCCTCTGGGCCTCGCACCAAAACTGGAGGTGTGGCCAATGCTTTGGGCCCACTACACGGTCGACCCGGCGCTGGCCGATCGCTACCCCCAGTGGTTCTGCTTCCAGCAGGAACGCGGCGATGACGGTGGCCTCTACTACGGCTTTCCTGTCCTCAGTCACACAAGCGACGGACGCCCCCGGATCAAGGCGGGCATCGACTGGGCCCCAAGGGAGCTGCGCGTCGCCGACACCAATGCCATGGTCAGCGAGCCACCGGCCCGATTGGTGGAGCTGCTCGATGCCTTCCTGTTCAACGAACTAGACGGTGTGCAGGAACGGGTGGAGACCGTGATCAGCCCGTACTCCATGGCCAGCGACGTGAACTTCGTGCTGGACCGGCTCAGCCCAAAGCTGAGCCTGTTCGCAGGAGGCTCCGGCCAGGCCTTCAAGTTCGCCCCCCTGATCGGTGATTCCCTGGCACGCCTTGCCAGTGGCGAACAACCAGCGGTGGATCTCTCCTGCTGGAGCCACCAACGTGCCGCCGTTCGCGCCTGATCCCTCACCCCTCATCCGATGCCTGACACCCCCGCGAACCAGCGCTCCTGGTGGCGCCAGCCCCCCCTCTGGGTGGGGGCTGCTCCCCTGCTGATCTTTCTGCTGGTGTCGGCCATCGACCTGGCGCTGGCCAAGCAATTCACCGACAACGGCAAAGCCGTGATCAGTGATGCCCTCGGCGGGGTCTGGCAGTGGATGGTGGTGCTGCTGTTTATGATCGCACTGATCCTGGCCATCAGCCCAGTCGGCCAACTCCGGCTTGGGGGAGCGGAGGCCAAGCCGAGTCTCAAATTCTTTGATTGGTGCGCGGTGCTGATCTGCACCCTGCTGGCGGGGGGTGGTGTGTTCTGGTCTGCAGCCGAACCGCTGTATCACTTCCAGACCCCATCACCGGTGTTCGAAGGAGTCGAGGGCAGCACAGCCGCAGCGGTGGACCCCGCTCTGGCGGTGAGTTTTCTGCACTGGGGCTTCCTCGCCTGGGCCCTGGTGGCCACCACCACCACGATCACCTTCTCGATCCTGGAGCGACGCGGTGAACCCCTGCGTCCCCGCACCCTGCTGGTGAACATCGTGCCGCGCAGCTGGGTGGATGGCCCGCTCGGTCACCTGGCGGATGGGTTGTCTGTGGTGGCTGCGATCGCCGGCACGGTTGGCCCCCTTGGCTTCCTCTCGCTGCAGCTCAGCAATGCCGCCGGGCAACTGCCCTGGCTCAGCGACAGTGCAGGCTTGCAATCCCTGGTGGTGGTGCTGCTGACCGCCGTCTTCGCAACCTCCACCGTCAGCGGCATTCAAAGAGGCATCAAGTGGCTGTCGGAACTCAATGTGTGGCTCACCCTGGCCATGGCAGCGGGCCTGCTGCTGTTGGGCCCTGGCCTCTGGCTGATTCAGCACTTCTTAAGCGGCTTCATCACCTACCTGATCCACCTGCCGCAGATGGCCCTCACCCCCAATGCCGTGCCGGCGAACTGGGTGAACGGCTGGACGGTGTTCTATTGGGGCTGGTTCCTCGGCTATGCGCCCTTGATGGGCCTGTTCACCGCCGGCGTCAGCCGCGGCCGCAGCATCCGTGAACTGGTGCTGGCAGTGGCCATCCTCTGCCCGATCGTGACCAACCTTTGGTTCACCCTGCTGGGGGGCACTGGATTGCATCTCGAATTGGCCGGAGGCGGCATCAGCGAAGCCCTGGCCCAGAACGGAGCCGCCGCTGCCCTGCTCACCATCCTCAGCCAACTCCCCCTGGCCGGTCTGCTGATTCCGATCGGCCTGGTGCTGGTGGTGCTGTTCATGTGCACCAGCGCCGACTCGATGAGTTACGCCGCGGCCATGGTGGTGAGCGGCCGCAACGAGCCGCCGGCTCTGCTACGCCTGTTCTGGGCCGTGATGATCGGCAGCCTCACCCTGGTGCTGCTTCGGATCGGTACGGGCCTGGGAGACAGCACCTCCATTGATGCCTTGCAGGCCTTCATCGTGATCACCGCGGTGCCGGTCACCCCCCTGGTGCTGGCGACCCTCTGGAGCGCGCCAAGGCTGGCCTGGAAGGAATGGCGGCGCACCACGGTCACTCCGCAGTAATCCCGATATCAATCAACGCAGGCAGTAATCCAGCTTGAGGGTGAGGCTCTGACTGGGCTTGGGAGCCTCCCTAGGCCTGAAGCTTGCCTCCCCCATGCGTGCGGCCATCGCCATGGGTCGATAGGTCGAACCACGCTGGTCAATCAGCAACAACTCCACCTTGCGCAGGCCGAGTGCCCGTGCTGTGGCCTCGGAGCGACGTTGCCCCGTCTCCAGAGCTTGTTTCAGCAACCGATCCGCCAATGAGGCACTGCTTTCGCTCGACGCCAAGGACGTCATGCCCTGCAGTCGAACACCCGGCAAGCGACCGGCGGCCTGAATCACTGCGTCGTAATTCGCACGGCTCACCTCGCCGGTGATGGTGGTGCTCGCCCGCTCCAGTCGTGGTCCCGACGCGCCTCCCCCAATGGAGTAGTTACGGGGTGCAGGGATCGTGAGCCGGCCCAGGACTAAAGGCTGAATCACCTGACGCGCCTTCGCCAAACGGTCGTTTAGAGCGGTCATCGCGGCGTCCTTACTGGCATTTTCAGCTTCAAGCCCGAGCGAGAAGCGAAAGCGATCGCTACGGCTCGTTCCACGCTCATTCACCTGGATCTGAAGCAGAGTCCCTTGGCAAGCGCGCTCTGCAGCCCTCAGGGGGGATGGCGCCAAGACACTGAGGCCGAAGAGAACGGGCGCAGCGACCTTGGCAGCGCCCCAGAGTCGATTCGTCATGCCGAGGCTTCCGTTGGGAACTCCATGCTGGCGAGCATGGAGCGACAAACCCTGCTCAACCATGACCGGCCTGTGTCAAGCCGTGACTGGCCCACGAGCAAAAGGGTGCACCAGTCGGGCTCAGACGGTTGCGTCGTAAAGGGAGAAGAAACGACGCCGCAACCGCCAGGGGAAACGCAACTCCCGCAGTGCACGAACCATCAGATCTCGCATCTCTTTGCGCTCCACATCGGTCTGAGGCCCCGAATACACCCGTTGTGCAGCAGGGCGCACAGGGAAGAGGCTTTGCCAGCTCACCCCCCAGTGCTTCTGGGCGAAAGCTTCGTTGGAACTGGCATAAAAAGCCGACACGCGGTCTTGGAGTGGTTGATCAAAGCCATCGAACTTCTCCCGATCCCAGCCGCGAGCAATCGCCAGATCACGGATCACCTTGCCCTTGCACTTGAGCACTTCCGGATCGAAACCCGTCTTCACCATCAAACGGCGGCAAAGGGCCGACATCCAGATCCCCCGGGCGCCGGGCTGAATGTTCTGCTTGGAGGAACGGCCTGCCAACCAGCCCTGCTCACCTATGGGGGCATCCAAATCCAGGGCATCCACCAGGGCCAGGAAGGGATCGGTGATCGCCACCTGTTTGGACAAAGGAAGAAACAACGTCGCAATCGACGGGAAGCGACTCAACACATGGAATTTTGATGGATAGGCAATATCCCAAGAGTCAGAATCATGCATGATGTAATCACAATATTGCTCAAAATCCGGCGTTTCACGAAATCGTCGGACCCGGTGCGCATAGACCGAATTCAACCAAGATTGCTGATCTCGGATGAAATAACTGACCCCTAACTTGAAGCCTTGCCGCTCAACCAGAGCCTGCAATTTGCCCAAAACAGTTCGACTGAGGATCCGATCATCCAAAGAGGAGCTGCTGAGCAAAACCCTGTTCAGCTTGGAAGGCAGCGTGGCCAGGGCCTCCTCAACAGGCCCATAGTTCTTTTCTGCAATGGCATTGGCAAGACGGTTGTCATCGCCATCCATCAACACACCCTGGGCGGCAAGATGCTCCCGGTTTTGACGGAGCCGCTCGGTGACGTAACTGCTGGCTGCCTTGTGGGGACCGGCATGGATCCACAGCATCCGCTCGTCGCGTTTGATCTGCGGACGCGTGAATGACGTTGGCACCCGTTAGGCCTGCGGAGGGCCTCAACGTATCAGCGTTGGGGCGCCCAGCTCCCGTGCAGGCCATGGGGAACGGCCAACGGCAGCTCCAGCACCGCCACTTCCGACAGATCACAGGCGTTGAGGATCACCAGATCGGATGCGGCCCGGGCCCCGTTCCACACCAGATCGAGCACCCAGCCGTCGTCCTCCGCCTCAGCACCGGGACGACGCACCATCAACGGCTCACTCACAAAGCCTCGGGGCGCCGCACTCCAGGTGTGGGTCGCACCGGAATCCAGATCAAGCTTCTGAATCGCCTGCAGCGGATCATTGCCCGTCTCACGCTCGGCTACAGCCATCCAGGCAAAGCGGGCGCTGAGACCCTGACGCTCGGGGTTGACCATGGCGAACTCACAGGTGCGCTCGCTGATCCGCTCGGTCTGCACCGATTCCCGGCTGAGGTCGAGGCGGCAACGGTGCAGGATTCCCTCCGGCACCGTGTCGAAATCCACCTGAGCGAAGTCGTCATCGGGGCCGATTGAGGGGAAATCGTCGTAGACAATGCTCTCCACCACAACGTGATCACCGTCCTCGAACGCGTTGAGGTGATGGAAGACGAAGCCGTCGGGAGCTTCGAGGATGCGGGGCTTCTGGCCAGCGAAACGACCGGAGTCGCGGGGGATCAACCAGAAGCGCCCCTTGCCACCGGGTTGGGACGCAAGGCACTGGGCCGCGCCCTTTTCGCCGGTCACAAACGGCAGGGGATTGAAGGCGATGGCGTTCTGGAGAAACACCGCCCAGTTGGGTGTGATGGCGAAGTCGTGGAGGAAGGCGAAACCGGGGAAGCTGTCGGAACGGTCGTGCAGCAAGGTGCCGGCCTCCGGGCCCTCGGTCGCGAACTCCATCAGACGGATGGTGCTGCGAGGCCCGGTCTTGACCCCAAAGGTGACCATGCAGGGCCGGCCGTTATGGCCGGGATCGAAGCGCGGGTGAGCACTGAAGGCTTCGCCCTTTTTCAACACACCATCGAGGCGTGAAAGGCCGCGGGTCTCCAGGCTGCGCGGGTCGAGGGCATGGGGTTCCGCCGCTTCCCAGAGGGCAAGCAGCTGATCGCCCAGACGCACGACGTTCGTGTTGGCGATGTTCTTCAGGCGCAGGTCGAAGGCATTGGCCAGACGACCACCGGGCTTCTGGCTGCCGAAGACCCCCCGGTAGAGCACCTTGCCGGCCTTTTCCTCCGCCAGCCAACCTTCGGTGCGCACAAATCGGTTGCTGAGCTGAACGCTGCCGTTCTCAAACCGCATCGCCGCGATCATGCCGTCGCCATCGAAGGGGTGATGCACCCGATGCCCATCCCGCTCAAGACGCCCGGGTCCATTGCGATAGAAGGTGCCCTGAAGCTCCGCCGGCACCGTTCCACGCACGGGCTTCAGCGCCACATCGTTGAGTTCCTGCTCCACATTCACAAAGGCGCTGGCCCAGTCGCTGCGGGCGTAGCTGCGGGCGGGGGCGACGGTCACGGGCAAACGATCAACGTTCGCCCATCCTCTCGTAACGGACTGTGAAGCGTGGGGCCGGCGTCAATTGGCGCCAGCCTGCTCCAGCACCCCTTTGCTGCTGGGAATGGCGCCGGACCGACGTGGATCCACCTCGGTGGCCATGCGCAGGGCCCGGGCAAAGGCCTTGAAACAGGCCTCCACGATGTGGTGGGAGTTGGCGCCATCCAGCTGACGGATGTGCAGGGTGAGGCCGCTGTTGTTGACCACAGCAACAAAAAACTCCTTCACCAGCTCGGTGTCGTAGCTGCCGATCTTCTGGCTCGGAATCGCAAGGCTGTAGCTGACGTGGGGGCGACCGGAACAATCCAGGGCCACCTGCACCAGGGCCTCATCCAGCGGTGCCACGAAATGACCGAAGCGGTGGATGCCACGCCGGTCTCCCAGGGCCTGGGACAGGGCCTGCCCCACGGCAATGCCCACGTCCTCATTGGTGTGGTGATCATCGATGTGGGTATCGCCCACCGCATTGATCTCCAGGTCGATCAGGCCATGGCTGCTGATCTGATGAAGCATGTGGTCGAGAAACGGCACACCTGTGCTGGCCTGGCACTGGCCGGAGCCATCCAGGTCCAGATGCACCTTCACATCGGTTTCACCGGTGACCCGATGGATCGCTCCCTGCCGTGCCATCACTCGACCTTCAGTGCCCTCATCGTGCCTCACATTCCCGTGACGCAGTAGCCCGCATCCACGTAAATGGTCTGTCCGGAGATGCCGCTGGCCAGATCGCTGAGCAGGAAGGCGGCGGTGCCACCCACCTCCATCTGGGTGACGGTGCGGCGCAGGGGAGCCTTCTCCTCCACGTTGTGAATCATCTCGAGGATGCCGCCGATGGCGGAGCTGGCCAGGGTACGAATCGGGCCAGCGCTGATGGCGTTGACGCGCACTTGCTTTTCAGGCCCCAGCTCCGCGGCCAGGTAACGAACGGAAGCCTCCAGAGCTGCCTTGGCCACTCCCATCACGTTGTAGTTGGGGATGGCCCGCTCAGCACCGAGGTACGAGAGGGTGATCACGCCAGCCTTCTCGCTGAACAGCGGCTTGGCATGGGCACAGAGAGGTGCCAGGGAGTAGGCGCTGATGTCGAGGGAACGGGCAAAGCCTTCTGCGGTGGTGGCGCTGTAGTCACCGATCAGCTCTTCCTTGCCGGCAAAGGCCAGACAGTGCACCAGGCCATCGAGAACCCCCCACTTCTCCTTGATCTCACCAAAGACCTCAGCCATCTGATCAGCGTCCTGCACATTCAGGGGCAGGAACAGGCTGGGCTCCAGGGGTGCGGTGAGTTCACGCACCTTGGCCTCGAAGCGGCCCTTCTCGTCCGGCAGGTAGGTGATGCCGAGTTCGGCACCGGCCGCCTTCAGCTGCTGAGCAATGCCCCAGGCGATCGAACGGTTGTTGGCGATGCCGGTGACAAGAATCTTCTTGCCGGTGAGATCAAGCAGCATCAGGACAGACCGGAACAGGTTGAATTCGCGCGATTCTCCCCCATCCCCCGCCAAGATCACCGCTCCTTTGCTGACGAAGGCCGGTGCCCAGCGCTGCGTCACCCCCGATCAACGGCGACCTACCGCGG
Organism: uncultured Synechococcus sp.; assembly: GCA_913057985.1. Classification (GTDB taxonomy): domain Bacteria; phylum Cyanobacteriota; class Cyanobacteriia; order PCC-6307; family Cyanobiaceae; genus Parasynechococcus. Next base: position 71,804 of record CAJXPL010000011.1, read on the forward strand.
CAATTCGCCTCCCGCGATGCCTTGAATACACTGTTGGCACAGGAGTTCCCGGAGGCTGAAGGGGAGCTCAGCCCAATCCGAGGCGGGCGAGAGGCAGCCGAAGGGAAGTTGCGGCGCATCGATGCGAGGCGTTATGCTAAGAGCCGCAACCACCTCAAAGGGGCGGTCACCGGGTTGTCGCCCTACATCCGCCACGGCGTGCTTAGCCTCGCGGAGGTGCGCGATTCAGTTTTTGCACGGATTCGCAACCGCGATGAGGGCGGAAAGCTGATCAACGAACTCGGCTGGCGGGACTTCTGGCAACGGATGTGGCTCGATCTGGGGGATGGCATCCATGACGATCAGGAACCGTTCAAAACGGGCCATGACGCCGGGACCTATGCCCGGGAGCTGCCGGCCGATGTAAGGGCAGGAAGCACGGGACTGGCCTGCATGGATGGCTTCCGCGATCAACTGGTGACGTCCGGCTGGCTGCACAACCACGCCCGCATGTGGATGGCCGCCTGGCTCGTGCATTGGCGACGGGTGCACTGGAAAGCCGGTGCCGACTGGTTCCTGGAGCACCTGCTGGACGGCGACCCGGCCAGCAACCATCTGAGCTGGCAGTGGGTGGCCAGCACCTTCAGCCACAAGCCCTATTTCTTCAACCGCGGCAACCTCGAGCGCTACAGCGACGGGCACTACTGCGAAAGCTGCCCCAGTGCGAACAGCTGCCCCTTCGAGGGCAGCTACGACCAACTGGAGAACCAGCTGTTCGCCCCGATGCCAGCCATCCGTGACAGCGGCAACAACCGCAACCAGCAGCGCAACCGCCAACGCCGGAGCAGCGGAGGCGCCAGTGCCGCCCTGGCCCGTCCCAAGCGATAAGCAGGAGATCCCCCATGACCTTCCAACGCCCCATCCTCTGGATTCACGAGGAGGCTCTTGGTGCCAACAACCCGGCACTTCAGGCCTGGCCGGATGCCCCAGCGGTGTTCGTGTTTGACACCCGATGGATCCAAACCGCGCGGATCAGCCGCAAACGGCTGGGCTTCCTCTACGAAAACGCGCTCGACCTTCCCCTCACCCTGCGCAAGGGGGATGTGGCCGCTGAGGTGCTGGCCTTTGCCCGCCGCCATCAGGCCGATGGTGTGGTGAGCAGCAGCGCAGTGGATCCCCGCCTGGAGCGCATTGGCGCCGCCATCGAGGCGGAACTTCCACTGGAGCTGCTGGATCCCGAACCTTTCGTGGAGCTGCCGCGGCCACCCCGGCTGGGGCGGTTCAGCCGTTACTGGCGCGAAGCCGAAGCCGTGGTGTGGGAGGGCTACTCACCAACCCGTTGATCCCTCAGCAGCTGCCGGGCCCGCCTCAGTTCCTCCACGGGATTGGTGAGCAGGTCTTCCTCCTCCAAGGATGGCAGCTGCACGGGAACCACCTGATTGTCGTTCCGGGGCGGCTCGATCCACTGCCAGCGGTCTTCCGGAGCGCGCGCCTGGCAGAGAGCTTTCAGCTCGCTCTTCAACAGGCCACGCACATCGCGCCGGGCCACGGCATCAAAAAACTCCTCCCGGGTCGCCAGCCCGGAACTGAACGGTGTGGATCCATTGCCGTTGAACAGGCGGGCTGGATCCGGCAGCCATCGGGGACGACACACCCCCGGGAAGCTGGTGTCTGTCTCCAGATAGATGTGGAGGCCATAGCCATCGGGCTGATTGACCACAGCCACCCCGTCATGGGGGAAATGGCGCTCGAGAGGGAACAAGCGCCAGCTGGGCGGTTCCTTTGGAGCAGCGCAGGCCCCCAGCAGCAGGGCTACTCCCCAAAGCAGTCGCAGGCGCGGCATCCATCACCACCGGAGGTGGCCATCCTGAAGCAGATTCGCTGCATCTGCCTGCGCCTTATGGCCCTGACACCATCCACGATGCTGGCGCTGTGCACAGGCCTGCCTGATTTTGAACTTCCCCAGGTCACCGGCGGCCGGCTGAGCAGCAGGTCTCTTGACCAACGGCCCGTGCTGCTGATGGTGCTTTGTGCCCATTGCCCGTTTGTGAAACATGTGGAGCCCGAGATCACTCGGCTGGACCACGACTTCAGCAATGCGGTGCAGCTGGTGGGCGTCAGCAGCAACAGCCTGATCACCCACCCCCAGGACGGGCCGGAACAACTGGCGGAGCAGGCCAGGCACCACGGCTGGAGCTTCCCTTACCTGCTGGATGAGCAGCAAAGCCTGGCCAGAGCGCTCAGGGCCGCCTGCACTCCGGAGTTCTACCTGTTCTCACCCGATGGCGAAGGCCTGCAGAGCCTGCGCTATCGCGGCCAATTGGACGACAGCCGACCCGGCAACGATCAGCCCCTTGATGGTCGTGACCTGCGGGCCGCCCTCGAGGCCGTGCTGACGGGAGCTTTGGTGAATCAAGACCAGACCGCCTCTGTGGGCTGCAATGTGAAGTGGAACCCCGGACACGAACCGGAGTGGTTCAGCTGAGCCACTTAAGATTTGCTTCATGCATGTACCTCCCTTCAGCCTCAGCCAGCAGATCGACGATCTCGGTGTGGACCTCGAAGAGGCGGTGCTCGAGGTGTTGCGCAGCGGCCAATACATCGGCGGACCGCAGATCAAACGTTTCGAAGAGGCCTTTGCCGCCAGCGTCGACTGTGACCAGGCAGTGGGCTGCAACAGCGGCACTGATGCCCTGATCCTCGCCCTGCGGGCGCTTGGTATTGGTGCAGGAGATGAGGTGATCACCTGCTCGTTCAGTTTTTTTGCCACAGCTGAGGCCATCAGCGCCGTCGGTGCCACGCCGGTGTTCGTGGATGTCGACCCCAGCACCTACCTGATCGATTTCGATCAGATTGAAGCCGCGATCACCCCCGCCACCAAGGCCCTGATGCCGGTGCACCTGTTCGGGCGGGCGGTGAACATGACCCGGCTGATGAAGATTGCCGAGCACCATCAGCTGAGGGTGATCGAAGACTGCGCCCAGGCGACGGGAGCCCGTTGGAATGGCCAAGCCGTCGGCAGCTTCGGGGATGCAGGCTGCTTCAGCTTTTTCCCCACCAAGAACCTCGGTGCAGCGGGAGACGGTGGTGCCGTCACCACCAGCGATGCCCAACTGGCCCAAATCATGCGCGAGCTGGCCGTGCATGGCATGCCCGAGCGCTACCTGCACACCAGCCTTGGCTACAACAGCCGGCTGGATGCGATCCAGGCCGCGGTGCTGAACGTGAAGCTGCCAAAGCTGGAGCAGTGGATCAGCAAACGCAAAGCCATTGCCACCCGATATCAAGAGGCTTTGGGCGATCTCAACGGCATCACTCTGCCGGCCACCGATGACGGCCACAGCTGGAACCAGTTCGTGGTGCGCATCAGCAGTTGCCCCACCGGCGAGCCGCTCTGCAACGCCAGCTGCAATCCATCCACCACCAGTGCACGCCACGGGATCCCCGAGAGCTGCTGTCGCGACTGGGTCAAGCAGACCCTGCAGGAGCGTGGGGTGAGCACGATCATTTATTACCCAATCCCAATCCATCGGCAGCCGGCCTACGCCCACTTGGGCTTGAAACAGGGCTCACTTCCAATCACGGAACAGCTCTGCAGCCAGGTGCTGAGCCTGCCGATCTTCCCTGAGTTAAAGGACGACCAGCAGCAGGCAGTGATCGACACCGTGCGCCAGTTGCTGGTCTCCAACGCTCCGGCTCAATTCCGCCGCGGCGACGACCTAGATCAAGACCGGATGGTGGCGTAAAGCGCCTTGAACTTGGCCTGCTGGGTTTTGTGATTCACGAGAGGCTCGGGGTAATCGCGTCGCTCGAGGGCTCCGATCTCACCACTGAGCAGATCCTTGGTGTGCACATGGCGGAGCTCCGGTACCCACTGGCGGATGTAGTCGCCAGCTGAATCGAATTTGGAGGCCTGGGTGGCCGGGTTGAAGATGCGCAGGGGCTTGGGGTCCATGCCGCTGCTGGCACTCCACTGCCAGCCACCATTGTTGGCGGCCAGGTCGCCGTCCACCTCCAACTCCATAAAGGCACGCTCACCCCAGCGCCAGTCGCAGATCAAGTCTTTAACCAGATAAGAGGCCACGATCATGCGGCAGCGGTTGTGCATCCAGCCGGTCTGGTTGAGCTGGCGCATGGCGGCATCGATGATCGGCATGCCGGTCTGGCCCTCCTTCCAGAAGTCGAACCAGTCCTCGTTGTTCTCCCAGGGGAAACGGCGCCACTGCTCGCGGTAGGGACCATCAGCCAGTTCCGGGAAATGAAACAGGGCCTGCTGGTAGAACTCACGCCAGCCCAGCTCCTGCTCCCACACAGCAATGGCCTGCAAGTGCTCCTCGCTGCGGGCTTGCTCACGTGAGTCCTGGGCGGCGCACCAGGCTTGGCGGGGACTGAGGGTTCCCACACTCAGAGCTGCACTCAAATAAGAGGTTCCGGGAGTGCCGGGGAAATTACGGTCAGGCTCGTAGCCAAGCAACGGCCCATCGCAGAACGTGGTGAGTTGCCCCAGCGCCGCTGCCTCGCCAGGGCGACAGGGGCAGATTTCGACGCCCTTGAAACCAT
>CAJXPL010000012.1 GCA_913057985.1 uncultured Synechococcus sp.
AACTGGGAGTCGAGGACCACTTGGCCTCCTCCCTATTAACCGGGGAATCAAGGACCGTATGGACTCTTCCCCACGCCATTCCAAGCCGTCAGCTCAAAAGCTGGTGGAAATTCACCGCACGTAGCGGGCATAACTGGGCAGTCGTTTCAATCGAATCTGAGTCGAATAACCCGTCGGCGTGATGATGTTCACCACTTCAGGGGCAGGGCTATTCAGCGTGTAGCCACGTTGGGTCAACTTCTCCCAGGATTGTTTGAGTAATTCAGTGTCCATAAGTTATCGATAACACATCTCATCAAGCCTCCGCCAGTTTTGATCAGTATGTGGCACTTGATGCAATTTTGAACCTCAGGAGTTTTTAGCTTTGTGATGCCCCTAGCTACTGGTTTTGGCATTCGACGAACTCGATAGGACAACCAGGTATATCCGTGATGCAAAGGCTCGCGCGCTGGAAGTGCTGAATGAAGCCTCCCCCAAGCTCACCGCACTTGAGAAGGCCATGTGGATGAAGTTGAAGCGAGGGGAACGCCCCTGCAAAAACAGCAATGGCCAATATCCCCGAAGAAAGCATTGACGCAGAGGCTGCCAGTTATCTGCAATATGTGGCACTTGATGCATTTAAGGACAAGGAATTAACGGACCATCAGGAAAAGCAGAAGAGAGATGATCCAAGAATTCAGCATGATTTCTCGGCCGCCGCCGATGGTGCATCAGCTTGGCGACAAACGCTTTGTTGTCTGTGTGTCGAGTGGGCTGTGCTTGGAATTTGCTGACCGATGGGATGCCGAGTGCTGCCTGAAGAGCCTTCAGGTTGCCAGTGTTTTGCCTAAGTAGTGAGGCTGCACGACGCCTCGGATACAAGTCCAGATCTCAGCTCTACAGACTTATCAACGACCGCTACCCGCACGAGCATGTCCATGTGCATCAGCACACGGGACAGCGTTTGGTTCACATAGAGGGGCTGAGGGAGAAGCTGCAGTGCATCTGCCAGTGGCGACCTGACAGCGTGTTTCTAAGGAAGCCTCTTTAACGCCTGCGCTTTGCTTTGACCTTTAAGGCTCGCCTGTTGCGCCATACGGCTAGATAACCGCCGAGACCTAAGCCAACCAGAAGGAGTAGAGGGCTCATGCTTCCACATCAGCGTGCCTTCTCCAAAGAGTCCATGGACGCTGGGCTTGAGGAGTGATCTCCTGTTGAAGTTCGATCTGCTGTGCGGTCTCGGCTTTCTGCAGGGCTTGCTCTTTGAGTTCCGCAGAAAGAAACAGTCCTGCAATGCAGATCATCAGGATGCTCAGGAGTGCCGCGACCAGATACATCGTTGACCGAGCGATGGCTTGTTCCTGCTCCCTGCTCAGGTCGCCCATGGCTTGGCCCAAATCTGGTCAAGGTGTATCAGTCAGAACTCTTTGCTGCGATTACAGAGGGTGTTGTTTTGTGTGCGCACTTCAAGCTGAGTTCCGCCCCGCCCGCCTGAGCCGATGACTCGTCGGCGGATGCTGCGGCACAACGCGATTGAGGCTTGGCAGACGATGCAGAAGACGGGCTGGAGGCGCTGCCCCCCGCCTGTCCGATGAGGTCCTCAGTCTGAGTGCAGAGGTGTATTCCCATAGGTGATTTGAGCCACGACAAGAACTAGGCCAGCGATTGGCAACACCAAAGGATCCATGACAAGAGGTCTGCCAGCAGGTTGAGAAGTGAAAGAACGCTGATCTGACTCCCCGCACCGTCAAGGGGGAGTCAGTGCAGTGATCAGCGCCCAATGGTCAGCGGATAAACCATTGGATGGAGGTCTTGGGGACTCCGAAGACAACATTGCCCCTTTCGCGGGCTGTGCTCCTTTCGAATGAGGTGATGGCAGCAATCAAATGAGCAGCAACTACTGCTGCATTTGCTGCATCTGCTGCTGACTCAGCGATTGACCACCTGTTGTTCGTGCAGTTGATCATACAGCTCAAAGCAAAGACCACAGCTGCAACCAGCAACGGAAGATACCGCTGTTGTGCGCCAATTAGTGCGCCAGAGCATCAAGACCGGGTGTTGCCGTGGCGATAGCCCCAACCAGGACGGCTCGCCTTTGCAGCTTCATGATCCATCTTCCGGCGCAGCAGAAGCTCGTAAAGCATCTTCTGGGCACCGACAGCAGCGGCGTATTGCTTGTCCTGCTCAGCCTTGAGAGAGATGCGTTGAAGGCTTGTCGCCATGTGGACCATCAGATGCTGAGCATCGTGTGAATCAATGCTCAGTTGGAGCTGATCATGCGCCCAACGACAGTCCCGTTGGGCAGATGAACGTGAGCACCCCCACTGAGACATCTGTGCGGTCACAACATCGCTGAAACCCTTTCCCTGACTGACTAGAGCCAACGCTGATTCACGGCGTCTGTTGCGCTCAGCTCTGCTGGTTCTGGCCATGGATCAGCCCCTAAAAAAATCGATGTGTCTCTGTGGCGTGTACCAATCAGACCATCGTTTCTAAATCTTCTAATTCAGTATCACTGATAAGTATCACATCTGCAGATTCAGCAAGGCTCTTTGCTGCCTTTGTGAAACCAGCATTGGAGACGACGACAGCATGAGTGCCGTTAAAGAAGGCTTTGCCAGCGATGACCTCCTGTACGGCTTTATTTCCGACAGGGTTGCTGTACCGCTTGCATTGAATGCAGACCTTCAGATCTTCAATTTGCGCGATTAGGTCTACACCTTGGTCGTTTGAAGCCTGAGTTTGCTCAACGTTCGAGCCTGCCTCTTGAAGTATGCGCCCGCAGTAGATCTCATAGTCTTCGCCGGACATGTCCTCAGAGAAACCTGCTTCGACCCGCTCTTCCTCCTGTGCATCAAGCTCCTCTGCTACTGGATACATCGCATGCTTATTAATCCAATCATTAATAACCTCATACCATTCCACCTCTGAATGGCGCCCTAGCTTTTCAATTTTGTATTTCCACCACCCGTCAAACCAAGCATCGCCGCGAAAATCATCGTCGCTAACAAGTACATTCTTCCAGAAATAGGGGAATCCGCGTTTAAACCCTCTTCCATTGACGAAAGCATTGTCTTTGACATCGCCGATCGGAACTCCTACGTAATCAGAGAATTGCCCCCACCCTTCGACATCAATATTTCCATAGTCATCTTCATCGATTGATTCCAAGCGAATTCTATAGAGGGTGTATTTGTGCTCTTTTATCAAGCTGATATTAGAGGCTTCCCATTCTTCTGCAATCTGAATTCTTTTTTGTAAGTCTTCTGGCTCTTGAACTTTGTTTTGTTGTTTTTGTGTCTCTATTCCTTGGATATCAGCTTGCCGTTGCTCATTTGATTGTCGCATTGCCAGAGCGACGGAAAGAGCAATAAAGGCAAATATCCCGAAAAGAACAGCTCCTCCGCCTGAGTCAAGAACAGCCTGATTTTTTTGCTGTGGTCTTGTCTGGGCTGGGACCAGAACTGATGCGGTGACAGCTTGCTGATGCACCGCTGAACAGTGGCCGTTGCTGACGATGGGTGGCTTAACCACCTCATCGCTCAGCAACGGCCCTGGTTCAATGAAATCAAGAACGTTGGCCATCACCCAGCACCCACGTTGTCCAGTTCGTTCTGCAGCCAAAGGCGCTGCTGAATCAGCTCGTCACGCTGGTCAAGAAGACCACCAGCACGCTCTTCAATCTCTTTTTGAAGGCGGCTGATCTTGGCGGCTAACGACTGGATGTGGGTCTCTGCCTGCTTGCGGTAGTAATCACGCCCCAAGTTGGCTGGCAGCCACGAGGTGCGGCACCACTGTTCAAACTCAGGCGGCATACCGCTGAACTCAGGGTTGTCCCGCAGTGCAGCGTCTCTGTAACTGAGTTGGCGATCCAGAAGCCTTTGGCTGTCGCCTGGCTGGCAATAACACCAGTCGCCAAAGACGGGATGAGGTCTTGCAAGCATCGTCACCAGCTCCGGTATGCCTTCTTCCAGCTCGGTGTGTTGAGCCGGATTTCACGTTCCTGCCTGGCACGCTCGTTTTTGGCCCGCAGAGCCTCTGTTTGCATCTGCAGGGACTGAGCAGCAAGCACCCTGGCTTCACGTTCTTCGTCAATACGGTGGCGAATTGACGGATCAATGCCGCAGTAGTGAGCCAGTTCTGCGGAATCTTGTGCAATAAGGCTGGTAAGTGTCAGGTTTGACCTGATTTTTGCCAGATCAACAGGCTGACCGTAGTTGCGGTGGGGTAAATGACGGCTGGCACCATCAATCTTTGAGATCCTGGCCTCAAGCTGTCGTGCCTGAGTTTCCACTTGTGATGCGTTTTGGTAGGAGGCTGTGATGGCCTCATCAATGGATTGAAATTCAGCTGACATGGACTGGCTTGCGGCGGCTTTGGGGGTTGCTCAGGGGGTCTGTAGACGGCACATGAGGTGCATCGTCATCAACATCAAAGGCATCAAGCTGACGATCAACCATTGCTTCCCAACGAAGACGGTTAATGATCAGGTCAGCCTGAATAGGTAGCTGACGTTTAGGCACTGAAAAGCGGTATTTATCGGTGTATTTAGCTTAGCTCTTTTAAGTAGACTGAAAACAACCAGTTCTTACGGTGGGCTGGTTGCTCAGCGCAGCGAGTAGGGGTCACTTCGGTGGCCCTTATTTGATATTTAGAGCAGTCACGAAATCACGAAGAAAAGGGCGACTTCCCAGTACTGGCCTATGTGCGCCAGCTTTTTGGCGCAAGCCGACCGCTTAGGGGCATTTGGCGCACACTTTGGCGCACAAAAAATGATATTTAGCCGTTTTGCACTAAAAAAGCGGCCCATGTGGACCGCTCAGATGCCAGTACTGGACTGACTTTTTTGAAGAATGGAGCCAAGGAGACTCGAACTCCTGACCCCCTGCATGCCATGCAGGTGCTCTACCAGCTGAGCTATGGCCCCATGTCGACGTGGTGGCTTCAGAGCCGCCGTCGTCGTGTCACAGCTTACACCGCGGGAGCCTCAGACCTGGCGCCACACGGCAACCAAGCGACCCTGCACCTCCACCTGTTCGGCGGGGAGCTCAATCGGTTGATAAGCGGGGTTGGCAGCTTCCAGCACCACCGTCGCCCCCTGGCGATGGAAATGCTTGAGCGTGGTGCCGCTGCCAGCCACCAGAGCACTCACGACCGTGCCGTTGCGCAGCCTCTGCGGATCCTGCACCGGCTCCATCAACACCACATCCCCATCGGCGATGTGGGAGTCGACCATCGAGTCACCATTCACCGTCAGGGCAAACAGGCCGCGGGTCTCCAGCACCGGCGCCAGATCGAGATGCTCCTGCACATCGTCGAAAGCCGTCACCAGGCCACCGGCGGCAACGGCGCCCAGCACGGGTATCCCGGCGGCACCCACCATGTCGCCCAAGAGCTGCAGGGTGCGCGCCTGGCCTTCCTGCCAGGTGATCCATCCCTTCTGCTGAAGATGGCGCAACCGGCTCTGAATCGGCGCAGGAGAGCGCAGCCCCATCGCCTGCATCATCTGGCGAATCGAGGGGCTGTGGCGATGGGTGCCGATGTAGTCCGCCAGCCAGTCGTAAAGCTCTTGCTGAGCAGTGGTGAGGGGCTCCTGGGGGGCACGGGTCACCGCAAGAAAAGGTTCGGGCAATACATTTGTACCGTTCCTTGCCGTGTGCCGCAAGCGCAGGCTCACCTCAAACCAGCTTCCACACCGCAGCCTCGGGAATGCTCGGCGCCAAGTTCAGGTCTTTGGGCTCCTTGAACACCACACGCCATTCGGGAACCCGGCAGGGGACATAGCCGGGATGCTCAATCAGCAGCCCCGGCTGCTCGGTTGTGCTGGCTACCCAGCCCGACATCCAGTGCCCGTCCTCCGAGAGGCCACCTTTGAACCAAACCCAGCAGCGTTCCTTACGCATCGCGATGCTCTTCAGCGGTTTTTGTACGACTCAAGCTGTTGCGGACAGGCCGCCATCAGATATCCCATCAACTGCCCGGTGATACGGGACTTCTCCTGATCGGTTGGTGCGTTGGGAACATCCTCGTAACGCATCGAGGTGTCGCGCTCAAACATGGTTTTGAGCTCAGGATCCGGCAAGGCGTAAAAAGCATCCACACCCATTTCACAGATTTTCTCGGCCGTCCATCGGGCGATGGTGCTCTGCTGTTGTTTGTCGGTGGCCTGATCCGCTGACGCTGCCACCGCATGGGCGGTGACGATCAACGGAACTAACCAGCGGTGGATCACCGTCACAGACCACCCATCAACACCGCCAACAGCGCCTGCTGCGCATGCAGACGGTTTTCGGCCTGATCAAAGATGCGGCTCGCCTTGCCCTCCATCACCTCGGCGCTGATCTCCTCACCGCGGTGGGCCGGCAGGCAGTGCAGAACGATCGCATCGGCTGCCGCCTGCTCCATCAGGGCTTGATCCACGCAGAATCCCGCAAAGGCCTGCTCCCGCTGCGCCTGTTCGGCTTCCTGGCCCATGGAGGCCCAAACGTCGGTGTAAACGGCCTGGGCTCCCGCCACCGCCTCACGGGGATCCGTCACCACCTCAATCGAGGCACCGTGCTGTGCCAGGGATTGAGCCTGCTCAAGCACACCCGGCAAGGGCTCGAAGCCCTCGGGGCAGCCGATCCGCACATTCACCCCCAGCAAAGCGCCGCAGAGCATCAGGGAATGGGCCACATTGTTGCCGTCGCCCACATAGGCCAGGGTCTGACCAGGAAGGGCGCCATGGGCTTCCTGCATGGTGAGGAAATCGGCCAGGGCCTGACAGGGATGCTCCAGATCGGTGAGGGCATTGATCACCGGCACCGAGGCCCAGTGGGCGTAGTCCACCAGTTCCTGCTGGGCGAAGGTGCGAATCGCCAGCACATCGCAGTAACGGCTGAGAACCCGGGCCGTGTCTTCCAGCGGCTCGCCGCGGCCGAGCTGGGTGACGGAAGGATTGAGATCCACCGTCTGGCCGCCGAGGCGGGCCATGGCCACCTGAAAGCTCACACGGGTTCTGGTGGAGGCCTTGCTGAAGATCAGACCCAGCACACGGTTGCCCAGATCGATCCGACGATCGCCGCTCTTCAGTTGTGCAGCCAGATCCAGCAACGCTGCTGTTTCCTCGGCGGAACAATCCGCTGAGGAAAGGAAGTCACGTGCGCACAGCGGAGAGAGGACAGCAGCAACGCCCGCAGAAGCGGTAGCCATCGCGACGGTTCAAAGGACTGTTATCGGGGATGAGGCCCGCTGCCGTCAAGCGGTCACACCGGACGGCAGCACACTCGCCTCGAGCATCTGCTTGAGGTCATCCCCCTCGATCACCTCTTTTTCGAGGATCTTCTGGGCGATCGTCTCGAGCAGCGCCATGTTCTCGCGCAGGATCGCGAGGGCATCGTCGTGGGCCTGGTCCACAAGCCCGCGGACCTCCTTATCAATGGCCTGAGCCGTGGCATCACTCACCGAGCGGCGTGGGTTGTTGCCCCCGCCAAGGAAACGGCCACCGCCTTGCTTGTCGTAGGCCAAGGGCCCCAGGGTGTCGCTCATGCCATAGGTGCCCCCCATCTGCTCAGCCAGATCGGTGGCCCGCTGCAGATCGTTGGCAGCACCCGTGGTGATCTTGCCGAAGACGATCTCCTCAGCCGAGCGACCACCCAGAAGCGTGGCGATCTGGCCCTGGAGTTCCTCCTTGGAATTGAGGAAGCGCTCTTCGGTGGGCAGCTGCAGGGTGTAGCCCAGGGCGCTCATGCCACGGGGCACGATCGAGATCTTGGCCACCTTGCTGCCGCCAGGCATGAGATGGCCCACGATCGCGTGGCCCACCTCGTGGTACGCCACCACTTTCTTTTCATCGTCCTGAAGGACGCGGCTCTTCTTCTCCAAACCAGCCACAACCCGCTCGATCGCTTCACCGAGATCCTGCTGCTCAACGCTGGTGCGCTGGGCACGCGCTGCGAGCAGGGCAGCTTCATTCACCAGGTTGGCGAGATCAGCGCCGGCGAAACCACTGGTGGCCTGGGCGACGCTGTCGAGGTCAACACCTGCAGCCAGCTTCACCTTCTTGGCGTAGATCTCGAGGATGGTCTTGCGGCCGGAGAGATCGGGGCGGTCGACCAGAACCTGCCGGTCGAAACGACCCGGGCGCAGCAAGGCTGCATCCAGCACCTCGGGCTGGTTGGTGGCCGCCAGAACGATCACCGGCTTGTCCTGGGCGGTGAAACCATCCATCTCTGTGAGCAGCTGGTTGAGGGTTTGCTCCCGTTCGTCGTTGCCACCAACAACGCCCATGGAGCCAGAGCGGCTCTTGCCAATGGCATCGAGTTCGTCGATGAAAATGATGCAGGGGGCCTTCTTCTTCGCTTCTTCAAACAGGTCGCGAACACGGGCGGCACCGGCGCCGACGAAGAGCTCCACGAACTCGGAGCCGGAAATAATGAAGAACGGCACTTCGGCTTCGCCGGCCACCGCCTTGGACAGCAGGGTCTTGCCCGTGCCGGGAGGGCCGACGAGCAGCACACCCTTGGGGATGCGTGCGCCGATCTCGGCGTAACGCTCAGGACGCTTGAGGAAATCGACGATTTCGGTGAGTTCCTGCTTGGCCTCATCCACACCCGCCACATCGGCGAAGGTGATGCGCGACTCTTCATCGGGCACGTACACCTTGGCCTTGCTCTTGGTGAAGCTCAACGCCCCCTGAGCACCACCGCCCATCGAGCGGCGAGCAAAGAACTGCAGCACCAGGATGAAGATCAGGGGCGGCACCACCCAGCTGAGGATGGTGGTGAAGATGTTCGGCTTCTTCGGGGGAGCTGCCGCGAATTCAACGCCCTTGGTCTCGAGGCGTTGGGGCAGATCCATGTCGAAGATCGGCGTGGTGGCCAGCACGGGAGGCGTGCCCTCCTCGGGATCACTCAGCTCGTAGCGAATCTGGTCTTGCGTGATGAAGGCCCGCTTCACCGCACCGTCATTCACCTGGTCGATGAACAGGGAGTAGGGCACCCGCGGCACCTGCTGCATGCCATTGCTGGGAAGGAAGCTGCTGGCCAGCAGCAACACCCCGAAGCCAATCAGCACCAGGTTGATGATCCCGAAGCGACGGTTCGGCTGGTTGTCGTCCTGGCGGATCGGCATGGATGGCCTGAGAGTTCCGACACGCTACGAGGGATCTCTGGCAATCAACGGGTGTGAGAACCGAACGGCGCCTAGCTTCTGCCCATGTGTGGTCGCTACTGCCTCGACACGCCTCGCGCGGAATTGCAGCAGCTGCTGCGCAGCTGGTTGCGGCCGGAGGACAGCGCCTGGCTGGAGCATTACGCCCCCCGCGAGCTGATCCGCCCCCACGAACCGGTGCTGGCTGTGCGGCGTGAGCACGGTGAAGGCCATCTCTCCCACATGCTCTGGGGCCTCCTACCGGGCTGGGTCAAGGACCCGCTGCAGGCGCCGCGACCGATCAACGCCCGCGCCGAAACCATCGCGGAGAAAGCCTCCTTTCGCGGGCCATGGCGTCATCACCGCTGCCTTCTGCCCAGCACCGGCTTTTTTGAAAAGGGACATCTGATCCAGCGCAAAGATCGGCAGATGTTCTGGCTGGCCGGTGTCTGGGACCGCTGGATCGGCCCCGATGGCAGTGAAGTGGAGACCTGCTGCGTGATCACGACGCAGCCCAACAGCCTGGTGGCGCCTTTGCACGATCGGATGCCGGTGATCATTCCCGAGGGGTTGGAGAGCATCTGGCTGGAACCGGGTGATGGAGCCCACCGACGCGCCCTCGAGCCGATGCTCACGCCAGCACCAGCGGAGCCATGGGACTGCAGAGCACTCAAGCCAACTGTTCCTGCCAAGAAGCACCAGCAGCTCTCCTTGCTCGATTGAGCAAGGCTTGACAGCCGCAGCTCACTGCCGAACCTGGGGGCAGCGACAGTGGCCAAGGTGCTGGTGGGACTGGTTCAGCGGCTCCTGCGGCGTGATGACACCCAGCTGAAGCTGCTGTTGCTTTGCACTGTGATTGCCACCGTGGGCTTCGCCTTTCCCCGCCTGGTGTGGGCGACCTACATCGGCTACAGCCTGATTGCCTTGCTACTCACCCAGGTGATGGTGAGGAGCAGCAACGCTCCGAACTGGAGTGATGTGCTGTATCGGGGTCTGGGGCTGATGGCCGTGGTGACCATGTGGCTCTGGCTGCTCACGCCCCTGGAGCTGATTTACAGCGGCATGCCGCTGGCCCTGAGCTGGAGCGTGCTGGTGGGCTGGAGCGTGATCCGCCTGGTAACTCGCTTCGCCAGCACCAAGCGCGTCACCGAGGCGCTGCTGATGGGTGCCACTGCGGGGTACCTGCACATCGGACTCGCCGCCGGCCTGGTGATGAGTGCTCTGGAAACCATCCAGCCGGGCAGCTTTCAACCCCTGGAGATGGCCAACGTCGGCGATTCGAGCGTTCTAGCCAGCGCCCGCCTTTTTTCGGCCATCAACTACTACGCCTTCGTCTGCCTCACCACCGTCGGCTTCGGGGACATCAGCCCGATGCTCCCCCTGTCACGGATGGTGAGTGTGGCCACCAGCGTTGCCGGACCGCTCTACCTCGCTGCCGTGATGGGAGTGCTCATCGGCCGCTTTGCCAGCAGCCTCGATCGGCAAAGCCGGGAGCGCTGAGCTCAGCTGCCGCTGCGCCAACGCAGCAACCAGTCGCTGCCCATGGGCTCGCTCTGATGCCACTGCCCCTGCAGCACTTGATCCATGGCGCTGAAGTTCAGATCTCCAAGGGGGGTGCGGGCCGCCATGCCCCCCATCAACTTCGGAGCCACCACCGCTGCGATCTCCTGCACACAGCCCTGCCGGATCGCCGCGGCCGCCAGCTCAGGGCCGCATTCCCAAAGCACCTGGTTGCACCCCCGTTCCGCCAGGGCCTCCATCAGCTGCTGCGGTTCACAGGCCGAAAGCCGAAGGTCCTCAGGGCCGGATGGCAAACGCCGGAGATCGGCATCGGGGCCATGGGCCACGAGGGTCGGCGCCACCGCGGTGTCCCAGAGCTTGGCCTGATCCGGCAGATCCAAACTGCGGCTCAGCACCACCCGCAGCGGTTCCGGTGAACGCCGGCCCCTGCTGGTGAGCAACGGATCATCGCCGCGAACCGTGCCGCCCCCAACCACCACGGCATCCACGCCGCTGCGCAGCCGATGCACCCAATCACGGGCGGGTGGACCACTGATCCATTGGCTGGCCCCATTGGGCAAAGCAGTGCGGCCATCCAGGCTCATGGCCCACTTCAAGATTCCAAACGGGCGGCCGGTGCGAACGCGGTGCAGAAAGGCCCGGTTCTGCTGGCGAGCCTCCTCGCGCAGCACACCACTGATCACCTCCAGCCCCGCCTGCCTCAGCTGCCGGATGCCGCCCCCATCCACCCGGGGATCGGGATCCTCCAGGGCGATCACAACGCGGCCAATGCCCGCGCGAAGAACCGCCTCACTGCAGGGGGGCGTGCGGCCGTGGTGGCAGCAGGGTTCAAGGGTGACCACGAGGGTTCCGCCCCGGGCCGCATCCCCGGCCTGCCGCAAGGCACCCACCTCAGCATGGGCATCTCCAGCGCGCGCATGAAAGCCTTCGCCCACAAGGCGCCCTTCGCGATCAAGAACCAAGGCCCCCACGAGAGGGTTGGGGCTGGTGTGACCTTCTGCAAGGGCGGCCAGGGCCAGGGCCCGCCGCATCCAGAGCTCCCACATCAGCTGAGGGGCAGCTCCTGCAGGGACCGCCATTCACCGACGACGTAGGGAGGGATCGGCAACTCGGTGAAGACACCCGGCAACGCCAAACGCAGCGGTCGGTTGTTGCTGAGATCGTCCAGCAGAGGATCGAGGGCAAATTCAGCCGCTGCGTCACGGCCATCGGTGGCCAACACCGGATTGGCCAGGGTGATGTCGTCCAGCTGCCATTCGCGCCGACCCGCCAACACCTGGAGGCTCACCGGATGATCAAGCCGCAGTTTGCCGGGGTAGCCCACCACGCGCAGCACCACCGGCTGGCCGGGAGGGCCCTCGCGGTAGGCCACCGCCTGCCAGCTGTCGTAATCGAGGTCCCGCAGGCTCTCCAGCGAACGAACCATGGCGACGCCATCCTCGTTCTCATGCTGGTGCACCTGGGCCCAGGCCAGACCTGGCGTGAGCAGCAGCAGCCCCAAAGCAGCCAACAAACAGCAGAGCAAACGGCGCATGGGGAAGCGGTGAATCAATGAATTCTCACAACAAACCCGAAAAGAAGGCGATTCACGCCAACAATCAGCCCATGGAGGTTGTATTCCACTCTGCTCCGTGCCTCAGCAAGAGCCTGCAGGCGGTGGGCTTTGAGATGGATGTCGCCCAATTGAGCCGGGGCCGACTCGAAGGGACGTTCCGGCTGGGTGGTTCACAGCAGCTGCCGGTTGTATCCATCCAGACCAATCAAGACCTGCTGCTTCAGGGCAACCGACGCCCTGGGGTGATGCCCCTCAGCTTGAACACCACCGATCAGCTGCCGGTGGTTCGCGGGAAGGAAACACAACCCGGCTCTCTGCATGGTTTTCAAACCAACCTGAGCGACGCTTTTGTTCAGCTTCCGGCAGGGGCCCACATCCAGGCTGCCCTCATCTCCCAAACACGATTTGAACAGCTCGCCACCACCACCGGTGATCACCAGGTGCTGGAGGTGATCCAACGATCCAACTCCGCCAACCTCCACCCCCAGAGGTTTGAGGAGATCAGCGCCTTGATCCAGGCCCAGCTGATGGGAGGGGGCCAGGAGGATCTGGTGGAAGTGGCGGCGCTGGAGGCGTTGTCAGCCCATCAGCTGCAGGGAACAGCCAGTGGTGAACTCGGTGTGGGGGCGGGATTGATGAAGGATCTGGTGGCTTGGGGGTTCAAGAACACCGGCCAAGCAATCACGCTCAACGATCTCAGCGCCACGATCTTCGCCTCGCGTTCTTCGATCGTTCACCACTGCCGCCAGAGCTTCGGCACCGGCCCCATGGCGTTGCTGAAACAGATCCGGCTCAGCCAGGTGCATCACGCCCTTAGCTCACCGGCGGTGCAGCAGGCCATTGGCAGCAGCACCGTGCATGAAATCTCCTGCCATTACGGCTTCCAGAGCCGCAATCACTTCGCCAGGGATTACCGCCACCAGTTCGGTGAATCCCCAAGCGCCACGCTTCAACGGGCATCCGCTCCGGGGATGAGCGTCCAATCGGTCTCCGTGGCCCAGAGCCCCCAGATGGCCATGGCCCTGAGGTAGTGACAGGCCCGGAAGGTGTTCACCGCAGTGATCGCCTCAGGGGTGCGG
Source organism: uncultured Synechococcus sp. (assembly GCA_913057985.1). GTDB lineage: Bacteria > Cyanobacteriota > Cyanobacteriia > PCC-6307 > Cyanobiaceae > Parasynechococcus. Next base: position 13,264 of record CAJXPL010000012.1, read on the forward strand.
AACTGCAGACCACCGGAATACACCTGCTCGACAACCGCTGAGCAGATCGCTTGCGCCGTCTGCTTGTCTCCCATCAGCCGGTAGTAGCTGGCGATCCCGAAGTTGATCCCCGTCCACACCTCGAGCGGGTGGGTGCCATTGGGATCCAAGGGCGTGCCATCGCGACGAAGACCATTGGCCACACCGAGGGATCCGCCATCGAAAGCCTCGAAGCAGGCCTCCTTCACCGCCTTCAAGGTGCTGCGGCTGTTGTTGTCGCTCACCACCGGCGGCAGGCCCAGGAGCCGTGCGTAGAAATCGCCGCAGAGCTGATCGGCCATCACCACCGGGGTGCCGCTCTCGGCATCAATGTCGTAGTACTCGCCGTTCCAGAGCAGCTTGTCGAAATTGCCTCGGGATTGCTCCAGCCAACCGCTGAATTCCCGTTGCTCAGCGGAGGTGTCGAGCCCGGTGCTGAGATGAAGCGTCTGGGCAATGGCCAGGGCTGCCTCAAGCGCAGCAATCCAGAGGGCACCGCAGTAGGCACTCACCCCTTTGAGGGGCCAGTCGTCGAAGGTCTGATCCGGAGCACCGCCGTTGTCGGGCAGGCCATCGTTGTTCACGTCGAAGGTCTTGAGGTAGCGCAGCGCCTCCACGGCCGCCGGCCAGCAATCAGCGAGGAAGCGGATGTCTTCACCACTGGGGGCGAGCTTGAAGGTGCGCCACACCTGCAGCACAAAGTCGCTGCCGAGGTCCTTCCAGAGGTTGCAGTCCTGATAAGCGGTGTAGTTGGTCGCATCCCAGGGGATCTCGTTGGGAGCCCCCAGGTCGTGGGGGGTGGCTCCTTTCACCTTGCGGTCAGCTTCCACCCGGCCCTTGCCCTGGGTGAAATACCAACCGATCGGGCGCTGGGTGGCATCTGCGGCCGGAATCGCCCGGGCAAAGCTGCGCAGCACGGCCTTGTCGAGTTCCGGCCAGAGCTGCAGCAGGGCCAGGGATCCATAGAGACGAACGTCAAGACTTTCGTACCAGGCGTAGTCAAGGCACTCGAGAACGCCGAAGCGACCGTAGGGATCCTCCGGTGATGCCGCACTCCAGAGACTGCCGCCACTGCAGAGGTCGTAGAGCTCATTGAACAGAGCCATCCGCAGCGGTTCCGGCAGGTCCTGGCGTTGCAGCACCGGCTGCTGCCAGGCCTCGATCTGCTGACGCCAACTGCGCCAGTCACGCAGCGCTTCAGCGGCGATGGCAACCGCCTGATTGGCATCCGCAGCAAAGAAATCGGTGTAGCGGCGCAGCGCATGACTGCCGGTAGCAAAAGCCGTCACAGGCAGGTCCCAGCTGATCACCAGCGGAATCTCAATGCTCTGCCCAGGGACCAGCTGACACTGCACCGCCAGCGCAGCACTGAGGGGATCGTCGGATCCACTGCGTCGGTCGTTGTTGCTTTCAGGGATGGAGCCATCAGCACTGAAGCTGTCCCACAGCTCACGCCCATCACCGCTGGGATTCCAGCGACTGCAGCGCTGGATCGTCACACCGGGCTGCTCGGCTGTGGCAATGCACCACTGGCCCTCTCCTTCGGCAACGGGTTTGGAGATGTTGCCCTCCAGCACCACTCCCTTGAGGGAGCCATCATCAATGCAACGGTTGCGCTGGCCGGCGGTGTTGCCGATGGCCGGGGCGTAGTTGTGCTCGGGGCTGCCGTCATCGCGGAAGTGAACCTCCGCCGAGGCATCGGTGTTGGTGAACCAGCCGGTGGTGTTGCGCCAACTCAGCAGCAACGACAAATCCAGAGGCTGATCCGTGGGATTGCGCAGCGTCCAGACGAACACCGCCACCGGGTAGCTGGTGCGCTGGTAATCACCCGGCAGGATCGGGCTGAAGGCCTCACAACGCACCTCGGCGTCATACACTCCCTCATAGTTGGTCCAGCTGAGGGGGTAACGGGCGGAATAGGTGCCGGTGCTGCGATCCGGCGTGCTGGCCGGGTACCACTCCCAGGCCTTCAGCGGCTGGCCAGCCTCCGGCCGCGAGGCATCCCGATCCGGCTGAACCGCCAAGGCGTGGGAGCGCTTGCCGCGACCATTCCCTTCAAACAGAGCGAACTGGCAGTCGGGAAGCACCCCAAACCAGTGCTCGCCGCCATCGAGGTGCCAGAGGTTGATGTTGCCGTCGGGCGCCCGCCCGAAGCAGCCAGCTCCAAAGCCCCCCAGCGGCATGCCGTGGTTGGGGCCGTCGTCGAGGTTGCTGGCATAGCGAACCGTGTAGGGCTTGTCCCAGCCCAAGCCGAAGGGTCGGCTCCAGGAGGCCTCCGGTGGCTGCCAGCCCTTGGCTTGCTTGCCGCGACCCAGCAGGGAGTTCAGAGCGGACCAACCGAACGAAGCCATGCAGGGGCCGAGAGTCGACCCAGATTGCCAGGTTTGACGCGATCAGCCAGCCGTTGAAATCAGCCTGCAGACATCAGCCCGCAGACATCAGCCTGCAGACAGTGGTGAGGGATTGTCTTCGGCATCCAGCAGGGCATCCAAGGTGACCGCCGTGCGAACCAAGGCTTGATAGCGATGCAGGCTGCGGCGGTTCTGGTCCAGCCAACGGCCGGGGGCCGTCCCCTCCAGGTCGGGCTGATCGGGATCGAGCAGGGGCAGATCGTTCTGCTGAGCAATCAAGGCAATCACAAGCTCGTGCAAGCGTTGGCGGCGATCGTGGGCTGGGGTCATGCCTCCTCCATCAGGTCGTTCAGGCGCTGTTCCGCCGTCAAGGGCAGCGTCACCGGATCAGCGATGTAGCTGCGGGCCTGAGCAATCCGCGCCTGCAGCGGGGCCTGCGTCAGTGGCCAGCTGCTGAGCCCGAGTTCGTCATAGATCCGTTTCACCGCAGCGAAGGGTTGGCGGATCAATGCCTCATAGGACACCTCCACCAACTGCCCCGCAGGAATCCGGTACCGAGACGCTTCAAAGGCCTCAAGCAGCTGGCGATTGGCCGCAACCGTTTCCTCCACCTGGGTAACGGCATCGGGCAGGGGCTGGAGGCCCACCAGTGAACCCAACCGCTGCTTCACCTGAACCAGCGAGCGGATCGAAGCCTGCCGATCACGGCGCAACAGCACAAAGCGCGCCCTGGGGAAGTGGCGCAGCACCAACTCCACCCGGGCGGAATGGGCACTGTTCTTGATCAGCAGTCCCGTCTTTCCCTGCCCGTCATGGCACCAGGTGAGCTTGGTGAAGTGCAGCCACTGCCGCTCGAAGGCAGCGGAGGAACCCAGAACATTGCGCCGGAAAAACCAGGGATAGGAGAGGGGAAAGGCCATGCCCGCCATGTTGGTGTCGATGGTGAGTCGGGCCAGACCGATCTCATCCTCCTGGGGGTCAGCCGGACCCCAGGGCACCGCATCGATCGGCCGCTGCCGCGTCATCCACGCTTGGAGTGCCCAGCGAATCCAGGGTTTAAGCAGCAAGGCCACCTGCGGCGCCGTGGTGAGCGAATTGCGCGCCGTGGCCAGCGTGGGGTCACAGGCCAGCAACTGATGCAGATAGGTGGTGCCACTGCGCCAGTGGCCAATCACCACGATCGGGTCGTCAGGCAGTTCAGCCTTCCGCAAGCGGCGAGCCCACAGCCACGACTGCAGCCAAGCCAGGGGCTCCACCAGCAGCCCACTGAGTCCCATCACCAGGCCCACTCTCCAGCAGGAGAGGGCCGGGCGACGCAGCTGCAAGCCTCGAAGCAGCACCGCAGGACGCAGGAAGCCCCCAGCCACCAAGCGATCCACCAGCAGATCACCCCCTGCCATGGCCCCACAAACCCTCACACCAGAATGACGGGATGATCGATGTGATCGGCGCCGACGCCGGGGCACCCGCCTCGTTGCCCGCTCCACAGCAGACGCTGCTGCGGGCGGCCACCGTGATTGCAGCACCGCAGCGGTTGCAAGCAGCTCTGCAGGACTGGCTGGGGGACGCCAAGCCCGAGCTGATCAGCAGCGATGACCCGCGGGCTCTGGTGGACAGCCTGCAATCAAAAACGACTGATCAAACTGTGGTGGTGCTGGCCAGCGGCGATCCGCTCTGGTTCGGCCTAGGGCGCATCCTTTGCGACCGCATCGGGGCAGAGCGGCTGCGGTTTCATCCCGCCCCCACATCTCTGCAGCTGGCTTTCGCCCGCATCGGGCGCCCCTGGCAGGACGCCGACTGGGTGAGCCTGCACGGACGGGACCCCGAAATCCTGGCCAGCACCCTGCAGAAGCGACCGGCGGCCCTGGCGGTGCTGACGGACCCGAACCAGGGGGGCGCCGGCACCGTGCAGCAGATGTTGCGCAGCAGCGGCCTGGAGGCCAGCACAGACCTGTGGCTCTGCGAAAACCTCGGCCACCCCGATGAACGGGTGCAGCTGATCGCCCCACACGCCGCACTACCAACAGATCTGCAGCCGCTGCTGATTGCACTGCTGATCGCCCGCGAACCGGCCGCACCGGATCCGCATCAGCTGCCACTGTTCGGGCTCGATGACGGGCTCTACCTGCAGCACAGCGATCACCCCGGATTGATGACCAAGCGGGAGGTGCGCATCCAACTGCTGGCCGAACTCGCCTTGCCGCTGCTGGGCGTGCTCTGGGATCTGGGGGCCGGCACCGGCAGCGTTGGTCTCGAGGCGCTGCGCCTGCGCCCAGGGCTGCAACTGCTGGCGGTGGAACGCCGCGCCGGTGGCGCGAAACTGATCCAACGCAATGCACAACGGCTCGGCGTCAGCCCTGCGGCGGTACTGGAGGCTGACGCCACCACGGTGCTGAACGGCGAGCTCCCGAGCCAGCTCAGCCAGCCTGACCGGGTTCTGCTCGGGGGCGGGGGCGCCCAACGGGAGCGCTTGCTGCAGGACGTGCTCGCCCGGTTGCGGCCTGGAGGTGTTGTGGTGATTCCCCTGGCGAGCATCGAGGCCTTGGCCAGCGTTCGGCCACTGCTCGAGAACGCTGGATTGGCCGTGCGCGTGCAGCAACTGCAGGCCTGGCGGGGACAACCGCTGGGGGATGGCACCCGCCTGGCTCCGATGAACCCCACCTTGATCGTGACGGGAACGAAGCCGGCTCAAGCCGGCTTCAAGGGGAAGACTTGAGCGGGGTGATCCGAACCGGATCGCCGATGCCAATCCCAAGCCGCTGCGCCTCACCGGCACCGATCTCAATCACCGCATCAACAAAATCAGCCCGTCCATTGCCGTCGGCATCGGCGGCGTAGGAGCGACAGGGCAGGGCAGAGCAGGTGGGAACGGCAGGCACCAGATCAAGCACCCGCCCATCGCGCACAAAGATCATGTCCAGTGGCGCAAGGGTGTTGAACATCCAAAAGCTCACCGGCTGCGGGGTGGAGAAGGGGAACCACATCCCGCGCAAGGGCGGCAGAGCCGGCCTCTGCATCAAGCCCAGCCGCTGCTGTTCCGGACTGCGGGCCACCTCGAGATCAATGCAACGCTGCTGGGCCACGCACCAGCGGGCCCCAATTGACAGCCACTGCGGCGGTGACTCAGGGGGCAGAGCATCCATGGCCGCTCAAGCCTCCGGCAACACCTGCCCGAGGCAATAGCCCCGGCCGCGCACGGTGTGCAGCAAACGACGCTCACCACCGGCCTCCAGCTTCTGACGCAGGTAGCGCACGTACACCTCAACAACATTGCTGCTGGAACGCTCCCCCTGCCACACCTCCTGAAGCAGCAGCTCGCGGCTCAAGACCTGGCCACGCCGCCGCCGCAGCACCTGCAACAGCATAAATTCCCTGGCCGTCAACGCCACCACACGGTCTCCCCGCCGCACCGTTCGGTTGGTTGGATCAACGCTGAGATCGTCCAGCTCAAGCAGCGCCGGTCGCTGCCCTGAGCGCTGTTGAATCGTGCGGTGCAGGCGCAGACGCAGCAGCAGATCGCTGGGCCCGATCTCCGAGAGCCAGAAATCATCGACACCGCTTCCCAGGCAGGAGGCGCGAGCCTCAACGCTGTCGCGTTCCAGATCAAGCAGGATCGGCATGGCCCCGAAACGGCTGCGCAGATCTTGAATCAATGCGGCCTGATCGGCCGCCAGCACAGCGGCCACTGGCGATTCACCCGGTTCAGGGGCATGGGCCGAGGGCCCGGCACTGAGCCAATTCACTGTAGCGTAGCCCGATGCAGCCAGTCGGGGCGCCAGCGACACCGCCGAAGGTCCTGCCAACAGCAACAGGGGAACAGCGTTCATTCCCGCTCGGGCTTGGCGATATGGGGCAGGCCCCAACCCAATTTGTTGCGCAGCACCTGGAAGAACTCATGGTCGGCGAGGCGCACAAAGCGCACCGGGTGATCGCTGCGGCGGATCAGCACCCGATCTTCCGGCCAGACGTAGCAACCGGCACTGCCGTCCACCACCATCATCAGCCGCTCCGGCGTGGCGGGAAAAATCGTGACGGGTTCACGGTCGCTGAACACCAGGGCGCGGGAGGCCAGGGAATGGGGCGCGATCGGGGTGAGTTGCAGCACCGGACAATCCGGCGTGATCACCGGCCCTCCGGAGCTGAGGGCGTAGGCCGTGGATCCCGTCGGCGTGGAGAGGATCACACCATCGGCGGCAATATCCACCGGGGCGTGGCGGCCGATGGCGATCTCGAAGTGACACATGCTCGTGAGCGGCTCACGGTGCAGGGCCATTTCGTTGAGGGACAGCGCCTCCCAGCGGCGCTGATCGCCTCGCATCACACTCACCACGAGGTTGCTGCGTTCCTCGATCGTCCATTGCTGGGTGAGCACCACATCGAGGGCCCGGTCCAGATCATCGAGATAGGCCTCGGCCAGGAACCCCAGATGGCCGGTGTTGATCGTGAGAATCGGAATCCCCACAGGGGCGGTCTGCCGCGCGGCGGAGAGCACCGTGCCATCACCCCCCAGCACGATGGCCAACACCATCGATTGATCGAAGCCCTTGGGCACACAGGCGCTGTACCCCCGCAGCCGCAGGTGCTGATCAGGGTTGGCAAAGCCCACCATGCCCCCGGCACTGCTGGCCCGCTCCACGGCATGGCCGGCTGCCTCCAGGCGCTGCTGAATCGCGTCCGCCGTCTGCACCGCCAGCGGCTTGCCGTCATTGACGATCAGTCCGATCAGGGGCACTGATCCACGACGGGTAGAGGGCAACCTCACCCTATGGGACGCGCGAGAACTGAACGACGCTCAGTAACGAAGTAACGAAGGTTCCTGATCAGAACTGCTCGAGGAAGCGCAGATCGCTGGTGTACAGGCGGCGGATGTCGTCAATACCATGGCGCACCATGCAGAAGCGCTCCACCCCAAGGCCCGCGGCGAAACCGCTGTAGCGCTCGGGATCGAGGCCCAGCCCTTCCAACACGGCAGGATCCACCATGCCGCAGCCCATCACCTCAAGCCAGCGGCCGCGCCACTGAACATCCACCTCGGCGGAGGGCTCGGTGAAGGGGAAATAACTGGCCCGGAAGCGCACCGGCAGATCACCGAAGAAGGCCTTGAGGAAGGCCATCACCGTGCCGCGCAGGTGGCTGAAATCGAGGCCTTCATCAATGGCCAGCACCTCCACCTGGTGGAACACCGGCGAGTGGGTGGCATCAACGGCATCACGGCGATAGACCCGACCGGGAGCCACGATCCGCACCGGAGGCGGGTTCTCTTCGAGGTGGCGGATCTGAACCGGGGAGGTGTGGGTCCGCATCAGCAGGTCACCACCCAAATAGAAAGTGTCCTGCATGTCCCGGGCCGGATGGTCCTCGGGGATGTTCAGGGCCGTGAAGTTGTAGTGGTCCCGCTCCACCTCAGGCCCCTCGGCCACGCTGTAGCCGAGGCCCAGGAACAGATCGACGATCTCTTCAGTGGTGGTGATCAGGGGATGGCGATGCCCCATCCGCACCCCTGAAGCCGGAGCGGTGACATCGAGGCTTTCTCTGGCGATGCGCTCCGCCATGGCCGCCTGCTTCACGGCCTGCAACCGCTCACCCAACAGCGACTGCACCTGCGTTTTCAGCACGTTGGCGCGCTGACCCACAAGGGGACGCTCCTGACCGGGCAGCTTGCCCATCGCCCCAAGCACTCCGGAGATGCGGCCCTTCTTGCCCAGCAGCCCGACCCGCAGTTGCTCCAGCGCATCGGCATCGGCCGCTTCGGCGATCTCCGCCGCAGCCTGCTGCTCGAGGGCATCGAGTTGATCGGTGAGCTGCTGCAGGGTGACCGGTGCGCTCACATGGATGGAACAGACAGCTGCCGACTGTAAGCAGCCGTGCCGCTTAGGTTCACCTGAGTGCGAATGACCCCATGGCCCCGCTGCGGATCCTGATCAGCAATGACGATGGGGTCTTCGCCGACGGCATCCGAACCCTGGCCGCCGCAGCGGCAGCCCGCGGCCACCACGTGACGGTGGTCTGCCCGGATCAGGAACGTTCGGCCACAGGCCATGGCCTCACCCTGCAGACCCCCATACGCGCCGAGCGGGCCGATGAACTGTTCGCCCCAGGGGTCACCGCCTGGGCCTGCAGTGGCACCCCCGCCGACTGCATGAAGCTGGCCCTGTTCGAACTGGTGAAGGAGAAGCCAGACCTGGTGCTCTCCGGCATCAATCACGGCCCCAACCTGGGAACCGATGTGTTCTGCTCCGGCACTGTTGCCGCAGCGATGGAAGGCACCCTTGAGGGCATTCGTTCCCTGGCGGTGAGCAGCGCCTGCTTCCAGTGGCGTCAGTTCCAGGCGGCCGCCGATCTTGCCCTTGAGGTGAGTGAACAGGCCATCGCCGACCAGTGGCCCGACAACCTGCTGCTCAACCTCAACATCCCCCCCTGTGCCCGGGAGGAGATGGGAGCACTGCGCTGGACCCGTCTCTCGATCCGGCGCTACGACGAGCAATTCAGCCGTCGGGAAGACCCCCGTGGCCGCGCCTACTACTGGCTGGCCGGAGAAGCCGTGCAGGATCTGGAATCAGCCGGAGAAGGCCCAAGGGATTGGCCCAGTGATGTGGCCCAGATCCATGCCAATTCACCATCACTCACACCGATCCAGCCCGACCTGTTCTGGCGGGGCCCCCTCAGCGGACTGCCGCAGCTCAAGCTCAAGGATCAACTGGTGCGGTAAACCCGCTGCAGCAACCAGAGGGAGAACACCACCCCGATCAGGTGGGCGAACAGCACCTGGGTGTTGCTGAGCACAGACAGCATTTCCAGGGAGGTGATCGCCAGGTTGTCGGCCATGCCACGGCCGCCGATGGCAATGCCGGGAGTCTGCATCGAGGCCTGCACGAACAGGCTGCCGGCGAGGGCCTGATAGCCGATGGTGGCGAAGGTGAGGCCCAGGAGATCCGCCAACAGCCCCCGTTTGATCAGCCGCGCCACCTCGCCCCGACTGGGACGGGCCGCACTATCGATCGCCCGACCGGTCCGCACGATCAGCCAACCCTGCCAGAGGCTGAACAGCAGCACGAGAAAGGCCAGGGACGTGAGCGACAAGCCAGGCCCCAGGCCCACAGCACGTTCGGAATTTCGAGCCAGGCTGCCGCCGATGTTGTTGAACAGCAGAACGCCCACCACAACGATGCCGAGGACCACCTGGATCCAGAACCGGATCCATCCCATCCGACGCACGCCGAACGACAACTTCTGGAAATCGAGGCGGTCTGGCATGCCCTGGTGCTCTGTCGTTCAAACTTGCCACCAAAGCGCACCTTCCGCACCTACTTGATCCCGCTCTGTTCTCCAGAGGAGGCCCGTCGGCCCACTGCCCTGGCGCTGGGAAGCTTCGATGGCCTGCATGCAGGCCACCGCCGCGTGATCGCCGAGGCCATTCAGGACAGCCCGAAGGAGGCCGTTGCCTCGGTGGTGAGCTTCTGGCCCCATCCCCGTGAGGTGCTGTTCGGGGAGGCACGCCTGAGGCTAGATCTACCCAGCGAAAAACTCGCTCTGCTCGAACCCCTGGGGATCCAGCAGCTCGTGCTGGTGCCCTTCACCCGCGAGCTCGCTCAGCTGAGTGCCGAAGATTTCGTCAGCAGCGTGCTGCTGAACACACTTCAAGCCAGGCGCATTGCCGTGGGCACCAACTTCCGCTTCGGTCATCAGCGGCGCGGTGACGCCGAGATGCTGGAACGGCTAGCGGCTCGCAACGGCGTTGAGGTGAAGGTGGTGCCCATCGTTGAAGACCAAGGGGGTCGGATGAGCAGCAGCCGCATCCGCGCGGCTCTCGATCAAGGGGATCTAGCGACCGCCAAAGCCTTGCTGGGCCGGGCCTACCGCTTTCAGGGACGGGTGGTGCGGGGCCGAGGCCTGGGCCGTGAACTGGGCTGGCCCACCGCCAATCTCCAGGTGGATGGGCGAAAGGCCTTGCCAGGGCTTGGCGTCTACGCCGCCTGGGCCCAACTGGATGGGGATGGCGATCGTCTGCCGGCTGTGATGAACCTCGGGCCCCAACCCACAATCGATCCCACATCTCCCTCAGCCGTGGAGGTGCACCTGCTGGATCAGAGCCTGGAGCTAGAGGGCAGGCAGCTGGGGGTGGAGCCGGTGCAGCGCTTGCGTGGCCAGACCAAATTCAGTGGACTCGAAGAGCTCAGCAGCCAGATCGGCCGCGACGCAGCCCAGGCCCGCGAGATTCTTCAGGCCGGCTCTCAGGCCACGGTCGGATAGGCATTCACCAGCCCCCAGACGATGAACACGCCGATGCCGCCGAGAAGGACGATTCCCCAGACCAGAACGTGCATGGTGCTCTCAGAACCACCGTTCTCCATGACCGACGCCGAAACCGTTGCCCTCAGGGTGCCATGAATCCAACCCCAAGCGAGACATCCCTGGATCCACGGGTGGCACGCCTGATCGACGCCAACCTCGACCGTGCCCGGGAAGGACTGAGGGTGGTTGAGGACTGGTGCCGCTTCGGGCTGGAGCAACAGGATCTGGTGGTGCGCCTCAAGGACTGGCGTCAACGGCTGGGGCGACTCCATCACGACAGCTACAAGCAGGCCCGCTCCACCAGCACCGACACCGGCGCCGGACTGGAGCATCCGGCCCAACTCGATCGCCACAGCCCCGACCACGTGGTGGCGGCCAACTGCGCCCGGGTGCAGGAGGCGTTGCGGGTGCTGGAGGAGTACGGCCGCTCCATCGATCCTGCGCTGGCCGCTGAAGCCGCAGAGATCCGCTACGGGCTTTACGACCTGGAGGTGACCTGCCTCAACGCCACCCTGGGAGCACGGCGACGCAACAAACTCAAGGATGCTCGCCTTTGCCTGATCACGACCCCCTGCGATGACCTGACCGATCGGGTGGAGGCCGCCCTGCGGAACGGCGTGGGGATGGTGCAGTACCGCTGCAAAGCGGGGAACGACCGCGAACGCCTGCGGGAAGCTCAGCAGCTCAGGCAGCTCTGCAACCGCTTCGGGGCGCTGTTGTTCATCAATGACCGTGTGGACCTGGCCCTGGCGGTGGATGCGGATGGGGTGCACCTGGGCCAGGACGACATGCCCAGCGAGGTGGCCCGCGATCTGTTGGGCGTTGATCGTCTGCTGGGCCGCAGCACCCACAGCATCGATCAGGTTCATCAGGCTCAGCAGGAGCCAATCGACTATCTCGGATTTGGCCCGATCCATTGCACGGCCGTCAAACCCGAGCGGAAGCCTGTTGGTGTGGAGCTCCTGGCGCAGGCCACTGCGATCAGCCAACGCCCCGTCTTCGCCATCGGTGGAATCACCTCGGCCAACCTGCCGGCCCTGCTCACGGCAGGTGGCCAGCGCGCGGCCGTGATCGGCGCGATCATGCACGCAGATGACAGCGGTCTGGCCTCGCGGCAACTGCTCCAGCAGCTGGACCACGCCACGTTCTGAGCCATGCCTCTCACCCTGATGGTCAACGGTGAAACCCGCGTGCTGGATCCAGCACCGGATCCCGCCAGCCTGGCGGCGGTTGTTGCCTTGCTGGCCAACAACCCCCAGCTGGTGGTGGCCGAGCACAACGGTGTGATCGCACCCCGCAGCCGCTGGGACAGCATCGTGGTGAAGGATGACGACACCCTTGAGATCGTCACCATCGTTGGTGGTGGTTCCTAGAGTCGCGGGATCAATGCTGTGGGCGCTGCTGTGGCCACTCCCCGACTGTTGACACGATCCCGACGACTGCTCGCATCGCTCCTGTTGCCGCTGGTGATTGTGGGGCTGTGCCTGTTCCAGGCACAGCCGGCTGATGCCGCCCGCGGTGGGCGCATGGGAGGAGGCAGCTTCCGCGCTCCCTCGATGCCCCGATCAGGTGGCAGCTACGGGGGTGGCAGTTACGGCGGCGGTTACCGCGGGGGTGGCTACCGCGGCGGCGGACTGGGCTTCCCCTTCCTCATCCCCATCTTCGGCTTCGGCGGTGGTGGACTGTTTGGTCTGCTGATCCTGATGGCGGTTGCAGGCGTGCTGGTGAACGCCCTTCGTGGCGTTGGCAATGCCCCCTCAATCGGTGGTGCTGCTGCGGCTCCGGCCATGCCGCACAACGTGAACATGATTCAGGTGCAGGTGGGCCTGCTGGCCAGTGCCAAATCCCTACAGGATGATTTGCGCTCCTTGGCCGCCTCCTCAGACACCAGCAGTTCCGCCGGTCTGCAGAGGCTGCTACAGGAAACAACCCTGGCCCTGCTGCGCCAACCGGACCTCTGGGTTTACGCCAATGCCGAGAGCGGCAGTGTTCCCTTCAGCTCGGCTGAATCGACGTTCAATCGCCTCTCGATGAACGAGCGCAGCAAGCTGGACGCTGAGCTCACCAGCAACGTCGGCGGACAGCGGACGACGGACTCGAGTAACAGCACTGGAGACGCTGATGCCACTAACGAATTCATCGTTGTGACCTTGCTGGTGGCCTCCACGGCATCGGCCAAGCTCTCCGGGGCCGACACCGGTGAAGATCTGCGCCAGACCCTGCGCATTCTTGGTTCCACAGCCTCCAGTGAACTCATGGCCCTGGAAGTGATCTGGCAACCGGAAGGCCGTGGAGATGTGCTGAGCGCCAACGACCTGGTGACGGCTTACCCCAACCTCCAGCACCTCTGAGACGCCAGAGCCATTGATGGCTCATCTACAGGTTTTCTGAGTATTTCTCCCCAGCGATCAGGCCTAGCTTGGCTTGACCAGATTTCGCACTTCAAGCGTTGGCTCCCGACCCCCGCTCCATGCAATGGCAACAGGACGGCGAGCTGGCGCAGGCTGATCTGGATGCTCTTGTGCATGCTCTTCAGCAGGTGGAGTGTGATCACAACAGCGCTGAGCTGCAGCGTCTCGGCCAGATCGACCCTGCCGCTGCAGCTTGAAGCCTCAGCTTGAAACATCCGGGGCACAGCCCCTGAGCATCCGCAATGCAGCCATGGCTGCGCCGTAGCCGTTGTCGATATTTACCACTGTCAGCCCTGGGGAACAGCTGGCAAGCATTCCTTCCAAAGCGGTTCGTCCCCCTGCGCTGATTCCATAGCCAACGGAAACCGGGACGCCGATCACCGGTTGCGGCACCAGCCCAGCCAGCACCGTCGGCAACGCACCCTCCATTCCCGCGCAGGCGATCAGGATCCGCGCCGTAGCGAGACGGGGCAGTTGATCCAGCAAGCGGTGCAATCCAGCCACCCCCACATCCATCACAGGATCCACGCCGATGCCATGGCAACGCAGGGCCAAGCTGATCTCCTCCACCACCGTGCGATCACTGCTGCCTCCGCTGAGCACCGCCACCGCAGCCGGTGGCGGTGGCGCAGGCGCAGGAGGCAGTGCACCCAGGGTGAGGCAGCGAGCATCGGCATGAAGCTCCACCGCCGGCAACGCCTCACACACCCGTGACGCCTTTTCGGGAGCCACCCGGGTCACCAGACCCAGTTCTCCTGCTGCGGCAAAGCTCTCAAGAATGGCGACGATCTGATCGGCTGTCTTGTGTTCTCCCCACACGGCCTCGACCATGCCCAAGCGCTGGCGGCGCTGCAGATCGAGGCGAGCGTCCGGCGTGGTCACTGCGGCAACAGTTCCCCTTCAAACACCAGCGGGAACGGATTGCCCTGGCGTTGCCCCGTTGCCTCACGGGCCAGCGTCTCGAAGCGCTCCTGAACCGTCTCCACCTCGGCCATGGGGATGGATTTCCAAGCCTGACGACTGCTCCAACGAATCAGCAGCGTTCCCTCTTCGGTGGCCGGATCCCAGAACAGATCACGACCCAGAAAACCAGGCTGTTGCTTCAGCCAAGGCTCCCAGCTGCCGCGTTCTGCCGCCATCCATTGATCACGGCTCTCCCTGGGGACCTGCAGCCGCAGGTGCTCGACCACAGCCACCACGTCACCACGTGTCGGGTCGGACTCTGCCCGCACCTCTGTCTCCGAAAGCCCGCCCAACAAGAGAACCAGCGCCAAACAAGGTGCGATGACCCTAAGCAGTACTAACCGGAGGTGATGCACGGTTCAGCTCCGCTGCAGAAGAGCCACAGCCTGGCAACTGATGCCCTCTTCCCGTCCCTCCGGACCCAAGCCTTCATTGGTGGTGGCCTTCACACCCACGGCATCGGGGGCGATGCCGATCGCAGACGCCATCCGGCTGCTCATCTCAGCAATGTGCGGCTTGAGTTTGGGGCGCTCAGCGATCACCACAGCATCGATGTTCACCACCGACCAGCCGCGCTCCTTCACCAGCTTCACCACCTGATCCAGCAGCTTCAAGCTGTCGGCCCCTTTCCATTTGGGATCGGTGGGGGGGAAGTACTTGCCGATGTCGCCGAGGGCAAGGGCCCCGAGCAGCGCATCCATCACGGCATGCACCAACACATCGGCATCGCTGTGGCCATCCAGACCAAGACCATCGGGATGGTCGAGGGTCACACCCCCCAGGATCAGGGCCCGACCGGGCACCAGCCGATGGATGTCGTATCCGTTGCCGATGCGCAGCTCCATGCCGGGATCTGAAGGGTCGTTCATTGTCGCGGTCTGCCAGCGGGCAAACAAATCGGGCCGCCGCTCGCGGGTGCGCTGCTCCCGCTGCTCCTGGCGCCATCGGGCGATGGCACCGTGATCGCCACTGCGCAGCACATCCGGAACGGACATGCCGCGGAAGTCGGCGGGGCGGGTGTAATGCGGGTGTTCCAGGAGGAGTGCACTGTGACTTTCCTCCACCAGGGAATCGGCGGTCCCCACCGTGCCGGGCAGCAGGCGCACAACACCGTTGATCACCGTCATCGCCGGCAGCTCACCACCGGTGAGGACGAAATCACCCATTGACACCTCCTCATCGGCCAGGCCGCGAATCCGTTCGTCGAAGCCCTCGTAGTGACCGCAGAGGAAGACCAGTTGATCGTGGTCGGTGGACCAACGCTGCAGATCTGCCTGCTGGAGGGGACGCCCCTGCGGTGACATCAACAGCACCCGGCTGCGGGGACTGCGGGGGATCGCCTCCATCGCGGCGAACACCGGCTCAGGCTTAAGCACCATGCCGGCGCCGCCCCCATAGGGCTCGTCGTCCACCTTGCGATGGCGATCCGTGGCGAAGTCCCTGGGGTTGTGCAGGTGCAACTCGGCAATGCCCGCGTTGAAGGCACGACCGATCACCCCCAGCTCCAGCAGAGGAGCAAACGCCTGCGGCGCCAGGCTCACCACATCAAGGCGATAGGGCGCCATGCCGCCTCAGGCCGCGGGTTTGGACACCCTGCGGATGTCCGTGCAGAAACTGCCCTGCACCGGTGTTCCCTGGGCATCCACTGCCGTGGTGCTGCGCAGGCGCAGGTTGGCCCGCGTGAACCAGATCCGCTCCTGAACCTGCACGCCGTCAGCCCGGCTGAGGTTCAGTTCCATGCTGCCGTCAGGCCAGAACCTCCAGTTGCCTGGGGAATCACCATCGAAAATCAGCCGTCCATCAGCAGCAAAGGTGAGGGTGCTGCTGGTTCCACCAGGGGCCTGCACCTGCAGTTGGCCGAGCGCCCCTTGCTCGCTCACGCAGCGGACGGTGAGTTCACCCCGTTCGCTGCTGTGCCACTCGTCATCACCACCAGCAGCCAGCTCAAAGCAACTGCGAAGGCTCATCCACTCCCCGTCGCAAAGGCTCAGAAAGGAGCCAGGGTCTTCCGGGGGAAAGGCTTGTTCACTCATGCGCCCATCCTCTCAGCCGGATCACCAACTGATGGGGAGGAAGGGATATGGGCGGTTCCAGCCGTAAAGCGCCAACCGCTGCTGACCATGGGCGGCCGCTCCGCGCCGGTGAAAGCCAAACACGTCCGCCAGCACCAGGGTGTTGGCAGGGCAGGTAAGGGCAACAGGCCTTGGCAGACCCAGTTCAGCCAAGGACTCTTCGCGAATGCGGAACGATCCAGACACATCGGGCTGTCGCCGTTTTTCGGCAGCTGCAGTGGCTGTGGTCTGCTCCCAACGCAGGCGGGACGAATCAAGACGATGGCTGCCCGGCACGTATTCGAAGGGGCCGTCCTGGGGTTGCACCGGCCGAAGAAAGAACCAGAACTTCAGAGCCCGGAAGAACGTATCCCGATGCAGCACCTTCTGCAGATCCGGCGTGCGGGCCTCCTCGCCGTGCACCGTGAGGTAGATGTCCAGCTTGCGCGGATTCATCGGCAAGCCGATGACCTGGCGCGATCCCGCACTAAGCCGCTGGTCATGGGAGAAGGCAGCGGCCCGAGGCATCTGCTCGGGGTCGATGTGCAGAAAGCGGTTGAGGGTTCCTCCATCGAAACGGTCAAACCCCCCGGGAAAGGGTTGTTTGGGGCGAAAACCAGGCCGGCTGTTGTCCGGCGCCGGATGCAGGCGTGAGGCGCGAGCCACCACGGTCTCCACCTCATCGCTCAAGGCTTCAAACTCCGGCTGCGCCAGAAAGTTCTCCAGCACCACAAAGCCATCCCGCCCCAGGCTGGCCAGCTGAGGTGGTCGCAGCAGCCGCCTCCAAAGACACAGCGTCTCGGCCAGCTGAACCCGGCGTCGATGCAGCTGCCAGCGTCGGTTCAGATCCGGGTGACCGACCCAGGGGTCCCGAAAGCTCTTGGTGCGCGTCAGCAGCGAAAGCATGGGCGCGACATTACGCGCTGATGCCATCAAGCGGGCAGTTATTGATCTCCCGTATAACCCAGCTCCGCCAAGCGGGCCGGTTGGCTGCGCCAATCGGGCACCACCTTCACGAACAGCTCCAGATACACCGGACCATCAATCAGCACCTGCATCTGCAGCCGTGCCCCCTGGCCAATGGTCTTGAGCATCGCCCCGCCCTTGCCGATCAGGATTCCCTTCTGACTCTTCCGTTCCACCAGAACCGTGGCCAAGACGGCCGTCCGACCCGCACCCTTGCCCTTGGCCGGCAACTCCTCAACGCGATCAATGGTGACGGCAACGCTGTGGGGCACTTCCTCCCGCGTGTGCAGAAGCACCTGCTCGCGAATGAGTTCCCCCAGCAGCACCCGCTCCGGTTGATCACTCACCATCTCGGGCGGATACAGCTGTGGCCCCAAGGGCAACTGAGCCGCCATCGCTGCTGTGAGATCTGCGCAGCCATCGCCTGACAGGGCGCTGCAGCGGTGCACCGGCCAATTCGTCTCCTGCAGTAGGGCGGCATAGGCGTCTTCCGCTTCAGAGCGGTGTTCCTCCGCCAGCTTGTCCCACTTGTTCAGGGCCACCAGCACCGGCAGGGACTGCTGCTGCAGCAAATTCACGATGAAGGCATCACCGCGCCCCGGGCGCTCGCACCCCTCCAACAGCAACACCACCAGATCCACTTCACCGATGGCGCTGCGGGCACTCTTCACCAGCCGTTCCCCCAGCAAGTGGTGGGGCTTGTGGATGCCAGGCGTGTCCACCAGCACCATCTGGGCCACCTCAGTGGTGAGGATGGCCCGCAGTCGGTTGCGGGTGGTCTGGGCCACGGGCGATGTGATCGCCACCTTCTCCCCCACCAACTGATTCACCAGCGTGGATTTGCCCACGTTGGGGCGACCGATCAGTGCGATGAAGCCAGAGCGGTAATCCTCTGGCAGGGGAGTTGCGTGCATTCTCTAAGTCTGCGCCGCCATTGGATCAACCCGTTGAATCGACCCATAGCCTGAGAGCAGGAATTGAACAGGTCCATGGCGGATCAGCAGCCCACCTTCCAGCAGGCCATGGAAATCACAGCGGCCTGGCTGAAGCAGTGGGACAACGAGGAGATCAGCGATGAGGTGCTGGCCGACCGCATCGGTGAAATGGTGGCCAGCCGCGATGGGGCCCGGGGATTTTTCGTGGTGAGCCTGGCGGGCGAGAGCGTGCTGATGGATCGGTTGCCCGACGCCGTCGTCGGTCAGCTGCGCGGCGCCGGTTCTGGAGTTGTGGATCTGAGCGTTCGCAATCTGGCCATGAGTACTGCCATGGCCGTTCATCACCGGCGCACGGGAGATGAGGTGCAGCAGGCCGGCTCGGAGCGGGTCAGCAGCCGCTGCATTGAACTGCTCAGGCTGCTGGAACCAGCGGAAGTGAAGGAACGCCTAGAGCAACTGCTGGCCGCAGCCCTCGACAACCGCGGTGAGGACGTCGCCTTCCTGGAGAAGTGGGGGTACGACGCCGAGCAGAAACAAGCCATTGGAGACAGCGTCTATGCCGTGGCTGAGGGCTGAGCCATAAAAAAACCCCGGACAGGCCGGGGCAAGGAATGATTTGAATGCGTTGAAATCGTCAGTCGTGACGATCAGTCGCGACGACCACCACCGTTGAGCACGATGATCAGGCGCAGGATGAAGATGAACAGGTTGATGTAGGTGAGGTACATGCTCAGGGCACCTGCCAGGTATTGGTCATCCCGGTAGGAGCGGGGCATCGTGTAGAAGTCGACGAAGGCGGCGCCCACGAAGAGAACGGTGCCGAATCCGGCGATCATCAGCTCAAAGCTGGTGCCATGGAACATGGCAGGGGCAAAGATGCCGCCGATGAACTGGACGACCATCGCCAGGATCAAGCCGATCAATCCAAGACCCACCACTTCGGAGAGCGCCTGGCCAACGGAATCGCTCATGCGACGGCCAACGATCGAGGCAATCACGAAGGTGATTCCGGTGGCCAGTGCGGCGGTGCCGACTGCACCCACACCCGCAACGGCTCCCGCCAAAGCCACCAGACCACTCAGGGTGAAACCGGTGATCAGGCTGTAGACCGACAGCAGCGGTAAGGCTGTGGCGTTGTTGCCCTTCAAGGCGACGTTCTGCGCCACGAAGAACAGCACCAGGTTGCCGATCACAGCCACCCAGAACAGGGGCATGAACAGCGGTGTGGACATCATCGAAAGACCACCAATCACCCCGATTGAGGTGAGCACCATGCCGCCGCCGACGTAGGGCAGCGCTTTATTGACGACGTTGGGGCCGACGAGGGCGCTCGATTGCGCCTCGCGGATCGCCTCTTGGAAATTGCTGCTTGCTGGCATGTCGACCAGGTCACCAAAGACTCATCACATCCTGCCAGCGGTGACAAGGGATTGGGGTGTGGATCTCCCTATCGACGCTGAACTTTGGGCGTTTTGCGTTCGTCCCGGCGGGCATAGGCCTCCACCACCCGCTGCACGAGGGGATGGCGCACCACATCCGCAGCGGTGAGGCGGCAGACCGCAACCCCTTCAACGCCCTCCAACACCTCGGACGCCTCCACCAAACCGCTCTGCACGGTGGACGGAAGATCCACCTGGGTGATGTCTCCGGTCACCACCATTCGCGAACGCTCCCCCAGGCGGGTGAGCACCATGCGCATCTGAGCCGGCGTGGTGTTCTGAGCCTCATCCAGGATCACAAAGGCATCGCTCAGGGTGCGGCCTCGCATGTAAGCCAGGGGAGCGACCTCGATCACGCCCTTCTCCAACAGCACAGTGGTTTTCTCCGCGCCGAGCAGGGAATGCAAAGCGTCGTAGAGCGGACGCAGATAGGGGTCCACCTTCTGCTGCAGGTCGCCCGGCAGGAAGCCCAGGCGCTCCCCGGCTTCAACAGCCGGCCGGGTGAGAATCAAACGCTCCACCTTGCGTTCGGTGAGCATCCGAACCGCGAGAACGGTGGCGAGAAAGGTTTTACCGGTGCCGGCAGGACCGAGGGCAAAGGTGAGGTCGTGGCGCTCCATGGCGTCCACGTATTTCTTCTGGCGCAGGGTGCGCGGGCGCAGCAGGTTGCCCTTCTGGCTTTTCGCCAACACCTGCTCGCCCATGGCGGCATGATCATCAACGCGGCCGGTGTTGAGTGCTCCCAGCGCTGACTGGAGGTCCACCGGTGACACCGACTGGCCGTCCTGCCAGATTGGGCGCACCAATTCAACAACCGCAGCAGCCCTTTCAATCTGCGTTGGCCGCCCGGTGATCACCAGTTGAAGACCCCGCAACACCATGGAAGCTCCTGTCAGAGCTTCCAGGCGATGCAGGGTTGTTTCCGCTTCACCGGCGAGGGCAAGTGCAGCATCGGGATCGGGCAGGTCGAGAACGAAACGGCCGCGTTCGCCGTCGTCAGACACTGGAATGATCAGCCCTCGGTGGATTCGGATTCTGCGGAATCAGAAGCTTCAGCAGCTGCAGCCTTGGCCTCAGCAGCCTCCTTGGCGGCTTGCTTGGCATCAGCTTCACGCTTGGCCGCTTGCTTGGCCTTGCCCACGGTTTCTGCAGGACGCACGGTCTTTTCCAGAAGACCGCCGCGCTCGAGCAGCGTGCGAACCACATCGGTGGGTTGGGCACCCTGACCAAGACGCTCACGGATGGCCTCGGTGTCGAGGCGCGTTTCCTTCGTCCGCGGGTTGTAGAAGCCCAGCTCCTGCAGGGGACGACCGTCCCGACGGGAGGTGCTGTTGCAGGCCACGAGGCGGAAGCTCGCTTCCCGCTTCTTGCCAAACCGCTTCAGGCGGAGCTTGATCATCGTGGCCCTGGAATGAAGGAAAAGAGGTGGTCCGGCGGCGCCTAAACGCCTGCCAAACAACAACCATACCGTTCCGCCCTCACAGATCCCCGAAGCCCTTCTTCTTCTTGGCGGGTCGCTGCCGCTTCGGTGGTCCACCGCGACCGGGACGACCTCCACCTCCGGGCATTCCACCCATTCCTGGCATTCCTGGCATTCCTGGCATTCCGCCCATGCCCGGCATGCCTCCCATTCCGGGCATGTTGCCCTGGCTCATCTGCTGCATGAAGCCGCGCATTTTCTGGAAGTCGGCCAGCACCTTGTCCACATCTGCGGCCTGATGGCCGCTGCCGCTGGCAATCCGGCGACGCCTTGAGGGTTGACTCGCCAGGAGGTCGGGATTTTCCCGCTCCTGCTGGGTCATCGAGCCGATCATGGCCTCGATGCGCTTGAGCTGCTGCTCCCCCTGCTTGAGCATGCCGTCATCGATCTTGTTCATGCCCGGGATCATTTTCATCAGACCCCCCAGCGAGCCCATGCGCTTGATCAAGCGCATCTGCTTGACGAAGTCCGAGAAATCAAACGTCGCCTCCTGCAGCTTCTTCTGCATCTTTTCGACGTCGGCGAGTTCGACCTCCTTCTGGGCCTTCTCCACCAGCGTCAGCACATCACCCATGCCGAGGATGCGGCTGGCCATCCGTTCGGGATGGAACGGCTGCAGGGCCTCCACCTTCTCTCCGGTGCCGATGAACTTGATCGGCTGACCGCTCACCTTGCGGATCGAAAGGGCGGCACCACCGCGGGAATCACCATCAAGCTTGGTGAGTACCGCTCCGGTGATGCCCACCTGGTCGTGGAAGGCGCGGGTGAGTTCGGCCGCTTCCTGACCGATCATCGAATCCACCACCAGCAGCACCTCATCGGGCTGCACAGCAGTGCGGATCCGCACCATCTCCTCCATCATCTCGGTGTCGATCTGGAGGCGACCGGCGGTGTCGACCAGGAGCGTGTCGAAGCCTTCCTCTTTCGCCTTGGCCAGACCAGCGGCTGCAATGTCTTCCGGTTTGGCTTCAGCACCGAGGCTGAACACCTCCACATCGATCTGAGCACCGAGCGTTTTCAACTGCTCGATAGCCGCTGGTCGGTAGACGTCGGCCCCCACCATCAGGGCTCGTCGCCCCTGATCCTTGAGGTGGAGGCCCAACTTGGCCGTTGCTGTGGTTTTACCAGCACCCTGAAGGCCGGCCATCAACACGACGGTGGGAGCTTCAGCTGCCTTGGCCAGAGGAGCGTTGTCGCCCCCCATGACCTCCACGAGCTGTTCATGGACCACCTGGATGAACTTTTGATCCGGGCTGATCCCGCGCACCACCTCCGCACCAACGGCTTTGTCGCGGACCTCAGCCACGAACTCCTTCACCACCGGCAGGCTGACGTCGGCTTCCAGCAAGGCCCGACGGACGTCCTTCAGGGCTCCATCGACGTTGGTTTCGCTGATGCTGTCTTGGCCACGCAGCCCCTTGACCGCATCCTCAAAACGGGCTGAAAGCTCGTCGAACATCGGCGTTACGCCCCTGGATCAATGGGGTGATCGTAAAAAGCGACGGGCAAGCAACCCGGGCAAGCAACTCAGGAGCCCGGGATGTAGTCGTGCAAACGCCATTGGGTTCCATCTCTGCCGAGCACGTAGGTCACGCTGAAATCAGTCGGTGCCGTCTCATCAATGACGGTTCCATCAGCAGCCTGAAGGCGATCGCTGTAGGCCACCTGGGCCAGCAGTTCAATCCTGTGAGGCTTGCGGTCGACCACCTCGATGCTGGTGATCGAAGCATCAATCGCCTTGGAGCGCCCAGCAGCGGCGTCGACGGCCCGTTCACGCTCCACGCGCTTCACGAGAGGATCTCTGGCCACGACTGCAAGGTGCGCCGGCTGGCCAGAGAGTGCCAAAGCCTTGGCATCCAGCCATCCCTGAACCAGGGCCTGCAGCTCTGCTTCCGTCGGGGCATCACTGACAAGCGGTTCCGAGGGAGCGGAGGGCTGAAGGTCGGGCTTCAGGCTCGCGACGGGCTCATCGGCAAGCGGCAGTGAAGGAGCGTCGACGTCTGCGATCGCTTCAACCTCAGCGGTTTCTGAAGTCGTCTCCAGCGTCAGGGGCGCAGGATCCAGGTTGCGTCGAACCAGGGCGATGCCTCCCACAGCGATCCCGACCACCGCAAGGGCTGCAGCGGCTGGACGAACCCAGTGTTGCTGCCACAGCGGCGGCGGAGCGTCTGTGTCTTCGGACTCAGCATCCACAACCGATTCATCCAGGTCGGGCGAGGACTCCATTGATGCATTCCCTGCCGTTGCCCAGGCCAGGGCCATCTCCTCAGCGCCGATCTGCCGCGACGCCTTGCGATCGAGACGATCGACAAAGCCCTGCACGTCACGATCGGCGAACCAGGCATCCAGATCAGCACCCGAGGCATCCACGTCGCGGTATCCCGGCAAGACATCGCGTTCAAGCCAGGCTCTGCAGTATTCGCATTGCGCTGCAAGACCATCACCGGGGTGGTTCAGGAACCAGGCCTGCAGGTCTGGATCCCGCAGGACGGCGAAATGCCGATCCGCATCCTTGACGTTGCCCAACAGCAAATCCAGACAGCCCAGCAGCGGCATCGGGTCGAGCTCGGCATTGGCAAGGGTCTGCATCCGATCGCGCGCCTGCTCCAGGAACTCGGGCTTGCGCCGCGAAAATCCCGCCGCAGTCAGCGCCAGAACCGTGAGAAAACCTGCATCAGCGGCGCCTGCCTCAAACCAGCGGCTGAACAGATCGATCTGCTCCTGAACGGTCAGGAAGCGACGGATCTGGTGAAAGAACGATTCGAAATCCTCCTGGCTGAGGCTGCCGGGCTGATCGTCATCAACATCAGCGGCCTCCAAGCCGCCCCGGGCAACGACCAACTCATCCAACAGCGTCAAACCCTGTTGATGGGAGGCCTGATCGCCAAGATCACGACTCAGCAGATCGAGAATCCTGAAGGGGGTGAGCCCCTGCAAATCGTTTTCCAGCCGGCGCTGCTGGTCGGGCAGCTTGCCCATCCGCTGTTGCAGCTGAATGCCGTCGATCAAAAGCTGGGCCGCCGACTCGTAGCGCCGTTGCTCCTGTTCCTCCAAGGCAGCATCGCGGCAAGCCAAGGCCGCCAGGAGCGTCAGATCCGCTTCACGGCCACTGCCAAGAGCCGGAGCCTGGGGAGGCTGGAGCCCCTGACGGGCCAGCTGAAAGGCCTCAACAGCGCCATGGGCCTCCCAGAGCAGCATCAGGCCCGCCACCTCACTGCTGGTGGGAAGGTCCAGGCCCACCGTGCCGTTGGGATGGGATTCACTGAGGCGCAACAGGGCTGCTTCGTACTCGGCCCTGTCGGCGGGATCGATCAGCAGATCAGCTGAGCGGCGCAGCAGATCCGCCCGCTGGAGCAGAGCTTCATGGGTGAAGCCCTGATCCGGGGGACTGTCACAGCGGGTTTCCAAGCGGCGCAGAATTGCTTCAGGGTCTGCCGATGGACTGACGCCCAGAAGTCGGAAATGATCAATGGGCAGATCCAACAGCGCCGCTGCGAGGAGACGCGGATCTTAGTCAGTGTCAGGGGTTTTGCCCATCGCTCATCGGTTGGCCCTTAAAGTTGAACGCAATCCCTCAGGTGGACATGGGTCAGGACCTCGCTGTCGATTCCGCTCCGATTGGCACTGCGACTGCTGGTCCCCATGCCGAACGGCTCTCCAAGCTGGTCACAACACAACGGGCCACCGTGGACCGGGACACCGGCTTGGAGCTGTACCGGGACATGACCCTGGGCCGGCGCTTTGAGGACAAGTGCGCCGAGATGTACTACCGGGGCAAAATGTTCGGCTTCGTGCACCTCTACAACGGTCAGGAAGCGGTCAGCACCGGCGTGATCGGTGCGATGAAGCGTCAGCACGACTGGTTCTGCAGCACGTATCGCGACCACGTTCATGCCTTGAGCGCCGGTGTGCCGGCCCGCGAAGTCATGAGCGAACTCTTCGGCAAGGAGACCGGTTGCAGCAAAGGCCGCGGCGGTTCGATGCACCTGTTCTCCAAGGAGCATCACCTTCTTGGAGGCTTTGCCTTCATCGCCGAAGGCATTCCCGTGGCACTCGGATCTGCCTTCACCAGCCGCTACAAGCGCGACGCCCTTGGTGATGCCTCAAGCAACGCCGTGACAGCAGCATTCTTTGGCGATGGAACCTGCAACAACGGTCAGTTCTTCGAATGCATGAACATGGCGCAGCTGTGGAAGCTGCCGATCATCTTCGTGGTCGAGAACAACAAGTGGGCCATCGGCATGGCCCACGACAGGGCCACCAGTGACCCGGAGATCTGGCGCAAGGCCAGTTCCTTCGGCATGGCCGGAGAGGAAGTGGATGGCATGGACGTTCTTGCAGTCCGGGCAGCAGCCCAACGGGCCGTGGAACGGGCCCGAGCGGGTGAGGGTCCGACCTTGCTGGAATGCCTGACCTATCGCTTCCGCGGTCATTCCTTGGCGGACCCGGACGAACTGCGCGCGGAGGAAGAAAAGCAGTTCTGGGCCAAGCGTGATCCCCTCAAAGCCCTCGAGCGGGACCTGACCGAAGCTGGCCTTGTGAGCAGCGATGAGCTGCGCGCGATCGAAAAGGACATCGACGGCATCGTTCAGGACTGCGTTGACTTCGCCCTCTCCGCACCCGAGCCAGACCCTGCTGAACTCACCCGTTACATCTGGGCGGAAGACTGATTCAGCTGACCTGGATCAACTGAATCAATCGTCTCCCGGGAAGGCTCAGATGCCGCTCGGGAGTCGCCGGGTGAGGTTGCGCAACTTCCGCAGCGCCTTGAGTTCAACCTGACGCACCCGCTCGCGGGACACCTCCATCAGGCGTCCGATTTCAGCAAGCGTGTGGCGTTCGTTGCCCTCAAGCCCGAAACGCATGCGCAGAACATGCTGCTCCTGTTCGCTCAGGTGACTCAGCCAGCGGCCCAGCTGTTCGTGATGAATCCGCTGTTCAACGATGTCGAGCGGTTCATCAAGGGATGAATCAGCAATCAGATCCCCGAGGAAGCTACGACCCTCCTCACCGTTGACGGGAGCATCCAGGCTGCTGGTGGTTAGGGCCTGACGCAGAAGCGAATCGAGCTCATCCAAGGGGATGTCCATGGCTTCAGCGATCTCGACACGGCTGGGCATGGCGCCGAGCTTGTGGGCCAGATCAAGACTGACCTTGCGAATCGTGGTGAGCCGCTCACTGAGATGAACGGGAAGACGAATCGTGCGCGACTGGCAGGCAATGGCCCGGGTCATGCTCTGGCGGATCCACCAGAAGGCATAGGTGGAAAACTTGTAACCACGGGTGGGATCAAATTTCTCAACAGCACGCTCGAGGCCCAGGGAGCCCTCCTGAATCAGATCGAGCAATTCCAGACCCTTACCTTGATATTTCTTGGCGACGCTGACCACAAGACGAAGATTGGCCTTCATCATCCGCTCTTTGGCGCGGCGACCGATCCTCAGAAGACGGCGCTGTGCCGTGGTGAGTTCTCCATCCTCGAACTCACGGGAACCGTCTTCGGTAAGCGCCATCATCGCTTGCACCTGATTGCCCAGCTCGATTTCTTCAGCTGGGGTCAGCAGTGGAATTCTGCCGATGGTGGCGAGATACCAACTGACGGGGTCGCTGCTGCGCCGACGTTGCGTCTCCAGCGGCTTGGAAGCTGTGGACACCTTGGGTGCTGCGGAAGTGAGTTGACTTTCCTACGAACAGAAAGAATGTCGAAGTGTTTTCAGCAACCCTTCAGATTCAGAACAGCAAACCGCAATATTTCAGATTTGCGAAAGATTTAAAAACCAACAAAAGCTCTTTTGGGACCTGCAAGCCGAGGCAATCAAAACGAATCATTTGTTCAGACTTCGTTGAACATCGTTGTTTGCTTTTTCTGACACCGCGCTGTATTGATTTTCAAACAATCCGCAATTGTTGAAGCATCACTGGAGCGAGCACGAGCTGCCGCCAAACCGTGCAAAGCCGCAGCGGCAGCGAAGCTTTCAAGCCCGGGCTGCTGTTGTGCCGCAACTCCCTGGGCGCCCCAACCGGTGGCAAAACCGGCCAGCAGATCACCCAGGCCGGTGCGGGCCACATGGGGGCTCGTGGATGTGAGCACCACCGCCGCACCCGATGGATCAGCCAGCACGGAATGCGCACCCTTCAGCAAAATGCAGCAACCGCTGCAGCGGGCTGCGGAAATCGCCTTTTCCAGCGCGTCACCTGCTCCATAGTCTGGAAACAACCGCGCGAACTCGGCCGCATGGGGCGTGAGCCAGGTGGGCCCCCGCCGCTTCAACAACCAGCGCCACCCCTGCGGACTGGCCGCCAGACCGTTGATGCCATCGGCATCGAGCACCAGCAAACCGGCGACGCTGAGCATCTGCTCCGACCACTGGTTCCACCAATGGGTGGGCTCCCCCAGACCGGGACCGACCAAAACCGCATCCAGCCGCTCTGGAATCACCCCGTCCTCCAGTTGCATCACCTCCGGCAACACCTGCCACAAGCTGGATTGAAGACGGGGCGGCACAACGGCCTGAACGCAGCCGCAGCCACTGGCCATGGCCCCCCGCAGCGCCAGATGTGCTGCGCCGGGGTAGCGATCACTGCCCGCCACCACCAGGCAGCGGCCGCGTTCGTACTTCATCGCTGTGGGCGGCAGCGGCGGTAACGGGGCCGAGCTTGCCTCTCTCACCGGCAGGCGGCGCGGCAAGACCGCAGCGGCATTGCCCACCGCCGCTGGCGGCAAGCCCAGATCGACCCGCACCAGCGCACCCACCCAGGGGCGGGCCGGGTCCAGACACAACCCGCGCTTCAACCAGCCAACGCTGAGGGTGACCGAGGCACAGGCTGCCTGCTCGCCCAACACGGTTCCCTGGTCGGAGCAAAGGCCCGACGGAACATCCAGGCTGATCAAGGCCCCAGGCCGAAGCTGCTGGCGACGCCGGAACAAATCCGCCAAGCACTCAGGCAGGGGCCGACTCTGGCCGAGCCCGAACACCGCATCAAGCCACAGTGCGGCTCCGCCGGGGTCGGGCTCGTCAGCCAGGCGCTGCAGACCAAGCCACTCGCCATGGCGCAGATGTTCAGCGGTGAGGGGCTTGCGAATCGGCAGGGGACACCACAAGGACACCTCAACGCCAGCCAGGTGCAACTCCCGAGCCACAACGAGACCATCGCCACCGTTGTGACCGGGGCCCACCAGGACAACCACGCCCTGGCGCAGCAGATCCCGGCGCGCCAGCAGCCAGGCCGCCATGGCCAGCCCCACTTTCTCCATCAAGGCCGCAACAGGCATGCCGCTGTCGAACAACCTCTGTTCGAAGGCGGCCATGGACGCGGCATCCACAAGCAGATGATCGGAATCAGCGGGAGGCCACACCAGTTGCGGTTGCCGGGACCTCACTATGGAGAGAACTCCCTGCGCCGCCCATGGCCGTCGGATCGACCACAACCCGCGCTGGAGAGGCTGCTCTTGAGCGCCTCAGGCAATGGCCCGGAGAGCATCGTGTGGCCGTTGGTCTCTCTGGAGGCGTCGACAGTTCCCTGACGGCGGCACTGCTGGTGGAGGCGGGCTGGCAGGTGGAAGGCCTGACGCTCTGGCTGATGAGCGGGAAAGGGGCCTGTTGCGCCGAGGGGCTGGTGGATGCGGCCGGCATCTGTGAACAGCTGGGCATTCCCCACCACGTGGTGGACACGCGCGAAACGTTCCAACAGGAAATCGTTCAACGGCTGGTGGATGGCTATCGCGATGGGATCACGCCATTGCCCTGCTCCCAGTGCAACCGATCGGTGAAGTTCGGACCAATGCTCGATTGGGCTCTGCAGGAGCGAAAGCTGCCCCGCATCGCCACCGGCCACTACGCCCGGATCCGTCATGGCGGTGATCGAGGGCGCCATCAGCTGCTGCGGGGCCTCGATACCCGCAAGGACCAGAGTTACTTCCTCTATGACCTGCCCCAGGAGGTTCTAGGGCGCATCGTTTTTCCCTTGGGGGAGCTGACCAAACCCGACACGCGACTCGAAGCCGCCCGCCACGGTCTGCGCACCGCAGAAAAACCGGAGAGCCAGGATCTTTGCCTGGCCGACCACCACGGATCGATGCGGGCGTTCCTGGACGCCTATCTGCCACCGCGACAGGGGGAAATTGTGCTGGCGGACGGCACTGTCGTGGGCGAGCACGACGGCATTGAACATTTCACCATCGGTCAGCGCAAAGGGCTCGGTGTGGCCTGGCGCGAGCCCCTTCACGTCATCCGCCTTGACGCTGCCATGAATCGTGTGGTCGTGGCACCCCGGGCCGAGGCCGGCCGAGACAGCTGCGTGGTGGGTGCGGTGAACTGGGTCTCAATTGACCCGATCGAGGCGCCGCGAACCGTTGAGGTGCAGGTGCGCTACCGCAGTACTCCGGTGAGTGCGGAACTTTCACCCCTTCCAGCAACCGAAGCAGATCAGCAGCGGGAGCGGCCCCACCGCTGCCGTCTCAGCTTTGAGGAGGAGCAGTTCTCGATCACACCAGGCCAGGCGGCGGTGTTCTACGACGGTGAAACCGTTCTGGGTGGGGGGCTGATCCAACGGGAATAGGGCGTGACGCGCTGACGCACCTGAACGACGGCCTCGGCGACCCCAGGGGCTTCCGGCGCCAACAACCTCTGGACCGACCCGTTGGCCGAAATCAGCGCCGTGGGGCCCGTATTGCCAACGCTGAGCAGATCCCGTCCTGTCTCGATCGCCCGTAACTGCGCGAGAGCCAGAAACTGCTCCTGCAATTGGAGCGGATAGGGGTCGAGATTGGCGATGGCCAGGAGCCAGGTCGCTCCATCGGCAGCGGCGCGGGCCAGAGCCAGACCATCGGCGATCTCGTAGCAGATCGCAACGGCCGCAGGGGGTTCCACCACCGCCATCGTTCTCGGGGCCGGACCGGGGGACAGTCCCCCCACCGCAGACAGTCCCGCCGTCAGCCCGGCAGGAAGAGGCGGAATCCATTCCCCGATCGGCACGAGACGGTGCTTGTCAGCCAGAGGAACGGGAAACCAGTCGGGGGGCTCATACAGCAACAGAGAACTGCGTTGCTGACCCCGCACCCAACGGAATCCGCCACTGATCAGAGGAACGGCTGGAGCTTCGGCCGGCAGCTGAAAACGCGCCGGAAGCGCTCCCTCCGGAGCAACCACAGCGGCTGGATTGTTGGGCTCCAGCTGACGCATCGCATCCACCAGAGCCATTGGAAGCGCCTGCTGACGTTCCAGATCGAATTTTTCTCGGGTGGGAACGGCGGGTTGCCAAACCCCCAGAACAACGGAGCCGACCGGCGGCGGCGGCACTGACAACAGCCAGCTGCCCAAACCATGGGCCAGAAGCACACTGGCCAATCCGAGCAGGCCCCAGCGACGCCAGGCAGCGGGTTGCTCGAACAGCGCCAGCAGGCAGCAGCCCCAGCACAACTGCAGCCATGTCAGCCCTCCGGAACCGAACCAGCGGGCCAATCCCGCCAGGGGACGGTCCCAGGGCAGGGTGGTGCCGCCGACGCCGATCCAGAACAGCGGCGAACCCGACAGCACCAGTTCGGCGAGGGCCCAGACCCCAGCCAGCAACACCAGCCGCACTGACCGCGGCCAGTGATGAGGCAGCCGCCGCGCGAGCACAGACCATCCGGCCAGAAGCAGAGCGGCAAGGCTTCCGCAGGCCAGCCAGAGGGCCAGTGCCACAGGCAGGCTCAGCCAGGCGGGGACGCCCATCCAGGTGAGTGGATGCAGGGCCAGCAGCCAACGGTGACTGGTCAAAACGGCCAGCAGTCCCCAGCCCGCCGACCAGCGGGGGCGCTCAGCCACGGACCAGAGCAGCGCAAGGGCAGGGACCATCAGCAATGGCCCGCCAAGGGATGGAGCCACGCCGGCCAGGACGCCGCCAAGCAGCACCCGCGATCCGGCCTGCAGTTGGTGATTGCCCATGGTCAGCAGTCCCGGCCGAAGGCATCCTGGATCGGACCCGCCCACCTGTCGCCATGGATGCCGCGAATCCTCTCCAGCAACTGCTGCTCCGCGGCCTGGGCACCACCACCCTCGTTGCTGAGCGTCTGCGCGGCGTCACTCAGAACTGGGTGAGCAGTGGCCGGCTGGATCCGAATGAAGCATCGGCTCTGGTGGACGACGTGCTCAAGGCCCTGCGTGGTGAAACCCCCGAGCTGGAACAGCAGATGGGGCGCAACCTGGAACGCAACCGCGACAACCTGCTCCAGGACTTCGGCGTTCCCAGCCAGAAGGAAGTGGACGAGCTGCGCGGTCGCATTGATCGCCTCGAGCAACAGCTGCGGCAGATGAACCGGCCTGAATGAACGCCGGCGCCGCGGACCGGAGGTCAGAATCAGCGCAACAGAAGCCTTTCCGTGCGCGACATCATCATCAGCACAACGGTCTGTGTGGCCTGCCTGCTCCTGGCCCTGGTCAGCCAGATCGTGGCCCCCTCCACCGTTTCCGCAGCCCCGGTGCAGCCTGCTGCCGTTCGCAGCGAGGCTTCGAAACCCCAGAAGGCGTTGAGCTTCGAACTCGACCCTGACGACCCCAACCCGACTCTTTTCGCCATGGCCAACGATTCCGCTCCCGCCGACGCCTCAGCCCTCGGCGGCCCCCTCGATGCCCCCGACACCACCATCACCGCCAGTGGTCTGAAAATCATTGAGTTGGAGGTGGGCAGCGGCGAAGAGGCCACACCCGGCCAAACGGTGGTGGTGCATTACCGCGGCACCCTGGAAGACGGACTCCAGTTCGATGCCAGCTACGACCGGGGCACACCCTTCAGCTTCCCCCTCGGGGCTGGTCGGGTGATCAAGGGTTGGGATGAAGGTGTTGCCGGCATGAAAGTTGGTGGCAAACGCAAGCTGGTGATCCCTTCCGACCTGGCCTACGGAAGCCGGGGCGCCGGTGGCGTGATTCCCCCCAACGCAACCTTGATCTTCGAGGTGGAACTGCTCGACGTGAAGAAGTGAGCGGAAGCTAGGCTCAATCCAAGCCAATTCCGCTCTGAACCGATGCTGCGCTCGGCCCTTTCCGCCCTTGCATGTGCCCTCCCTGCCCCCGTGGCAGAAGCCCATTGTGACGGTCCTTGTGGCGTGTACGACCCGGCTTCCGCTCGCGTGGCAGCCGAAGCCGTTCTGTCGATGACCAAAAAGCTGAAGGCGATGGAAGCTCCCGCCTCTGGTGACGCTGCTGCCATGGCCGCTTACAACAACACCTTCGGCCGCTACGTGGCCATCAAGGAAGAGGAAGCACAGAAGACCAAGAAAGAGCTGTTGATCCTCTGGACCGACTACTTCAAGCCCGATCACCTGGCCACCTTCCCCGACCTGCACGACACCTTCTGGAAAGCAGCCAAACTCTGCAGCGCCTGCAAGGTGAACATCGATCAGGCCAAGGCCGAGGAACTGATGGCCGCCGTTGAGAAAATCCACGGCATGTTCTGGCAATCCAAGGGCCGTTCCGACGCTTGGGTCACCGCATCCTGAGCTCGAACAGAACCAATCCCTCCATCGCAGCAGCAGGTCTTCGCGACCTGTTGCTGCTTTTTTGTGGCCGCCGCCTGCTTCTGCGCATCGAAGGACGATCGATGCAACCCACCCTTGAACCCGGAGATCGGGTTCTGGTCAGGCGGCTGGGCCGGAAGACCGCACCCTGCCTGGGATCTGTGGTCGTGACCTGGCATCCCCAGCGCAGCAAGCTGCGCCTGATCAAGCGTCTCAGCCGATTGGACAGCAGAGGACTTTGGTTGCTGGGCGACAACCCAGGCGAAAGCACCGACAGCCGTCAACTTGGAGCTGTGCCTACCAATCTGTTGATCGGCGAAGTGGTGGGTCGGTTGCCGCGTGGGAAATCAGAACAGAGCCGGTGAGGTCTTCTGCAGCCAGATGGCCCCGGTGATGATCGAGAGAGCACCCGTACCGCCCACCAGAAAAGGCATCAGCCGGGCACCGCTGCGGAGCGTGAGGAACGACACCACAGACACCACGGCCACCATGGCGCCAATGGAACCAAGCAAGTAAGCCACGAGGTAGCCCAAGGCGGCGTGGGGCGGCAGGGCCAACGCAGGGATCACTGCAAGCAGATGACTGGCCCCCGCCAGGCCATGCAGCAAGCCCAGGCCGGAGGAGGCGTGGACGTGGCGACGGTGGTTGCTGGCGCCGCGCACATGCAAGTGAAGATGACGATGCTCTGCGGCACCGTCATGGCGGTGCTGATGGGTGTGCAGTTCCAGCCCGAACGCCGTGCGCACGGCCAGGGCACCCACCACCAGCAGAGCCACACCCACCAAAAATTCCGCCCAGGACGACATCGCCTCCACATGGGCCAGGTCTTTCAGACCAATGGCGATCAACGCCAGAACCACAACCCCGGTGGAGTGACCAGCACCCCAAGCCAGGGCGTGACGAAAGGCGGCCCATGGCTTGTTCAGGGAGAAAGGCGCCATGGCCACCAGGTGATCAGCACCACCCACCACATGAACGGCCCCGGCTGCAACACCGGTCAAAAGGCTAATCAGCACAAAGAACCGCCTGAGTGTCGCAATTCTGCATCAGCAGTGAAATGGCAACGGCCTTAACCGGCCTGGATCAACTGCACCAGACCAGCTTCAACATCCTGCTGCCGCATCAAGGCTTCCCCCACCAGCACAGCCCCCGCACCGGCGGCTTGCACGCGATCGAGATCGGCCCGGCTGAACAGACCCGATTCACTCACCAGCAGCACCCGCTGTTGCTTCAACCGGTCGTTGAAGTCGACAAGCAGCCGCTCGGTCGTGGCCAGATCCGTCTCGAAGCTGGTGAGATCGCGGTTGTTGATTCCGATCAAGGGAAAGCCGCCAATGTTGAGCACCCGGTCCATTTCGGTGGCGTCATGAACCTCCACCAACACGGTGAGACCCAGTGCCGCCGCAGCCTTGTTGAGATAACGAAGATCCTGATCCGAGAGGATGGCAGCGATCAGCAGCACCGCATCAGCCCCAGCCGCTCTGGCCTGGAACAGCTGGTAAGGGCTCAGCACAAACTCCTTGCAGAGCAGAGGCAGGTCAACGGCCTGACGCACCTCCACCAAGACATCAAAGCCGCCCTGGAAGAAGGTCTTGTCGGTGAGCACCGAGAGGCAGCTTGCACCACCAGAGGCATAGGCCTTAGCAATCGCCACCGGGTCGAAATCCTCACGGATCACCCCTTTGCTGGGGCTCGCTTTTTTCACCTCAGCGATCACCGCAGGTTTCGTGGCGGCCGCCTGCAGCGCCCCCAGGAAATCCTTGGTGGGGGGAAGCTTGGCAATCTGCTGCTTCAGGTTGTCGAGGGGAACCTTGTCGCGGGCGGCATCGATCTCACGGTCCTTTTCCCAGACAATCTTCTCGAGGATGTGACGCGGTTCCTCGTCGTCGTGGGGCACCGCATATTCGAGATGGGCCACCCGCACCTTGGGGTTGGGGGGACGACGGCGGATCTCCATGGAAGAGGAAAAAGACTGGAACGAAAAACGTGGGGCGGGATCAGGCGGCCACCTGGGCGGCAGCCTGCTTGTAAGCAACCTCCACCACCTCGCTGAGGGTGGGGTGGGTGTGCACTTCGGTGGCGAGCTGACGCACGCTCTGGCGCCGGGCAACGGCATTGGCCACCTCCTGGATCAGGTCGGCGGCGTGAAGCCCATAGATGTGGGCGCCAAGCACTTCACCGCTGGTTTTGTTGAACAGCAGCTTCATCAGGCCATCGCTGTCCAGTTCAGCCAGAGCTTTGGAATTGGCCTTGAAGTAGCTGCGAACGGAACCGAGCTGGAAGCCATCCTTCTCTGCCAAAGCTTCGGCATCCGCCTCGGTCAGGCCGACCGAGCTGATCTCGGGATGGGTGAAGGTGGCCGCCGGAATGCTGCGGTAATCGATCTCGCGCGCATGGCCAAGGATGTTGTCCACCGCAACGGTGCCTTGGGCAGCAGCCGTGTGGGCCAGCATCAGCTTGCCGGTCACATCGCCCACGGCCCAGAGATGAGGAACAGGCTGGTCGTTGACCAGAACGCGCATGGCATCGTCGATCGGGACGAACCCACGGTTCGTTTCCACGTTCAGTGACTCCAGGTTGAGACCCTTGCTGCTGGGAACACGCCCTGTGGCCACCAGAACGGCATCCACCTCAAGGGTCTCCACCAGTTCACGGCTGTTGAAATCAGCCAGTTCGATCTGCACCGGACAGCCCGGGGTGACCTTGCGGGCCAGCAAACCGGAACGCGCATCGATATCGCGACCATCAATCAAATGACGCCCAGCGATCTTGGCGATGTCGGGATCAAAGGTGGGCATCACCTTGTCCATGGCCTCGATCATCGTCACCTCGCAACCGAGGGCGGTGTACACATCAGCGAATTCAAGGCCGATGTAACCGCTGCCGATGATGGCGATCCAGCGGGGCAGCCATTCCAGGTTGATGGCCTCGTCACTGGTGAACACCGTGCGGCCATCGGTTTCGATGCCTGGCGGAACAAAGGGATCTGATCCGGTGGCGATGATCACGTCCTTGGCGGTCAGCACCCTGTCCACCCCGCTGGGTTCCCGCAGTCCCACCTTCTGGCTGCCCTCAAGACGGCCGTGCCCACGAAGGATGGTCACCCCGGCCCGTTCGAGGGTTTTGGTGAGGTTGGTGCGGATGGTCTGAACCAGCTGATTGGCGTGATCAGCGATCTTCTGCCGCTCGAACCGGACGGGAGCAGCGTGAATGCCGAAGCTCGAGAGGTGTTTGTCGTCTGCCAGTTCCCGCACTTTTCCACTGGCGGCCAGCAGCGCCTTGGAGGGCACGCAGCCCCGGTTCACACAAGTGCCACCCATGTCGCGGGATTCAACGATCGCCGTCTTCAAGCCGTGCTCGGCGGCATGTTTGGCAGCATCGAAGCCGCCGTAGCCGGCTCCAATAACAATGACGTCGAAGTCGAAGCTGGCGTCGCTCACCCGAACTGCTGCGATGTGGCGGTCATTGTCGCTCTTCGCCGCTCCAGAAGGAGAGGAACAGCGGCAGACGCCACATTCAGGGATTCCACCCGTGCGCTATGGGGGAGCGTGACGGCATGGGTGCAGCAGGCCTGCAGATCCGGATGCAGACCTGCGCCCTCGGTTCCCAGCACCAGCGCCGTCGGCAGAGTCCAGTCGAGATCCCAATAGGGAATCGGAGAAGCTTGGGTCGAATCGGGCACCAGGGTGGCCACCACTTGCACACCCAAAGCTGCTAACTGCTTCAGTTCCTGCCGAAGCTGTGAAATCGCCATCGCTTCGCTGGGTCCAAAGCGTTGATGCGGCAGTTGAAGCAGAGCACCGGCAGAGGCCCGCAACACCTTCGTGCCAAGGGGATCAACGCCAGCCCCCATCCAAACCGCGTTGACGTCAGCGGCCAGGGCCGTGCGCAGCAACGTGCCCAGATTCCCTGGATCCTGAATCCGATCCAGAACCAGGAGGAAGTCCAGCTCTGGTGGGACGGCGGGCAGTCGATCCAGGGGGCTCAGGCAGGCAACGCCATCAGGTGTGACTGTTGTAAGAGCAGCCCGCAACACCTCATCTGTGACGATCCGCCATCGCGCCTGAGAACAACGTTCAGCCAGGGCCGGATGACCTTGCCACCAGGCTTCAGTCGAGATGATTTCAACGGGTGCGTTGCCCTGCCTGAGAACTTCCTGCAATAGGTGGGTGCCCTCGAGAAGCAACAGCCCCTCGGCCTCTCGCCCAGCACGGGTCGCCAGGGTTCGCAGCCGTTTGACCAGGGGATTACGTCGGCTGCTGATCAGGGGGAAAGAGGAATCCAGAGAACGCCTCAGAACGCTGCGTGTTTGCGCACGTTCAGGCCCTTGTGAACGCTCAGATCTTCTCCGTCGAGCTCGAGGCCATTGATGGCTGCGATTTCCCCTTTAATTCCTTCCGCTGCCAGATTTTCAATCATCTTTTTGATCACCTGATCCTCGACGGTTGCATGGTCGATGGAATCAGGGGTGAGAAACTCAAGAAACTTCCCGACCTTCGAAGCAACGACTTCCGAGGCGTTGGAAATTTTCAGAACGATCATGGTAGTCGGGTGTCGTTACCCGACAAAGTTAGTGCGGATGGGGAGACTTGAACTCCCACGATGTTGCCACCACTAGTACCTGAAACTAGCGCGTCTACCAATTCCGCCACATCCGCTGGCGTGTCGTGTTCGACCGAATGAACATAGAGCATCACCGATCCGTGGCTTCCCCGGCCCCGAAACAAACTGTCCAGTTTGGACGCCGGCCGTCTAGACGGTCTCAAAGACTGTTGCCAAAATCCGGACATAGGGGATCAGCTCATAAATGATGGTCGTTGCAGAAGCGTCTCAGGAGAGTCTCAAGCAACGCCTCAATGTCAGCGGCGGACACGCCTTGAAGGGAACGCTTCGCGTCAGCGGCGCGAAAAACTCTGCCCTGGTGCTGATGACAGCCAGCCTCCTGAGTGAGGAGACCATTGAACTGACCAACATTCCCTCCCTGACAGACATCGATGGCATGAGCGCCATCCTTGAAGCTTTGGGGGTTCAGGTGAGCCAAGGCGCAGATCGCATTCGCCTCACCGCCGCCGAGCTCAATGGCTCGGCCCCTCCCTACGAGCTGGTCAACAGCCTTCGCGCCAGTTTTTTCAGCATTGGCCCCCTGCTCGGACGCCTGGGACACGCTCGGGTCCCCCTGCCTGGAGGGTGCCGTATCGGGGCTCGTCCCGTGGTGGAGCACATCCGCGGACTCAAAGCCCTCGGTGCCGTCGTCAATGTCGAGCACGGGATTGTCACGGCCTCAGTGCCTGGCAGCAAAAAACGCCTGACGGGCGCTCAGATCGTGCTCGACTGCCCCAGCGTTGGCGCCACCGAAACCATTCTGATGGCAGCGGTTTTGGCCGATGGGGTCTCCACCATCGAAAACGCTGCTCAGGAACCTGAAGTGCAGGACCTGGCCAACCTGCTCAACAGCATGGGAGCCCAGGTCAGCGGCGCTGGCGGCCCGGTGATCACCGTTCAAGGCGTAGAGCGTCTCCGTGGTTGCAGCAACTACCCGGTGATCCCGGATCGCATCGAAGCCGGAACATTCCTGATGGCGGCGGCAATCACGCGCTCACCACTGGTGGTGGAGCCCGTCATTCCCGAGCACCTCAGCGCTGTGATCCAAAAACTTCGTGATTGCGGCTGCTCCATCGAGATCAAGGGGAGGGCCGTGACGATCACCCCTGGCGAGATCACGGCCGTGGACATCACCACCCAACCGTTCCCCGGGTTTCCAACCGATCTCCAGGCACCGTTCATGGCCCTGATGTGCACCGCGAAGGGCACCAGTGTGATCAGCGAAAAGATCTACGAAAACCGTCTGCAGCATGTGGCCGAACTGCAGCGCATGGGGGCATCGATTCGACTCGAGGGCAGCACCGCCATCGTTGAAGGAGTGGCTCAGCTGAGCGCAGCTCCCGTCACCGGCACCGACCTCCGTGCAGCCGCAGCCATGGTGCTGGCTGGCCTCTCCGCCAAAGGAATCACCGAAGTGGCTGGTCTGAAGCACCTGGACCGGGGCTACGACGACCTCGAAGCCAAGCTCAGCGCTGCTGGCGCTGAGGTGAAGCGCAACATCCCCTGAAGTGGGGCCCTTCGATCAATACAATCCCTGTGCGGGAGCCTGGCGGAATTGGTAGACGCAGCTGACTCAAAATCAGCCGGCCACTGGTCTTGGGGGTTCAAGTCCCCCGGCTCCCATCCCTCCGCCGTGATGAACACCTACGGCCGGTTCCCTTTGGCTCTGGCCAAAGGGAACGGCTGCTGGGTCAAGGACACCCAAGGCAGGCGCTACCTGGATGCCGTCGCCGGCATCGCCACGTGCACCCTGGGCCACAGCGACAGGGCCATGCAGCGGGCTTTGCGAAAGCAGCTGGGTCGGCTCCAGCACGTGTCAAACCTCTATCGGATTCCGGAACAGGAAGAGCTGGCCAGCTGGCTGGTGAACAACAGCTGTGCCGACAGCGTCTTCTTCTGCAATTCCGGCGCCGAAGCCAATGAAGCCGCGATCAAGCTGGCCCGCAAACACGGCCATCAACGGCGCGGTATCGAACAGCCCGTGATTCTCACGGCAGCAGCCAGCTTCCATGGCCGCACGCTTGCGGCGGTCACCGCCACGGGTCAACCCAAGTACCACAAGGGTTTTGAGCCCATGGTGACCGGGTTTGATTATTTCCCATACAACGATCTGAAGGCCCTCGAAGCCCTGATCAACCGCTACGAACAGGCCGGCCCCTCGATCGCGGCCGTTCTGGTTGAACCCCTGCAGGGGGAGGGTGGCGTCAACCCTGGAGATCGCGTTTTCTTCTCACGCCTGCGCGAGATCTGCACGGAGCGAAACATCCTGCTGATCCTTGATGAAGTGCAGGTGGGCATGGGGCGGAGTGGTCGCCTCTGGGGCTATGAACAGCTGGGCATCACCCCTGACGCCTTCACCCTGGCCAAGGGCCTGGGCGGTGGCCATGCCATTGGTGCCTTATTGGTGAATGCATCAGCTGATGTGTTCGAACCCGGCGACCACGCCAGCACCTTCGGAGGCAATCCTTTCGCCTGCAGAGCGGGGTTGACGGTGGCCACCGAAATCGAACGCCGCGACCTGCTGACCAACGTCACAGCCCGTGGCGAACAACTGCGCGATGGACTCCAAGAGCTCGTGAACTGCTTCCCGGAGCACCTGCAAGGCGTGCGCGGCTGGGGCCTGCTGCAGGGAATCGTGATCCGGGAAGGCAGCAGTTGGACGGCACCCGCGCTGGCGAAAGCCGCCATCGATCACGGCCTGCTGCTCGTGGCGGCCGGCCCCTCGGTGCTGCGCATGGTGCCCCCACTGACCATCAACAAGCGCGAGGTGCGCGAACTGCTGCGCCGTCTGGCGACAACCCTCTCCAGCCTCAGCTGAGTGGACGATCTGTCTGATCTGATCCCGCGCTTCGACCTGCGTGGCATGGATCTGCAGTTGGATCGCATGGATGCGGCCCTGCGCGAGCTCGACCATCCCTGTCGGACGATTCCCGCGATCCAGGTGCTGGGCACCAACGGGAAGGGATCCATCGTCAGCTTTCTGGAATCAGCCCTCTGTGCCGCCGGCCTCCGCTGCGGTGTCACCACCTCCCCCCACCTGGTGAGCTGGTGCGAACGCATCCGGATCCAGGGGAAACCCATTGCGATTGAAACCCTGCGCAGCCGGTTGCAGGAACTCCAGCCGCTGAACCAACGGCATCGGCTCACTCCGTTTGAACTGCTGGTGACAGCCGCCTTGTTGGAGTTCCAACAGCACGCCTGCGAGCTGCTGGTGCTGGAAGTGGGGCTGGGGGGACGGCTTGATGCCACCACGGCCCATCCCTGCCGTCCTGTCGTAGCCGTCGCCAGCATTGGCCTGGACCACTGCGAGCACCTGGGCCACAGCCTCACCGCCATCGCAACTGAAAAAGCGGCAGCGATCCCGCCTCAGGCCACCGTGATCAGTGGTGCACAAGCCCCTGAAGTGCGGGACGTGCTGGAGACAACCTGCCGGACCCAGCAGGCCAGGCTCCACTGGGTGAAGCCCCTGGATCCAACCTGGCAACTGGGCTTGCCCGGCGCCATTCAGCGCAGCAACGCCGCTGTGGCCCTTGGTGCCCTGCAAGCCCTCTCGGGCTTGAGCTGGACGTTGCCTGAGGCTGTGATTCAGGAGGGCTTCGCCACAGCCCACTGGCCCGGTCGGCTGCAAAGCGTGCGTTGGGGTGACCACAGGCTTCGCCTTGATGGAGCCCACAATCCACCGGCCGCAGTGCAACTGGCCGAAGAACGCAGCCTGTGGAGCCATGCCGCCAATGGTGTGGTGTGGATCCTGGCAATCCAGGCCCACAAGGACGCTGTCGCCATGCTCCGGACGCTGCTGCAGCCGCAGGACCAGGCCTGGATCATTCCGGTGCCAAGCCACAGGAGCTGGAACCGGTCGGCCCTCCTCCAGGAACTGCCTCAGCTCGAGCACCAGCTGCAGGAGGCAGACAACCTCGAAACCGTGCTGCACCAGCTCAGCAGCAATGGATGGCCGACACCGGTGCCGATTGTTGCCGGATCGCTGTATCTGATCGGTGACCTGTTCGCTCGCGGCGTTGTAACGGCAGAGTGAGCACAGCTTGCGCGTGGACTGTGCTGCGAATCTCCTGGTTGCTGGGCCTTCTCCTGCCCCTCCTGCTCATGGCAACGCCGGCCCTGGCCCTGGACACCTCAGCTGGGGTGGGACTGCAGGATCGTGCCCTATTCCAGGAAAAGGTGGACTACACGCTCACCAACCAGAGCAACGGCGACTTCGAGGGGCAGAACCTGGCCAACACATCCTTCGCCGGAGCCGTGGGCCGCGGAGCGAATTTCCGGGGCGCCAACCTGCATGGCGCGATCCTCACCCAAGGGGCCTTCGCCGAAGCTGATTTCCAGGGAGCTGACCTCTCCGACGCCCTGATGGATCGCGCCGACTTCGTCGCCACCGATCTACGCAATGCCGTGCTGACGGGGATCATTGCGTCGGGCAGCAGCTTCAGCAACGCTCAGATCGAGGGGGCCGATTTCACGGATGCCCTGCTTGATCGTGATGATCAACGCCGGCTGTGCAGCGAGGCCGATGGCATCAACCCCAGCACCGGAGTTTCCACCTTCGACAGCTTGGGCTGCTGATCCTCAGGAGCGCTCCTCCCAACCTCGAAGCTTGCCGGGATTGAGCAGGCCCTCGGGATCAAAGCGCTGCTTGGCCGCCACCTGATCGGCATCGATGACGCCAAGGCCGCCGTCTTCCACGGTGATCACGTGGGGGTTGAACAACACGGCACCCGCGGCCCTGCAGTCGTCCATCAACCGGTTCAGCTGATCTGCCCCCTGCCAACGCACGAGCGGCAGAGCCGCCAGCCGAGGACAGCCCTGCTGACGCACAAGCTCGAGATGCCAGAGCAGGGCATCACCCCAGCGCTGCTTCAAGGCCGCCATCGCTGGGGCCTCCGGTTGCGGCAACAGCATCTGCAGGTAGGTCCATCCCGGCTCTGAAGCCCGCACATGCAGGGTGGTGTGGTTCCAGCTCAGCTCGCGCAAGCCATTGCCCCCGGAGAGATCCTCAGGGCCGAGATCCCGCAGGATGGCGCCAGCTGACTGCGCCATCCGTTGCAGGCTGTTGAGCCCATCGGGGGCAACGAGCAACAGCAGCCGATGCGCCGAGACGGCAGGACCACCCCAGCTGGGCATCCGGGGCAACAGCGGCTGTTCCAGCAGGCTCGCCAAATGGAGATCCAAGGCCGAGGCAGCGATCCGTTGCATCAGCTCAATCGCCTGCTCCCAGTGCTCGCAGTCCACGCTCACCTGGTGCCAGTTGACCGCTGGAGCTGTGGCCAGGCTGAGGGCCGTGATGATGCCGTTGGTGCCGTAGGCGTGATTCAAAGCCTCCGCATCCATCTCGCCGAGTTGATGGCGCCGGGCATCGGGGCGTAGCGGCACGATCTCCAACCCGAGCAGATGACCTGGATCCCGCAGGAAGCCCCAGCGCAGGGAACCGATGCCCCCAGAGCCCCCTGCCACAAAGCCGCCAATGGTGGCGCTGCGCCAAGTGCTGGGCATCAAGCGCAGCTGGCGTCCATGCCGGCGCAACTCCTGATCCAGATCGCGCATCACACAGCCCGGTTCCACCGTCACCACCCCGGTGATCGGATCAATCGCGCGGATCTGCCGCAGGGCTGTGGTGAGCATCACCACGCCGCCCTGCAGAGGCACACACTGGCCGTAGTTCCCTGTCCCGGAGCCGCGCAGGGTTAAGGGAACCTGGTGCTCAGCGCAGGCCGAAGCCAGCCGTTCAACGGCATCCACCGTGCGCGGACGAACCACCAACTCAGCACGGCAGGCCTCCAGCCGCGGCGTCAGGACGGGGGAGTACTCAAAGGCGTCCCGGGAATGGCGCTGCAGCTCCCCCGGTTCCTCCAACAGCTCCAGTTCCGGAACAGCAGTGAGGGCTTGCCGCAGGGCAATCAAGGCTTCGGCGCGACCCATGGCGTGGCGGAACACTGGTCAGGGTCTAGCGCCCGGTGACGACTGCCAGTGGCCGTCCACGAGAACCTGACGCTGGGGAGCACAACGGATCAGGTCCGACCAGCCCTGGCCCTCCATGCTGATCAGATCGGCGGGAGCTCCGGCCCGCAGCACCCCATCCCACTCCAGTTGAAGAATGGCGGGCGGTGCCGTGGTGAAAGGGGCCAGGCCCAGGCGCTGCCAAGGCAACAACTGAGTCAACGGCATCGATGCGGCCAGCAGGGCCAAGGGATCAAAGTCACCTCCCGGGAACCAGGGGTCGGCCACGTTGTCACCCGCCACCGCCACCGGAACACCAGAACGTTGCAACTGACGGATCGGGGCCTGCGGACGCTGAAGTGGTGTGGCGTGATCCGCCCGCGCCAGCAACCAGGCATTGGTGAGGGGCAGGGCAATCACACTGAGCTGCGCTGCTGCCATGCGCTCTGCCAACCGCATCAGGCGTGACGCCGGCAGCAGAGAAAGACTGCTGGCATGGCTG
Organism: uncultured Synechococcus sp.; assembly: GCA_913057985.1. GTDB lineage: Bacteria > Cyanobacteriota > Cyanobacteriia > PCC-6307 > Cyanobiaceae > Parasynechococcus. The sequence continues at coordinate 56,714 of CAJXPL010000012.1, forward strand.
CAGGTGACGGGAACCTGCACCGGCACGCGCTGCAGGGCCTTCAACAGCTGAACCATGCCCTGCGCCGGACCGTGATCCGCCTCATCGATGTGCAGATCGATGCCGCAGTTGTGGCGATCAGCCAGGCGCAACAACACCTCCAACTGCTCGGTGACCAGAGCCGATCCACAAGGAGGGGTCAGCACACCACCAAGACAGCCGCCACTGGCGGCCACACGACGCGCCAGAGCATCCGCTTCAGCTGAACACCAGAATTCCAAGGGCACCAGCGCCACCAGCTGGAGATCAATGCGGGTGCGCCAGCGCTGCTGCAGGGTGAGCAAGGCCTCCCAACTGGGCTCAGCACCGGGGCCTCCACTATCCACATGGCTGCGCATGGCCCGCAGACCATTGGCGAATGCCCTCTCCATCGCGCGCTCTCCGCGTTGAAGCACACAGGCCACGGTTCGGCTGCTGTGCTCCCGCAGGTTGGCCTCCAGGGCACCGCCATAGCTGCCGCTGAGGTTTGGATGCTCCTGCCAGGTGTAGGCCTTGTCCAAATGGACATGGCAGTCGACCAAGCGCGGCAGCACCATCCGAGACGGAGACACGCGTTCGGCGGGCAGGGGCATGGGCTCCCGCAGACGCCCCTGATGCCAGGCAAGCCGCACAGGCGTCAGCCCTTGCTTCTCAACCTCCGGCAAGGGCGTTGAAGGGGCGAAATCCAGCAGTCCCAGGGGTGCCCAGGCCTCAAGGGCACCACTGCCCGGCTTGGCCTCAAGAGACGGGGTGTCCATCACCGCTCAGCACCATTGCTGGCATCGGTGCGGAGGACGACGAAACGACCGGCCACACCAAGGCTGAGCACTTCAAAACCAGGCAGGCGCAGACCCGGCAGCATCTCCTTCCGTTCCATCCGCGTGGAATAGAGACTGGCCACAAACAAGTTGCGGCGGATGGTGAACTGGCCTGCCAATGCCCCCAGTGCATCCCGCTGGGAGGCAATCAGTTCAGGGCAATTGCGAATCCAGAGACGCAGGACCATCGGCAGGGTTGGTTCGTCGCACAGTTCCTTGGTGCCCAACCGGACCAGCTGGTCTCCGGCATGGGCCTGGTAGTCCTCCAACGATGGGTTGGATACCACCAGCGACAGCACCCCGGCCGCCGCAATCCCCCCCGCCAACATCGCCAGAGCAGACCGACCTTGCGGACGCGATGAACGGGACACCAGGCAGGCTGCAGCTCGTGTTGGTAGATTCTCACGGACGCGGCGGGCGTCGCCAAGTGGTTAAGGCAGCGGCTTGTGGCGCCGCTATTCGGGGGTTCGAATCCCCTCGCTCGCCCTTCTAACAACTCAACAAAGCGTCCAGGAGAGGTTCTGCACCCCAGCGGATTGGATCCGTGCAGGGCAGACCCAGGGTCTGGCGGATGCGCTCCACCTCCTCTCGAGCCTGGGCCTCATCAAGGCGTGCTGTGTTGAGGGCGACAGCGGCCACCTTGGCTGGCTCACCGGCCCCATCAGGCCGAGCCCAACTTGCCAGGGTTTCAGTGGTGGCCACCAAAGCCTCAAGGCTGGGGAGAGGAATCTGAGGCAGCCGGTCGATGGTCTGCTGTGCTGCCCGATGCACGAGCAACAGAGCCGTCGGCTGGGTACCGCGCAACAGGGGCAGGGTGGCTGTTGAGGCCGGATGGCAGAGCGACCCCTGCCCCTCCACCAGCACAAGACCCTGCTCCGGCAGAGCCGCCGCCGCGCGAAGCACCGCCGCCTCCACCGCACCGGCGGCGTAATCGACGCGCACAGCATCCAGGGCGACCCCTTCTCCGCTGATCAGAATTCCGGCCTGCCCTGTGCCCACAAAGCGCGCGGGGATCCCGGAGCGCTGGGCTGCCTCCAGGAGAGACAGGCATGCGCTCATCTTGCCGACAGCCATATCGGTGCCAATGGCCAGAAGGCGCTGGCAGGGAAGCTCTGCAGCGCGGGCCTGGCCAACGTTGAGACCTTCCGGCTCCCGGCGAAGATCCCAGATCCAACGGTCAGGCCAGCAGGCTTCCGCCAGCTCAGGATCATCGGCCAGCCGGGTGTGGAGTCCGCTGGCGAGGTGAAGGCCGGCGCGCAACGCCGCCAAGGCATCGTGGCGGACAAGATCAGGCAGCCGCCCCCCCGAGGGAGCCAGGCCGACCACAGCAACCTCAGGCTCGTAGGGCAGCGCCGCAGCCAAATCCGCCACCACCGGCACGTCCCGCTCGATACCGGTGACGCGTTGCAGAGACTGACCCGCATGGTCGGGATCGATCACCGCGACGATCGGTCCGGCACGGTGGCGGAGCATGGCCAGACCGGTCTTGCCAGTGAGGCTGGCCAATCCGCCGTGTTGTAGCAGCACCAACCGCATCTCCCGAAATCCCGGCGGCGCCTGAATCCCGCGCATCACGCTGCTGTGCCTCCTGCAGGACGGATCCCCAATCCAGCCATCGCCGAAGGTCGCAAACGATCGTTCTGCAACTCAAGGCCCACAAAGGGGTCATCCACCAAGTTGAGGTGGCTGTCGAGATCCGGCCAACGAATCAGAGGCAACATCTGGGCCGCTGCGCCGTTCAACAACGAGCTGTCGGAGTAACACCCCACCATCAGGTCCAGCCCCTTCGTCTGCGCCACCTGGGCCATTAGCAGGGCCTGACTGAGCCCGCCGGTCTTGAGCAGCTTGAGATTCACACCATCCACCACGGGAGCCAGGCGCAGCAGATCGTCCAGATCCCAGCAGCTTTCATCCGCCACCAGGGCCATCGGACAGTGGGGGTGAAGCGCCGCGAATCCCGCTGTGTCCTGCGTGGGATCCAGATCGGGAGCCAGGGGTTGCTCCAGCAGCACCACCCGGTGTGCGGCCAGGGGCTCCAGCATTTGCCTGGCCTGATCCACGGTCCATCCGCCGTTGGCATCCACCTGCAGTTCGATGGCCACACCCTGCCGCTGGGATTGATCCTTGATGGCTTGGGCCACCGCCTCCAACAGGCTGAGGTCGTGGTCCAACCCGTCAGGGCTGCCCAGCTTGAGCTTCACCCGTGTCGCCGGCAGCTGCGTCCACCAGCGTTGGAGACGATCCAACACGGCATCCACAGAAGCCAGTCCCAGGGTGACGCTGGTGGCCACACCCTCGGCTGGATCCAACCCCCAGAGCCGCCACAGCGGATGGCCGAGCCGTTGGCCATGCCAGTCCCACAAGGCCAGGTCGATGGCACAACGGGCCGGGGGACTCAGGGATGCAAGCAGGGGCTCAAACCGTTGCGGACGGTGGGGATCCAGAGCTTCCAGTTGCGGCAAAAGCCCCAGCAGTTCCTGTTCCACAGCCTCAAGGGCAAAGGCTCGGTGGCCGGTCTCAAATCCCCCGGTCTCGCCGCGGCCCACCAGCCCATCACGTTCCAACCTGAGCTCTAACCGCACCACGGCAGCGGTGGTGCCCCGGCTGATCGTGAGGGGCACGGCCTTGGTGAGCGAAAACCGTGTGAGGGCCCAGCCCATCGCCATCCGGCTGTCAATCTCCAAACTGACACAACACCGCTGTGACTCACACTGAGAAGGCTTGAGCCAGAGATTTGGTCGCCTCCGCCCCCCTCGCCACTGACGCCACCGCCAACCCCCAGCGCGGCAGCTACTGGATCACCACGTTCGGCTGCCAGATGAACAAGGCGGACTCCGAACGGATGGCGGGAATCCTGGAGGCCATGGGCTATCGGGAGGCGTCAGCCGAACTGGATGCCGATCTGGTGCTCTACAACACCTGCACCATCCGGGACAACGCCGAGCAGAAGGTTTACAGCTACCTCGGAAGACAGGCCCAGAGGAAACGCAGCAACCCCAATCTCACCCTGGTGGTGGCGGGCTGCGTTGCTCAGCAGGAGGGCGAGTCCCTGCTCCGGCGGGTGCCGGAGCTGGATCTGGTGATGGGACCGCAACACGCCAATCGGCTTGAAACCCTTCTGCTGCAGGTGGACAGCGGTCAGCAGGTGGTCGCCACCGAAGACCACCACATCCTTGAAGACATCACCACGGCCCGCCGAGACAGCAGCATCTGTGGCTGGGTGAACGTGATCTACGGCTGCAACGAACGTTGCACCTACTGCGTGGTGCCCTCCGTGCGCGGCAAGGAACAATCACGACTGCCCCAGTCGATCAAGCTGGAAATGGAGGGTCTTGCCGCCCAGGGCTACAAGGAAATCACCCTGCTCGGACAGAACATTGATGCCTACGGCCGCGATCTGCCTGGCATCACGCCGGAGGGTCGCCGCCAACACACCCTCACGGATCTGCTCCATCACGTCCACGACGTGGAGGGCATTGAACGGATCCGTTTTGCCACCAGCCATCCGCGCTACTTCACCGAGCGGCTGATCGATGCCTGTGCCGACCTGCCCAAGCTCTGCGAACACTTCCACATTCCGTTTCAGAGCGGGGACAACGACGTGTTGCAGGCCATGGCCCGGGGCTACACCGTTGAGCGCTACCGGCGGATCATCGACCGCATCCGTGAGCGCATGCCCGATGCCTCCCTCAGTGCCGATGTGATCGTTGCCTTCCCTGGCGAAACCGATGCGCAGTACCGCCGCACCCTCGATCTGATCGAAGAGATCGGTTTCGATCAGGTGAACACAGCGGCCTATTCACCCCGGCCCAATACCCCTGCAGCCCATTGGGACAACCAGCTGCCGGAGGAGGTGAAGGTGGAACGCCTGCGCGAAATCAATGTCCTGGTGGAACGCTGCGCCCGGAAGGCCAATGCCCGCTATGAGGGGCGCACGGAAGAAGTGCTGGCGGAGGGCATCAACCCCAAGGACCCATCGCAGCTGATGGGGCGAACCCGCACCAATCGCCTGACCTTCTTCAGCTCCACCGGAGCGGATGGTCGTGCCTACAAAGCGGGCGATCTCGTGCCGGTGCGCATCGATGCGGTGCGCTCCTTTTCACTCAGCGGCAGCCCCCTGCCCCACTGAGCACAACGCTGATACCTTTGGCGCTCCCACCGCTCAGGGGTCGCCGCATTCATGCCGTCCAGTCCCATCACGGTCGGGCTCGTCTTTGGAGGCCGCTCTGGAGAGCACGACGTGTCGATCCGATCTGCGGCGACCGTCGTCCGAGGCCTGCGCAGCGGGCAGAACCGAGAGCGATACACGGTGCTGCCGATCTACATCGACCGTGATGGTCGCTGGTGGGGAACAGATCTGTCCGAGGCAACCCTGGCCTCCGAAACCGCACCGGAGCTCAACCCACCTCTGCCCCCATCAGGATTCCAGGGGTTCCCGGAGGGATGTGATGCGGTCGACCTCTGGTACCCGGTGCTGCATGGTCCCAATGGAGAAGACGGCACCATTCAGGGGTTGTTCCAGCTGACCGGCAAACCGTTCGTTGGTGCCGGCGTGCTCGGCTCAGCCGTCAGCATGGACAAGCAGGCGATGAAATCTGCTTTCGCCAGCGCCGGGCTGTCCCAGGTGCCCTATGTGGCCCTTCACGCGTCCGACCTCGAGAACGCGATCAGCCGATCGGCCCTCATGGATCGGATTGAACGCGAACTGAACTACCCCTGCTTTGTGAAGCCCGCCAATCTCGGCTCCTCGGTGGGCATCAGCAAGGTGCGTTCCCGCCAAGAACTGGAAGCAGGCCTCAATCAGGCTGCAGCGCTCGATCCAAGGCTGGTGGTGGAGCAGGGCGTCAACGCCCGAGAGGTGGAATGCGCCGTCCTGGGGGGACGCATGCTCGAAGCGTCGGTGATCGGTGAGGTTTGTTTTGATGCGGACTGGTACGACTACGAGACGAAATACACCGCAGGGCGCAGCACCACGTTGATTCCCGCTCCACTACCCGATGAAGTGGCTGACCGCATCCGCGCCCAGGCCCTGCAGGCCTGCGCTGCCGTGGGCGTCAACGGCATGGGTCGGGTGGATTTTTTCTACGACGACGCCAACGATCAGCTCTGGATCAACGAAATCAACACCCTGCCTGGTTTCACGGCCCAGAGCATGTTCCCGATGCTCTGGGCGGCCAGCGGAGTAACACTCGAACAGTTGGTGCACAAACTGATCCAAACCGCAGGAGAATGAACGCAGCGTCCTTCGCCTGACCCATGAGCCACGGACTGCTCTGGTTTCCTTTGTTGCTGGCCTTTGTGCTGCTGGCGTCGCTCGGATGGCTGGAACGCCGGCGCCAAACCCTGTTTCGCGCCTGGGCCGAAGGCTCTGAACTCGCCAAGCTCGACGGTTGTGGTGGTGCGCGTCTGAAAGACGGTGCACTGCACTGGAGCAGCTTCGAGGCGGGCAGCTTTCAGGATCAGGGCTCGTTTGATATCTGCAAACTCGAACTGGTGGAACTGATGTCTCTGGCCTCCGGTGATGCGCCACTCACCGATGAATCCCAGGGGCGGTGTCGGCTGCGCCTCGTTGGCAAGGATCTGCAGATGGATGTGCCCTTCTCTGATGCGGACCGCGCGCGCAGCTGGGGCGAGCAACTGATGGCACGGGCCCGATGCGACCTGTGAGGCGGGTCTCGACCAACAACAAATCCTCCCAACGGCCGGTTTCCGCTCAGGTCGCCCGGCGCCGAGACTTACGCCGGCAGCGCCGCCGGACCCTGTTGCTTCAGCTCTGGCGCTTGGTGGCCTTGCTGCTGCTCAGTGGCGGATTCAGCTGGATCTTGCTGCGCCATGGCTGGACGCTGCGGAGCCCTGAGGCAGTCATCCTGACCGGCGGTGCTGACCTTGAGACCAATCAGGTGATCGAGGCGGCCAAACTGCGCATTCCCTCACCCCTGCTGGAGGTCAGTCCGAGGGAGCTGGAACAACAGCTGGTCGGGGCACTACCGGTTCACAGCGCTCACGTGCAGCGCCGGATGTTCCCCGCTCGCCTCGTCATCAGCCTGAAGCCGGAGATTCCAATCGCACGCGCTGAGCGTCGGGGACCCGCTGGACGGGAACGGGGGCTGCTCAACGCCGCAGGTGAATGGATTCCCCTGAGCGAAGCATCACCAAAACCTCTCACCAACATCATGGTGCGCGGTTGGAACGATCGGCAACGCGGCCAGATTGCTGCACTTTTGCAACAACGGGATCGATTCGAGGGGAGACTCAAAGCGATCATGCTTCACCCCGACGGGGGCGTCAGTCTGATCACCACGGGATTGGGCCGAATTGATCTCGGTGGCGAACCGGCCCTCCTGAATGCTCAGATCGAAACGATCCTCCATCTGAACAAGACGTTGCCAATGCACCTGCGCAGGGGCCATCACAGCAGCCTTGATCTCAGCAATCCGGACCGCCCGGAACTGCAACTTCCGTCGCCACCTGCGCCCAAGGCAGGCCTAACCCAACCCTGAAACAATGAGGGCTGAAAATCCGGAGACCACAACCTCAGAGCCTGGTTTGTGATCAGTTGAAGCCGCATTCAGGCTTCAGGGACATACTGCAACGCAACCAAACGGTTCTGCCTCGACGATGGAGATGGTGAGCGGCTCAGGGTCTTACACGGCAACGGGAATCCAGCCCAGCCAGTCCGCCCGCATCGAGGTCATCGGCGTTGGCGGCGGTGGCAGCAATGCCGTCAACCGCATGATCCTCAGTGACCTTGAGGGGGTTGGATACCGCGTTCTCAACACCGACGCGCAGGCCCTGATCCAGTCGCAAGCCCAGCAACGTCTGCAGTTGGGGCAGACCCTGACGCGCGGGCTTGGCGCCGGCGGCAACCCCACCATCGGTCAGAAGGCCGCAGAAGAATCCCGCACTGATCTCCACGACGCGCTGCAGGGCTCCGATCTTGTGTTCATTGCCGCTGGCATGGGCGGTGGTACGGGCACTGGTGCAGCACCAGTTGTTGCCGAAGTCGCCCGTGAAGTCGGTGCTCTCACCGTCGGCATCGTGACCAAGCCGTTCAGCTTCGAGGGCCGTCGTCGCATGCGTCAGGCCGACGATGGCATCGCTCGTTTGGCAGAACATGTGGACACCCTGATCGTGATCCCCAACGACCGCCTGCGTGATGCCATCGGCGGGGCTCCCCTTCAGGAGGCCTTTCGCAGCGCGGACGACGTCCTGCGCATGGGCGTCAAGGGCATCAGTGACATCATCACTTGCCCGGGCCTGGTGAACGTTGACTTTGCGGACGTTCGCTCCGTGATGACTGAGGCGGGCACGGCACTCCTGGGCATTGGTATCGGTTCCGGCCGCTCCAGAGCCGTGGAAGCAGCACAGGCGGCGATTGCCAGCCCACTGCTGGAAACCGAGCGCATTGATGGTGCGAAGGGCTGTGTGATCAACATCAGCGGCGGCAAGGACATGACCCTGGAGGACATGACCACCGCTTCTGAGGTGATTTACGACGTCGTTGACCCTGAAGCGAACATCATCGTGGGCGCTGTGGTGGATGAAGCCCTCGAAGGGGAGATTCACGTCACGGTGATCGCCACAGGATTCGAAAACAAGCAGCCTTACCGCAGCGAGCGCAGCCGCTCGATGCCATCGATGGCGAGCCGTGCGGAACCTGTAGAGGATGGCGCCAGGATTCCTGAATTCCTGCGTCGTCGTCAGCAACAGGACAACTAGACGGTGTGAGAACCACGTCAGACCGCACGGTCTGACGGCTCATCTCAAAGTGGTGACCCGGAACCCACGCCTGCCCTGAGCATCCCGTGTGGCTGCTCCCTTCCGGTCCTGACCAGATTTGGGCGTCAGAGCCGCATAGGCCCGAATCAGCTGAATGCTAGCAATGAGCCGCCCAGGGGTTCCAAAGCTGCATGCGTCCTTCTGATCTGACCCACTTCAAGCAGAAGGGCCAACCCATCGCCGTGCTCACTGCTTGGGACAGCCTCTCTGCGGCTCTGGCCGAAGCCGCCGGTGCAGATGTGCTGCTGATCGGTGATTCACTGGCGATGGTGGCGCTGGGCCATGCCACAACCCTCCCAGTGAGCCTGGACCAGATGCTCCATCACACCCAGGCGGTGGCCCGGGGATTGACGACCATGCCCGCCGATCAGCCGCTGTTGGTCTGCGACCTGCCCTTTCTCAGCTACCAGTGCGGCGAAGACCGTGCCGTGGCGGCCGCAGGACGTCTGTTGAAAGAGTCCAGTGCTGCGGCGGTGAAGTTGGAGGGAGCGGAACCCGAGGTTGTCGCCGTGATCGACCGTCTGGTGCGCATGGGCATTCCCGTGATGGGGCATCTGGGCCTCACGCCCCAGGCCGTGCACCGTCTGGGGTACCGGCGCCAGGCCACGGACGCCATCAGCCAGGAACGCCTGGTCGATCAGGCGCGCACCCTCGAGCAGAAGGGCTGCTTCTCCCTGGTGCTGGAACATGTTCCTGCGGATCTGGCGTGCCGGGTGCAGCAGGCCCTGACCATCCCGGTGATCGGTATCGGGGCAGGTGACGGCTGCGACGGCCAGGTGCGCGTCACCGCAGACCTGCTGGGGCTCACCGCTAAACAACCTCCCTTCAGCCCAGCGCTGGTGGATGGCCGCCGCCTGTTCATCGACGCGTTGAAGGGTTGGGTCCAGCAGACCCGGAACAACACTCTTCCCACCACAAAATCACCTCAATCAGCACCTGATTGCTGAGAGCCATGCCCTCGGGGTCGGTGAGGCACCAACGGCCTGCCCGCTGCTGCAGCCATCCACGCTCAACGAACGGTTGCCAACGGTGCACCAGGGCATCGGCATCAAGACCTAGAAGGGTCACCCCTTCCCGGCGCCGCAGACCCACCAGCAATTGATCATCCAGGGGGAGACCAGCCTCGGCAATTGATTCCTCAGAAGGGTGATCCAGCCATTCCGCGTAGGCGGCGCGGGTGCGGGGTCGCGCCAAACGCACCCCCCAGGGTGCTGATGTCGCTCCCATGCCAAAACCCCACCAGCCGGCACCGCTCCAGTACACCCGGTTGTGACGGGAGGCATGGCCCGGACGGGCGTGGTTGGAAATCTCGTAGCGGCTGAGTCCAGCAGCCGACAGCCGTTGTGTGGTCCGCTCCATCAAGGCAACGGCCAGGTCGTCCTCCGGCAGCTGCAACAGGCCAAGCGTTCGTTGGCGATCAAACACCGTGCCCGGCTCCACCGAGAGGTCGTAAATCGAGAGATGGGGGGCCTGACTGGCAATGGCCTGATCCAACTGCGCATCCCACCCGGCCAGGGTCTGGCCCGGGAGGTTCTGGATGAGATCGAGACTCCAGGACCGAAGCGCGCCATCGCGCCAGGCCTGAACCAGCCAGTCGATCGCCGCATGGAGGTCGCTCTGGCGATGCCGACGCCCCAGCTGCTCGAGCACCGCATCATCAAAGCTCTGCCCCCCCAGGCTGATGCGGTTCACGCCATGGGCCAGAACGGAGGCCAACTGCGCGGCATCAAAGGTGGCCGGATCCATCTCCAGGGTGATTTCCGCACCCGGTTGAAGACCGAATTTGTTGGCCAAGGCATCGATCAGTGCTCCGATCTGATCGGGGCACAACAGCGATGGCGTTCCCCCGCCGATGTACACGGTGGATAAGGGAGGACCCCCTGGGGCAGAGGCGATTTCCTGATGCAGCAAGCCCAGGTACTCACGGATCGAGCGACTGCCAGGCCCGTTGTCGGCTCGGGCCTGGTCCCCCAGGGGAACCACGGCGAAATCGCAGTAGTAACAGCGCCGGTGGCAGAAGGGAATGTGGAGGTAGGCGCTGCGGGGCGGGATGGGATAAGGCATGCTTCTGGCATCCGGATCGAGCTGCCACGACCTGAACCCATGGTGGATCCGCTCATCCTGCTTCTGTTTGTGGTTTCCGGTGCAGCTGCCGGGTGGATGGGGATTCACTTGCTGCCCGACGGCCTGGTGAGTGCAACCACCAATGCTGAACAGTTGCGTCTCGAGCTCAGCGGAGCTGGCGGTGGCATTGGCTTGATCGCAGGCCTGGTGTTCAAAAAGCTGCGGGTGCGCCTGATGCAACAGGTGCGCACCATGCCCACCGATCTGCTGGTGAGCCGGGCTGTCGGCCTGATCCTGGGGTTGCTGGTGGCCAACCTGCTGCTGCTGCCTGTTCTGCTGCTTCCGTTCTCCGGAGGAATTGTTCTGCTCAAACCCCTTCTGGCGGTGGTGAGCAATGTCTTTTTTGGCATTCTCGGAAGCAACCTGGCGGAAGTTCACGGCCGCACGCTGCTGCGCCTGTTCAATCCCGCGAGCACGGAGGCGCTGCTGGTGGCTGATGGGGTGCTGACCCCCGCCACGGCCAAGATCCTGGACACGAGCGTGATCATCGATGGCCGGATCCGCGGCATGCTCGCCTGCGGATTGCTGGAAGGGCAGGTGATCGTTGCCGAATCGGTGATCGATGAGATGCAGCAGCTGTCGGATTCCACCAACATCGAAAAGCGGGCCAAGGGCCGACGTGGCCTGAAGCTTCTGAAGGATCTGCGGGAAACCTACGGGCGGCGGTTGGTGATCAACAGCACCCGTTACGACGGCAAGGGAACGGACGACCGATTGCTGCAGTTGGCATCCGACACCGGCGGCACGCTGGTGACCGCAGACTTCAACCTCGCGCAGGTGGCCCAGGTCAAAGACCTGAAGGTGATGAATCTGAGTGAGCTGGTGATCGCGTTGCGGCCTGAAGTGCAACCAGGCGATGAGCTCAAACTCAAGATCGTGCGAGAGGGCAAGGAGGACAGCCAGGGTGTCGGCTACCTCGATGACGGAACGATGGTGGTGGTCAACGAGGCGAAATCGCTGATCGGCCAACGCAAACCTGTGGTGGTGACCGGTGCCCTGCAAACCCCAACCGGGCGCATGGTTTTTGCACGGTTGGACGAGAACGATGCATCAACCGACACCAAGCCCTCATCCAAATCGAAAAGTCAGGGAAAACCGGCCAAAACCAGCAACCGCAAGCCCGCTGACCCCGGCTAGGCTCGCCCCACCGCGATGGTGGAGATGACAACTTCGGCCCCGTACTACGGCGACAGCGCCGTGATGCGCACACCACCTCCTGACCTTCCCTCACTCCTGCTCAAGGAGCGAATCGTCTACCTGGGCTTGCCCCTGTTCTCTGACGACGACGCCAAGCGTCAGATGGGCATCGACGTGACTGAGCTGATCATTGCTCAGCTGCTGTATCTGGAGTTCGACAACCCAGAGAAGCCGATTTACTTCTATATCAACTCCACTGGCACCAGCTGGTACTCGGGTGATGCGATCGGATTCGAGACCGAAGCCTTCGCCATCTGCGACACCCTCCGCTATGTGAAGCCTCCTGTGCACACCATCTGCATCGGCCAGGCCATGGGCACGGCGGCAGTGATTCTTTCGGCAGGGACCAAAGGTCAACGGGCCGCGTTGCCTCACTCCTCCATCGTGCTGCACCAGCCCCGCAGCGGCGCCCGCGGCCAGGCGACGGACATCCAGATCCGGGCCAAGGAAGTGCTGCACAACAAGCAGGCGATGCTCGAGATCCTCTCCACCAACACAGGTCGTTCTGTGGAGGAGCTGAGCAAGGACTCCGACCGGATGAGCTACCTCACCCCTCAACAAGCCGTTGAGTACGGACTGATCGACCGCGTGCTCAGCAGCCGCAAGGACCTGCCTGGCAATCCCCCCGTCTGACCGACGGCATCAGACCCAAACCTCCTGCCCTTCCTTCATCAACGTTCTGAACCATGCCGATCGGTACCCCCAGCGTTCCCTACCGCCTGCCCGGCAGCCAGATGGAGCGCTGGGTCGACATCTACACCCGTCTCGGGGTGGAGAGGATCCTCTTCCTTGGCTCTGAGGTCAATGACGGCATCGCCAACAGCCTGGTGGCCCAGATGCTCTATCTGGACTCGGAAGACAGCAGCAAACCGATCTACCTCTATATCAACTCCCCCGGCGGCTCCGTCACGGCTGGACTGGCGATTTACGACACCATCCAATACGTCAAGAGCGAGGTGGTGACCATCTGCGTTGGCCTTGCTGCATCCATGGGTGCCTTCCTTCTCGCGGCTGGCACCAAAGGCAAGCGGGTCGCCCTGCCCCACAGCCGGATCATGATTCACCAGCCCCTCGGCGGCACCAGCCGTCGCCAGGCCAGTGACATCGAGATCGAAGCACGGGAGATCCTGCGGATGAAGGAGATGCTCAACCGCTCCCTGGCCGACATGAGTGGCCAGAGCTTCGAGAAGATCGAGAAGGACACCGACCGGGACTACTTCCTCAGCGCCGAAGAAGCCAAGGAATACGGCCTGATCGACCGCGTCATCTCCCATCCGAACGAGGCCTGAACCGAACGGAGCAGGCCGCTGCGTAAGCTCGTCCACTGCAGTGTTCCGCAAGCCCGCCCCGGATGGCCCAGCTCTTTTACGACTCCGACGCCGATCTCGGTCTGCTGAACGGCAAGACCGTGGCCATCATTGGTTATGGCTCCCAGGGTCATGCCCACGCTCTGAACCTGAAGGATTCAGGCGTGAACGTGGTGGTGGGCCTCTATGACGGCAGCCGCTCCGCCGAGAAAGCCAAGTCGGACGGCCTAGAGGTACTAAGCGTGGCCGATGCCTCAGCCAAGGCCGACTGGATCATGGTCTTGCTGCCCGACGAATTCCAGAAGGACGTCTACGAGAAGGAAATCGCACCCCACCTGAGTGCAGGCAAGGTGCTCAGCTTCGCCCACGGCTTCAACATCCGTTTCGAGCTGATCAAGCCCCCCGCCGATGTGGATGTGGTGATGATCGCCCCGAAGGGCCCTGGCCACACCGTGCGTTGGGAGTACCAAAACGGCCAGGGCGTGCCCGCCTTGTTCGCCATCGAACAGGACGCCTCCGGCAACGCCCGCGGCATGGCAATGGCCTACGCCAAGGGAATCGGTGGCACCCGTGCCGGCATCCTGGAGACCAACTTCAAGGAAGAGACCGAAACCGACCTGTTCGGTGAGCAGGCTGTGCTCTGCGGCGGTCTGTCTGAACTCGTGAAGGCTGGTTTCGAGACCCTGGTGGAAGCGGGCTACCAGCCCGAATTGGCTTACTTCGAGTGCCTGCACGAAGTGAAGCTGATTGTGGATCTGATGGTGAAGGGAGGACTGACCTCCATGCGCGATTCGATCTCCAACACCGCGGAGTACGGCGACTACGTCAGCGGCCCCCGTCTGATCACCGCCGACACCAAGGCCGAGATGAAGCGCGTTCTGGCAGACATCCAGGACGGCACCTTCGCCAGAAACTTCGTGGCCGAATGCGAAGCCGGCAAGCCAGAGATGAAGAAGGTGCGCGAGCGTGATTCACAGCATCCGATCGAGAACGTGGGCAAAGGCCTGCGCTCGATGTTCAGCTGGCTGAAGGACGCCTGATCCAGCGCAAGCGCTGAACAGCCGGTGGCATCAGACACCATCACTCAGCTCACCCCCCGCTCTGTTGCCCTAACGGTGCAGAGCGGGGATTTTTGTTGGTTTCTGGCCACGCCCCTCCCATGAGTTCAGAAGCGTTGGGAGGCCTGCTGGTGATCGGGGCAGCCGTGCTTGATCGGCTGATCGGTGACCCGCGCCGGTGGCTCCACCCCGTGGTGGTGATGGGGTGGAGCATTCAGCAGTTGCGCCATTGGGTCGAGTTTTGGGCGGGGGACCATCCGATCAAGCTGCGGATCGGGGGAGGCTTGATCAGCCTGATCGTGGTGCTTGGCAGTGTTCTGACGGGTTGGTGTCTGGAGCGGCTGCTGTGGCTTCCCTCCCCATGGGGATGGCTCAGCATTCCGGTACTGACCCTGAGCCTCGCCAGCGCCCTGGCGGCTCGCAGCCTCAAGGACAGTGTGCTCGCCGTGGTGGATGCACTGCCCTCAGCAGCGGAGGGGGATCTCGAACCAGCCCGCCGGAACTTGAGCTGGATCGTTGGACGCGACGTTCAGAGTCTGGATCGCACGGGACTGCTCAGGGCCGCAGCTGAAACAGCCTCAGAGAATGCCGTGGATGGCGTGTTCGCACCGCTGTTCTGGATGGGGATCGGTGCCCTGCTGTGGATGGTCCTGCCCTCTGGCCCTGGTCCGCTGGCGCTGGCCTGGGGCTTCAAGGCCAGCAGCACGCTGGATTCCATGCTCGGGTACCGCAGCGGCCGGCTGCGCTGGTTGGGGACAGCCGGCGCACGCCTCGATGATCTGCTCACCTGGCTGCCCTGCCGGATGGTCATGCTGACGCTGCCCCTGGTCTGCCCACCCTGGACGCAATGGGTGCAACGGGTGCAGGCGGCAGAACGGGATGGCTCTGCGGATCCATCCCCCAATGCAGGTCGTTCAGAAGCGATCTATGCCCACTGCATCGGGATCCAACTCGGCGGCGAAAACAGGTATGGAGAGCGCCTGGTTCAGAAACCACTGCTGGGGGCAGGCCAAGCCTGTCCAAACGTGACCCTCGTCAAAAATGTTCTGAAGGCATCAAGCCGGCTGGAGATTGTCTGGCTCAGTGGTCTTGTGATCATCCAATGGGCGATCAGCCGCTGAACACGACTCAGTAAGCACCACGATCCATCGGGAGGAGCAACACACCGAACGTGCGCAGAATGATGGCGCAGTCGAGACCGAAGGAACGACCACGGGCGTAAGCCAGATCAAGCTTGACGCGTTTCTTGTATTTCAGGTTGTTTCTGCCACTCACTTGCCAAAGCCCGGTCAACCCAGGACGGACCGAAGCAACTTCGTCCATGTAGGGGCCATAACGCACAAGTTCTTTGTCAACAATCGGACGTGGCCCCACAACGCTCATCTCCCCACGCAAAACGTTCAGGAACTGAGGTAACTCATCAAGACTCGAGCGGCGGAGGAATCGACCCACGGGAGTGATTCGGGGATCACTCTTGAGCTTGAAGTCACGCTCAAACTCAGCGCGCAACGAGGAATCTGCCTCCAGAACACGCGCAAGAACGGCATCAGCATCCGCCCGCATGGTGCGGAACTTGATGCAGCCAAAACGCTGGTAGCTCCGGCCCACACGCCGCTGGACGTAAAACACAGGTCCTGGCGAACTGAGCTTCACCAATGCCGCAAGAAGAAGCAACACTGGGGAACCTATGCTGAGTACGGCCAGAGAAAAAACAATGTCTCCGGTGCGCTTAAAGACGCGGCCCCAACGATTCTGATGGCGGATCAGCGTGCCGGTCGACAGAACCGATGGCGGGGCTGAGATCAGCGCAAGGTGTGGCTTGTACTTGCCACGGCGAGACGTGCGACCTGCGGTCTGAATCAAGGAAGGCCGGGAGGCCGAGGTCAAAGGCTCAACCTGTGACTCACCACACTCAACGTCACAAGCGGAGCCCTGGCATCTCCGCAGGGTCACTCGCTGCAACGGCACAGGCCCTTTGATGGGTGCTCCAAGCGTTTCGGAGAGCGGATTCAAAGCGCGCAGCGAAGGCTTCCGGCCGAAAACGCTCGGCCCACGCACGAATGGCTTCCGGATCGAGGGAACGCCAAAGACGTTCTTGCTCAAACCACTCCACGGCCTGCACCAACGACTGCACGGTTTGTTCCGGGAACAACACTCCAGTGGGGCCAGGTATCCCGGCAGCCGCACAACGCACGGTGTCCAACAAACCACCCCGGCCCAAACCGATCACCGGCGCTCCGGAGGCCATCGCTTCCACCGGAGCAATGCCGAAGTCTTCAAGGCCGGCATACACAAAGGCCCGACAACGACCCATGAGCTCTACAACCTGCTGCTGGGTCTGACGGCCCAGCAACGTGACCGTGGGACCAGCCAGAGCCTCCAACCGTCCCCGCTCTGGTCCATCCCCCACCACAAGAAGAGGTAAACCCAAACGGTTAAAGGCATCCACCACCAGATCAACCCGCTTGTAAGGCACCAAACGGCACAAACAGAGGTAGACGTCGTCTCGATTGGCGTTCCAGCGAAAGCGCTCCACCTGCACAGGAGGATGGATCACGCTGGCTTCGCGCCCCCAGTACTTGCGGATTCGTCGGGCCGTGAAACGGGAGTTGGCAATGAGGTGATCCACCCGCTGAGCACTGAGTTGATCCCATTGCCGAAGGGCATGCAACTGCCAGCGAATCAAGGGGCCGAGGCCACGCCGCGCCAAGGCCGAGCGGCGTAGATAGGCATGCATCTGGTCCCAGGCGTAACGCACTGGGGTGTGCACGTAGCTGACATGCAATTGCTCTGGACCGGTGAGCACACCCTTGGCCACAAGGTGGCTGCTGCTGATCACCAGCTCAGCAGCGCCGAGATCGATCTGTTCGATCGCATAGGGCAACAGCGGCAGGTACTGCTGCACATGACTGGCCCCCCAGGGCAGACGCTGAATCGGGCTGGTGAGGACGGATCGTGCGTGCAACCAACTGCCCGGCCGTTGAGATTCGGCGTCGACCAGGGCCGCCAGCTGCGGCTCGCAGCCGAGGCTGCGCAGCAGAGAATCAACCTCTTGAACAACCTGTTCCGAGCCCCCGCTTGAGCGAGGCGAGAACCACTCATGAACCAGAGCGATGCGCCGCGGGAGGTGATCCGAAGCCGAGGCCATCCCTCTGCAATGAAGCGAACGCTACGAAGTCTCTCAGCTGATTGCAGGACTAGGCCAAGATCACGATGCTGGAGCACATGTCCAGCACGAACACCACCATCAACATCCTCCTGCAGGAGGCGTTGAATGAACCGGACATCGGCACAACGAGCCGATTCCGTTGGCATGCCACAGCGGTGGGTATTGCGGCACTTTGGATTGACAGCGCTCCGCCATCAACACCGCCCTTTGAGGACGCACTCAAAGAAGGGCTCAATGTGGGGCTCGACCTCAGCCGAGAGGAACGAGAATTTCATCAAGTGGAGCAGGGGCTGGTTCTGCTATTTCATTCATAAAAACAGCTCAGAAATACCCTCTAAAAACCCAATCAATAAGTTCAAAGATCAAGCATTTGCAATAAGCAGCCAGAGGCCTTGATTCATGAACTCTTAATCAAGCAATCTCTTTATTCGACCTATTCAGCGATCAACAAAAACGGAGAGGGTGGGATTCGAACCCACGAGGGTGTTACCCCTACACGATTTCGAGTCGTGCGCGATCAACCGGACTCTGCCACCTCTCCACACGCCCTCAGGCGTTCCCGCAGTTTAAAGGCCGACGAACCGGGCACCTGCTCCATGCTTCAGAAGCCAACGGCGCTGGGGTACGGAAGGCTTAAACCCCAGCCAGGTTCCGGTGATCAGCTGCCGGGGTTCTGATCGCTGCCGCTGCTGCAGTGCCCACAAGGCCTGAGGGCTCGGGACCAGCTGCCAGCGCTGATGCCCCACCCGCATCACCAGTGCGCCAGAGCGGGACTGCAGAGGCTGCACCGATAGGCCATCGCTCCGAAGCACCTGGCCGATGGCGATGGGAGCTTGGCCTTGCTGGGGAGCCTCAACACGGTGGGCCAGCGCTTGCCAGCAGGCCAGCACGTCTGTGGCCACAGGATCCAAAAGCAGCACCCAGTCCAGACGGGCGTGGCCGTGCACAGCGGCGAGCTTCTTGGCCATCCGGCAACTGCGCGCATCGCCATGGGTGCTCACCAGAGCGGCACGCCCAAGATGGCGACCAAGCAACCAGTGACGATCAAACCGCTCCACCGTCACCAAACCATCGCCCAACTGCACGAGGCCGTGGACGAGCAGGGCGGTTGCCAGGGGGATCAACGACCAGCAGCGGCGACAGGGCCCTGCCCCCAGCAACCAGGGCAGCAAGCCCAGCACCAGCAGGGCAACCACCCACATCTGGGGACATCCGGTGAGCAGTTGTGCCCCAGGCCAGTGGCTGATCCAGCTGGCCATGGTGATCACCAGGCCCGCCAACTGATGAATGGGCCACAGCAGCAGGGGCAGCACAGCCGTAGGCCCCACGAGAACCAACAGTGCCGAGATCATGGACAGCAGCGTCAAAGGCGCCAGCAGCGGGGCAACAAGAAGATTGGCAACCAGGGCGTACAACGGCATGGCACCGAAATGGAGCAATTGGAGCGGCAGCGTCCAGAGCAAGGCCGCCACAGGGATGGACAACGCTGCTGCCAGGCCCTGGCAGCGATCCGGCAACCACGCTTGAACAGCCTTCTCGAGGCGTGGAGCCGTGAGGATCAGTCCAGCGGTGGCCGCTGCACTGAGTTGAAAGCCAATCGAGTGGACCCAGGCGGGACGGAACAGCAACATGCCGCTGAGCGTCAACAACAACACACCGACGGGACGGCTGTGATGACCTGCCTCACGAATCAGCAAGGCCATCGCAGCCATCAGCACCGCCCGCACCACAGATGGCTGAGCCCCGGCAAGACAGACAAACAGCAGCAGCGCCATGGCTGCCAGAGGAAGCCGCAGGGCAGGAGGCCAACGGCGAGACAGCATCAGCACACTGCCCAGCAGCACAGAGAGATGGAAGCCCGATGCGGCGAGGGCATGGGACAAGCCAGCCACACGAAAGGCCTGCCTGAGATCTTCGGGAAGCTGCACTTGGGCGCTGCCCAGCACCAGAGCGGCCATGAAGCCACCCCGCCGCGGCCCCACGACCTGTTGCAGCCGT